>CAZSYL010000014.1:1722-26489 GCA_964610745.1 uncultured Acidimicrobiales bacterium
GATCACACCAATCGCTTCCGCGATTGCGATCACACCAATCGCTTCCGCGATTGCAAAACACCGCGCAGATTGCGCACGCCCTGAGAGGAGGGCACATCATGAGCAAGTTCAGCAACAAGTACATCCGAATCCGACCGGTCGCTCCGGTGAAGGCAGGTCCAGGCCGCGCCCTCACACACGAGGCAGCTCGGGGCTACGCACCCGACCTCGAGTCGGAGCTATTCCTGATGGCCGCTACCTTCATGGCGACCGAGCCGACATTTTACGAAACTGCCGAAGCGCGAGAAGCGCGTTTTGCAGACCTCGTACATCGGGTGACCGCATCGAACCCAGACTTCGTTGCGCGTCTAGCTCCGTACCTACGTAAGGAACTGAAGATCCGATCGGCCTCGATCATGCTGGCAGCCGAGTACGTTGCTGCCGGCGGCGATGGTGGCCGCGCCGTGGTCAACAGTGTCCTTCAACGTGGCGACGAGCCAGCTGAAATGGTCGGTTACTGGCACAGCCGTTACGGACGCGCCATGAAGATGGCGATCAAGCGCGGCGTCGCCGACGCAGCGACCCGTCTGTACAACGAGCGATCGGCACTCCGGTACGACGGCCTTGGCCGCGGTATCCGAATGGCTGACGTCATCGAGCTCACCCACCCGAAGCCTCGCGATGCAGCGCAGAGCGAACTCTTCAAGTGGCTGCTCGATAAGCGTCACCACAACGATGCTGTTGCCAACCCGAACGTGCTTCCAGTTCTTGCCGCATCCGCGGCCCAAGCAGACATCCCAGCCGACGAGCGACGAGCAATGCTCCGAGCTACCGGCACCGACACTCTGGCTAAGGCCGGAACGTCGTGGGAGCGATTGGCTGGTTGGCTGCCCGGTGGCATGGACGCAGAAGCGTGGGACGCGGTCATCCCGAGCATGGGTGTCATGGCTCTGATCCGGAACCTTCGAAACTTCGATGAGCAAGGCATTAGTCGTCGTTCGGTGAGCACGGTTCTGGCCAAGATCACCGATGCTGACGAAGTGGCGAAGGCACGCCTGTTCCCGTACCAGGTATGGGCGGCGTACAAGTTCGCCCCATCGGACAACTGGAAGGCCGCGCTCGGCACCACCCTCGAACTGACAACACAGAACGTTCCCTCGTTGGATCGCACCCTGGTTGTCATCGACACATCCGGATCGATGCAGGCACCCGTGTCGGCAAAGTCCAGGATGCGTCGAGTTGAGGTTGCTGCCGTCATGGCTGCGGTGACCGCCGCACGATCGACCCGGACCGACACTGTGATCTTCGGTCAATTCAACAAGGCCGTACGTTTCCGAAAGGGAATGTCGACCCTTGGACGAGTTGATCACGTATCCACGCTGATTGGTTCGGTTGGTCACGCAACCTACGGACACACCGCAATCCGAGACCACTTCAACCCCACTCGACACGATCGAGTGGTCATGTTCACCGACGACCAGATGGCAGATGCCGGTGCGGTCGATATCAGCCACGTTCCCGTGATCTACACCGTAGATCTCGCCGGATACCGACCTCGGTCGACTCCGGTTGGACAACGTGGCCGGTACGCACTCGCCGGCTTCAGCGACGCGACGTTCAGCCTCATGCAAACGCTCGAGGCAGGCCGAAACGCCGACTGGCCGTTCTAGCCACCCACTACCCCCGCCCGGGGCAAATGCCCCGGGCTGGGACCACCCCACAACCCAACGAAGAAGAAAGGAAGTGACATCGATATGACCACACCAACCATTAACGACCTCTGGCCGTTCTTCGGACTGACGATCACCGCACCGCCGGTACGCCTCGCGTATCCGACTGATGAGATCATCGCCGAGCTCGTGGAATGCGCCGACGACATTCACTCACCCGGAGCTTCTCCGTTCATGGGTTCGTGGAGCATCGACAAGCCCGAAGTACGGGCCAGGTCGATCCTGCAGTTCCAGTGGCGGAGCCGCGCGACGGTCTCGCCGGACAAATGGCAATTGCCGTTCGCCGTCGTGATCGACGACGAAGTTGCTGGTGTACAGGACGCCTTCGCCGAGAACTTCCACCAGACTCGAGTCGCGAAAACCGGCTCGTGGCTGAATCGTAAGTTCCAAGGCCAGGGCTTCGGAACCGTTGCACGGCGAGCGATCCTGCACTTCCTCTTCGAGGGCCTCGGTGCGGTGATAGCCCAAACCGAGGCGTTCGAAAGCAGCGCTGCATCGCGCTGTGTCACCGAGAAGCTTGGCTACCAACCCGACGGCGAGACGCTCGCGATTCGTGGTGACGGGGAGGTAGATAGGGTGATCCGGTATCGCTATGAGCAAGCCGACTGGGAGGCGAACCTCTGGGCCGATGACATCACGATTGCCGGCCTCGAACCGTGCCTCCCGTTACTCGGCCTGGATGGTTAACCCTCCAAAGGGTCGACTTGGAGCGATTCAAGAAGGTCCGCGACTCGGGTCTTGATCTCGTCTCGCACACCGCGGACGAGGTCGAGACCCTGTCCAGCCGGATCGGTAAGGGGCCAATCCTCATGACGGGTCCCCGGGTAGTGGGGGCACACATCGCCACAACCCATCGAAATTACGACATCGCACTGACGGACGATGTCATCAGTCCAGAGCTGCGGTTGATACGTGGAGATGTCGATTCCGACTTCAGCCATTGCCTCGACTGCGGCAGCGTTCGTTTCCGTCGCAGGATTCGAACCACCCGAAAACACCACAACCGAGTCGCCAGCGAGATGGCGGAGCCAACCCGCTGCCATCTGCGAACGGCCCGCGTTGTGGACACACATGAACAGAACGGTCGGCCGATCATCAGACATATTCTCAGTCTGCACGATCGGCCTACCGATACACACAACACCGAAACGAACACACGGTAAACAACGGGGAAACCCCAGCACCATGGAGGTGCGATCATGACAGAAACACCACAAACTCAAGCAACTCGAACTGGCGATGTCCTCTCGTGGGCGACCGATCTCGACGCACAGACGATGGCCCAGGCGCATCGGACAGCGAACCTGTCCTTCGTGCATAAGCCGCTCGCTCTGATGGCTGACGCGCACCTTGGAATGGGTGCGACGGTTGGTTCGGTCGTAGCGACCGAAGGCTCGATCATCCCCGCTGCGGTGGGCGTCGACATCGGCTGCGGCATGGTCGCACAGAAGACCGTGTTCACCCGTGATCAGGTCGACGAGCACCTGGGCAAGATCCACGCGGGTATCGCAAAGGCGGTGCCTTCGGGCCAGCCCAAGGCCGGCAACCGCAACGCCGGATCCCATGCAAAGCATGCGAATAGCAAGGTGCTCGACCGGCTCGTCCGGGAAGCACCCGAGGTGAAGTCGGACAAGTTCAACCCAAAGAAGATCGCATCGCAGTTCGGAACGCTCGGTGGTGGAAACCACTTCATCGAGCTAACCGTCGACGAGAACGATCACGTTTGGGTCGTGCTGCATTCGGGTTCTCGCGGACCGGGCAACCTGTTCGCACAAGAGCACATTGGACGCGCCAAGAAGTCGCTGAAGCGTGCGCTCGAACACCCGATTGAAGATCCGGATTTGGCTCACGTGGTGCAGGGAACTCCCGAGTTCGATTCCTACATTTCGGGCATGCTTTGGGCGCAGGAATACGCGCTCGAAAACCGTAGCGAAATGATGAACAACGTCTTTCGAGTGATCGGAGACCAGATGGCTGGTACCCGCGCTGGTGACGAGAAGCAGATGTCGGTTGCTGGCCGGAACGGTCAGAATGTCGCGGCCGGCAAGCGGATCCAGTGCCATCACAACTATGCGAGCTGCGAGCATCACCACGGTGTCGAAATGTGGGTCACCCGTAAGGGAGCGATCGACGCTTCGGAAGGTAACTGGGGAGTCATCCCGGGCTCGATGGCGACAGGTTCGTTCATCGTGTCCGGTCTTGGAAACCCAGATTCGTACCGTTCGGCATCACACGGTGCCGGCCGCAAGTTGTCGCGAACAGCGGCACGCAAGCAGCTCAGCGAAGAGTCGTTGGCTGAGCGGATGGACGGTATTGCCTGGAACGACGACACCCGAGGACTGCTCGATGAGCACCCTGATGCCTACAAGGACATTGGCGAAGTGATGGACAACCAGGCCGATCTCGTAAAGGTCGAGCACCGTCTCGAAACCATCCTTAACTACAAGGGCGCATAGCGCTCAACGTACGACCAGGCCCCACCAATTCAGTTGGTGGGGCTTTGGCGCGAGTTGCCTAGGTGATGACCTTTGTTGTCGAGATCGAAGGGTGATGGGCTGCGATCGGCGCGAAGATGGATGGATGGATGTCGAAGACGAGTTGACCGCTGGCTTTCGAGCTCTTGAAGAGGCGCTGTGGACTTCGGAGACGCGTGGCGATCCACAATGGTTCGACATGATTCTCGCGCCCAACTTCTCTGAGCATGGCAAATCGGGTCGCGTGTATGACCGTCAAACGATTCCGCGAGAGGTCCCGCCGGTGATCGACGTAGATCTTCCGCTCGCTGACTTTGCGGCTCGAGCTATTAGTGAGACGGTCGTGCTGGTGACCTACACCTCCAACCAGGGTGCTCGTACCACCAACCGGGCATCGGTCTGGTCTCATGACGGAACGAGCTGGCGACTCGAGTTTCACTCGGGCACGCCCGCGGACCCGCTGACCGCTCGGGACGTCGCACCGGGAGGCTTTGATGTCGCAAGGCGTGGGTACGACCCTTCGCAGGTCGATGCATTTGTCGCCTCGCTTCAGGCTCGCGTGTAAGGCGCAGACATCCACCGAATGAGGGCTAGTCGATGACGACGTCGAAGCTCGCGGTGTTGTTTGTTTCGTCGGCTTCGACGATGACGTTGAACGGGTCGACGACAACTTCGACGGTGTAGTCGCCAGCGTCGACGTCTGAGATATCGATCCACTGGTCATCGAGCAGCGAATGGTAGTGATCGCCGAAGCCGGGATTGATGATCTGCTGGTTGCCGCCGCAATCCTCATCGGCGGTAAATACAACCCCGGTCGCCTGCGGGGTCTCTTCAGCGATCAAGATCGAATCGCGGAGGCAGAAGGAGACCTTCTCAGCCATAGCAACCACATTCCCGGATTCGTCGATGAGTCGATACTGTTCGAAGGCGTCGAAGTGAATGTGGTCGTGCGTCGGGTGGAAAACGAACTCGCCCGACTCGACGTCTTCGAAGTGCCAGGTATCGGTCCAGATTCTCTGAAACGTTGTGGTGACGCCATCGTTGTCGATGCCTTCGGCGATGACATCGAGCGGTCCTTGGCCAATGTTGGCGGCGACCGTTGGAAAACGCAGCAGACGACGATCGGATGCGTCGTCAATGAACCAGGTTCCATTCGGGAAAATGTCCGCACTTCGCGGCGCTTCGTCTGGAACCACAAGGCGTTCAGAGGCAGCAGGACCAAGGTCGGAAAGACGCACGATTGGGGTGAGATCGGGCAATAACTCTTCGCCGCAATCCACGTCAGTCGTGCACCGAGTTGGCTCTGGAATGCTGACGATTCCTTGCCTGTTTTCGAGATCTATTTCGGTGCGAAAATCGAAGTGTCCAACAGCGGTACCACCTGGGCCGGACACGTCGATCGTTATCTCTACGCCGGCGCGTACTGGTGGCACTCGATAGTCGAGTTGGAACGAGCCGTCAGCAAGAGTCGTTGTCGATTCATTGTTGGGATCGGGCGCAAAAAACAGTGGAGGGTCGTTGCCTACAGCGTTGGCGATGAGTGGTGACACCAAGGCGCCGCTGACCGGTTCTCCGCTATTGGAGTATTGGACGATCATGGTGTTTTCGGCGGAGGAAGTCGTCGATGATCCGCAGGCCACAAGAATTGCTCCGGCGACCACCGCGAGCGGGAGATGTCGAACCCGGGTGGGTAAGAAGGACTGCATTTTGGCGAGCCTACCTGTCTGTTCGACCTACACAGATAGGTCAGACGGCCTCTTGTAGACGAAAGATAGAAATTCCTCAAGAAAACATGCAACTAGTCGATCTTTCTTGCCTAGGCCGGTGTTCGCGGGTCGCAATTTTCAGCTTCGAACACCTCGATCAAGGTAGATATTTGATGCATCGAAGTCAGAAGAAACGTTCCCGAGTGCCTGTGTGCCTGGCAGCAATCCTTGCACTTCTGGGCGCACAAATGGCTGTGTTGCCTGGAGTGCTCAGCGCTCTTGAGGCCCCCGCAAACAGCTATGTGAGCGCAACCGTTTCTGGAGGTGTGCCCAGCCCGACAAGTGCACTCGACTCCGGTGACTGTGCACTCCTCATTCAGATGACGGGTACGGTCGCCGACGGCCTTGGCACCTTTGAAATTCTCGACCCAGCGACGGCGGCACCGACGCGAACGTACTCGAACAGCGAAGCGGTCCAGTACGTTGTGCTTCCCGGCGGTTGCGATCAAGAGATCGATGTAACGAGCGAGCTTTCTCCCGCCCAGAGCTGGGACGGTGCAACGGGTACGGGCGGCGTAATCTTCCTCGGCGGATCAACGCTCAACCTCGAAGCTGACATCGACGCCAGCGAAGCTGGCTTCTCCTCCTTCGACAGTGTTGGAGCAGGGTGCGACGGCGGCAGCGGTCAACCACAAGCCGATAGCTCGATGTGGAGCGCTGGCGGCGGTGGTGGCGGCGTCATCGGTGGTGGCGGTGGTGCGTCTGGTCACATTGGCAACACCGACTTCGCGACCGATAGCACTTTCGACGGTTCACCCGGTGGCGGCGGAACTTCCACGACAGGTGGGCAAGGCGGTGAGCACGGCGAGGGATCCGCCGAAAGCAGCGACACTGGTGGCGCACCGATTCAAGAGCACGGAGTGGCCCCTGACGGTGGCGACGCCGGTTGCATTGGCAACGGCGGTTCACTCGACCAAAGTTCGTTCTATACCGGCTTCTGGTCCACCGGCGCAGGCGGTGGCGGTGGCGGGTCCTACGGCGGCGGTGGCGCAGGCTGTAGTGCGCGAAGTAGTGCGGCATATGCGGCTGGTGGTGGTGGCGGCGGTTCGTACACCGGCGGCGGAGCAGGTGGTGTCGGCGGTACAAACACCGGCGCAGAAAGCGTTAGCCCAGAAGAGAACGGCATTGCCGGAAATAGCCCGCTGGCAGCGGAAATTCCCGACGCTGCGCACTTCCTCAACCACGATGACCCTCGCCTCATGATGGGCGGTGCAGGCGGCGCCAGCTTCATTGGTGATGGCTCTTCTCCACAAAACGGCGGTCGCGGCGGCGGCATCGTCGTTCTCGACTTCGACTCTGTTGTTGGAGCAGGCGGCTCGGTCATCAGCAATGGTGGCGACGGCGCTACTCCACCCAACTTCCGCGACGGGGCGCAGCTCGGTTCGAGTGGTTCGGGCGGCGGAGCGGGTGGCCAGATTGCGATTTTGGCTCCAACCGTTTCCTCTCTCAACGTAAGCGCTGTTGGCGGTATCGGCGGCGACGCTGTGGAAGACACCGGGTCAGCCTCCTACTCTCGCCACACCGGTTCGGCTGGCGCTACTGGTGGCGGCGGCGGCATTTGGTTCGCTGAAGTTGGTGGCGACATGACCAACAGTGGCGCTAACGCTGGTGCAACATCAGCTGATTCGACCATCGCGGCACCAGGAGTAACAGGTCTCGACTGGTCCGTGAGCGCTGGTAACCCAGCACTCAACGGCATCTACCCAGCGCCGGTAACCGTTGGCTCAGCTACCTACACCTACGCCGAATGGGCTTCCATTGTCGGCGCTGCAAACGCTGACTCGCAGGTGACATTCAAGTGGATTGCAGTTTCTCTCGTAGATGCAGCAGCACCAGACTTCACCCTCGAAGAACTGATCACAGCGTTCCCGAGCCTCGAACAGCCGAACAACCCGAAGAACCTTGGACTCGGCTGCACGCCTGGACTTGGTGGTACCGGACTGATGGCGTTCAGCTCACCTCCAACTCCAACCCTCGAAATCGAAACGCTTACAAATGGCGTCGATTCTGACGAGGCGCCGGGTGAAATCCTTGTAGCTGGCCAGGAAGTCACATGGGAGTATGAAGTAACCGCAGTCTCGATTGGCTCTGTTGAGAACATTGTCGTCACCGATGACAACGAAGGCGTTGTCGATTGCCCTGAGACGACTCTCGCCGCAGGCGAATCGATGACGTGTTCACTCGATGGAACGGTGACCGATGGTCAATACAGCACGGTCGGAACTGCTACCGGCGACGGCGTCGACGACCTTGGAGTATCGACAGGCCCCGTGTCTGTTGACGACCCAACGCATCATGTCGGCGTAACCCCATCGATCGCCATCGAGGCAACCACCAACGGTGTGCAGGCCGATACAGCCCCATCGGAAAACCCCGTTGCAATCGGCGATCCAATCGAATGGGTTTTCGACGTGACGAACGGTGAAATTCCAGTTGTCGACGTTGAAGTCACCGACGAGACGACACAGGCATCCACCGAACCCGGAGCGGCTGATCTCACTTGTGACTATGACGCAAGCTCCGATCCCTCAACCGGTGTTGGAGAATTGGCGGCAGGCGAAACAGTTCCTTGTTCCGCTACGACCGGCGTTGCTGGTGTCGGCGACTACGCCAACCTTGCGACGGTCACCGCCGTTGCGGCCGAAGCTGATCCAGTAGCTGGAACGTTGACCGCCGTGCTTGACGCAGCGGGAGAAGAGATTCCAGTGACCGACACCGATCCATCGGGATACCTCGGCGAACCCACCTACGACCTCGCACTTGCTGAGGTGGTAGCGGGTACGTCACTCGACTCGACGGGTCGCTTGGTCGACTTCACGATCACGGTTGCAAACCAAGGCGAACTCGACTCGGAGTCCTTTACGGTGACGAGCGAACTCGATGAAGCGACCGAATTTGTATCTGCCTCAGACGGCGGAAGCGAGACCGCTCCTGGCATCGTCGAATGGGACATTCCTGAGGCTTCGAGCTTGGCTACCGGGGAGACCCTCGACCTGACCCTTCAGGTCCGATTGATCGATGCAGCAGCAACCGGTGTCATTAACACTTCAGAGATCTCTTCGGATAGTGGTGACGACACGGACTCGACTCCTGATGACGTAATCACTGGCGCAGGTGCGGACAATTTGGTCGACATTACCGATGTGGCTGCACTCGCAATTGACACGGGCTCGAACGACCCTGATGAAGATGACCATGACGTGGCTGCGATCGGCTTCGACTACGACCTTGCGCTGATCAAGACGATCAACTCAACCTCAGAGATGCTCGTTCCAGATGGCACGGTCACATTCGATCTTACGATCACCAACCAGGGTGAACCAGTAGAGCGCATCGAGGTCACTGACTACATAGATGCCACCCTGTTCAACGCCCTTACAGTTGACGGCGAAACAAATGCGGCGGGAATTGCTGGAGGAACCGCAGCTAACGAGTTCGGTTTCGAATGGTCTGGGGCCGGAACTCTGACCCCGTCGGTGTTGCTGACCCCAGTGACCGAGGGTCAGAAGTTCGCAACAGGCGAGACGCTCATCGTTCCGATCACGCTCGCTGTCTCACCGGAATGGGATGGCTCCGACCTCGAAGGCTGGGCTGAGATTTCGATGTTCGACGACGATGCGACCTCCGCCAACGGTGATTCGACCGCCGCAGGTTCGGGTGTACTTCTTTTCGACAAGGATTCGGCCGCTGATGCGGACCAAAGCAACGACTCGCAGCCCACAGGGTATGGCGAGCCTGGCGACGATGTCATCACCAACGATGCTGGTGACGAGGACGATCATGATGTGGCAGGTCTCCCGGTCTACGACATCTCTTTGATCAATGACCTCGCAGCGGGTCAGGACTACGTGGTTGACCCAACCGCTGAAGTCCTCGAAGCGAGCTTCGTTGTCACGGTCAAAAACCAGGGTAACCACCCGGTCAACAATGTTGAGGTAACTCAACACATCCCAGCGGGCGCCGAGCTCGACACAATCCAAACCGATGAAGCGAACTCGGCCATCGCTGGGTTGACGCGAAGCGGCGAGGTGTTCGAGCTGACCGACCCTCTCCTGCCAGGGGAGACCGTCGATATCGCTCTCGTGCTCACGATTGTTGACCCTGCGGTCGGCGTGTACATGAGCAACGCGGAAATCTCCGCGGCGTTCGACCTCGACGGCAATCCGGTCGCCGATATCGACTCGACTGTCGACGGAATTGTCGGCAATGACGTCGTCGAGATCGTCAGCTCAGAGGGAGATGCCGTAGAAGTGAACTCCCACGATGACATCGACTATGACCGCACGTCTGCCGGGGCGCCCGTCGCGACGCCACTCGATGACGACGACCACGACCAAGAACAAGTTGTTCTCGGCTTCGATCAAGCTGTTGAGCTCGAATTCGCAACCCCTGCAGGTGAGTACCCACTCGCTCCGGGCTCCGACGTCGAATTCGAAATTGTTGTGACCAACCAGGGAAGCGCTATCGAGCGAATCTCGATAGTGGATTATGTCGACGAAGACGTATGGCAGGCATTCGATGTCTCTGCGAACCCCGATGGGGTGACCAGCGGAGACGTCACGCTTCCATTCGTGTGGTCAGAAGATGCAGGTTTGCCTGTTGTGTCTATCGAAGGCGCGCTTGGACTTGGTCAAACGCTCACGGTTCCGGTGACACTGGCCATTCGAGATGACTACGCCACGCAGGCCGGTTCGCTCGTGAATGTTGTCGAGATCGCGTCCTTTGACGACGACCTCGACGACGCCAATGGGTCTCCTAGTGATATCGACTCGACCCCTGACACGGCGAACGCTGATCCTGTAGCCGAGGATGACCATGATCTCCTCGAGGTTGCGATCTTGGACCTGGCTCTCCGTGAGGTGCTCTCCCTCGATACGGCACTTCCGGTGCAGCCAGGCCAAGACGTGACGTTCCAGATCGAAGTCTTTAACCAAGGCGCCGTGGCTGCTTCCAACATCGAGGTGGTCGATTACGTCAACCTTGAAATGTGGGCTCCCTTTGATGTTGATCAGAATCCAGCAACAGAGCAGTACACCTGGGCTGCCAGCGGCAGCGACGGGGTAGTGGCTCTGGCGGCTGAGCTTGCACCTGGTGCTTCGATTGTGATCCCGGTAGTGCTGACGGTGGCTGACGGTGCGGACCTGTCTGACCTTTCCAACACGTCCGAGATTGCAGCAGCAACAGCGACTGACGGGGCGACCGTTGTGGTCAACCCCGATGGTTCGACGGTTGCCGACTTTGATTCGATTCCCGATTTGATAAATGACGATGTCCTTGTAGACAACGTCATCGATAACTCGCAAGACGATGAAGACGATCACGACATCGCAGTCGTTGAGGCTCCTCTCTTCAGCTTGGGTAACCAGGTTTGGGAAGACAGCAACAACGATGGTGTGCTCGGTGACGGAGAAACGCCAATCGCTGGTGTTGAGGTTCACCTGTTCGTCGATGCCGATGGTGATGGCCTGGCAGACGATCTCGATGGAAACGGCGTGCTCGACGAGAGCGATTCGCTCAGCAAAGCCGTGACCGGAGTTGACGGTGACTACCTCTTCAGTGGGTTGCCGGTTGGTGAGTACGTCGTTGGTATCGCACCTAGCAACTTTGCCGCTGGCGCAGCGTTGGAAAATGGGGTGTCGAGCACAACGACTGTCACCGATCCGAACACCGACTTTGACCAAGACGACAACGGAACATCGTGTGGTTGTCCGGACGGATACGTTCTGTCGGGAGCGGTGTCGTTGCTCGGCGGTGAGCCAACAGCTGAACCCGGCCTTGTCAACGATCTGGCAATGGACGCGAACGCGAACCTCACGGTCGACTTTGGTTTCTGGTTCCCGATTGTTGAACTCGATTTGGAGATGACGCCACTGACCACCGACCCAATGAGTGTTGGCGACACGGTCGATATCCGTCTGGATGTCACGAATCTTGGCAACACACCGGTTACTGCGGACTTGACCCTGTTGATTCCCGACCGCGGTGCCTTCGATCCTGCAAGCATCCCTGTCGAATCCGATGGGAGTGTGCTGATCGTTATCGACGAGATGATGGCTCCGGGTACGACGTTCAGCCAAGAACTGTCGGCGACGCTGTCTGCTTCGGGTGACATGCAGGTGGAGGCAACCCTGTCCAACGTTGTCCTGATGGACGACGACGGTGTCGTTCTTCAGAGTCCGAGCGGCGACGCGCTCGCCCTCGGAGCCGACGACCTGATCGAAGCGTTTGTCCTGGGTGAGGTTCTCACGGCGGCAGCTCCACCCGCGGCTCTGGCCTTTACCGGTTCGTCGATAGTCCGGTTCGTGACTCTGGCAATGCTGCTGGTTTCGCTCGGAGCCGGGATTCTGTTGTGGCGTCGCCGTGAGCAGGTTGTTGTGTCCTAGCTCCGTGCATTAGCCAAAGCGCGCAGAACAAAGAGGTCCCGCATTCACCTCCCACGTCAGGGGTGAATGCGGGACCTCTGCGCGTATCGCCACACGGTGGTAGCGCCAATGTGTCTAGGTGTTTGGTTGGCGTCGATCTAAGCCGAGTTCCTCGGCAACCTCGGCAACAGCGGTCTTAAACGCGGCGATCGCTGGTCGTTCTGCAGACGACGATCGTGACAGCAGCTCGATGACCCGGTGTTGAGGTTGTTCTAGCTCCATGAGGTCGACACCGTCTGGGACTCGTACAAGACCGAGGTCGGGGACCAATGCTGCGCCAGCGCCCGCGGCAACCATCCTGAGCACGGTCGGGAAGTCGGCGATGCGATGGGCGATGAGGGGAGACGTCGGCATCGTTGCGAACGCTCGATTAACCGCAAAGCTGCACGCATCGTTGGGCGGGGGAGCGACAAACTCGAAGTCGGTGGCGACCTCGAGGTTCACGGGTCCGGTGGTGTCCAAGCTTCCGGCGGGGACGGCGAGGCGAAGCCAATCTCGACACACGAGCATGCGGTCGAGGTCGGCGCGTTCTGGTGAGCCAGCCTCGCGTTCGACGGCGAACGCAATGTCGAGCTCACCGCGGCGCACGAGTTCGCTCGGGTCGGTGTCGACGAAGGCGGTGCGGAGCTTAAGGTCGGGGTGAGATGTGCGAAGGCGGGTCATGACGGGCTCGAGCATCGTCGAGCCCACCGACTCGAAGAAGAACACTCGCAACTCGCCAGATACTTCTCCTTGGAGGCGTTCGATGGCCGCTTCGGCCTCGTCGAGACTGTTGAGGATCAGCTCTGCGTGGCTGACGAGCTCGCGTCCAGCATCTGTCAGCATCACGTTTCGACCAACTCGTTCGAGCAACGCCACGCCGGTGGTTTTCTCTGCGGTGGACAGCTGTTGAGAAACAGCGGACGCGGTGTAGCCGAGCACGTCGGCGGCCCTGGCGATCGTGCTTTGGCGAGAGAATTCGCGAAGCATCCGGAGCTGCTGGATCGAGATGTCCATATGGCGAGACTACGCATGACGATTCAGTATTGCTAATGAAAATCAAGAAGAAATCATCGCTTTTACTTATTCACAGATCGAGTGATGATGCAACGATGTTCATCATCAATTGCCAGCAATGCGACACGACGTACCTTCTGTCCGATTCGGTTGTCGAATCACGCCATGCCACGAGCAGCGGCATCATCGGCTATGTGAAATGCCCTGAAGGTCACCGAATGGTTCAGATTCTCCCGGACGCATATCCGAAACCTCCCCCGCCCACCGGAAGCGCTGGGTCTGCGCGCCGTAACTTGTCGCTCGCGGAGAAACGAAACCAGCGACTACCAGCCTGGAGCACACAGGTCGATGCGTGCGGTGTCTTCCCAGGATGAGTCCCCCGGATAGATCATGGCCCACGGGTCGCTGAAGGCATCGGCACCATCGATCGAGGTGAAGATCTTGTTCTGCACCGTTCGTGCTCCGAATCGTTCGTAGTACTTGGGCACAGGGGATTGAAAGAAGGCGGGCCTTCCCTCGCTGTCCACCCGTTCGAAGGCTGCGTTCACGACGGCGTCTCCCCAGCCTTGGCCTCGATGGTTGGGGTCGCTGCACATGCTCGCAAGTGCCACGATCTCAACGGGATTTCCGTCGAGAGTGACGGCGTGCAAGAAGGTGCGTGCCACTGCGCGCAGCGATGTGCCGTCGTAAGCAAGGTGCAGCTGCATTGCGTCCAGGGCCGCGTAGATTGGATCGGTGCGGGCAAGTCGTGCTGCTGGACCTGCCGGGTCGTCATCAGGCCACACCAAATGCCACAGGTCAACGCAAGCCCGCCGCGCCTGCGCGTCGACCTCACTCCACGAAAGGTTGGCTACGCGGGCACTCGCGGGTAGAGATGATTCGCTTGTCACAAGCTCACGGTAGCCAGTCGAGCGGTCAGGGTTCGGTCACCGTGTCAGAATGCGTTCATGGCAGAGCTTTTGAAGGACAAGTTTGGGCCCGAGATGGTGCATCGCGCTGCCCGCAATCTGAAGTCGGTCGATCCAAACTTTGACTCCGACGGGTTTACCAAGATGGCGCTCGAAGGCTTCGAGGCTCTTGAACTCACGCCGCGCTGCAAGCAGATCTCCAACGCAATGGCGGCCTATCTGCCAGACGATCGCGGTGAGGCGATCGACATTGTTATTGCGTCACTGGGCCCTCCACTAGAGAACTGTGATCCAGACGACGCGGCACCAACCGGAGATCCCGAGATCGACGGCAACGTCATGGCGGGTTTCTTCTATCTGCCGCACGGATACTTCCTTGCCGATCACGTTGAGGGGCATTTCGAGAAGGTGATGGAGGCGAACTACGAGATCACCAAACGGGCGACTTCAGAATTCAGTATTCGAACCCCGCTTCGCGACAACACCAAAGCGACACTCGCCTATCTCGCCAGGTGGGTGGATGACGACAACGTGCACGTTCGCCGGTTGGTATCGGAAGGGACGCGGCCGCGTCTGCCGTGGTCGTTTCGACTGAAGACCTTCCAAGAAGACCCGACACCCGTGCTTCAACTTCTCGAACGTCTAAAGGACGATCCGGTGGAGTACGTGCGTCGCTCGGTTGCGAATAACCTCAACGACATCGCGAAAGATCACCCCGATGTGGTGAACGAAATCGCAAAGCAGTGGTGGGCCGATGGCGACAAGAACCGGAGACGGCTCGTGCGTCACGCCTTGCGGACGCTGATCAAAGCAGGTGACCCCGCAGGGCTCGATGTGTCGGGATATAGCTCGCGTTCGCCAGCGCGGGTCGGTGACGTGCAGATAGATCCGTCTGAGGTTTCGATCGGTGGCAAGGTCAAGGTCGTGGTGACGATCGAGAACCCGAGCGATCAGCCCGCAGGGGCGCTTGTCGACATCGTCGTGCACTTCGTGAAGTCGAGCGGCTCGACGAGTCCCAAGGTGTTCAAGGGTGGTGAGCTCGATCTTGATGCGGGGGATTCACGTCAGATCCGAAAGACCATTTCGCTCGCGCAGCACACCACCCGGAAGCACTATCCCGGAACGCACACGATCGAAGTCGCCATCAACGGAACGAACCAGCCCGGAGGGCAGTTCAACGTGGCAGCGGAATAGGTGCGCTACTCCGGGTAGTAACCGACTCCACCATCGATGAGCTCGCGCATGATGTCCATCTGTCCAACATGGCGAGCCGTCTCTTCGATCATGTGGACGAGGACCCAGCGCAAAGAACGCTCTCGACGATGCTGGGGCCCAGCGTCCATCGAACCAACAACATCGAGATTGTCTGCGGCCGCCACGATCTCATTCGCAGCAGCTACTGCATCCGCGTAGAGCTTCGAGATCGACTCGATGGTCTCGCCAGGTTCGATTCGCCAGTCCGCGTCTGGGTCGTCGTCGGAGTGCGGGTAGTCAACCGACAGGCTGGCCATGAAGTCGTCGAACCACCATCGCTCCACGAATGCCAAGTGCTTCACGCTTCCCAACAGCGACGTTCCCGAATCGACCAGTGGGCGAACCGCGTCTTCGTGGCTCAACCCCTTGAGCTTCCACAACACGATCGACCGTTGCATGTCGAGCATCGTGGTCAGCGTCGTCTTCTCATCAGAACGTGGTGGCGCTATCTCAAAGTCGAGCATGACCGACCCTACCAATCGACCCCGAACCAAGGTCGAGAAACCGACTAGTCGACAAGCCCGGCGCGTCTTGAGCCATTCCGGACGAAGACCTGAATGCCTTCCTGTGGTATCACCGACGGGTGGGAATTCTTGACGACAACAACTTTGTCTTTGGAGCGTTCACCAAGGACGGCCCCAAGCGCGACGCTGAGCAACGGGAGCGATCAGCACGTCGTGTAGCGATTGCAGGGATCGTGTTCTCGGTGATTTGGATCTTCGGCCTCGGGTCGGTGCTCGGCATCCTTTTCGGCGCCACCGCGCGCGGCGATGCAGAGTCCCCGACGGCGCGCCGCCTGTCAACGGCCGCGATCACCTTGGGACTCATCGGCTTTGTGTTCGCAATCGTTCCGTTCTTCTTGAAGTGACCGGCGAGCGCGGCTGATGAACGGATCGTGTGTTAACACGTAACGCATGGCCGACGTTCCCGAAGAGAGCGATCCAAACAGCTTGCTCGATATTGCGTTCTCGGTGGAGACCCCCGACGACAGCCGAAACCTCTATCGGCGCTGGGCATCGACCTATGACGAGGACTTCGTCACGGCAGCTGGCTACGTGTACCACGAGAACGTCGTTAACTTGTTCATCGATGCCGGAGGTGCTGCGGGCGGAGCGATTGCCGATGTTGGGTGTGGAACCGGCGTCGTCGGCGTTGCGCTCGGCGACCTGGGTGTGACGAACGTTGACGGCTTCGATATCTCACCCGAGATGCTGGGCATTGCTGCCACCAAACGCACGGTTCACGGAACACCGGCGTATCGAGACTTGATCGAGGCGGATCTCACTACTCGTGTCCCCGTCGAAGACCACACCTACCACGGGATCATCAGCACCGGAACTTTTACCCACGGCCATCTCGGCCCGAGCGCGCTCGGCGAAGTGATTCGAATCGCGACCCCAACTGCGTTGTGCACCATCGGGATCAACGAGCACTTCTACGAAGCACATCGCTTCGATGCGTGGTTCGCAGACGCTGCGAACAGGGGACTGATCAACGCGCCGGAGCTCGTGAGCGTGTCGATCTACGACTCGCTCCAAGGCGAACACGCAGGAACGCGAGCCGTAGTAGCAGTCTTCACCGTAATGGCGTGAAGCTCACGAGGCCTAGCGGCGCTCGTTCGATTTAGGCGATACCAGCCGCGATGTTGGCCATGGCCTGCAACGCTTGTGCGCTCGGTGCCAACTGGGGAGTGTCGAGCGGAATGCCGTGCCGCTCGGCGACATAGGCCGGATCGTTGTGTAGAACCCGGACGCCATCATCGGTCTCGATGATCAGGATCTTGTTGGGCAGATCGATCGCGACCGTTGGATTGACGTACATCAGTGGGGTGCCCGACGCCGGGTTTCCCATAAAGATCTCGACGGTTGGGGTGAGCTCAAGTCCGACACGTTCAGCACCAGCGGTGTGGTCGACGACCGCGACCAGGCCCAGCTTCTCGTGGGCGTCCAGCGCTGCGGTTAATCGCTCCACCGCTTCGGCGGTAGTAGTACCGGAACCGAGGGTTTCGACGAGGCCGTTTGGGAGATCGCTATTCGCTGCCATGGAAGGGGAAACTCCGGCCTGCCCCGCCACATTCCGTGGAGGGGCAGGCCGGCCTACATTTCGGTGTTACTCGCCGCCCTCGTTCAGCGTGACTTCGATCCGCTCAAAGCCATCGCCGACCGTGTCGACGCCGTCGAGCAGGTCGAGTGCTGCTTCTGAGAACTCGGTCGTGAACACGCCGTCTGCGGGTTCTCCGGTGAGGACTCCCTCAGCAACGGAGACGTCGACCGTCTGCTGCCAGAGGTCAGCATCCATTACGCCTGCGCCACCAGGTGATGGCCAGATGAGTGCGTTGACCTCGTTGAGCTGCCATGCCTGATGCGATTCGCCGAGGGTGGTTCCATTGTTCAGCACCGTGTCCACACAAGCGTCGCCGTTGTCACGACACCATGCCCAACCTTCGAGCGAGGCTGCGATGAACCGGGTTGTCTGATCTTGGTATGCACCGTCGGAGAGACGTTCGCCGCTGGCCCAGATGGCGTCCTGGAGCATTGCGGTACCAACATCGTTCCAGTCGATGATCGTCAGGTCGTCTGCGGTGAACAGCTCGCCAGTCTCTGGGTTGACGGTCTCGAGCACCTGGGCGTACTCGTTGTAGATCATTGCCTGAGCAGCATCGATCTCACCGTTGATCAACGCCAACATGTCGAAGTTCTGCTGCACAATCTCGAAGTCTTCTCCGGGCTCGAGACCTGCAGAACGAGAACCGGCCAGAAGCTCGAACTCGTTGCCGAAGCCCCAGCTGCCGATGTTCGCTCCAGCAAAGTCCTCAGGGGACGTGATGCCAGAGTCGGCGAAGGAAACCTGGAGCGTGCCTGAACGTTGGAAGACCTGCGCCACGTTCACGACGTCGATGCCCTCTTCGATCGAGGCGAGCACACGAGGTACCCATGAGATCGCGTAGTCAGCGCCGCCCGAGGCCAGCACCTGCTGGGGCACGATGTCGACGCCACCTTCGAGGATGGTCACGTTGAGACAACGGCTCTCGTATATGCCCTGATCGAGAGCTGCGTAATATCCGGCGAACTGTGCCTGAGCAAACCATTGCAGCTGCAAGGTGACGTCATCGACGGTCTCGCATTCAGCAGCGTCGCCACCTCCACCCCCTTCGTCGCCGCCGCCATCTGAGGCCGTGTCCGAGCTACTGCCGCATGCCGCCGCAATAAGCCCCAGCACCATCAGTATGGCGAGGAGCCTGGATTTCGATAGTCGTGTCTTCATTGTGTTTCCCTCTCTTGTTTTGTGTAGTGCAGTTCTGTTTTCTTCGTGGTTAGGGGTCTACTGGGAGGTCTCTGATTGTTTCCAGGGCATCAGTACTCGCTCAGCCCCGACAGCGATTGCAAAAAGGCCGAGGCCGATGACACTGGCTACAACGATGGCAGCCCACGCATTGTCGTAGCGGGCGAAACTGGCGTTCTGGGTAATGACCGGGCCGAGCCGGTCGACCGGCCCACCGAAGTATTCGGCGACGATCGCGGCGATGACACTGAGCGGTGCCACGATCCGCAGCGAGGTGAGAAAGAAGGGCAGCGCATTTGGGATGCGCACGGTTCGCAGCGTCGTCGCATCCGATGCTCCTAGTGATCGCATGAGTTCGATCTGGTCGGGATGGGCTTCGGTCAGTCCCTTTGCGGTGTTGATGTAGACGGGGAAGAAGACCACCGCGACCACAACGCTGATGTTGCTCCAGATCGAGGTGATCCCAAACCAGGCATTGAAGATCGGCGCTAGCGCCACGATCGGAGTGGCGTTCACCGCCACGGCGAAGGGGGTCAGGGTTTCGCCCAACACAAGAAACCGCGTCGTGAACAGCGCCAAGGCGGCTCCGGCCAGTACACCGACGATTAGCCCTCCCACAGCAACTGTTCCGGTGCTGAAGCCAGCTTCACGGAGTGTCGCTGTTGCGAGCGTGTTCGAATCCGACGGCGACCAACCTTCGAGCAATGCCGCCCAGATCGATGACGGTCGCGGCAACAGGAACTCCTGAATACCAAAGCCAGCAACGATGCCTTCCCAGAGCGCGAAGATCACCACGCCGACGACCAGACCCGGGACAGCGCCCTTTAACCTGCTCACCGAATGTTCTCCTCGACCGACCGGAGCGCTTCACGAACTTCGGTTGCCTTCTTGAAGAACTCCGCGTCCTCACGAGTCGAAGCGGTTCGATCACCGAGCTCCACGTCGACGATCTTGTGGATCTTTCCGGGTCGAGGCGAAAGCACCACGACGCGGTCGGAAAGAAAAGCCGCCTCGGAGATCGAGTGCGTCACGAAGATGACCGTCGTGTCGAGCTCGGCCTTGATCGACATGAGCTCGGCCTGCATGTGCTCACGAGTCATCTCATCGAGCGCCCCGAACGGTTCGTCCATCAACAGCAGCTTCGGTTTGAACGAGAGCGCCCGCGCAATCGCGATTCGCTGCTGCATGCCGCCCGACAGTTGACGCGGGTAGTGGTTTGCGAATTCGGGCAGCTTGACCAGCGACAGCATCTCTGCGGCGCGGGCCTTACGATCTTCCTTTGACCAGCCCATCAACTCGAGCGGGAGTTCGATGTTGGCGCCGACCTTGCGCCATGCAAACAGGCCCGCGGTCTGAAAAGCCATGCCATAGTCGCGGTCGACGCGAGCTTGCGCCGCGGATTTTCCGAACACCTCGGCGCTACCAGCAGTTGGTGTGATGAGGTCGCCAATCAGACGGAGGAGTGTGGACTTACCACAACCCGATGGGCCGATAAGTGACACGAACTCGCCCGGATTGATCGTCAGGTCGATGTCGGAGAGTGCATGGACCTCGTCGTCTGTGCCGGCGCCAAATGTTTTGCTCAGTCCGGTGATCTGGACAGCTGGGGTTTCAGACACGATCGACCTCCACTGTCTCTCCTCGTAGTGCGAATCGTTCGGCGGCCAGCGTCAGAGCAAACACAAACAGGCCGAGAAGCGCCGCAGCGAACACCGCGGCATAGACACGTTCGGGCCCGGTGCTGTAGCGGCCGGCGAAGTCGAGGATGACGCGGCCCAGTCCGCCAGCGACACCGGACGAAATCTCGCCGACGATCGCACCGACGACACTGAGTGTCGCGGCAAGTTTGAAGGCCGGAAAGAGATACGGGCGCGCGGCTGGAAAACGGAGCTTGAACAACGTCGACGTCCATGGCGAGGCATAGGAGTTCATCAACTCGAGCGATTGCTCGTCGGGTGCTTTCAAACCAGCGAGTCCGTTGACTGCAACGGGAAAGAATGTGAGGTAAGTCGCGATGAGTGACACCGCGTTGGTGTCGGAAACGAAGGAGAGACCTCGTGCCCAGGTGACGACGATCGGTGCTAGTGCGATCAACGGCACGGTTTGGCTGATGTTGATCCATGGCACGAGACCTCGGTCGAGGAACTTCCAGCGGAGCATGATCACCGCGAGGCTGAGCCCGATGATGGCGCCTAGCGCAAAGCCGACGGCGGCCTCGCGGAAGGTGAACCATGCAGCCCCGAGCAGGAACACCGCAAGGCTTTCCGAGTCGCCTCGCTGCACAGGTTCGAACAGTGTTCGTACAATCTCGAAGCTGTGCGGCATCGTCAGGTCGTCGGTCGCGACGGGAAGGGGGATGCCGGTGCTCTCGCCAATGGCCTTGTAGAGCTCCCACAGCGCGGCGAAACCGACTAGTGCGATCGCTACCGCGCCGATTCGCTTCAAGGTCTGCTTCATGAGATGTGCGGGATAATCCGTTGTCCGTAGGCGTTCAGGGTCTCGTCTTTCTGGTCGTGCATCAGGTAGATCGCAAACTGGTCGACACCGAGCGCCTTGAGCGTTTCGAGCCGTTCGATGTGCGCCTCTTCATTGCCCAGTACACAGAAGCGATCGACGATCTCGTCTGGAACGAAATCGGTGTGGTCGTGGCCGGCCTTGCCGTGACCTGAATAGTCGTAGCCTTCACGGCCCTTGATGTAGTCGGTCAATGCCTGGGGGACCATGTCGCTATCGCCGCCGTACCGATCGACTAGATCGGCGACGTGATTGCCGACCATCCCACCGAACCAGCGGCACTGATCACGTTGATGTTCGATGTTGTCTCCGACATAGGCGGGTGCGGCAACAACAATGTGTAGTGACTCTGGGTCGCGCCCTGCGTCACTCGCTGCTGTCTTGACCGCGTTGATGGTCCACTCAGCAATTTGTGGATCGGCCAGCTGCAAAATGAAGCCGTCGGTTTCCGAGCCACACAAGTGCAAGGCCTTCGGGCCGTACGCCGCCATCAAGATCGGCAAGCTCGACTCTTTGGCCCACGGGAGTTGCTGCTTTGTACCGTTGTAGGTGACTTCTCGCCCTTCAGCTAGGCCCTTGATCACCTTCATTGACTCGCTCAATGTCGCCAACTTTGCTGGCTTATGGCCGAGCACCCGCATTGCTGAGTCGCCTCGACCAATGCCACAGATCGTCCGGTCTCCGTAGGTGTCGTTCAACGTCGCAAACATCGACGCCGTCACCGTCCAATTGCGCGTGCCAGGGTTGGTCACCATTGGACCAACGATCATCCGGTTCGTGGCCGCGAGTATCGCCGGGTAGATGACGTATGGCTCCTGCCACAAGATGTGCGAATCGAACGTCCATCCATATTTGAAGCCCAGCGTTTCGGCCTGGCGCGCAAGTTCGACAACGCGTGATGCAGGTGGGTCATTTTGGAGAACGACACCAAAGTCCATGTGGCTCCGCTTTCTGGTAGTTCGTAGTAGTCAGTAGTTGGTCTGTCGGTTTCGGTTCTGGCGGGTGGGGCCTACATGAGGTACTGGGTGAGGCCACGCTTGATGTATTTGCCTTCACCGGCTGCGCCATGGAACTCGTCGTTTGCGACGATGACCTTGCCCCTCGACATCACCGTGTCGACCTTGCCCTGCACCTCGAAACCTTCGTAGGCCGAGTAATCCATGTTCATGTGGTGGTTGTCGACGCTGATCGACCAACTCGCGTTTGGGTCGTACAAGACAATGTCGGCGTCCGCGCCCGGCTGGATCGTGCCCTTCTGGGGATACATGCCGAACATACGGGCCGGGGTTGTCGAACACAGTTCAACCCAACGAGGCAACGTGATTTCGCCGGTGACCACACCCTGATAGATCAAGTCCATGCGATGTTCGACTCCACCGATGCCGTTCGGAATGGCTCGGAAGTCGTCGACGCCGAGCTCCTTTTGATCCTTGAAGCAGAATGGGCAGTGATCGGTCGAAACAACGCTCAGGTCGTTGGCTCGCAAACCCGTCCACAGGTCGGCGTGATGGTGTTCGTGTTTGGAGCGCAAGGGAGTCGAGCAGACGTACTTTGCGCCCTCAAAGCCGGGGGCACCGAGGTGATCTTCGAGGGTTAGGTAGAGGTATTGCGGACACGTCTCAGCGAAAACGTTGGCGCCGTTGTTGCGTGCACGGGCGACCTCTTCGAGCGCACCTGAGGCTGAAAGGTGAACAATGTAGAGCGGCGCAGCCCCGACCTTTGCCAACTTGATTGCGCGGTGGGTTGCTTCACTCTCGAGTTCTTGGCGACGCACGATGCCGTGGTTAACCGGATCGGTTTCGCCCCGAAGAACCGCCTGTTCGGCGAGGAGGTCGATCGCGATGCCGTTCTCGGCGTGCATCATGATCAACCCGCCGTTGTCCGAACACGTTTGCATCGCCTGCAAGATCTGTCGGTCGTCGGAGAGGAAGACGCCAGGGTAGGCCATGAAAAGTTTGAAGCTGCTAATCCCCTCGTCGACCAGGATGTCCATCTCCTTTAGCGACGCCTCGTTGACGTCGCCGATGATCATGTGAAATCCGTAGTCGATCGCGCAGTTGCCATCGGCCTTGCCATGCCACTCGTCGAGGCACTCGCGCACTTGACGGCCGTAGCTCTGAACTGCGAAGTCGACAATCGTGGTGGTTCCGCCCCACGCTGCGGCGATCGTCCCGGTTTCAAAGGTGTCTGATGCGAACGTGCCGCCGAACGGCAACTCCATGTGGGTGTGTACATCGACACCGCCGGGGATCACGTACTTGCCGGTCGCGTCGATGATCTCGGCCGACGCGGCAGCAGAGTTCGCAATCGTCGACCCCGGTTCGAGGACGGCAACGATCTTCTCGCCATCGATCAGCACCTCGGCGGGATCAGCTCCGGTTGCCGAAATGACAGTTCCACCAGTGATCAACTTCGTCATGGTCTTCTCCTCCGCCTATGCCTTTGCGATCTGCTCGTACATGTCTGGCCGACGGTCTCGGTAGAAGGCCCACTGGTCACGGACTTCTTTGACCAAGCCCATGTCGAGATCTCGAATGACGAGCTCTTCTTCTTGGTCGGATGCAACCTCGCCAACGAACTGACCTCGTGGATCGGCGAAGTAGCTCGTGCCGTAAAAGTCGTTATCGCCGAGCTCTTCGATGCCGACCCGGTTGATCGCCCCAACGAAGTACATGTTCGCCACCGCCGATGCCGTCTGCTCGAGCTTCCACAGGTACGACGAGAGGCCGCGGCTAGTCGCCGACGGGTTGAAGACGAGTTCGGCGCCGTTCAGACCAAGCTCGCGCCAACCTTCGGGGAAGTGACGGTCGTAGCAGATGTTGACCGCAACCTTGCCGACCGCAGTATCAAAGACTGGGTATCCGAGGTTTCCCGGGCGGAAATAGAACTTCTCCCAAAATCCCTTCACCTGAGGGATATGGACCTTGCGGTATTTGCCGAGGTACGAACCGTCGGCGTCGATGACCGCGGCGGTGTTGTACAAGAGACCCGCCTGCTCTTCTTCGTACATGGGAAGCACGAGCACCATGCCGTACTTCTCGGCCAGCTCTTGAAAGCGCTTGGTCGTCGGTCCGTCGGGGATGGCCTCGGCATAGCTGTAGAACTCGGCGTCCTGCACCTGACAGAAGTACGGCCCGTAGAACAATTCCTGGAAACACATGACCTGTGTGCCTGCGGCGGCGGCTTCGGCGAGGTATTTCTCGTGAAGCTCGATCATCGACTCCTTCGAACCCGTCCATGCGGTTTGAAGGATGGCTGCTTTGACGGTCTCCGACATTCTGTGTTGCTCCCGACTGCGGTGATGGTGTGTGACTATCGACACTAGAACCTTTTGGATCTAGACGCCTATCGCTGGACTGGTCAGGATGGCTCGATCGAAGGTGTGATACATCACCCGACTTCGATCGGTAACGCTGGATTCACACAATCGCCATGCAATTGG
>CAZSYL010000014.1:26589-38188 GCA_964610745.1 uncultured Acidimicrobiales bacterium
CGCGGCAACTACTGGTTGGCGCGTAGGTGTCTGGTGAGAAGCTGGGGAATTCCCGAATAGCGCACCGCACTAAATCTCGACGTGAACGACATGATCACTCGGTCGGCCTCAACGATGGCTGCCTCAACGTTGTCATCGTTGATGTCCTGCCAGCGGATGACGTGTAGATCCTCGAAGTACTGGTTGAAGAAGGAGGCACTGGTGTTGAGGTGAGAGTCGGTCACGACGATCGTTCTTCCCGGGATCAGTGGCGCTGCGTCGGTGTCCGCGGTGCTGCTCTGCCAACGTCGCTGTGCCCCGACCTCTTCGATGGTCTCAGTGGTGATGAACTCACGGGTCGTCTGGAGACGAACGTCCCGGTCAAAAACGTCGATCCCGAGCAGTTGGGCGAGATCGCCACCCTCGGGTTTGTCCACCTCGCCGAGGTCGACCAGAGCATCTTGATCGTAGAGTCCGGGCTCGATTGCATCGATGATGAACTCGGCTGCGACGGCGCGTCCGAAGCTGTTCCAGTGGGTGTCGGTGCGTTGGTAGAGGCGATCCTCAGTGAGTGGTGCTTCGGTGAGGAGCAGGTCGAAGATATCGAGATAGCCGGTTTGCCCGGCGAGCTCGTCGCGCAAGTCGGTGACCAGCTCATCGGCACAGTCCCTGTTTTCGACAGAGTCGGGGAGTAGGTCCGGATAGACCCACGCTTTCTCGGGGACCACCGTAAAGAAGAACTCTGCGTTGTTCTCTTCCAGTTCGAATCGCAGAGCTCCGATTCTTTCGGTCACGGTCGAAGGTTCAATCCAGACGCCTTCGGCGTCGGACTCGCACGGTCGATCGAACGTGGCGGCGATGAAGAGAAAGTCGTCGTCGCCGATGTAGACCTCGGGGTTGGGTGAGTCGCTGAAGACGTCGAACGAAATGGTCGCTTCGGTTTCGATTGCGCGTTCCCGTATGGAGAGACGGTCCTCTACAAAGTTGTCGACGTTCTCAAAGAAGTCGCCGGTGAGGATTTCTTCAGCGTCGGCTTCTGGGAACTCAGAGACGGGCCGGTTCGCAATCGTTTCGCGTTCAGAGAAGATCGAAGCCACTCCAGGAATCGCGAGAATTGCGATGAACCAGACGGCGGTGAGGATGCGGGTTGAGCGGCGCATACGGCGTTCTCGCGATCAGAACTGGAAGTAGAGGAATGGGCTGAAGGACTGTGAGGCTGCGACGAGGAGTGCCGCTGGCATTCCAACGCCGAGGAGCATCGTGCGCGCAAGTGCTGCAGGGGCCTTGTCCGACAGGAGGTTTGCATCGCCAGCGACTTTGCGGCCGGGTTGGAAGAACACGAGGCTCGCCCCGAGAAGGACGACGAGTGCCCTGGTTTCGAGCGAACGAGTAATGGCCGGGCTCACCGGCCCGAAATCGAAGGCGAACAAGGATGTGAAGACTTCAGCGGCGACGGTGAAGTCTGGTGCGCGGAACACGATCCACCCAAACATCACCAGCACGAGTGTGATGATGCGACCACCGACTCCGGGAAGAAGGCGTCCTCCGAATTTGCGCTCAAGCAACAGGAGGGAACCGTGGTAAGCGCCCCACACAACGAACGTCCATGCGGCTCCGTGCCAAAGGCCGGTGAGCAGGAAAACAATGATGAGGTTTCGGGTCGTGTGGCCAGTTCGGCTACCGCCGAGCGGTATGTACACGTAGTCACGGAACCAGAACGAAAGAGTCATGTGCCAGCGTCGCCAGAAGTCGGTGACCGAAACAGCGGTGTATGGACGGTTGAAGTTCTCCGGGAAGGTGAAGCCGAGGATTCGACCGAGACCGATGGCCATGTCCGAGTAGCCGCTGAAGTCGAAGTACAGCTGCAGGGTGTAGGCGACGGTTCCAAGGATGGCAGCGGGTGTGGTGATGTTTCCTGCGTCGCTGGCAAACACCGCGTCAGCGACTGGACCAAGCGAGTCTGCAATGAGGACTTTCTTGGACAGGCCAAGCGCAAAGCGCACCGACCCATCGGAGAACCCCTCCATCGTCATGCTGCGGTTCTTCAGCTGTGCGCTGATGTCGCTGTATCGGACGATTGGCCCAGCGATCAGCTGGGGGAACAGCACGATGTAGAGCATGTAATCGCCGAAGTGATTTACCGGTTCTTCTCGTCCACTGATGACATCGACGGCATAGCTGATGCGCTGAAAGGTAAAGAACGAGATGCCGATCGGGAGGACCACATTGGTCAGCCATGCCGGCGGATTGTCGAATGGGGTGAAGGCGCCCACCACGTCAACAGCAAAGAACCCCGCGTATTTGAAGTATGCGAGCACGCTCAGGTTGAGCACGACCGATGCCTTTAACCAGCGCTGTCCAACGAGGTAATAGTCCAGCGCGCTGGTGGCGACCAGAACGATTACGAACCACTGACTTCCCCACGCATAAAACACCAGGCTTGCGAGGAGCAGCACGGTGTTGCGGAGCTTCTTTGGGCTCAACGCGACAAACGCGAGTACTGCGGGCAGAAAGAAGAAGAGGAACGTGATCGAGCTGAAGACCAAGGTTCAGCCCTGGAGAGCAGAGTCAGCGGCAGCGTTCATGCCCTACAACACTAACCGTGGGTGAGGCGTGCGCGAGGCGGGAAAGGGTTTCCTTAGGTCGTCGGTAAGTGTTGAAGGACGAGTCTGCTGTCGGTTTGTCGTACGCCTGCCTGGGCTCGCAGATCGTTGAGCAACGAGTTGAGATCGTCGCTTGAGGCCACGCGAACCCTCAACCGGAAGTCCAGCCTGCCGGTGAGATGAAAGCACTCGATGCAGCGCTCGTCGTTCAGCACGAAGTCGGCAAAGGAATCTGGTTTGGAGATGTCGTCGAGCCAGACGTCGATCGAAGCTTCGACAGGTCGGCCGAGGGCTCCATGGTCGAGCTCGGCTCGAAAGCCGCTGATGAGGCCGCGTTCGACCAGGCGTTGCATTCGAGCGCCAGCAGCGTTCGGGCTCAGTCCGACAAGTTGACCTAGCTCGCGTTGAGTTAAGCGGCCCTGTCTTGAGAGATGGCCGAGTATATCTCTGTCAATATCGTCTATCACAGTGGTAAACACTGTATCAGCAGAGTTTCGCAAGCAAATACAGTGCCACGTTCGGCGGCTTTTCCGTCAGGATGTATTTCAGGACGAGCCGCATGGTCGGACCGCTCCCACAACACCCTCCCCCTCGGACAACGGTCTGAAAGGAACATCATGAGCTCTGCACAACACGCCGCATTTCAACAGCTTCTCTCGGGATGGCGCCATCACCAGGACCTCCGCAACTCCGGCGGAAGCATCGATCAGCTTTCCGAGTCACGCCGGGTCCTTGACGAATATCGTCTTCTCGCTGCCACCGCGCGATGAGCCGCTAGTCGCTGTTTCGGCGCCGCCAACTTCCTGAAGGCGACTCTTATTGCGTCACTTCGTAGCGATGTGGCGTCCTTGTTCGAGTCCCAAGCTGCCAAGGACGAAGCTTGCGGGCTAGCCTCTCCCGAATGTCGCAGCAGTCAATGAGTGACCGAATCGCCGACCTTGAACGTCGTCGCGATGAAGCCATCCACGCCGGGTCAGAACGCTCCGTGGAACGGCAACGTTCCAAGGGCAAGATGCTCGCGCGCGAACGCATCGAATATCTGCTCGACCCGGGCTCGTTCCACGAGCTCGACATGCTCGCTCGGCATCGAGCGCTCGACTCGGGCATCGAAGAGCGTCCCTATACCGACGGCGTCGTGACTGGTTGGGGCACCGTCGATGGTCGCAAGGTCTTCGTCTTTGCCCAGGACTTCACCGTCTTCGGTGGTGCCCTCGGAGAGGTCTTCGCCGAGAAGATCCACAAGGTGATGGACCTCGCGAACAGTGTCGGCGCTCCGCTCATCGGGCTCAACGACGGCGCGGGTGCTCGCATTCAGGAGGGGGTTGTCAGCCTCGACGCCTACGGCGGCATCTTCTATCGAAATGTGCAGGCCTCCGGTGTGATCCCACAGATCTCGGTGATCCTTGGACCATGTGCCGGCGGTGCGGTCTACAGCCCGGCCATGACCGACTTCATCTTTATGGTCCGCGAGAAGTCGCACATGTTCATTACTGGGCCCGACGTCGTAAAGACGGTCACGGGCGAAGAGGTCACCCTCGAAGAACTTGGTGGCGCCAAGTCGCACGCGTCCAAGTCCGGCGTTGCGACCTACACCGGAGAAAGTGAAGAGGATGTCCTCGACCAGGTGAAGCTGTTGCTCACGTTCCTGCCGTCGAACAACCTCGATGTGGCGCCGGTCGAGGAATCAAGCGACGATCCAGATCGGCTATGTCCCGTTCTGAGAGACATCCTTCCAGAGAACTCCAATCAGCCCTACGACATGGTCGATGTGATCCGTGAGGTCGTCGACGACGGCGACTTCTTTGAGTACTTCGGTGACTGGGCTCAGAACATCGTCTGTGGATTCGCACGGATCGACGGGCGAGCAATCGGCGTCGTCGGCAACCAACCGAAGGTCTTCGCTGGTGTACTCGACATCAATTCGGCGGAAAAGGCTGGTCGCTTCGTTCGAACATGCGACGCCTTCAACATCCCGCTCCTTACTTTCTGTGATGTTCCTGGCTTTCTTCCCGGAGTCGATCAAGAACACGGCGGCATCATTCGCCATGGCGCCAAGCTGCTCTACGCCTACTGCGAGGCCACGGTGCCACGCGTGCAGGTCATTACCCGCAAGGCATACGGCGGCGCCTATCTGGTGATGGATTCCAAGGCGGTCGGTTCAGACATGAGCTTTGCGTGGCCAACAGCAGAGATGGCAGTGATGGGTCCACAGGGCGCAGTTGAGGTCATCTATCGCCGCGAGCTCCAGCAGTCGGCGAACCCCGAGGCCAAGCGAGCCGAGCTCGTCACCGAATACACCGAGCGCACCGCAAACCCATACGTTGCTGCTGAGCGAGGTTACATCGATGAAGTCATCGATCCCGCCGAGACTCGCAAGGTTGTCGCTGGCGCATTTCGCCTCCTCGAGACCAAGCAAGAACGGATCCCGGAACGCAAGCACGGAAACGTGCCGCTCTAATGACGTCACAGGTGCACATCGCTGGCATTCGGCCAGAACCCGATGCCGATATCGTTGCGGCGATCACCGTTGCGGTGTTGGAAGTCTGGCCCAAGCCATCGGCCGCGCAGCCTCCCGAGGAACCCGACACCGACTGGCGTTTCGCCGACCGCCGCTGGCATAGCCGCTCGGTGCCGCGACGCACGTGGGGGGTGTGAACCGGCGATGAGTTCACCCGAGCCGCATCCTGATGTAGCGCATTTAGCGAGCCTGCTCGGAACCTGGCGTGGCCGCGGGACAGGCATGTATCCAACGATCGAGACCTTTGGCTATCTCGAGGAAGTGATCTTCGGTCACGTTGGAAAGCCATTCCTTTCTTACACACAAAAAACCCGGCACGCGGAAACAGATCTGCCGCTGCACACCGAAGCGGGATATCTCCGCCCAGTTGGTGTCGACAGGGTCGAGTTTGTCGTTGCTCAACCCACCGGCGTTGTCGAGCTTCACGAGGGTGAGGTGGCTATGACCGACGGGGGCCTGTCTCTATCGATGAGGTCGACTTCGGTGCCGCGCACAGCGACTGCTCGAGACGTTCAGCGAGTCGAGCGAGTTGTTCAGGTCGAAGATGACTCGTTGACGTATCGCCTCGATATGGCTGCGGTCGGACTTGATCTGCAACACCACCTGAGCGCGGAGCTACATCGAGCGTAGGGTCTCGCCATTGCGGGTCGGCTAGGTTTGCGCCATGGCAGCTCATCCTCCAGCTCAGCCGCTCCGTTTCGGTGTACTCGGAGCAGCCCGAATCGCTCCCAAGGCCCTGGTGCGGCCGGTTCACAAGATCGGGTCCGCGGTCATTTCCCGAATTGCGGCGCGCGATACTTCCCGCGCCGAAGCGTTCGCTGCTGAGCATGGTGTCGAAGGTGTCTGCGACTCCTACGAGGCACTGATCGAGGCCGATGATGTCGACGTGGTCTACAACCCACTCCCCATCAACCTGCATCACGAGTGGACGATCAAGGCGCTGCGGGCAGGCAAACACGTTCTCTGCGAGAAGCCGTTTGCGTCGAACGCCGAACAGGCGGCCGAGATGGTCGAGGTCGCCGACGATGAAGGTCGTGTCCTTGGCGAAGCCTTCCACCATCGCCATCATCCAATGTTCCAACGAATCGTCGATGTCATTGCCTCTGGTGTAATCGGCGAAGTCACTCGGTCCGAGAGCTACTTCAACATCGCAATCCCGCAGCCGGACATTCGATGGGACTACGCCACATCGGGCGGTTCACTCATGGATCTTGGATGCTACGCCACGATCTGGACACGTCATACCGTGGGCGAAGAACCAACGATTGCTGAAGCCGAAGCGACCGTTGGACCCGAGAATATCGATGGTGCCATCTGGGCGGAGATGGCGTTCCCTGGCGGGGCGACGGGTCGAATTGAGAGCTCGATGATCAACGAGGGAGAGCCCGACATCCGTCTGGAGGTCACCGGAACGTTGGGGTCGATCACGGCAATCAACCCATTGTCACCTCAGTCCGGCAACTCGTTGACCATCCGAACCAGTGCCGGAGAGACCTCCGGAGAAATCGTTGCGGGCGATTCGTATGAACACATGGTTCGAACATTTTGTGACCATGTCATACACGGGACGCCGTACCTGACTCAGGGCGAGGACTCGATCCAGAACATGGCAGCGATTGACTCGGTCTACCTGGCCGCGGGCCTTCCGGTGCGCGGCGCCAGCAGCTAACGGAATTCGCGGCCAGCTACCGGAGGTTTGTGAGTCATGTGGAAAGAGCCCACCCATCTCCGCGGAGCCTTCCTTACCGGAGGGGTTTGCGTCGTCTGGTTCTTTCTGGCTGCTCGGAACCCGACGCTGCACTATCACTTTGCACCGCTGATAGCAGCGGTGCTTTGGCCATTGAGCCTTCGCAGCAGCGGTCGGGCGAGTGTGAAGGAGGCTCGCACTGGCGGAATCGGTGCCGCAACGCTCGTATTGGTCACCACCGGCATCATTGTGCTCGTTGGCAATATGGACGGACCGAACTTCTTGCATGCTGGTCCCGCGTGGCCCGAAGCGGTTCTCTTTGCACTCATCGCTGCGGCGTGGGGCACACGTGCGGCCAGCCGTGAGAAACCAGGCCTTCTCGGCGCGCTCGTCGATGGTTCGATAGACCAGCGCCTTCGAGCTGACTAGCGTCGACTAAGAGCCTCAGATATCAGCGACCGCTACTTCGATACGGTCCTGGTGCCATTCGGTGGCAGCCTGAAGCGCCTCGCTTGCCTTGCCAACCAGATCTCGTACTTCGAAAGCGTGGGCGGGGTAGCAGGCAACCCCGGCCCAGACGGTCATGCCCGCTTCGTCTTCGAGGATGCGCCGGCGGATCCGTTCGACGGTCCAGACGGCACCGTTCTCGGGAGTGTCTTCGAGGACGAGGGCATACAGGCCTTTGCTCGTTCGACACGCGGTATCGGACTCGCGGAGGGTTTCGAGGATGTAGCTCGCGACGACTGGAGCTTCTGCTTGTGTCCGGCCCTCTTCTTCAGAACCGACGGTTACCTCCATCAAGATGACAGCGACCGGGCGAAGGTGGCGTCGTGCAGCGGCGACCCTTGCCTCGATTGCGGCTCGGAAGTAGATCTCGGTGAAGAGTCCGGTCGATGGCTCGGTAATTGCCTGGCGGGCATTCACGCTCGTCGGTTGTTCGCTGCGGATGTCTTCTTCGATTCGTTCGGTCCGGGCAGCCTCGCTCGCCTGGGTTGCGGCGAGTTCGGTGCCGAGTGACCGCACAGTGTCTTCCGCGGTGATGCGTGCCTGCACTTGCGAGGCAACGGTCTCCTCGAGACTCGCTGACTGGTCGCGCTCGGATTTGAGCTGAGACTCCAGTCTGGCGAGGTCGCGTGCGACGAGGTAGCCAACGGCACCGGCGCCGAGGGCGGCAAGCCCAGCAAATATGCCCAGGGTCGCGCCTTGCGCCAAGGCGAAGATGCCGAGAACGAAGCCGGTGAGTCCGACCGAAATTGCCACTAGGGCGCGACTGTCCATCAAATCTGTTTCGGTGCGTTCATGGTCGGACTCAAGTCAATCCTTCGGCAGTGTTGGACTTGGATTCGAGGACAATATCGACGTGCCCTCAGAACTCATGTTTATCGCATTGTTGAGACGCCGTAGGTACTCTTCTCGCGATAGGTCGATCGCCCCCAGCGACGCGAGATGTGGAGTCATCCATTGCACATCGAAGAGGGTGATGCCGTGGTCTCGAAGGGAGCCGGTCAGATGGACGAGCGCTGCCTTCGATGCGTCCGTCTCGTGATGGAACATGGACTCACCGGCGAACAGCCTTCCGACGCCAATCCCGTACACGCCCCCGACGAGGTCGCCGGCCTGGTTGCGAGTCTCGACCGAATGGGCCCAACCAAGCTCGTGTAGTCGCGTGTACGCCGAGAGGATCTGGGCATCGATCCAGCCGTGTGGCCTGGATGGATCGGCGCACGCCTTCATGACGTCCACGAATGCGGTATTGATCGTGAAGTGAAACTTCTTCATTGAACGCTTCAACGATCGGGAGACGTGCATATCGAGTGGCATGATCGCTCGGGGGTCAGGCGACCACCAGGCAATGGGTCCGCTCGGCTCGAGTGGCATCGGGAACAGCCCCTGGCTGTAGCCCGCGAGGATTGTCTCCGGCTCGAGGTCCGCTCCAATGCCGACAACGCCGTATTCGTCCGCGCTTTCTGCTGGCGGAAAGACCCACGAACTGCCCGTCATTGGATCAGATCCCAACCGCTAGGCGAACGCGATGGCCGCCAGTGGTGCAATAAGTCCGATCACGAGAAGGATGGCAATAATGAGGGTGACTGTCTTCTTGGTTTGTGGAGACACGGTTAAACGTTACCGTATTTGCCTGTGGCTCTTGTCGTTCAGAAATTTGGTGGTACTTCAGTAGCTGATGCGGACCGCATTGGTGAGGTCGCTGATCACGTTGCCCGGTGTGTCAGACGAGGAGACCAGGTGGTTCTCGTCGTGTCCGCAATGGGTAAGGAAACAGACCACCTGCTTCGTCTCGCCGATGAGGTGTCAAAGACGCAACCCGGTCGTGAGATGGATCTGCTTATTACCGCGGGCGAACGTAAGGCGAGCGCGTTGGTCGCGATGGCTCTCAACGATGCCGGAATTCCCAGTGCGTCGTTCACTGGTAGTCAGGCTGGTTTCCTCACCGATACCAATCACCGAAACGCAAAAATTCTCGAGGTCAACCCAACCCGGGTCCGCGAAGCTATCGACGCTGGCATGGTCCCGATCGTGGCGGGCTCCCAAGGCGTCTCCGAAGACAAGGACGTTACGTTCCTTGGGCGTGGAGGCTCCGACACCACCGCCGTTGCGCTCGCCCATGCGCTTGAAGCCGATTCCTGCGAGCTCTACACCGACGTCTCGGGCGTGTTCACGACCGACCCGCGAGTCGTTTCCGATGCGCGCAAGATGCCGAGCATCAGTTTCGACGAGATGCTCGAAATGACCGCCGTTGGTTGCCCTAAGCCCGTCATGCGATCCGTCGAGGTCGCTCAACGTTTTCGCGTGCCACTGCACGTTCGTTCTGCATTTACCTGGGAGCCTGGCACCTGGGTCATCGAGGAGGATCCCGAAATGGAATTAGCAATCATCAAGGCCGTCGTACCCGATACCTCAGAGGCCAAGGTGACGGTGTGTGGTGTGCCTGACGAGCCGGGCATCGCTGCGGGGATGTTCCGCGCTCTGGCCGATGCTGGAGTCAACGTCGACATGATCGTGCAGAACGTCAGTGAAGACGGCGAAACCGACATCTCGTTTACCACACCTACCGACGACGCTGAGCGCGCCGCCGCAATCTGTGAGGCGAGTGCTCCCGGTGATAGTTGCGTGGTCAGCACCGATTCAGACATTGGTCGAGTGTCGGTCGTTGGCGCAGGTATGAAGAGCAACCCCGGGGTAGCGGCCACCATGTTTGAAACGCTCGCTTCGAACGACATCAACATCGAGATGATCTCGACCTCGGCGATTCGGATCAGCTGTGTCGTGCGCGGCGGAGACGTCGACAAGGCCACTCAGGCATTGCACGATGCCTTTGAGTTGTCGAAAGCTCCTGTCTAAACAGGTCGACCAACCAATGCGGGTTGTGTCGTGGAATATCGAGCTTGGCCAGGGAATCGATCGAGCGATCGATGTCCTAACTACAGATCCTGACCTCAAGGACGCGGATCTCATTCTGTTGCAGGAGATGGACGACGTTGGACCGCAGCGGATCGCTGAAGCGCTCGGGTTGGCTGCGGTGTATCGGGCGGGCTGCAAGCACGGCGATACCGGCAAGCCGTTCGGAAACGCGATCCTTGTCCGAGGTGAAGTGGGGGAGGCGAAGGCGATTCGTCTACCGCATCTTGCGAGGTTTATGGGGATGCGCCGGATTGCTGTTCAGGCACCGGTCACGGTTCGACCCTCCGCTGGTGGAGACCCTCACGACATCCAGGTTTGGAGTGTGCACGCAGAGATCTCGACGCTGCCACATCGCCGGCAAGTGGCGCAGTATCGCGAAGTCGCTGATCAAGTCGTTGGTGCCGGACAACCAAAAGCGGTGGTAGGAGGTGACTTCAACACGGCTTCAGGGCGGTCGATACGGGGCCTGGTCGAGCACATGGAGCGGGCCCACATGGTCCGCGTTTTGCCTCCTGGGCAGCAGACGTTTTTCCGCTTCGGGCGCCCGTTTGAACTCGATCACCTCTTTGCCAAAGGGTTCGACGTCATCGACTCCGGCGTCACGGTGGGTCACCACGCCAGCGATCATGACCCCGTTTGGGCGCTTCTCAGTGCCGACACAAGGTGATCGAGGATCACCAATCTGTTAGCCGTAAAGCGGTAATTCAGCAAGGGGTGTCCGACGACACTCACTCGGGGTGGGCAACCTATGGAATTTTCTCCCTTTTTGTGCCACTTTAGAGGGGTGCGGGCGAAGGATATTGGAGAAGCGGTGACAGAGTTTCGACGTCAGTTCGACGTCAGACCGACAGTGTTTTCCTTGACGTTCTCGATCGCGCTCTCAATCACCCTGATTCTCTTCAACAGCAACACCGAAACATCGATAGGTTCGGCTGCCTCTGCGGTGACTACCGAGGCCGAACTCGTCGATGGAAGTCGCACGCAGACACCCCAACCGGGTCGTCTCGCGGTGTCTCCTGCAGTTTCAAGCCAGGAGGACACCGCTGGGCGTATCGGCGAGGGAATAGGTGCCGACCAAGGCGGCCCGCCGGCCGCCGAAGCGCTCGTTGACAACAGCGAATCCGACGCTCAGGCCACCGTCGATCCGCAGGGGAACGTCGCTGACGAGAATGAGGACCAAATCGATAGCGCTTTGACCGACGTCGCCACTGGTGACGAGGAGGCGGTGCCGTTCGCTCCGCTGACGACCGTGCCGCTATCGCCGACCGCTGGCCCGCTGTCCATCACAACCACCACCGACGTCGTTGCCATCCCGGCGCCGACGCCCGCGCCGATCCCTGCACCCGCGCCAGCCCCTGCACCGATCCCTGCACCCGCGCCAGCACCTGCGCC
>CAZSYL010000014.1:38288-70958 GCA_964610745.1 uncultured Acidimicrobiales bacterium
CCGCGCCAGCACCGGCTCCCGCGCCAGCACCGGCTCCCGCGCCAGCACCGGCTCCTCCACCTGCCCGCGTCAGTGGGTCCTTCACGGTTTCTGAGGTCATCAACGGAACGATCGGTGCTGGCGACGGTTCCAACCCGAACGAAGAGTCCCCAATGGGAGCTCATGACGCTCCGCTGTTTCTACCCCAAGGGTGGAACTGGGCCCAGGGGACGACTCGAAACAGCCAATGGGGGAATCTGCGAAGCAATCAGTTTGCTGAGTTCCGTTGCGCCGTTATCCCAGAAAACGGGCATAATCCACCCGTCGACTTCCGGGTGAACTTTCGCGAAGGCGCGTACTATCAGTTCGCTTCAGGTTCGTGGTCTAAGGCATTCGACGTTGCTCTTGATTCGCTATCGAACGGTGCATACCTCGGTCTGCCAGGTCGGGTTAATCAAGATCCCTTCGCCTCGGGTCAAGGCTCGATCGATTGGCGTCTCGAAGAAGATGGCAGTTACTCGGCGCCCTGGAATCCCGACGCGCTAATGATGCACTTCTGGGCTGGTGAACGACAAAGCCCAGCGGCTGGACAGACCGCGGAGTTCCTCACTTCCGAGATGCGACTTCAACAGCCGGACGGAAGAACCGTTGATCTCAGCCAGGTGCGAGTTCTGTTCCAGTGCGGCATTGACTACTACAACACCACCGGCGGCCAAGGCACCCAAGTGCCAGGGCCAGGCATTGCCAAGTATCAGCGTTTGGAGACGAGTTGGCAGCCCGGGCTTTGGGTTACGTTGCCCGGAAGCGCACCTGCCAACAACGTTTCGGACTTTCGAACGTGGCTAAATGCCAACCCGCCTCCCGGCGTTAGCCGGTAGACGGGTTTGCAATCGTTTACATTTCTTTGCAGATCAAACGGCGAAGAAGTGCCGAATGAGTGCCTCGAGACCAACCGAGAAGAGGGTCCATTCCGCAACGTCTTCGGTTCCGGACCGACGGGTAATCCCGTCTCGTTGGTAGCTCGTCGTGAGTCGACCCGACAGTCCTTCGTTTAGGGCGTAGGCCGAAGCTGCAAACTGCTCGATTGTGAGCCCTTCTCGCAGTGACACGCCAAGCGATTCGGCGACGGACGAGTAAAGCTCGGCGTAGCGTTCGATCAGCAGATCCTCGCCACGGATGATGAGCGCTTTGATTTCGGGGTCGAGGTCTCTGCGGGTGATGGCCGCGGCTCGAAGCGCGTTGTAGAGGCGCCACTCGGGGCTCGAGTCGAGCGCTTCGTGGTTGAACGAGCCGACTACGCGAGCGAGTTCAGCAATCACACGGTTGCGGTCATTGACGTCGCCAGAATCGATCAGGGGCGTAATGTCAGCAAGCTCCTTTGCCAGCCGTTCCTTGGTAGCCGCCAATCCACTTGTGGTTGGTAGGCCTAGGAGCTTCAGGACAACTGCGTGGCGAAGTGCGTCCTGGGGGGCGCGGTCGCCGTCTTGCCAGATGCGATACGACATTCCCCTGGGCACACCAGCAGAAACAATCGCATCATCGAGGCCGATCGCGTCGAGTCCGCTGTCAACGCCGTTGTCGAGCAATCGCTCGATCGAGGCTTCGATCAGGCGTTCTTCGACTTCGCGTGGCGGATACTTCGGTGGTCGTCCTCGTGGTCTCTTTACTTCGCTCATGACTCTTTTCCCTCACCCGCCAAGGCAGGTCTCCCCATTGCTTTGGATATTGAGTCCACTGTGCCAGTTGAGTTGCGAGAGTCCACCCATCCGTTCGCAAAAATCACACGCTCCGTGTCAAAATCGTTGATGTTCCGCAAGGTTTCATCACCGAAATGAGTCATATGGCGGCGCGAATATAGGCAATCCACGTAGCCTCTATGCATGGTAAATGTAGGAATTGTTGGAGCTACCGGCCAGGTCGGTGGTGTCATGCGCACGCTGCTTTTGGAACGTGATTTTCCAATCGACACATTGCGCTTCTTCGCATCCGCTCGCAGCGCCGGACGCCAGATCGAATTCGGTGACCAGACCATCACCGTCGAGGACGCAACCACTGCCGATTACAGCGGTCTCGACATAGCCATCTTCTCCGCTGGCGGTGCAACTTCTCGAGCTCTTGCCGACAAGGTGGCCGCAGCGGGCGCCATCGTGATCGACAACTCCTCGGCGTTCCGTATGGACCCAGACGTACCGCTGGTTGTTCCCGAGGTCAACGCGCATGCGCTCGACGCCATCCCGAAGGGCATTATCGCGAACCCGAACTGCACGACGATGGCTGCCATGCCGGTTCTCAAGCCGTTGCACGATGAGGCTGGGCTCGAACGAATGGTGGTCAGCACCTATCAAGCAGTCTCTGGTGCGGGCCTTGCTGGTGTCGACGAGCTTGATCAACAAGTTCGCAAGGGTGTCGAGAAGCTCCCTTCGTTGACCTATGACGGCGATTCAATCGACTTTGGCGAACCGTCATCGTTCGCAACCACGATCGCGTTCAACGCTGTGCCGATGTGCGGATCGATCGTTGATGATGGCCGCGATGAGACTGACGAAGAGCAGAAGTTGCGCAACGAAAGTCGCAAGATCCTCGAAATCGAGAACCTTCTCGTTGCCGGTATCTGTGTTCGAGTGCCCGTCTTTACCGGTCACTCGCTCGCTATCACCGCAGGCTTCGAGCGTGCGATTAGCCCCGATCGGGCACGAGAGCTTCTTTCAACTGCTGAGGGAGTCGTGCTCGACGATCTGCCAACACCATTGAAGTCAGCGGGTATCGATCCGTCGATCGTTGGCCGCATCCGACCCGACGAGACGATGGATAACGGACTCTCGATGTTTATCAGCGGTGACAATCTCCGCAAGGGTGCAGCCCTGAACACGATCCAGATCGCCGAGGCTCTCATCGAAAAGGGCATCGTCGGCTAACCAGTTGACCGGCAGTAAAAACGAAAGAGCCCCGAGCGCCAACGTGCGCTCGGGGCTCTTGTCGTTTTGGTGCCGAACTGTCTCTAGCCGATCGAACGGAGATCGACGACGAAGATGAGGGTTTCGTTTGGGGCGATGACACCGCCGGCGCCCGACGGTCCGTATGCCATGTTGGGCGGGATGGTCAGGCGGCGCCGTCCGCCGACCTTCATGCCCTGCACTCCTTGATCCCAACCTGGGATGACTTGACCGCCCCCGAGGCCGAAGCTGAAGTGCTGGCCCCGGTTCCACGAGGCATCGAACTCGCGGCCGTTTGACCAGCTGATTCCGGCGTAGTCGACCGAGACCGACACACCAGCGGTTGCCTCGGCGCCGTCGCCCTCGATGAGGTCCTCGATGACGAGATCCGTTGGCGGTTCTCCCTTGGGGACGGTGATGACGGGCTTTTCGTTGGTGTCTTCCATGTGTGAAAGCCTACGGCGATATCCAAGGGGGCCACATCCATCGAATGGAGCGATGTCGATCATCGTTGGCCCAGTACTCTTCAGAAATGCAGCTCGATGAAGTCCAGACACTGATGGAAGATCTTTACGGCGAGCAGGACCGGGAACGAGGCATGCCGGCGACTGTGGCCTGGCTATGCGAAGAACTTGGCGAACTCGCTCAAGCAGCGCGTAAAGGTACTAAGGAACAGCAGCTGCATGAGCTCGGCGATGTACTTGCCTGGCTTGCGTCGCTCGCCAATCAGCTCGACTTGAGTCTCGACGATGCAATGGCTCGGTATCGGGAGAACCCGCCTTGAGTCGATCGGGAAGCCCGGACCTCAACGATTTCTGGGGGTGGGGTCATGATCCAACCAAGCGTTCCCATGAGCGTCTTTGCCGAGGGTGCGACCAGTGCATCGCTGACGATTGGGATGCGTGGTGGGATCCACAGTTTGCGTCGCGCCCATGACGGCAAGAGGTTGATCGCTGCGGTCAGAATGATCGAATAAGGGATCTGCGCGGCGATTTTGTTCGGTGGAAAGAGAATCCAACGAACGGCCTCGCGGGCCTGCTTTTCGTACTCGAGCTCGGGGAGATACGACCGCAGTCGGACGTCGAGCTCGGCGACAGATCGAGGGGCACCTACAACACCCATGGCTTCGCCGACCCTCGCCATCTCGTCAACGTACTGATCGGCTTCGGCATCGGAGATCTGCACCTGGCCATAGCGGCGATAGCCGCGTAAAAACCCGTCGACCTCCGTGCAGTGCACCCAGGCCAGGTTGTGTGGGTCGTTGGCTTCGTACGGAATGCCGGCGGGGGTCGTCCCGGTCACGCGGCTGTGCACCTTGGTGATTGCCTTCACTATTCGCTCGGCTTCAGCAGCGCTACCGAATGTCGTGGTGCCCACGAAGTTCGAGGTGCGATGGAGGCGTCCGTACGGATCCTCTGCGTAGTTGGAGTGGTCGGCGACTCCAGCCATGGTCGGCGGGTGAAGCGTCTGAACCAGCAGTGATGACACCCCGCCGATCATCATTGACCAATCGGAATGGACGAGCCATGTCACGCTGTCGGGTCCAAACCAGCTGTCGTCAGCTGCGCGACGCCCTGTGCCCGCGGCCCGCGTACCGGTGATGTACTGCGAGACGGTGCGTTGAAGCTCTCGTCGGATTCCTTCGATCGGCGTCAGTTGATCCGTTGCCATGTGTTCATGGTACGGGCTGGAACGCCCCAGGGGATGACGCGACCGAAGCTTGGCTAGGACGGACGTTGGCGGTCGAGAAAGCGATACACGTCGACGAGGTCGACGCCGGGGAACGGAGTGAACTCCCGGCTCGATGGAGGCAATGCTGTGAGCACATGACTGCGCTGGGCCGCTGACGGCCAGGCCGTGTCTTCCCAACGTGAGACGAGCTCAGGGTCCGGGGTCATTCTCGACGAACGCGCGTCGAGCTTGCGGATGGTGTCGCCGCCTCGGAAGTGGGAGGCCAGTTTCGAGGTGGTTCCGACACTCACGGCATACGGGTTCGTCGATGCGTCTTCGATGTAGGTCGCGCACCACCAGTCACCTTTGTCGGTGACGGTGTGCTGGTAGTGCATCATGAAGTTCTTTGACGCTTGCCAGGCTTGACGGACGCCCCAGTGTCTCGAAACTCGCATTCCCTCCACCGTGCCATCGGAGTCATGGGGGTAGTCGATTCCGTCGTTCTCATAGGCTTTGGAAACAACCCCCTCGGGGTCGCAGCGCAAGAAGTGGACCGGCATATCGAGGTGCTCGGTTGCAAGGTTGGTGAAGCGGTGAGCGGCCATCTCATAGGACGCGTAGAACGACTCCTTCAGATCTTCGATCGAGAGCTGCTTTTCGTTGTAGCTGCGGCGCAGGAGGTCGATCGCCGGCGCTTCGGGAATGAGCGCGGCGGCGGCGAAGTAGTTCGACTCGACCCGCTGGCGAAGGTAGTCGGCGAAGTCCCTCGTCGCTGAATGATCAAGGGCGTAGTGGCCAAGGGTTTGTAAGACGACCGAGCGCGCTGAGCGGAGGTCCACCTCTTCTCGAAGGGGGATATAGATGATTCGATTTCGCTGATCGGTCACCGAGCGAGCCGAGCTGGGCATACCTCGGGCACGTTCGACCCGGAAGCCGAAGTGCGCTGCGAGGTCGGTTATGTGCCGTTCTGATAGCGGACCTAGTCCCGGGTAGTTGATTGCCTCGAGTGCTCGTGCCACGACCTCCTCGATGTGAGCAAAGTAGTTGTTGCGCTCGCGCATCTCGAGGCGGAGTTCGGCATTGGCCAGTCGTGCTTTGTCTTCGGTCCGTAGCGTGCGCCCGTGGCTCGCGGATGGAACCGCATCCCAGAGGGCTACGAGGTGTTCGAGTACTTCATCGCTCAGCTTTGCGTTCGGTTTCAGCACAGGCAGTCCAAGGTCCTGGTAGCCGGGGTCGTTTTGGGCTTGGGCAAGTTTGAGTTCGAGTTCGGCGCGCCGGTTGGGCGGTGTGCTGTCCACCAGGTCCGCCACCGAGACATCGAGCGCCTCGCCGATGGTGCGCAGGAGCCCAATCTTGGGCTCGATCCGACCGTTTTCGAGCTGGGAGAGATAGGGGACGGGCTTCTCCACCATCGCGCTGAGCTCGGCGAGCGTGAGTTTGCTGAGCTTGCGAAAGTGGCGAATGCGGTGTCCCAGAACGCTGAGATCGAGCTCGTCGGCCATGGATCTGCTCCCTTGAGATTGCAACTTTTATCATTTTTACCTCAGTCGCCGATATTTGGCCACTTTTTGGTTGAATCCGCGCTAGTGAAACCCAAAAATCCACCGAATCATGGGAGGCAGGAAGTTACCGATGCGTCACTTTCTCTCGACAGCTCCCTGCACCGCTGCTGGCGGTTCGGGCACGGCAAGAAGGTTCTGAACCATGAACTCCCCCTCAACCCCTCGCACCTCACGTGCTTGCGCTCCGGTGGTCGATGTTGTCTTCCCAACATCGGAGGAGCGCTTGGAGGATCTCTTCGATCCGCGGACCCGAAAGTTGATCGGTGCGTTGCATCGTCGCTTCTGGGATCGGCGCCGGACCATGATTCACGAGCGTGCCGTGGCAGGTGGCCACGCCAGCACCGAGCTTCGAAACGTCTCCTTGCTCGAACCCAACCACAGCTTTGGCGAAGTTGTGGTCGACGTTCGCGACGGTGCGCTTACGTGGGAGGACCGACTCGATCAGTTCGACGCGTTGCGTGCAGCGATCAGGGCCGACCACGTCGGCGACCAGCTTCCGGTCGTCCGACTTCGTGGCTGGGTTGAAACCGAGGCGGGGGTGCTTGTCGACGGTCGTGCTGTCCCGGGTTGTGTTGTCGATGTCGCTGTCGCCCTGAGCCAGGCAGCAGATCGAATGCGCGACGGCGAGAACGTGTTTGTCTTTGAGCTACCTGAATCTGGCGATCAACGTGAGGTGACTCTCTGGGCAGACCTGTTGTGCCTTGCTGGTGACCGGACTGGTTTGGAGCGTGGATCGATTCTCGTCAGCGCATTGACCAACACCCGTCGAAGCATCCACCAGGCCGATACTGACGTTGCGGTCGCCTAAACAACCGTCTTCGGCCCTGTTGGTTGTGGGCATCTTCGGATACAACTGAGATATGGCGTTTGTAAAGTACGACCGGCGAACCGAGGAGAAGGCCACCGACCTGCACACGCTTGGACAGGTTGCTCGTACCTACTTTGGGCATCGGTCGCCCCACGTCATCCTCACTGGGTTGAGCATTGCTTTGGTGGTGCGAGTGCTCGTTGGTGGCTATGACATTGCGGATCTGGTCGTTTTGGCGGTGACCATTTCGATGGTCGGCGCAGTGGAGTGGTTTATCCACCTCTTCTTGCTGCACGCACCCACCGATTCGCTACGTATGACGAAGTTCAAGACCGGTGCTGGTCACCGTGAGCATCATCTCGACCCGGACAACATTGGATGGCTAATGCTCGGTCCTCCCGACGCGGCAGTCTTTCTCGTCATGCTCCTCGCGTGGAACGCGACGTGGCCATTGCTTGTGGCTTGGGCTCTCGGGGCGTCGCTGCTCAGTACGTATCTGACCGCGGTCGTTGCCTCCTACGTCATGCTTGCGCACTACGAGTGGACCCACCTGCTCGTACACACTCGATATCGCCCCAAGGTTGGTTACTACCGGCGACTGGTCACCCATCACCGTCTCCATCACTATCGCAATGAGCACAATTGGCTGGGTGTTACCTCGCGGGTTGGAGACAGGGCACTGGGAACGCTGCCGGCGTCGAAGTCTGATGTGCCGTTATCGGACACCGCACGCACCCTCTCCTGATTCTTGCTGAGCGATCGCGCAATTCCGAACGTCAGCCGGTCACGGTCCCTAGTCTGAACACGTGAGTGACGATCCAGTATCAACAGACTTTGTCCGCGAGAAGATCCGGGCAGACAATGCCTCGGGCAAGTACGGCCAGCGCGTGCAGACGCGGTTCCCGCCCGAACCAAACGGTTACCTGCACATTGGTCATGCGAAGTCCATCTGTCTGAACTTTGGCATCGCCGAAGATTTCGACGGTAGCTCCAAGCTCCGCTTCGACGACACGAACCCCGAGACCGAGGATCAGGACTACGTCGATGGGATCATCGAAGATGTTCGCTGGCTCGGTTTCGAACCCGACGACATCATCTACGCGTCGGACTATTTCGAGCAGCTCTACGACTGGGCGATGGAGCTCATCGAACGCGGTCTTGCCTACGTCGATGACCAAGACGCCGACACCATCTCGGAACAGCGGGGCGGCTTCACGACTCCCGGTGTGAACAGCCCCTTCCGCGATCGATCCGTCGAGGAGAACGCGGCTCTGTTCGCTGGCATGCGCAACGGCGAGTTCGCCGATGGTGAGAAGGTGCTTCGCGCGAAAATCGATATGAACCACGAGAACATGCAGATGCGTGACCCGGTTATGTATCGCATTCGCCGCGAACACCACGTGCGCACCGGCACCGATTGGATCATCTTCCCAACCTATGACTGGGCACATGGACAGAGCGACGCGATCGAAGGCGTAACCCACAGCATCTGCACGCTCGAATTCGACAGCCATCGTCCCCTGTACGACTGGTTCCTCGAACAGCTCGACCTGCCGCGAGAAAAGCCCGAGCAGACAGAGTTTGCGCGCCTCAACCTCACCCACACAGTGACGTCGAAGCGAAAGCTCAAGACCCTCGTCGATGATGGCATTGTCGATGGTTGGGACGACCCTCGCATGCCAACCATTCGAGGCTTTCGTCGCCGTGGTTATCCAGCGTCGGCCATTCGTGCATTCATGGACCACATCGGTGTGTCAAAGGCGAACAGCACCCACGACATCGAGTTGCTCGAGTCGTTCATCCGCACCGAACTCAACGCCACTGCTCTGCGACGGATGGCGGTGCTACGCCCAATCAAGGTGATCATTACGAACTGGCCCGAAGGCCAGGTCGACATGCGCGAGGCAATCAACAATCCCGAGGACCCCGACGCCGGTACTCGACAGGTGCCCTTCAGCGGTGAGTTGTGGATCGAGCAAGATGACTTCAAGCTCGAACCTCCACCCAAGTACTTCCGGCTCACGATCGGTCGCGAGGTTCGGCTTCGGGCCGGCTATTTCATCACGGCCACGAATGCGGTGACCAACGATGCTGGCGAGGTCGTCGAGGTGCATTGCACCTATGACCCCGAAACGGCGGGCGGCCAGGCGCCGGATGGTCGCAAGGTCAAGGCAACGATCCACTGGGTCTCGGCTGACACGGCTATAGATGCGACCGTGAACCTGTACGAGCGACTCTTCACCGACCCGCACCCGGGCAGCGGTGACACCGACATCATGGACAGTCTCAATCCGAACTCTCGTGAGGTCGTTCAGGCCAAGCTCGAACCCGCGCTCGCGGAGGTCAACCCAGGCGAGGTCGTGCAGTTCGAACGGCTTGGATACTTCGCCGCAGATCTCGATGACCCGACCGTGTTCCATCGAACGGTGGGACTTCGCGATGAGTGGGCCAACATCCAGAAGCGTCAGCAAAATCAGCAGAAGCAGAAGAACCAAAAGAAGAAGTAAAGCGGGTCTTGCATTCGTATCCTTGAGGCCATGATGCGGCAGCTGATCTGGAGTGAGATGACGAACGCCGAGAAGGCGTGGGTCTATCAACGCGGCACCGCTGCCGACTCGGCCGATGAGCTGCGTCCCGCCATTCGAACACTTGTCGAGGATGTGCGGGTGCGCGGCGATGAGGCGCTTCTCGACGCACTGGCCCGCTTCGACAAGGTCGAGATCGATGCGTCAGAACTCGCCGCAGGACATGACGAATTCGAGCGGGCGATCGCCGCGGTCGACGCGGATGTACACCGAGCGATCCGTCAGATGATCGCCAACATTCGGGCTTTCAACGAAGCGCTGCTCGAACGACGTCAGAGCTGGACGTCGGAGATCGGACCCGGACACACGATCGGCGAGAAGGTCGGGCCGGTTGCCAATGCCGCTCTGTTCTGCCCGAGCGGCAAGGCCAGCTACCCGTCGGTGCTTGCCCAGGTCGCTACTCCAGCTGTGGTCGCGGGCGTTCCTGAACTCTCGGTCATCGTGCCACCAGTCCCTGGCGGGCGCGGGGAGATCGACGCTGCGGTCCTTGTGGTCGCCCACGAGCTCGGTCTCGAACGGGTCTTCCGAGTGAACGGACCCGCTGGCGTCGCTGCGGCGGCGTTTGGCACCGACACCATTGCACCGCACGGAATGGTGATCGGACCTGGCAGCCCACCGGTCGCCCTCGCTCAGCTCGAAGTTCGGGCCTACGGTATCGACACGGTCGTGCTCGGCCCTACCGAGTCGCTCGTCGTTGCTGACACGTCCGCCGATCCCGTGCTGCTCGCAGCCGATCTGCTCAACGAAGCCGAACACGGGACAGATTCGACTGTCGTGCTCGTCACCGCTGATCAGTCGGTAATCGATGCCGCGTCAGCCGAAATCGATCGCCAGGGCGCAGAGCTTCCGTCGGTGCGCCGCGAAGCTGCAGCATCCGCACTCGGAGTCAATGGGGGAGCGATTCTCGTCGAGTCACTCGACGAAGCAGTCGAGGTGGCGAATTGGTTTGCCGCTGAACACTGCCAGCTCGCCGTCGCCGATCCCTGGGCTACAGCCGAAGGTATTGAACACGCTGGCGAATTGCTGTTGGGGCAGAACGTTCCATTCTCCGTCGGAAACTTCACTCTTGGCGGACCAGCTGCTCTACCAACGGGGGGCTTTGCGAACCGCGCCGGGGGCATCACCGTCGAGAAGTTCCTCAAGGCTGGAGCGATCGGGCACCTCACAGCAGAGGCGCTCCAGGCGGTCGCCGACAGCACCATTGCGCTCTCAGAGCACGAAGGTTTCGACGCTCACGGCAATGCGATCCGAGTGCGAGGCCTCGGCTGAGCTTTCGACTCTCGAACTCCTAGGGCCGGCGGGCCCTCGCGGCCTTCTTCTTTTCTTTTCGTTCGACCGATCGCTCCCACTTCCGTTGACGGCTCCGGCAGGCTTTTCTGCAGAACTGATGGTTTGTGGTCTTGGCTTCAAACAGCAGCTCACAGCGCCAGTAGCCGCAGACCTGCAGCTTGTTGGGATCGAGGTCGTCGTCCCAATCGTCGGGGAGGTCAGAAGCGAGGGGCTCGAGCATCAGCTGACCACTCTGTCGAGCCATGAATCGATCTTGCGCCAAACATCGTGAGACGGGTCGATGATCTGATAGTGGTCCACGTTCTTCGGGTCGAGCAGAGTCACCTCGTCTCCTGAGAGGTGGGCAGTTTCGATGTACTCGGGAACCATCTCAAACGGTACGTCTTCGTCCGCTCGGCCGTGTACCAGGAGTTGCGGGATGCCGAGCGGCAGAAGGTGCAGGGGCGAGGCAGTCGCATAGAGATCGGGACGCTCAGATGCCGTGTGATCGAACAGGGCTGCGGTTGCATGGTTGCTGAGTTCGAGTCCGTCAGCAAGGAACAGGTCAGAGACCGGTGCGAGCGCCACGACGGCGTCAAGGGGAGTGCTCGGTTGAGCAGCAGCCCACAGCGCGAGTTGGCCGCCAGCGCTGTGGCCGAGCGCGATCATTGGCTCATCGTGGTCGTCGAGCAGCGCAACCGCGTCGAGCACGTCGCTGGACATCTCGTGCCATACACCCGGCCCATCAGGTTCGACCCGGCGATACTCGATGTTTGCAACCGTCCAGCCGTTGGTAACGAGATGGGTTGCTATTGGTTCGTTTAGTTCGAGTCCGTACTTCTGGCGCCAGTATCCGCCGTGAACCGAGACGACCGTGCCGCGCCCATTGCTGCTAGCTGCACTCGGTTGGTACAGGTCGAGGAACTGCGAAGCATGTTCGCCATAACTTCGTCTTTCCACAAGCGGGGGGTTGGGCACCATCGAATCCTAGATTCCCGACGGCTCGAAGACGGTGAAGGCACACCTACCGGCGCGGCTAGGGGGTCCAGCGAATGTCGAGTAGTTCTTCGCTGACCTTCCAGAGTTCTTTGCCTACGACCGGGTCCATTGCAAAGTTCCCGGCAACATCGGAGTCGCTGATCTTGCCGCGAGCGTCGCCCGGCCCGGTCGGACCGTAGTAGCCGCCACCGCGCGCTTCGGTTCCTGCTGCAGCCAACACGAGCGGTTGGGATCCGCGCTCGGCCGACTGGGCCAGAAGCTTGTTGCTGAGCTTGTAGATCTTCGGCCAGATACCGGTCGGGCCGGTGGTCTGAAGGTTCGTGCTCGAATAGCCCGGATGGCAGCTGATCGAATCCACCGCGCTGCCCGCGGCCTCTAACCGTCGTTGCAACTCGATTCCGTAGACGAGGTTTGCGAGCTTCGACTGTTGGTAGGCGGTCGTTGGCGAATAGTTGCTGCGCATCATGATGTCATCGAAATGGATCTTTGCTGGCGGCTTGTGCGCAATGCTCGAGACCGGCACGATTCGGCCACTGCGAGCCTCCACAAGATCGAACAACAGATGGTTCATGAGGAAGTGTCCGAGGTGGTTCGTCCCGAACTGCATCTCAAAGCCGTCTGCGGTCTTCTGTTCGGGAGTCTGCATGATGCCGGCGTTGTTGACGATCGCATCGAGTCCGTCGGTTGCTGCTCGAACAGCTTCGGCGGCCGCTCGAATCGACGCGGTGTCGGCAAGGTCGATCTTGATGAACTCGACGCGACCTGCGCTGCTGGATCCTTCCAGCCTCGCTACTGCACCGCGTCCTCGACCTTCATTTCGTGAACCCACGAGCACGTCAGCATTGCGGGAGCGCAGGTATTTCGCTGCTTCGAACCCAATGCCTGAGTTTGCCCCGGTGATGAAGTAACTCTTGCCCGTCAGGTCAGGGAGTCGATCTGGAGTCCAATCCTCGAACCCGCTGGCGAACGTCTTTGCCATGTTTGGCGTCCTCTCGTCGATGCCAAACTGTAGCCAGCCCGTGAGCCGGCTCGAGGCTCACGACGTCTGGAGCGTTCTCAGTCGGGCGAGCTCGCTGCGATATTGCTCGACGTTGCGCAGTTTGATGTCTTCGTAACCCCGCACCATGTCGGGAAGCTCGGCGAGCGCAATGACGTCGTCGAGGGTCTCCGCGGACAAGCTGTCCAAGCTGGCCAATATTGCTTCGCGGTACTCTTCGGCGAGGACCTGTTCGACACGGCGAACCTCCGCCCTGCTAAAGGGGTCGACCGCTGTGCCGCGGAGTCGCTTTCCTTTCGCGAGGACTTCGATCGCCGGTGTCGCCCATGTCCCGATGCTGATCTTTCGGTCGATACCGAGGGCTCGCAACATGGGCGGATGGAGCTTCCAAGCCACGGTTCCGGTCGAGCCGGCGAGTTCGTTCGCCTCATCGAGCCCGCCGTCGAGGACCATTAGTCGTGCTACCTCGTACTCGTCCTTGTATGCGGTCAGCTTGAAGAGGCCAGCAGCAACCGCATCGAGCAGGGTGTCTTCGTCATGGATTGGACGCTCTGCACTAGTGATCTGTTCAAGCGTGTCGAACCACTGGTGCGCAGTCGAGTCGTCCCCCCACGCAGCAAGCTCTCCGGCAAACATTGAGAGCTGGTCTCGACGAGGGCCATCGACCCCAAGCTGGTCGAGTCGCGCGCTGAAGTGCTCGATCGGAACTGGGGAGTCATCGACACTGCCTGCGGCTCGGGCGACGGCGTCAGGGTCGACGATTTGGCGGCGACCCCACCGGAACGCTGCGATGTTGGCTGCGACCGCGGTCCCGTTTAATGCAATGGCTTGTTCGATGTGTTCGGGATCGATCGGTAGCACTCCTGCTTGGACCGCCATCCCCACGACGAAGATGTTTGCGGTCGTCGCCGTACCGAAGAGGTCGGTGACGATCTGTTGTGCATCTGCCCAGTGGTGCCCAGCTCGGGTTCGCTCCCCGATGTGCGCACCGAGCGTTGTCGGCTCTGGCATCTGTAGGGAAGGGTCGAGGATCATTCCGCTCGTTGGAACCGCGCTGGTCGAACCCACGACATGTGTTGCATCAACATCGCTGGTCAGGTCACCCTTCACCGATGCTGCGACCAGCTGATCGAAGGCGAGCAGAAGCGATGCCTGACCTTCGCCGAGACGGTTCGTGTAGGCCGCCCGCTCCTTCGAGAGCCGAATGTCGCTGACGACGGGACCGGCCTTTTGTGAGAGCCCGATCTGATCGAGGCCACGTACGTGGTAGCCGTCGAGCATTGCCGCCGTTCCCAGTATCTGACTGACGGTGACGACGCCGGTTCCACCGATGCCGGTGATTCGCATGGCGAAGTCCGTCTCGTCGACCAACCTTGTCGGCTCGACGAAATCATCCTCGATCGCGAGAGGATCGACCTGCGCTGGTGCGGTTTCCTTTGTTGCAACTGTTGGCCTACGGCGGTTTCGCAGCTTCGTCGTCACCTTCGAAAGCGTCTTGTCGAGCAGCGATGGGTTGGCCTTTGGCTGGGTGACTGTCATGAACGATGGACAATCACCCTCCAGGCAGCTGAAATCGAGGTTGCAGGTTGTCTGGTCGATCTCGGTCTTGCGGCCGAACGGCGTCGAGACAGGATGTACCGACAGACAGTTGCTGACCTGCCCGCAGTCGCCGCAACCTTCACAGATTCGCTGATTGATCACTACGCGCTTGTTCGGTGTTTCGATCAGGCCTCGCTTTCGAGCTCGGCGCGCCTCAGCAGCACATGCCTGATCGTGGATGAGCACGGTCACCCCAGGCACCTTGGCCAACAGCTCTTGAGCCTCGATCAAACGAGTTCGATCCCAGACCTCGACGCCCTTCGGCAATCGTTTGTACGAGTCGTTCTTTGGGTCGTCGGAAGTGATCAGAACCTGGTTGACGCCCTGGTTCAGCAACACCGTTGCCACCGCAGGTACGTCGAGCTGGCCTTCAGGGTCCTGGCCACCGGTCATTGCCACCGTGCCGTTGTAGAGGAGTTTGTAGGTGATGTTCTTGCCCGAGGCGATTGCAGCCTGGACGGCGAGGCCACCCGAGTGAAAGTAGGTGCCGTCGCCAAGATTCTGAAAGAGGTGTGGCCGTTCAATGAAGTCGGCCATGCCGATCCATTGCGTGCCTTCATTGCCCATCGCGGTGAGACCGACGATGTCTCCAATTCGGTCCTCATCCAAGAAGATGGACATGGTGTGACAACCCACGCCCGCTCCGACCAGAGAACCGTCCGGCACCTCGGTGCTGCGATTGTGTGGGCAGCCCGAGCAAAAGGCCGGAGCGCGTTGTACCGAGAACGCGAGCGGGATCTTGACTCGCTTGGGCTTTGCAGGAACGAGTCGGTCGATGAGCTTGGGCTCTAGACGCTTTCGGATCGGTCCGACCAGGCCATCGGCGTCGAGCGATCCCCACGCAGGCAACAGCGTCGAGCCGTCAGCACTCTGTTTGCCGACGACGACGGGACGATCCGTGAGCGCGTACAGCGCATCTTTGATGTTGAGCTCGAGGATTGGCTGCTTTTCTTCGATGACGAAAACTTCCTTGAGCCCTTTTGAGAACGACACGATCGTCTCGGGGTTGAACGGCATGGGCATGCCCATCTTCAACAGTCGGATGCCCGCGCTCGCGATCTCATCATCGGTTTTGAGCCCGAGCCGTGACAGCGCCTCTCGGACCTCTCGGTAGGTAATGCCCGATGCCACGATGCCGATCCAGGCGTCCGCGGGATTCACGGTGGCGTGATTGAGTCTGTTCTCTGCGGCGTATGTGCGGGCAAGTTCATAACGCACCTCGATGATCTCTCGCTCAAGGTCAAGCGTGTGCGGCGTTAGCAACGCTCCGTCTGGCATGTGCTCGTAGGGCTGGCCGTTGTGGAGTGGCATCACAGGCTGAACTCGATCGGGGTCGAGCTCGATACTGGCGGTCGCGTCGGCGACGTCGGCGACGATCTTCAGTGCGCTCCAGAGTCCGGTCGCTCGAGAGAGCGCAATGCAGTGGCGTCCGAGGTCGAGCGCCTCGCCCGGGTCGCCGGGATAGAGCACTGGCATGTGCATGTCGGAGAGGAGCCCTGCCGACGATGATGGCAGGCTCGAGGACTTTGCGTTTGGGTCATCGCCGACGAGCGCGACGACTCCACCTAGCCGAGAGGTCCCCGCAAACACGGCATGTCGTAGCGCATCTGCGGCACGGTCGACGCCCGGGGCCTTGCCATACCAAATGCCGACGACTCCGTCGTAGATGGCGTCGGATTGGGCAGCGGCCAGCTGAGACCCCATGACCGCGGTCGCCGCGTACTCTTCGTTCATTCCCTGAGCGAATTTGATCGGCAGATCGGGTGTGCTTCGGGCGGCCTTCTTCACTGCCTTGCCGAAGCCGCCGAGTGGCGAACCCTGATAGCCCGAGACGAATGAGGCGGTCGAGTGGCCCGCTCGTCGATCTGCCCGCAGCTGCTCTCCAGCGAGCCGAGCTAGCGCATCGATTCCGGTGAGAAACACGACACCGTCGTCCTGCACGTAGCGGTCGGTGAGGTCGTAATCGAGAATCGCCATGGGTTCACCTGTTCGTGGATTTTGCGGTTGGTTACCTCCTATTGAAGATTATGTATGGATAAATAGGTAGGGATTCGAATATAATTCTGTAAGGAGCATCATTGTTGCATTAATGAATGAATTGCTACTCTGAGTAGACCCGGATACCGAACGTTACGGAGGTCACATCGTGGAGCGGTTGAAGTCCGAGGCTGACTACACACTGACCGCTGAGCTACAGCGCGACGCCAGACAGACGAACAGGGCGCTTGCCCAAAAGACTGGCTTGGCACCATCGACGACGTTGGCGAGGGTGCGAGATCTCGAAGCCAACGGAGTGATCGACGGCTACCATGCATCGGTCGATCTGGCTGCGCTCGGTCGTCCGATCCAAGCGTTGGTGTTTGTTCGGTTGCGGCCCAAAAACGAGGACGTGGTCAACTCGTTTATCGACGCCATCTGGGAGCTACCCGAGGTCATCAGCATCGATCTGATTAGCGGAGTTGAAGACGTGGTTATTCACCTCGCCGTCCCCGATGTCGAGGCACTCAACCGTGTTGTGTTGTCCAAGATAAGCAATAGGGAAGGGGTGTTCGACGAGCGGACATCGTTGCTTTTCGGGCATCGCCGAAAGACCGTGATCGAACCGCTCGGCTGACCGGGGTTCCTCAGCTGGGCGGACGAAGTACGAGGACGGGGGTGTTTGCCTTGTATGCCTCGTAATCGGGCTGACCACCCCATTTCTTATCCGCTCGTCGTTCGAGCATCGGCAGGCCGCTGATCCGCGTAAGCAGCACGGTCACAAAGAGGGGGGAGATAAGCGTGACGAACTGCCACCCGCTCAGCGCCGGGAGCACCATGATGGCCATACCGGTCCAAAGGGCGATCTCGCCAAAATAGTTAGGGTGGCGCGACCACCGCCACAGTCCAACGTTGATGAACTTGCCATCGTTCGCGGACTCCTTTTTGAATGCCGATTTTTGCGCGTCCGAAACCGCCTCGACGCCGAACCCGATCACCCACACGATGAGGCCAACCACCCCGAGGATTCCGAAATTGGTCTTGGCCCCCGACGTCATGGCAGCGAGGGCCGCTCCTGCGGTAAGCGTGATCCACAGTCCTTGAAGCATCCACGCCATCAAGAAGCGAATCCAGCTCTGCTTGATTTGATCGAATCTTCGATCGCCATTGGATCTACGGACTCGTCTGAACAGGAAGCTGCCGAGGCGCCCAGCCCATATGAAGATCAAAAGCGCGGCGATCATCGTTCGGGCATCGCGCACGTCGGCGGTGATGAGCGCGACCGCCGTGACCGTGATGTACGTGATCGATCCGGTGACGTCGTAGTAGTGGTCGGTGCGAGCTAGGTACGAGGGGATGAACACCGCGATGTTCATCCCGAAGGCAATGATCGTGAGAAGCGTGAATGACTTCAGGCCGCCGACCGACTCTCCACCATCAGCCCCAGCAAACGCGAAGATGACTCCGAGGACCGTGATGATGGCGATGCCGGTAGCCGCTACGCGTTCTGCCTTGTTCACTCATTTACCTCTCAAGAGAAGACCTTTGACAGGACGCGTTCAGCCGCGCCCTTACCAGCCATGCCATGGACCGCAGCGCCTGGAGTCGTGCTGGCGCTGGCCAGGAAGATGCTGTCGTCTGCGGTGTCGAACGGATGGGCCTGGACCATCGGCCGAGCAAATAGCTGGGCGCCGGCGTGACTTCCGCCGCCGATGTCTCCGCCGACCAGGTTCATGTTCGTTGCTTCAAGCATGGGAGTTGAGGTGCAATATCTGGCCCGAACGACATCGCGGAACCCGGGGGCGAAACGTTCGAGCTGCGATTCGATGGCAGTGGTCTGATCGACCGTCGACCCGTTCGGAACATGGCAGTACACCCAAGCGGTGTGTTTACCCGTGGGCGCACGGCTTGGGTCGAACAGAGTGTGTTGCGCCACAAGCACAAATGGTTGCTCCGCGTGCTTTCCTGCCGCTACCTCGGCTTCGGCCTTTTCGATCTCGTCGAGTGAGCCGCCGACATGAACCGTCCCTGCTTCGGCCACCTCGGCGTTGGCCCATGGGATTGGTTCGTCGAGCGCATAGTCGATCTTGAACACCCCCGGTCCGTAGTTCCACTTCGTGAGTTTCTTCCGGTACGAAGCTGGAAAGCGGCTGCCCGCAATCGAGTCGAGCTGGTGGGGGCCTATCGAAAAAATGGTGGCTCGGGCGGGCGGAATGTCGCTCATCGAGGCGACCGGTTCTCCGGTACGAATTTCACCGCCAAGACTTTCCAGGAGCGAGGCCATTGCATCGATGATCGACTGGGCGCCGCCTGCTGGGAAACCCCATCCAACCGAATGGACGAGTGAGCCCAAAAGCAGACCAAACGTCGACGTGAAAGGCGCCGTGAGAGGCAAAATCGAATGTGCGGCATGGCCAGCGAACAAGCCCTGGGCTTCATCGCTGTTCCACAGGCGCCGTGCTGTTCGCGTTGCTGGTAGAGCTGCCGCAGCGCCCATGCGCACACCGACGACGGGGTGTGATGGGACCCGCAATAGCGGACGAAGCGCCAAGTCCATCAGCGCATCTGCGTTTTCGATCCAGGGTGAGAAGTAGCGGCGATAGCTTGGGCCATCGTCGGCAAGTCCCTCGATAGTGCGTTCGAAGTCCTGCCAGGCAATACCGGCTCGACCTCCGTCGAGCGGGTGGGCTGCCCCCGCGGGTGGTTGGATCCAGGTGAGACCATGCTCGGCGAGCTCACCGGCAATCTCCTCGAAAAATGGCGAGGCCTTGACCATTGGGTGGATTGCTGAACCGAGGTCGTGAACGAAGCCAGGTTCGGTTAGTTCGCCAGATCGAGCAGCTCCGCCGATGGTGTTGTTTGCCTCGAGCACGATGACCGACTTGCCAGCCTTGGCCAGAGTGATCGCTGCGGCGAGCCCGTTTGGGCCAGAACCTACAACGACTGTGTCGACCCCATCCGATGTCATAACAAAAGCCTAGGTGCACCCAACGCCCGTCGTCGGACGTTGCCGTGGAATGCTGGTCTGGTGACAATTCTCCTGAACCCCTGGGGTGAGCCGGGCGATTGGTTTGAGGCCATGACCACCCTGCTGCCGGACGAAGACATCGTCCTGTGGCCCGAGAACCCAGACCCAGCTGGCATCGAGATGCTCGTTGCGTGGCGCATGAAGCGGAGCGACCTCGCGACCTTCACGAACCTCCAGACGATCTTCTCGATGGGAGCCGGAGTTGACCAATGGTTGAAGGAAGGCTCGCCCGACGTCCAGTTAGTTCGGCTCGCCGACCCGGCAATGTCCGATGAGATGGCGGCGTACACGGTCCATTGGGTCACGCACTTTCAGCGGGGCTTTGACTCCTCCTATGACCCGACTGGCCCTGCACCTTGGGGGATTAACACCGCACCGGTCTCGAACCAGTACCGGGTTGGACTGCTCGGTTTTGGCCAAATCGGGCGACGCATCGGGACGTCCTTTCGTGACCTCGGCTATCCAGTGCGTGCATGGACCCGTACCGGGGTCGATGACGATTGGGTCCGTTCGTACAGCGGCATCGACGAGCTCGAATCGTTTCTCGGTGACTGCGACGCGGTGATCAACATGTTGCCGAACACACCGATGACGCAAGGGTTGCTTACGAGCGAGCGCTTCGGACAGTTCAAACCCGGCGCGACCTTCATCAACATTGGACGCGGGACGGTCGTCGCCGACGATGCCGATCTACTCACTGCACTCGACGCCGGTTCGCTCGGTGCCGTCGTTCTCGACGTGACCAACCCGGAGCCACCCTCGGCGGACGCGCTCGTCTTTCAGCATCCAAAGATTCGAGTGACCCCACACATCTCGGGAATGACTCAAATGGCGACTGCTGCGAAACTCATCGCGGCGAACATTTCTCGGATCCGCCGTGGTGAAGCGCCGTTTCCAACCGTCGACCGGTTGGCCGGCTACTAACTGTTCGATTTGCCGAGAAAAAGGTCGACACCCCCGAGTGGCTGGGCCGAAGCCTGACCACCACGAGGGTGTCGGAAACAGTTTGAGGATCCACCCCTATCGATCGTTTCGGGAGTACCGTCCCGGTCAATAAGTGCTTTCACTGCCCGTCATACCCGGCAAGCCGGGGTGGCGGGCAGTGCCGTTTATCCCGTGCTGTCTAGTTTGACCTAATCAGCGTGGTCACGCCTCCACTTCCCTTCGAGTTTCCCACTCCGAGGAGCGGTTCCGTCGTTGTTCGTTGGGAGCGACACCAACCCCTCAGCACACTCCGGAGAGTGGGCCAGTGGGCGAGATGAACTCTCTAACCTCTTCCAATCGGCGTCTCCTTGGCTTTCGCTTCGGCCCGTTCCGTTTGGCGTGGAGACACCATGCCCCGCGCGGTCGTGCAGCGTCAACTCGTTTTCCGAAATCCTCAGGGTTATCCCACAGATTTTTGGGTTTTCCTCAGAGGTGTGACATTTGTCAACAGCCCTGTCCACAGGAAACGCCTAGTTTCAACGTTTCTGGGAAGCTCAAAAAGAATTTTGGGAATCTCGCGACTTCTTGGCACTCTCGGCCGTCCTTGTATCCGTAAGCACCGCAGGTATCCCGCCACCTGCGGTGCTTACCCATTTTTCGCCTCGCGTGGTTTGCGGGCGGTTGGCCCTAGAGGTTCTTGAGTTTGGCTACCGAGCGGAGGTTGCGGCCTGTCAAGACGGTGCCGGCTGCTTTTTCGAGTTGATCGACGGTGAGCTTCGACTTACTTTGGCCCTGGCCATAGGCCACGTACACGGCGCTCGTCGTGGCGGTGATTGTGTCGCCGAGATGTTTGGTCGGGTCGATGGTTTGTATCCCCGCAACATCTACTTCGCCGCGGGCGAAGTAGATGAGATGGATAGCCGGGTCGGCGTCACTGGGAAACGGGGCTTGAGCTTCGCGTTCGGCGATCATGTGCTGGGCGACAGGCACCGCAGGTACGTCGACGTCGAAGCGTTCGACCAACAGATTCTCGATTTCGTCTGCCAACGCATCCTCATCTAACTCGGTGTCGACAGCGATGTTCCCGCTCTGGATGTAGGTGGCGACGTCCTCGAAACCACCGTCGGCCAACGCCGATCGAAGCTCGGCCATCGGCACCTTGTTCCGCCCACTCACATTGATTCCTCGGAGCAGGATGATCATTCTGGTCATTGCATGATCTTCCCATTTTTCCTGAGTTACTGGTGGTTGAAATCAAAACTGAACGATCGTACAGTTCATCCATGAGAGCGCTCCCGACGCCGGACTTCTACGACTACTCGTGGACTCCGATCGTGTCAGCCGAGATACGGGATCGATTCGTCGAAGTGATCTGGGGTGACGGATCGGTACTGACCGCCTTTGATTTGTGGCTCCGTGAGAACGCGGTCGACGCAGGTGGTGTTGACCTCGCCACACGAGAGGGTTTGTTTGATCCGGCCGAGCTCACCGACGATATTTCGATCCGCGCGGCGGTAGTGACCGACGATGGAGCGCTCGAAGTCACCTTTGCTCCCAACGGCGTCGTCGCGACCTATCACCCAGGTTGGTTGCGCCATGTGGCCGACGGCAACCACTCGCCGTCGAGTTGGCTACCCACGCCGATCCCTTGGACGTCGGAGACCTTCTCGGAACCACCGACCCACGACGGCAGTTTGGTACTCACGGACGATTCAGTGTTCGGGATGTGGTTGGACGATCTGATTCGTTTCGGAATATCCCGACTGCGGGGCTGCCCGCTCGATCATGATTTCCATGGTCAGCTCGCCGCTCGAGTCGGCGCCATTCGAGACACCAACTTCGGGCCTATCTGGGACGTCAAAGCGGACATCACTCTGGCGGGGAGCGATGACACCAACTCCACTGCGAACACGAACCTCCGGCTCGGTCCGCACACCGACCTGCCAACCCGTGAGACTCCTCCGGGGTTTCAATTCTTGCACTGCGTGCTGAACGAAGCCGGTGGTGGCAACTCGACGATGGCTGACGGTGCAGCTGTGGTCGAGGCGATACAGAGCGAACATCCCGAGGATTACGAAGCTTTGACCACGCTCAAATGGGTCTTCTTCAACCGCGGTCCGAATATTGATCACCGTTGGTCGGGTCCGTTCATCGACCTCGGAGTCGAAGGCTCGCCGCTGACACTCCGTGCGTTCTACCCGGTGCGCGCGTTTCCGGACATGGCACCCGATGATCAACCCCGCGCCTACGCGGCGATGCGACGATTCAGCGAGATGGCGGCGAGCAGCCGTTTTCAGATCGATTATCCATTTCAGCCCGGAGACCTTGTCGGTTTCGACAACCGGCGTATTCTCCACGGACGGGATTCGTTTGAGTCGGGTGGGCGTCGCCACTTGCGCGGCATGTATATCGACCAGGACGAAGTCCGATCAACGGCTCGAGTGATCAGCCGTCGCTTGGCAAACACGCACACGTAACACATTCCACACGGACCTCGACCCGAGGCTTCGACGAGAGAGAGCTCATGCCAAAGATCCATGACGGCGTCTTCATCACCTGCGCAGTAACCGGCGGCGGGCTAACCACGCACAAGTCAGACAAAGTTCCAATTACGCCCGAACAGATCGCCGATGCCTGCATCGAGGCCGCTCAGCAAGGCGCTGCCATTGCACACATCCACGTCCGCGAAGACGACGGGTCAGCGTCTCGGTCGCTTGAGAAGTACGCCGAAGTTGTGGAGCGAGTGCGTGCCAGCGACACCGACGTCGTCATCAACCTGACGGCGGGGATGGGTGGCGACCTGGTGCTCGGCAACGTTGAGCAGCCACTTCCGCCATCGATCGAGGGCACGGACATCGTCGGCGCGACGGAGCGGGTCGAACATGTCCGAGCGCTGCGACCTGAGATCTGCACGCTCGACTGCGGGACGATGAATTTCGGCGAAGGCGACTATGTCATGACCAACACCACCGGTCAGCTCGAAGAGATGGCCCGACAGATGATCGAGATTGGAGCGCGGATCGAGATTGAAGCGTTTGATACCGGCCACCTTGCTCATGCCAAGGATCTGGTAGCACGAGGCATCATCCCCGAGCCGGTGATGGTGCAGCTGTGCATGGGGATCCCATGGGGAGCGCCCGACGACCTCAACACCTTCATGGCAATGCGCAACAACATGCCCGACGACTGGACCTTCTCAGCCTTCAGTATTGGGCGGAACCAGCTCAAGTACGTGTCACTCGCAGCTATGGCTGGGGGCAACGTACGTGTGGGTCTTGAGGACAACATCTACTTGTCGCGTGGTGTGCTCGCCACGAACGGTCAGCTGGTCGACCGTGCCCGCACGATCCTCGAAGCGCAGAACTACAACATCTTGACGCCAGCCCAGGTGCGCGAGAACCTCCAGCTCACCAAGCACGGGTAGGGCTTCTGGAGATCATGGAAAAACCAACTGAGTTCACATCGATACGGATCGAACGCGCCGCCGTCGTCGGCTGCGGCGTGATCGGCGCAGCCTGGGCGAGCCGAATGTTGTTGAGTGGTGTCAATGTTGCTGTCAGCGACCCGTCGCCGGAAGCTGAAGCCATTCTCACCGACGTCATGGCTAACGCGGTCGCGGCCTGGGATGACCTCGGTCTGCCTACGGCCAGCCGAGGCGAGTATCGAATGGCTGAGTCGATCGCAGATGCGGTGACCGACGCGCAGTTCATCCAGGAGAGCGTGCCGGAGCGGCCCGAGGTTAAGGCGTCGGTTCTTGCTGAGATCGAAACGGCTGCTCCAATCGACACGATCATTGGATCGTCGACTTCGGGTATCCGTGCAACCGTCATGGCCGAGACGATGATCCATCCCGAACGGCTCGTCGTGGGTCACCCGTACAATCCCGTCTACCTCCTGCCGGTCGTCGAGGTCGTGGGCGGCGAAAAGACGCCTATCGAGATCGTGCGCCGCGCACAAGGAATCTATGCAGGCATCGGAATGAAGCCGGTGCATGTACGGGTGGACATCGACGCGTTCATCGGTGACCGTTTGCTCGAAGCGCTTTGGCGCGAGGCATTGTGGTTGGTGAACGACGGAGTCGCCACCACCGAGGAGATCGACGACATCATGACCCACGGCTTTGGCTTGCGGTGGGCGCAGATGGGTCTCTTTGAGACCTACCGAGTAGCCGGTGGGACGGGCGGCTTTAAACACTTTATGGATCAGTTCGGCCCAACCCTCGACTGGCCATATAGCAAGCTCACGGATACTCCTGAGTACACCCCTGAGCTCGTTGACACGATCGTGGATCAGAGCAACGAACAGTCAGGAATGCACGATGTGCGCGAGTTGGAACGAATCCGTGATCGAAACGTCGTCGGGTTTCTCAAAGTGCTTGAGGCGAACAAGTGGGGTGCTGGAAATGCGATCGCTGCGCACCGCAGACTCGAACGCGACTAGTGAGAAACAGCTCCTAAGAGCGGGCTAAGAGCTTGGATGAGCCTGCGTTGCGACCAGTTTCGGAAACTACCGTCTCTGGTATGCGTAAGGTTGTTGTTCCCGCTCTTGTCTCGCTCTCGTTGCTCGCAGCAGCGTGTGGTGATTCGGGCACTGACACGTTTGGACCCGGTGTGGGCGATTCCTCAGAACAGGCCAGTGCGCCGATCGATATCGATGTCTCAGATCTCGCTTTGACTCCCGGCGCGACCGAGGAGGGCTCGGTCGACATCGCCGGGACGACGATCGACTATGTCGTTTCGGTACCTGATGGATTCGAACCTGGTGACACCGCACCGGTGCTACTGGCGCTCCCGCCCGGCGGCCAGGGTCTCGACCTTGCGAGAGGCACCGTCGAGCAGGTCTACGCCAACGAGGCGCAGCGGCTTGGATGGGTGGTGGTCAGCCCGGCAGCCCCCGATGGCGTGCTGTATTTCAACGGCTCGGAAGAACTGCTTCCGGGCTTCGTCGATTGGATCGAGGCGTGGGTGACGCCCGAAGGGGGAGCGCCCCATGTTGCTGGGATCAGTAACGGAGGCATCAGCGCCTTCCGGTATGCCACCCAGAATCCTGATCGGACACTGTCGGTCATCACGCTTCCCGGCTTTCCCCGCGGTGAGGCCGATCGTGCAGCGCTCGACGGCCTCACCGGCGTTCCAGTCCGGATGTACGTCGGGGGTACCGACACCAGTTGGATACCTCCAGCCGAAGATGCGGTGGCTTCACTCCAGTCCTTTGGCGGCGATGCCGAACTCCAGATATTCGCCGGAGAGGGACACGGAATCGCCTCCACCTCCGACGGCACCCTTATCTTCGAACAGCTCGAGAGCTTCCGCTAGGCCGCCCCGCGTTGGGGTCAGGTCTCATCTTCACCCATCTCGCGTTGGGGTCAGGTCTCATCTTCACTCAACCGTTGATTTTTGAACGAGAGTTCTCCGGTGGTAGCAGGGCGCTGATAGTCCACCACCGTCATCGACGGTGGTCGAACACCGCAAATACAGCAGCCGAATGCGATGAAGTGAAAGTGAGACCTGACCCCACGAGATTTTGCGTGAAAGTGAGACCTGACCCCATAAGGGCTGACGAAGTTATTCGGGGCGTTCGCCGAAGTCTGGACCGACGGTCCTGGTGCGCTTGAGCTCCCAGAAACCGTCCATCGTCGCCATGGTCACCATGGCATCCCACAGCGCGAGGCCTTCTTCGCCCTCTGGTTTGCGACTGATGACGGGACCGAAGATTCCGGCCTTTTCGCCGTCCTCCTTCTCGAACGCCAGAATCGGCGTGCCGACGTCATTTCCGACGAGTTCGAGACCGAGGTCCATCTTCTCTCGGATAACGGCATCCCATGACTCGTCGTCGAACGCTGAGGCATACGAAGTGTCCATGTCGGCGGCTTCGAGGATCTCCTCGACGGGTGCATAGAGCTTTTCGTCGTGGTGGATGAACGTTGCGGCCTTCCAGTAGAAGCGACCCGCAGCCTCGTTGTCCTCGGCCGCGTTGATGGCTTCGAACACCCGGAGGAGCTTATGGGTGTACTGGACTGGTTCGAAGTAGTCAGAGTCTTCTGGAGGCTCGTTCTTGAACAACAAGCTGATTGGTTGCCAGGTGATGTTCAGATCACGTTCTGGCTTCACTACGTCGACGGCCCAACGAGCCGTCACCCAGCACCATGGTCAAATAGGGTCTACCCACTTTTCAATGTTCATTTTCTGACCATAGCGTCATGTGTATGGAATCGCAGTATGCGGTCGTCTGGCCGAAGTCTCCGCTCGGCGTGCAGCACCAACGCCAAGCACCACGACTCGAGACGCTCGATGGGAAACGTATTGCGTTTTTGTGGGACTACCTGTTTCGCGGCGACGAACTCTTCCCGATTCTCGCAACAGAACTCGAAGGGCGATTCGACGATGTCGAGATCCTGAGTTTCGAAGAAATCGGCAACCTGCACGGCTTCGATGAGAAGGAGAAACTCGGCCGCCTGCCAGACGATCTCCGCAGCCGTGGGGTCGATGCCGTTGTCTCAGGGATGGGTTGTTGAGGCAGTTGTACGCCCGCCGTGATGCGGGCCGCAATCGCAGCGGAAACGGCCGGGATCCCCTCGGTCTCGATCGTCTGCGAGGGCTTTGCTGGCCAGGCATACGCCACGGGACGAGGCTATGGCTTTGATGACATAGCGCTAGCGGAGACGATTGGCCACGTCGATGCGCAGAGCACCGAGGCGATGGTCTCCAACTTTCTGGAATCCACCGTCGATCAGGTCATTCGTGGTCTGATGACTGCTGACGACCAGGGCGACGGTAACTCCGTTTCGGCTGAGCCAGCAGCGCTCGATGTCGCCCTCTGCGGCTCGATCGATGAGATTAACGTCGGCTTTCGAGAACGTGGTTGGACCGACGGGCATCCGGTCATTCCACCGTCGGTCGTTCGCGTTGAGACGTTCCTCGGAGAGTCAGGGCACGACCCGTGGAAGGTACTCGGTGTGGCGCCCTCGTCGGGTCGCGACGTGACCGTCTGGTCCATCGGTGTCAATGCGGTGATGGCGGGATGTGACCCGCAGCATCTACCCGTCCTCATGGCGATCACCGAGGCGCTCCTCGACCCGACCTACGGTGCCGAGCACTCCGGCAACACCACTGGCGCTGATGCACTCGTGGTGCTCAGCGGTCCGACCGGCGCTGAGCTCGGCTTCAACCATGGAGCTGGTGCGCTACGCGAAGGCACACACGCGAACACGAGCGTGGGACGTTGGCTCCGTCTCTACCTCCGCAACGTGTTTGGGTTCACCGGCGACACGCTCGACAAGGCGACCTTTGGCAACTCGGCTCGAGTCGTGCTCGCCGAAGACAACGCGGCGCTCACCGAGATCGGTTGGTCGTCGCTTGCCGAAGACCTTGGCACCGAGCCGGGAACAGACGCGATCTCGATCGCCAGATTGAACAGCGGCACGATTATCGGCAGCGTTTTTGGTTCGACCCCCGAAGAGATCGCTCCCTACCTCGGCAATGGCATTGCGCGCACCGCCGCCTGGGACCTGACCCACGTCTACGGCCTCGGCCATGACCAGTTTGCGCCTCTGCTGGTGCTGTCACCGATCTTGTCCCGCCTGTTCGCCAACGCTGGAATGTCGAAGGGTGACGTTTCGGAGATGCTCTTCGAACACGCCCGCATCCCGGCAGTGACCTTCGAATCGATGATCGGCCAGTGGAGCAACCTGACAGCGGGTCGTCGAACGTTGGTCGACCTTGTTGCCGATGGGCTAATCCCCGAGGTCTTCGCCGAATCGGACGACCCGGCCCGCCTGGTCCCTATCGTGACCCGCCCAGAACGACTGCTCATCGCAGTCGCTGGCGACCCCCATCGCACGAACGCTTACGCGTTCAGCAACGACGGACCACACGGCTGGTGGACGACGAAACCAATCGACTTCGAGATAGCTACAGATCTGCTTTGTCAGGTACCTGACCGAACCTGATCGGCAGCGGTTCTGGCCGCGTGCAATACGAGCTGAGGGTCGGCCATGGGGTTCGCCGCGACCGATCGGAGCCACGGCTCACCGTGGACGAGCGTTGTTGAGATGAACGCATCGGAGGCGAGGTTGGCTTTGGTGTCGTCTGGCGAAACCGTCTCATGTCGCCAGCACAACACCCCTGCGTTCGGCGCGGAGCGAACCACAAAGTCAGGGCTAGCCACGACAAGCTCGTACATCTCGTACGCGAGTGCCATCGACTGATCGAGCATGTCCGCAATGCCATTGCGTCCGTATGCCAGAAGCGTCGCCAAGAGCGGTGCCGCGGTTGCGCCATGAGAGCCCAGCAGGCCAACATTGGGCACCTCGAGATAGGCGCCATCAACGCTGATCGACGCGTGTGCAGCTTCGTGGTTCGCGAACAGAACCATCGCCGACTCTTTGGGTTGGAACAGCCACTTGTGAGCAGATACCGAGACACTGTCGAAACTCTCGATGCCATCGAGGAGATGGCCGTGACGTTGGCTCAGTCGAAGCGGACCAGCCCAGGCTGCATCCGCGTGACGCCATCGTGCCGAGTTGGCTGCGTCGAGCGGCTCGATGTCACCTGTGCTCGTCGTGCCGGCGGTAACGACGGCAACACTTGTCGAGATATCGCCGGGGTTGTTCCAATCAGCAACCGAGCGGAACGGCATCCCGAGGAGGTGTGCGGCTTTGCGAATGCTGAGGTGCGCCTGCTCGCTCGCTACGACCTCGGTTGCGCCGGCTTCGCGCGCAGCCCAAATCGCGGTCAGGTTCGCCACGGTTGAGCCAGGGGTGAGATGACCGCCCGACATGGCGAAGAGCGGTGCGAGCCAGTTGATGACCCGCTGTTCGACCTCGCGCGCAAGCGGTGCAGTATCGGGGTGTAGGAGGTTCTGGTTGCGACTTGCCGTCCACATCGATGCTGCCCAGCTGACCCACGGCGTGGGTGGATCCATGTGTGCAAAGAAGCCGGGTGCTCCAAGATCCCGCGCCCCACCGAGTACAGCCGGGGCCAGCGTTTGAAGGGCCGTTAGCGGACCGTCGCCGTTCTCGGGAAACGTGTCTGGAAGGTTATGGAGGCCAACGCTGTCGAACTGCTGGAAGAGTGCCTCGACCGACCAGGCCAAACCATCACGGTCGGGCTCGAAGGCGAAGGCATCCATGATCTGACCCTACTTGGGCGGGTAGTCGAGAGGGCGCTCGAGCAAAGATCGCTAGTCGGGCCGCCACGCTCTCGGCAAGCCGGAACGGTTGTGTCGGGGAGGTCCGCCCTCCGCTCGGCAACTACCGCAATACTGACGGGTGAAGTGGCTGGCACGACAAGCGGAGCGAACATGGCATTTCACGACATTCAGATGGAGTCGATCACCGGCGAACAGATCGATTTCGCCCAGTTTGAGGGCGAGTTTGTGCTGGCCGTGAATGTAGCCAGCTTTTGAGGGGCCACACCTCAGTACGCAGGTCTGCGTGCATTGCACAACGAAGTTGATGGTCTGAGCGTTCTCGGCTTCCCCTGCAATCAGTTCGGAAACCAGGAACCGGGAACGAACGAGGAGATCGCTGAGTTCGCGACGTCAAAGTACGACGTGAACTTCCCGATGTTTGCAAAGCTCGATGTCAATGGCGAGAACGAAGCATCCCTCTACTCGATGATGAAGGCCGACCAGCCCGGTGACGGCGAATCGTCGGACGTGAAGTGGAACTTCGAGAAGTTTCTCATCGACCCAGAGGGAGTCACTGTTGCTCGCTGGGATACCGGCACGACCCCCGAGGACATCCGAGCCGACCTTGCTGACTTCTTTCCTGCAGAACTCTCCTAATAGACGACGGCCGCGCCGCCAGGCTTGCGGCTAATCGGTCGCAAAGACCTGGGTGTCGTCCCTGAAGGACTTAAATTCGAGGGCGTTGCCGCTCGGGTCGAGAAAGAACATCGTGTGTTGCTCGCCGGCTTCGCCAGCGAAGCGGACGTGTGGTTCGACGACGAAGTCGGTGTCGGCGGCGATGAGTCGGTCGCGAAGAGCGAACCAGTCGTTGGTTTGGAGGAGTGCGCCGAAGTGAGGCACGGGTACCGCGTCTCCGTCGACGGGGTTTGTCCCGGTGATGCCGCCGCCGGCCTCGACCTCGTGAATCACGAGTTGATGACCAAACATGTCGAAGTCCACCCAGTGTGTGTCTGAACGTCCCTCGGAAAAGCCGAGTGTCTCTCGGTAGAACGCTCGAGCAGTGGTGAGATCCGAGACGGGCACGGCGAGGTGGAAGCGAGGGCGAGACATTGTTCCACCATAGATGTGATGACGAGGACCGAAAGCTTGTGTCACCGGTAGTGTCGGACGATGAATAGCGCCTCTGACCGCCTCGTGACCCCGCGATTTGTGATGATCACGTTCTCCGCGCTGTTCTATTTCATCGGGTTTGCGATGCTCCTGCCGACCTTGCCGCGTTACGTCGAGGACGTTTTGGAAGGGTCGTCCACCGAGATCGGCCTCGTCGTTGGTTCGTTCGGGGTCTCTGCCGCGGTTATTCGTCCGGTTTTAGGACGCGTCGGCGACATCTACGGACGCCGCGTCCTGCTCGTGTCGGGCGCGTTTATTTCGGGAGCCATGGCGCTGCTCTATCCCGTCTGGGCTTCGATTCCGATTCTGATTATTCTCCGCCTCATCACCGGAGTGGGCGAGAGCGGAGCGTTCGTCGGGGCGGCGACGGCCATTCAGGACATGGCCCCGGACGGGCGCCGCGGCGAGGCGGCCAGCTACTTCAGTCTTGCGATCTATGGCGGGCTCGGCATTGGACCGGTCCTTGGCGAGTGGTTGTTCACCAACTCAGGATTTGAGGGTGTGGTGCGGGCGAGCTTTGCAATTTCTGCGGTGAGTGCGGTGCTGGCATTTGCTGTGCCCGCGCGGGCGCCGATCGTCGATCGATCTGCCACGAGGGAGGCAAAGCGGTCGTTTCTGCACCGTGCCGCGGTGCTCCCGGGCGTTGTCTTCACCGCGTCTCTCATCGGCGTGGTCGGGTTTACGACCTTTATCGCGCTCTACATCGATCGACTGACAGATGGTGAGAGTAGCTCGGCGCTCGTCTTTGTTACCTACGCAGCGGTGGTCGTCCTGTTGCGGCTGTTCTTTGCCAGCGCTCCCGACCAACTCGGTGCACGAAACGGCACGATTCTGGCATTGAGTCTGATCGCCGCCGGTCTGTTGATCATGGCTGTTTGGGCGTCGCTGCTCGGTGTATACGTGGGCGTCGTCGTGCTCTCTTTCGGCGTTGCGTTTAACTACCCGGCCCTGTTTCTGTTCGTCATGGACAAGACGGAGCCGCACGAGCGAAGCCACTCTGTTGCGAGCTTTGGCTTCTTCTTCGACGTCGCTGGGGCGATCGGTGCCCCGCTTCTGGGTGTGGTCGTCGACCTCAGCGGCGACGAACGCTGGGCCTTTGTCGTCGGTGCTCTCGCATCGGTTGTCGGGCTCGTAGGGTTGCGGTTCCTCGATCCGCCTCCCCGTGTCAAAGCAGGGATTGAACCACAAGTAGCCTGAACCGATGAGCGCACACGTCGTCGACTGGGGAGAGAACGAACGGACGCTGACCGATCGAGTCAGTGTTTTGGTCGGCCAAGATCGAGGCGCTTATCCGAGCGGAAACTCGGTGCTGGTCCGCGGAGCATCAGAGTCGGCGTTGATCGACCCTTCCCTCACGGTCGTCCAGCAAGGTGGTGCACCGGTCATGGTTGACGCGGTCATCAACTCACATGGCCATGAGGATCACATGACCGGCAACGGACTCTTCGCCGAGTCGCGTGTTCACATCCATTCGAGTGACCTACCCGCAGCGCAGAGCCTCGACGGTTTGATGGAGGTCTTCGGATTTCCCGACAATATGGTCGCCGAGCAGCGCACCTACTTCGAACAGGAGATGTATTACACCCCGCGACCCGACGCGGAGGGTTTCACCGATGGGCATGTCTTCGACCTCGGGGGTCTCAACATCACCGCGATGCATCTACCTGGTCACACCCTGGGTCACAGCGGCTTTCATATCGACGGGGGAGTGTTCTTTCTCTCCGACATCGATCTGACCGGGTTCGGTCCGTATTACGGCGATGTGTGGAGCGACCTCGATCAGTTCGAAGCGAGCCTCATCGCCGTGCGCGAGGTCGACGCGGACTACTACGTGACGTTCCACCAAAAGGGCATCATCGAAGGTCGCGAACTATTCGTTGAGATGCTCGACAAGTTCCACGGCGTGATCGCCCGACGACATGGTGAGATGCTCGAATTTCTCGCCGAGCCGCGGACGATTGCTGACATGGCTGAGAGACGTTTCGTGTACCGCCCACACGTCGACATCCCGTTTGTCCAGACGGTCGAAACTCGCACCGC
>CAZSYL010000015.1:0-26054 GCA_964610745.1 uncultured Acidimicrobiales bacterium
AACGGGGCGCGCCCGTCTCTTGATCTTGCTTCGAGGTCTTCGGTGCTGCCGATGTGTTCGCCGTCGACAAAGATCTGAGGGATAGCCGTTCCTCGTGGCAGCCGCCGCTTCAACTCTTCTAAGTGATCCGCCTGGTCGATGCTCAGCTCGATGAACGGCAGTTCGCTTTCGGTCAGAATCTTCTTGGCAGCGTCACAATAGGTACACATTGGACCGCTAAACACTTCAATCAAGTTGGCGGCCGCGGCTTGGCCGTCAGACACCGGCGTGTGCAACCTCGAGAATTGGTTCGCCGCCGAGAAAGACCGGTTCGAGAACAACGCCAAGTGCGTCGCCAAACTTGCTGATAGCGATGTACTGGGTGATCACGTAGACCGCTTCGACGATTTGGGGTTCGGTGTAGTGAGCGTTGAGTCGATCCCAAATGTCCTTTCCTACGCGATTAGCGTCAATACCGATCTGGACGGTCAGATCGAGCAACGCCTTTTGGCCGTCGGTGAACAAATCGGTGCTCTTGTACTTGTCTCCGTCAAGGAGGGCAATCTGTTCGGGGGTGATCCCTAGCCGTTGTGAGACTGCTTCGTGCTGGACTACGCAGTACTGGCAATCGTTGCGATGGGTTGCCTTCAAAATGATGAGTTCTTTGGTGTACCAATCAAGCTCGGCATCTTTCAACATGGCCATCACGCTGTCTGTGAATGTCTTGCCAAGCTCAGGGGTGTGCCCAAACACTTTGAAGATGTTCAGCAACAGCTCAAAGCGGTCTGCTGCTTCGTCATAGAACTGTTGGGTCTCTGCATCAGCATCGTCGTACTCTACGTATGACACGGACATGTTTTTCTCATTTCCGAGGGCGGGCAACTAGCCCACTTTTCCTCAATCTGGGAGTGATACTATATTTTGAACTGCCCTGTTCAGAATACTTTTCGATACTATTGCACTCGGCAGTTTGAAATGCAAACGACGCAGGATACGAACTTTCAATGAACCCCCTAGAAGAGCCAGCCACGACAAAATCTCGTGGTCGCCCTTCCCAGTACAACCACAAGGCGGTCCTTGCTTCAGCAATGAACCTCTTCTGGCGTAACGGTTATGGCGGAACATCGCTCAGCGACATTGAGGCAGAGGTCGGGATTAATCGATCCACGCTGTACGCCAGCTTCAATGGCAAGGCCGGCCTCTATGTTGCGGCGGTGGACGAATACATCAACGCCATGGAAGAACTTCTTGTCCGGCCGCTGATCGAAGGAACGCAAGGTCTTGAGGACCTGGTCGACTTTGTCGAATCTCTATCGGCACGACTTGCTGATCCGGCCAACCCCGACGGATGCCTGATCGTCAATGCCATGGGTTCCGGAGACCCGCCCGAGTCGATGGATCGCTATATGGCCAACCTTCGGGACGGCTTTCATGCCGGCCTAGCCCGAGCGGTCGAGCGGGGAGAAATTGCAGCTGGCGGCCTTGATGAAAAGGCGTCGTCGCTGCTCAGTTCAGCCATTGGGCTCAACGTCGTCTCAAAAGCTGGCGGCGAGCCAGAAGAGTTGGTCCGGCTTTGCCGAGGCGTTGCATCGATGATCGATGAGTGGCGCCAACCCGTCCCGGCTTAGGGGATCTTCGGGTGCAACGAGCACCTATTGGAAGATTTAATCTTCAAAGACTGACGCGACCTCGCACGGTGTGATAGACGTCACATATTCCGATTTTGAACTGTACGGTTCAGAATTGGTCGACGTGAGATGTGGACAATCAGTCACTTCTCCATCGCAAGCAGGACAACCGAAAGAAAAAGATTGGACAACGGCTCGTGCGGGCTGGCTGTTCCTTTGAGACTGGCGAAGAGTTGAGAGCCCAGAGGGGCTTCTGAAGTTCGTCAAACCTTAGGGCTTAGTTTGACGCGCATGCAGAGCCTCTAAAGAGAGAGAACAACTACCATGACAAATTCACGCCGAGGTTTTCTGGGCAAAGCGGCACTTGGTGCCGCAGCGCTCACCGGAGCGACGCTATCGCCGACACTGCTATTTCCAGAGTCAGCCCAAGCTCGAACAGCTGTTGGATACATGCCGTATCGCAACATTCCGGGCCTTCAACCGCCCGAGGCTGCAGACTTGAGTCGCTTTGGCAGCTACCGAGCGGCCTACACCCAAGTCCCGCCGAATCCTTTTGGTGGCTACGACTTTGCCATGGGCTACATGGCTGAAGGCGTGCAGGGTGCTGACCCTGAGTCGGTCAATTTCCCCAATGGCCAATACTCAAATACCAGCGGCCTCATGGAAGCGTTCTCGCTGCGTGGAATAGCTCCTCGGCCAATTGCGGCCGACACCGGCGAAGCGCTCGGGGACGTGCCCAGTGGTGTTGGAGGCAATGAGACCCCAAAACGGTCGGCCGAATATTGGTCCCGGGACATTCTTGGTCAATCCAACGCGACAATTCGTGATGACATGTGGTCGGCAATCAATTGGATGCGCCGAGTGTGGGCGCTGGACTTTGACGACCCGGCCGTAGACGGACTCGACGTCTTTGGCTACCCGTACCAGTATCCCGGCAGCCCTGATGCGGGCAACGAATACAGCCTCTTCTCACCTCGCTACGCTGCAGCCTTCAATGATGCTGGGGAAGTAACGGGCTTCGCCCGTTTCGCGCCAACGCTGTTGGCGCCCGACACCTCCTACACGGTGATCTTTAGGGCCGGCTACCAACATCCGACCTACACCGGCGGCGCTGTAATCAACGGAACCGAAGCAAAGACGACGGCCTCGAGTCCGGAGTGGCCTGGCAAGGTTCGCGACGGCGGTTTCTGGGGCGGCGTCGTCAAAGCAATGGATGTGCTTCCCGACGTTCAGTCAGTGTCGCGGGGCGAACGGTACTTCACCACTCCCGACGATCCAGCCCTTCCCTTGAGCGGAACCACTCCCCCAAGCTTGAGTAAACGGGCGGTCAACGGTGGTGCGACGTCGACAAACCCCCAAGGCACAGGTCCTAAGTGGGGTCAATGGTGGCGTCGAGTCGCGTCGATCGTCGATCTCGACGTGGACGATCCTCGACTGCTGACCTTGTATCCGAGTATCGACGCCGTAACAGATATCAACGATGCGTCGTGGCCTGGGAACATTCCCGGGACCGACATTCCAGCGCGTCCTGCGGCTCGGCCACGCTGGCCTATTGGTTTCTGGCCAAGAAACACCGACTTCTTCTGGGGCAACTACAACTTGCATCTCGGTGAAGCTGATACCTCGAAGGTCACCCTTCATTACCAGTCAGAAGTCCCAACCGATTTCCGACCATCCGATGGTGTGCCAGAGGCGTTCCTCTGCGACCTCTGTCCACATCCTGGCAGCGTCGAGATGAACTCGAGGGCTGATATGGACCAGGGCACGGGCATTGGCCTGTTCGACTCGACCGGTGAGATATCTGGCTTTGCTGATGTCTCTAACCCGGACCTCGATGGCCAAATGCCCTTTGGCTCTCCCGGGTTCTACGGTCGAGTTCATGGCACGAGCTACCCTCGCTCGAAGCGTCCTGATGGTTTGGTCACGTACCACTTCCGGAATTACCTGTTGTGGCCGCCGCGACTAAACGTGACGGTGTTGGGCGATCCAACCCAAGAAAACTTCGGCAACATCAACTGGACCATTCCGGCCAGAGGAGACCTCGCCAAGTCCAACCCGTTCCCAATTACACCGTTCAACTAGGAGTCATCATGCCTGCAATAACACGAGTAGAAGAAACCAACGGGACGAGTGCGGCCGACCCGAACAACGATGTGCTTGGCGAACAGCACACTTCAGGCGAAGAGGCCGGCGAAAAATCCCGAGTCACTGAGTACCTGGACATGGCACTCACCGCAGCAAGCGATGAGGCAATGTCAGCAGCGGAGCTGATGGGCTTGTTCCATTACTACGCCTACAGCATTGCCGAGAGCTACCGGCAGGACATGATCGGAGACGGCACTACCTGAATGCCAATGCACGTGAAGGGCGGGTGAGCGGACTCGGTCGCCCGTCCTTCACAGGCAGAGGGCAATCCCCTGCCACATGTTGTTTTCCGAATTGGCTAAGGTCGAATTGCGAGTTACTTGTTGATGTCGCCTCGAGAGGTGATGACCTCGTCGATGATGCCGTAGTCCTTTGCTTCGGCAGCGGTGAACCAGCGGTCACGATCAGAGTCAGCTTCGATCTGCTCGAAACTCTGACCGGTGTGCTCAGCAATCAACGCCTGAAGCAGCTTCTTGGTGTTAGCCATCTGCTCTGCCTGGATCGCGATGTCAGAAGCCTGGCCCTGCACACCGCCGAGTGGCTGGTGCATCATGATGCGCGCATGTGGCAGCGCATAGCGCTTGCCCTTTGCTCCTGCACCGAGAAGGAACTGTCCCATCGAGGCACCGAGACCCATGCAGATCGTGCCCACGTCGGGGCCGACGAACTGCATCGTGTCGTAAATCGCCATGCCCGCGGTGACCGAACCACCTGGCGAGTTGATGTACAGCCAAATATCACGCTCGGGGTCCTGGCTTTCAAGGTGAAGCATTTGGGCCGTGATGAAATTAGCGATCTCATCGTTGACGTCGGTGCCGAGGAAAACGATCCGGTCCTTCAGCAATCGGTTGTAGATGTCCATGCGAGACACATCTTCGGTCAGCGAGGCTGCGTACGAGGTGCCTGGAAGTTCGATGCCCATTTTTCTCCTGAGTTGAACAGCACTACTGAGGTTACCGCTGCCTATCGGCGCTTCGTCGCTTATCTGAACCCCGCTTCGTAAAGTTCGCCTGGTTCCTGTGATCATTGTTTTTGTGCTCGCCCTTCAGCAGTCAGCGATGTACAGTCACTTCACCATCCGCGGACGTGGCGGAACTGGCAGACGCGCCAGGTTTAGGTCCTGGTGCCCGAAAGGGCTTGGGGGTTCGATTCCCCCCGTCCGCACACCGAAAAAAGAATGATATGAACAGCGCCGAATGAGCAGTACCGAAGAGACCCCAACATCCGCTCCGACCGTTGTCGGCAAGGAATCCAATAGCATCACCACGCTGCTCGCCGCAGCACCGTTCGGACTCGCCGCTGTCGATTCTCGGCACCGGTTGACCCAAGCAAACGAAATGGCACGCCGCTTCTTTGGGCTCACGCCCGAGCGAGTAGCCGGACTGCCCCTGGTCGACCTGTTAGCCGACCCTGGAGAAAGCCCGCTCATCGACGATGCTCTACGCGAGGCAAGCGCCGGGGCGACGGTGCGCCGCTCGGTGCAGATCCGCGCAGCGGGTGTGCTCCGAGGCGTCGAGCTTCAGTGCTGGAAGCACGTTGGCGAGGGAGCAAATCCACAGGACCCGGTCGTGCTCGTCATGATCGACGTGTCGACCGCTCAAGACCAGGCTCGCCAGATCAGTTCGCTGATCGCTCGCAGCCCGCAGGGTATGGCCCGGCTCGTCGACGGAACGTCGATGACGAACATCAACAACCGCTGGACCGAGATCACCGGACAACCGGTCACCGAGGCCAGTGGACAGGGGTGGCTCGAGCGGGTCGATGCCGACGGGCGCGATGATTTTCTCGCCGCCCTCGAGGACGCTGTCGAACACAAGCGCGGCCTGAAGGGCCGCCTTCGCCTGATCAACATGGGAGGAGCGACGAGGTGGATCGACATCAGCGTCACGCCGCTCGATCAGCCGCGGAACGCGCTACTGACCTTCGACGATACGACCGACGACTTCGCCACGGCCCGGCGCGCTGACGAGCTCTCCCGAGTGCTCGAAGCCACGACCGACCTCGTTGGCATTTTGAGTCCAGATGGGCTCATTCTTCGATGGATGAACGAATCGCTCGACGGAATCTTGTCGTCGGGGGCTTTGGACGGTGAGTTCCAGAACTGTCTCGATAGTGACTCTGGCGCAACGTTCGCAAACGAAGGTTTGCCAGCGGTGCTCGCCAATGGAAGCTGGCGCGGCGAACTCAATCTCCTCGACAGCTCGGGTAATGCGGTACCGGTGTCGGCCATGCTCGTCCCCCACGAAGACACCAGCGGCGAGATCGATGCCATTTCGGTCGTCGCCCGCGACATCAGTGAACTGCGCAGCGCCCAAGCCCAAGCGGCCGACACAGAAATGCGTATGGCAGCACTGGTCGAGAACGCGTCCGATCTTCTTGTTCTCATCGATCGTGACGGCACGGTGAGCTATGCCTCCCCCGCCGTCGAACGTTTTCTCGAACACGGGCCGGGGAGCCTGGGCGGCGCCGACATCTTGGAGCTCGTTCATCCCGAAGACCTTCAGATCGCGTATGACCTCGCTGCCGAAACCATGGCGGAGTCGGGTGGCGAGGGTGAAGCTCCAGTCCAAACCGCAGAGCTACGAATCGCACATGGTGACGGGTCGTATCGAACACTCGAAGTCACTGCACGGGACCTGACGAGCAACCCGGCGGTTGGCGGGATCGTGGTCAACGCGACCGACATCACCGCTCGCGTCGCCGCCACCGAGCAGCTCGAAACCATGTCGTTTCACGATGAGCTCACCGGGCTGCCGAACCGGACGCTGCTCATCGACAAGATGAGCGACGCGCTAAGACGAGCTCGGGAACGCCGAATGCTGGTCGGGCTGCTTTCGCTCGACCTCGATCGCTTCAACGTCGTCAACGAATCCCTCGGGCACCAAGCGGGCGATGAGCTGCTCAACGAGGTCGCGTCCCGCATCAACAACGTGATTCGCCCAGGCGATATCGTCGCCCGTCTCGGCGGCGACGAGTTTGCCGTCGTGATCACCGACATGCTTCGCCGCGGCGACGCAGTCAACGCGGCTCGACGGTTGCGCAAATCCCTTACCCAACCAATCCACATCGGTGACCAGAGTGCGGTCATCACCACCTCGATCGGCATCGCCATCGCTGAAGGTGATGAGTCACCTGACGATCTGCTCCGCGATGCGGACACCGCACTTCACCGGGCGAAGACCAAGGGTCGAGACCTCGCTGTTGTATTCGACGATCACCTTCGGGACCAGGCGGTTCGCCGTCTCGAGGTCGAGAACAAACTTCGTCAGGCCATCAGCGACGACAATCTCGTCGTTCACTATCAACCGGTACTCGATGTTGAGTCCGGCCGGCTCTCTGGCTCCGAGGCCCTGGTCCGCATCCAAGACGAGGATGGCAGCCTCATCATGCCCGGATCGTTCATTGACGTAGCCGAGGACTCCGGTCTGATCTCCGAGTTGGGCCACCAGGTTCTTGTGAAGGCAATTCACCAGACCGCCGAGTGGACGCGCCAGAACATCCCTGGCCAGATGCCCCTGTCGATCGCCGTGAACGTGTCTGCACGTCAGCTGACCGACCCGCACTACCCGGACAAGCTTCGCGAGGAGCTCGACAAGGCCGGCCTTGCTCCGAGCCAATTGTCGCTCGAACTCACCGAGAGCGCGTTAATCGACGGCAACCCAACCACCGAACGCTCCTTGCAGGAGCTGCGAACCCTCGGCGTCCGGATCGGGCTCGATGACTTCGGCACCGGGTTCTCCTCGCTCGCTTATCTCAAGCGTTTTCCGATCAGCTTCCTGAAGATCGATCGCAGCTTCGTCGATGGCCTCGGCACGGACGAGAACGATTCAGCAATCGTCCGCGCAACGATTGCCCTCGCTCATGGCTTGAGCCTCCGAGTCGTCGCTGAGGGTGTCGAGACAGAGGATCAACTCAGCCGACTCGCCGCACTCAACTGCGACCTCGTGCAGGGCTACCTATTCTCAAAGCCTGTCGGAGCTGAGCAGTTCACCAGCTTCCTCGGCATGCGTTACGTCTCGAACGGCTAGAGCTGCTCCTTCAGCGCTCGAAAGGCTCGGCCTCGGTGACTGATTGCGTGCTTGGCGTCTGCGGCCATCTCCGAAAACGTCAGACCCGTTCCATCGGCCGGGATGAAGATCGGGTCGTAGCCAAAGCCGCTGGTGCCGCGGGGCTCCATGGCGATCGTGCCCTCGACGACGCCGTGAGCCACCAGCTCGGTGCCATCGGGTCGGGATAACAACGCAACCGTCCGGAACCGGGCGGTGCGTTGCGCCTCGGTTACGCCATCGAGCACCTCGAGGGTCTTGGCGACATTGTCGCTATAGGTGGCGTTCTCACCAGCAAAACGGGCGGTGTAGACACCAGGAGCCCCACCGATATGGTCGATCTCGAGGCCGGTGTCATCGGCTATTGCTGGCAGACCGGTCGAGGACGCAATCGCGACGGCCTTGAGCCGGGCGTTCCCTTCGAGGGTGTCGGCATCTTCAACAACGTCGGGTATCTCGGGCGGACGGGGTTGGATATCGAGCACGTCTTCCATGAGCAGCGCAATCTCGGCGACCTTGTCGGGGTTAGCACTCGCCATGACCACGACGGGTAGCCCGCCACCTCTCGCAACTTCGCTCATGACTAGCGCCCCGGCAGCTCGGCCGGGGGCGTCGACAGAAGCCCGCGTTGGGCCTCGGTGATCGTCGCGATGCCGCCCGCGGCGAGGTCGAGCATCTGGTCCAAACGAGCTCGATCGAACACGGCGCCTTCGGCGGTGCCCTGCACCTCGATGAAGTTGCCGTCGCCGTCCATGACCACGTTCATGTCGACCTCGGCGGTCGAGTCTTCGATGTAGGGCAGATCAAGGACGGGCACACCATCGACCACTCCGACCGAAATCGCCGCAGCTTCGGTCGTGATCGGGTTCGTAGCGAGGTCACCCGCGATCTTGAGACGAGTAATGGCATCGTGGAGTGCGATGTAACCGCCCGTGATGGACGCGGTTCGAGTGCCACCGTCGGCCTGCAACACGTCGCAGTCGATGACGATTTCCCGTTCGCCAAGTGCCTTCATGTCGACGACCGCCCGTAGCGATCGCCCAATGAGGCGTTGGATCTCCTGACTACGGCCAGACACGCGTCGTCTGATTCGGTCCGGGCTCGATCCTGGAAGCATCGAGTATTCAGCGGTGACCCATCCCTTGCCGCTGTCTCGCATCCAGCGAGGCACATCTTCGGAGACCGATGCGGTGCACAACACCCGTGTTCGCCCGAAGGAGACCAGAACCGAGCCAGCACAGGTGTCGACGAAGTCTCGGTGAAAGTTAAGGGGGCGAAGTTCGTTGTCAGAACGTCCGTCTGGACGGGCCATGATCTCTCCAAGTAGTTGAGGGTCGACCTGAATCTACCGACAAAACAGCAGCGACCCGAGGTGGCGAAGTTGCCTGGTGGAGCAGCCAGGCGCCGTCACCGACCTCGGGTCGAGAGAAGCTGAAGCCCCGGTGTAGGGGCGATGTGTGGCCTATGACAGGTCGTAGGCGTTCTCGACCAGATCGGCAAAGGCGTCGAACTCGTCGGTGTCGATGTCTCGAGCGAGCGAATCGACTTCCTGGCTGAGCGCCTCGAGGCTGACGTCATCTGCGTATGGGTTGTCACGGAGGATCTCGGCGAAAGCTGCGACGACGGTGGCCTGCTGGAAGCTGTTGGTTGTGTCGGTCCAGTCGGCCTCAAGGTCACGCATGTCGATGTCCTCGTCGATCTCGATGACCTCGCCTGTGTCAGGATCTTCCCAGCGCAGGCTCACGATGCCGAGCTGAGCACGATCGTCGATGTCCACGTCCCGGTCGAAGACGACCTCGTAGATCGCTGTTGACTGGTGGCCAGCACCCAGCTCGCCAGCATCGACATCGTCGTTGCGGAAGTCGTCGTCGCGGACTGCACGGTTCTCGTAGCCGATCAGGCGATAGCTGTCGACGACCTCGTCATCGAAGGCAACCTGGATCTTGGCGTCGATCGCTGCGGTGATGAGCGTCGAGGTCAGGTCGGTGGAGAAGAGCCGCTCGGCCTCGTCGATGGTGTCGACGTATGCGTAGAAGCCATCGGACTGGTCAGCGAGCTGTTCCATTGTGGTGTCGTTAATGCCGTTGAGGCCATAGCCGACCGTCACGAGGCCAATGCCATCGTCAGCGTCACGACGAAGGCGATCCGACAGGCTGTCAGCGTTGGTCAGGCCAGCGTTCGCCAGGCCATCGGATGCAACGATGACTCGGTTGACACCGTCTTCACGGAAGGCGTCTCGAGCAAGCTCATATCCAGCGTCGAGGCCAGCTTGCAGGTTGGTCGAACCGCCCGGTTCGAGACGATCGATTGCGTCGAGGATGTCGTCACGGTCACGGATCTCGGTTGGCTCGAGAATGATGTCCGAGTTACCCGAGTAGGTCACGATTGCGACGGTGTCGTCACGGTCGAGCTCTTCGACCAGCAGCGACAGCGATTCTTTGACAAGTCCGAGACGATCTGGAGAGTTCATCGATCCGGACGTATCGACAACGAAGGTCAGGGCAACCGGCTGACGCTCATCAGCCTCGACCTCGGCGGCCTGAACGCCAACACGGACGAGCCAGGTTTCGTCATCGAATGGAGATGGTCCGCCATCGACTTCGAGGTCGAGCCCGTCGCGGGGTGCGTCGTAGCCGTAGTCGAAGAAGTTGACGTATTCCTCCACTCGAACCGATTCACGTGGAGGGAGCTGGCCCTGCTCAATGAACGCACGGCCGATCGAGTAGCTCCCGGTATCGACGTCGAGAGAGAAGGTCGACAACGGATCGAACCGTGTGTCGATGAAGGTGCGGATGCCATAGTCGGTAAATCGCGGGTCGGAGTCTCGCGGGTTGATGATGGGTTCTTCGGAAAGCTCGTCGGGATCGACGGTGCCAAAGAGCCCCGCGCCGTTGGCCTCAGCCGCGTCATCATCACCGTCGTCGTCGGCTTCAGCCGCAGCGTCGACCGCATCGCGAACGAGTTGTTCTTCTTGATCGCCCCTGGCTGGCCGGTCGGTCAGACCGTCAGCGGGTGCCTCTGCTGCAGGCTCGTCTGCGGAATCATCACTCTCGACAAAGCTGTCTTCAGCATCGGCACCATCGGTCACTTCGTCAGCCACGTCGTTGGCAGCAAAGTCGTTGCCCGCGGAACTGCAGGCCGTGGCGATCAGCACGAGTGCGAAAAGCAGTGCGATTAGACGCTTTGGCGAACCAAAGCCACGGGTCGAAATGGGTGTTGGGGTGTTGTTCTGGGTATCAGGTGTCGTAGCCATGATGGTTCTACGGTCGGCCCAGGAATCTGGTTCCTGAATTTGTGTTGCGGTTTGGTTACGGGCGGAACGTTCGACCAGGGACCGCTATTTCGACAATACCCGCATAGGTTTCGGCGAGTGACGCGGCCCGATCCGCAGCGTCGTGGCCAGGAGGCACGTGGGTCAAAACCAAGGTTTCGATACCCGCGGCGGTTGCACGAAGTCCGGCCTGACGACCCGACACATGTGGGATATCTGCGTCTTCTAGCGAGACGGGGAGCGTCGTCTCGTACACCATCAACTGAATCGGCTGACCGAAGGCTTCCGGGCTCCAATCCGGTCCGGTATCGGCCGAGTACGCAACCGAAGCGCCGCCGGACTCGATTCGCATGGCGAGCGTCTCCACCGGATGGTCGGTCTCGGAGAAGGCAAACGAGAGGTCGCCGATGGTGACGGTCGAAGTCGCGTCGATGGTGGTCCAGTCGAACGTGCCCTGCGTGGCTTCGGGGACCGCGGCGTCGAGGCGAACTCGTGTGCCAGCTGTGCCATAGACAGCAAGGCCGGGTTGCTCGATTCCGTATCGATAGGCGTGATAGAGCGATGGCATCTCGGTCCAATGATCGGGATGCTCATGGCTTAGGACCACGGCGTCGACGTCAGCGAGGTCGAGTTGACGCTGAAGTTCGATGCTGCAGCCCGGCCCGGCATCGACGAGCACCGATGTGGATTTGGTCTGCACCAGATACGAGGAACACGCCGAGTCGGTTGAGCTGTACGTACCCGAAGATCCAATGATCGTGATTCGCAGATCGTTGGGGTTGTTCGACACGCTCATGTGCGCTGAGTTCCTTAGGCGTTGGGAACGTCCCCAGGAGATGTCCATCTGGCGACGTTGCGAAGTTCGGGGCCGAGGAGCATCGCTCCGATTCGAGCAAACTCCTCGACATCTCCTGATGAGAGGAACACCGGAGGTACCGGGGTTCCTTCCCGCAGTGTGCCACTCGAAATCAGCATGGACCGAACTCCGAAGGCGGTTTCATCGGCCGATGAAACCAAAACCACATCCCGCCCGACTGCATCCGCAATCGTTCGGGCCAGAAATGGATAGTGGGTGCAACCAAGCAGGAGTGCGTCGACCTTTGAATCGACGATCGGCGAGAGTAGCCGCTGGGCCAGCACACGAACCTGGTCGCTCGCGAGCTCGCCGCGTTCGACGAACTCGACAAATCCAGGACAAGCAGCGCACACCAGGCGGACATCCTCATCTACTGCTGCGACAGCGTTTTGGTAGGCACCGCTACCGATCGTCCCTACCGTGCCGATCACACCAACGTTCTTTGACTCGCTCACCTTAAGAAGCGAGGTAACGCCATGGTTGATCACCCCAACGATGGGCCGATCGTAGGTCTCCTGCAGATCTTCGAGCGCCGCAGCTGATGCCGTGTTGCACGCGACGACCACCATCTTGACGTCGTGTTCGGAGATCAACCACTCCGTGATCTCGTGGGCATAGGAGCGCACGTCGTCGAGCGGCTTTGAGCCGTACGGGTATCGTCCGGTGTCGCCGACGTAAATCAACGACTCGTTCGGCAAAAGGTCGATGAGCGCCCGAGCCACGGTGAGGCCACCAAAGCCACTGTCAAAGACGCCGATTGGACGAGAGTCCATGGCAGCCAGACTAGGGCGTTGCATCCAATAGCGGCAGCACCTGCTTCACTTCTTCGAACACGGGACCCTCCATCTATATTGGCCCTATGAGCGCTCTCTCCTTCAGTACGCGCGCGGGATGTATTACGTGTGGCTGCGGCCGTTCCTCAGCTGTGTGGGAGGGGACCTACGCTGACCCCGACGTCGAGCGGTTCATGAACCGCTATGGCTACGCCGTCGATTGGAGCAGCGAGCTCGACGGCCGACCGATCTCGCTCGTTTCCTGCTCTGATTGCAACACGCTGTATCACCAGCACATACTCGACAGCGCCTCGCTTGAGCGTTTGTACAGCGACTGGATCGACGAGGCACAGATCGACACCCTCACAGACAACCTCGAATCTGGCTCGGGCCCCGATGCCCAGTTCGAGGCCGGGGTACGAAACGTCCGACACCTTCTGCGCCTGAACCGTCTACTGCGCTCGGATGTTCGCGAGGACACACCACCATGGCGGATCCTCGACTTTGGTTGCGGCGCCGCCGAGTTCCTGAAGCAGGCGAGCCTCTTCGGCTTCGAAACGTGGGGAGTCGACTTCAGCACGACCCGCGCATCACAGGCTCTGAGCCAGCAGATCTCCATCATCTCGTCGCTTAACGAATACCGTGAGCGCGCCAACGATCAGCTTCACGCGATCACCATGTTTCAGGTTCTTGAGCACCTTGATGATCCTCGGTCCACTCTGCTCGAGCTCGCTGAACTGCTGATGGATGGCGGGTTGTTGATCATCGAGGTTCCCGATTGCACCACGGTGTCCGAGGAGGGCGTTTCGGCACCGCGCTCGTTCGAGGAATTCCGCAGCGTCCATCCGCTCGAACACATCAACGCATTCACACCCGAATCGCTCACCCGTCTCGTCGAATCGGCCGGCTTCAACAAGATCAACCCTGGCCCCGCCCACGTCACAGATCGCCCTGAAGCGATCGTCAAGTCCGAACTGACCCGGTTCTACGAGCCCAAGCGAACCAACCAGTACTTCCGCAAGGGATCTGCCGGGTCGGTTTCGTAGCGATACGCCCGTACCTGCGGGGCAAAACCCTGCATCGAAACGAGCACCTGTAGAAGAGTCGCATTGGGGTCGTAGATCGCAGCGTCGGCGAGGTCGGTCGCTGACGGCACGGCCTCCGATGTTGGATGCGAGTGCCACACGCCGATGAGCTCGTCGCCCGCTGCATCGACCCGGTCTTCAGCTGCGATCATCTCGGCGCCGTCGAGCGCAAATGCTGTTGGACTCGCCAACGAATTACTCACCGAATGCACGCTCGTTGCCCGCCAGCCGCTGCTCGTGGTCGTTCCACCGATCAATCCGCACGCTTCGTTCGGAAGCGACGCTCGGGCCATCCCGATCAATCGGTCATTGAGTTCTCGAGGCAGAACGAATGTGGCCACGCTTCAGGATATGAGCGAAGCTCGTTTCGGATACTCTCATCTGCGATGGCGAACAAGAACGCAAACAAGCGTGCCAAGCATGGAAAACAAAAGCCTGGCATCACCGGCCTCGACAAAAAGATCGTGGCCACGAATCGTCGCGCTCGTCGTGACTTTGAGATTACCGACACCTTCGAATGCGGAATGGTGCTTCGCGGCTCCGAGGTTAAATCCCTGCGCGAGTCGCAGGTCCAGATGACCGAGGCGTACGGACGTATCGACGATGGCGAGTTGTGGCTGCTCGGTCTCAACATCTCGCCCTATGCCTCGACCGGTTCGGCTTCCTTTGGCCACATCCAGGATCGGCATCGCAAGCTACTGTTGCACCGAACGGAGATCGATCGGATCGACGCGAAAGTTTCGCGAGACCGATTGGCCCTCGTTCCTCTCTCGATCTACTTCATTGGCGGGCGCGCAAAAGTTGAACTTGGAATTGCACGAGGCAAGAAAGAGTTTGATCGTCGACAGGATATTGCCCAACGCGACGCTGATCGAGAGGCGGAACGCGCCATGTCACGGTCCCGTCAACGCAAGCATTACCAGTAGCGCCAATCGAAGCGCACCACACAGGAAGACCCAGAGCCAATGATTAACTCGACACCGGAATGGCAGGCCCTCACCGAGCACGCAAGCGCTCAGCAGGCAACATCGTTGCGAGACCGCTTCGCGGATGATCCAGGACGCGCCGAGACGTTCAGCCTCGATGTTGATGGACTGCATGTCGATATGTCGAAACACCTCATCGGCAGCGACACAGTCGATGCCCTGGTCGCCCTCGCCAACGCTGCCGGCCTACCCGAACGCATCGAGGAGATGTATACCGGGGTCCACATCAACTCGACTGAGGACCGAGCTGTTCTGCACACGGCGCTGCGTCTCCCGAAAGGGTCGGAACTGACGGTGGATGGCCAGGACATCCCCGGCGATGTTCACGCTGTCCTCGACCACATGACCGAGTTCGTCAATCGCGTCCAGTCCGGCGAATGGACTGGCCACACCGGCGAGCGAATTCGCACCGTTGTCAACATCGGCATCGGCGGGTCGGACCTTGGGCCCTACATGGCGTACCGGGCGCTATCGGGATATCGCCACGAAATGATCGAGGCACGTTTCGTCTCCAACGTCGATGGCACGCACCTCCATCAGGCGCTCGAAGGACTCGACCCGGCAACCACGTTGTTTATCGTTGCGTCGAAGACCTTCACCACTCTCGAGACGCTGTCGAACGCCCGGAGCGCTCGCACCTGGCTCCTCGATGGCCTCGGCGGGGATGAATCGGCAACGGCCAAACACTTCGTTGCGTTGTCGACCAATGCCGAAGGGGTGGCCGGCTTCGGTATCGACACCGACAACATGTTCGGATTCTGGGATTGGGTCGGCGGTCGCTACAGCATGGACTCGGCTATTGGCCTGTCTCTGATGTTGGCGACGAGCCCGCAGCACTTCAGCGACATGCTCGCCGGCTTCCACGCCATGGATGTGCATTTTCGAACCGCTCCGCTTGAGCAGAACGTCCCTGCACTGCTCGGACTCATCGGCGTCTACTACCGAAACTTTCTCGACTACCCGACCCTCGCCGTACTCCCCTACAGCCAGATGCTCGACCGCTTTCCCGCTTACCTACAGCAGCTCGACATGGAGAGCAACGGCAAGCAGACCACGATCGAGGGCGCTCGGGTCGAATACAACACCGGTGCAGTGGTGTGGGGCGAGCCCGGCACCAATGGTCAGCACGCGTTCTACCAGTTGATCCACCAGGGAACGACGCCGGTGCCGGCGGACTTTATTGGTTTCTACGAGCCCGATGTCGACACGGTCGATCACCACGATGCGCTGATCGCGAACCTCTTTGCTCAGGCCGAGGCTCTGGCCTTTGGCAAGACCGGCGACGAAGTCCGAAGCGAAGGTGCCGCAGAGGCGCTCGTCGCGCACAAGACCTTTCCAGGTAACCGACCAAGCACGATGATCATGGCCCCCAAGCTGACACCCTTCGTGCTCGGTCAGCTGATATCGCTTTACGAGCATCGAACCTTTACCCAGGGCGTCATCTGGGGAGTCAACAGCTTCGACCAATGGGGCGTGGAGCTCGGCAAGGTCCTGGCCACGGCAATCATCCCCGAGCTGGCCGAAGAGTCGGTCGAGCTCGACCACGACAGCTCAACGAACGCCCTGATCGAGCGCTATCGCGCACACCACGGCCGATAGAAACAGCGAGAGCTCAAGCCACCACAGCTCAGGTGCCGCTGCGACATGTGAGACTCGGCCAAGCTACCAGTGTCAAACATGGGCCTACTCGTAAAGGCGGCTACTCGGCCCCGCACACACTGCGCGTAGGATTGCGACGTGGCACAAACTGAATCGACCATGAAGCTCGCCCTCGGCGAACCGGCTCCCCCTTTCGAACTGCCGGCCGCACAGGGCGGCACATTCTCAACATCAGACGCTGCGGGCTCTCCACTCCTCGTGATGTTCATCTGCAACCACTGCCCGTACGTAAAGCACGTCGCACCCGAACTCGCTCGCATCGGCGCGGACTACGCAGCCACTCCCCTCACCATCGTCGCCGTTCAGAGCAACGACGTCGATGAGTACCCCGACGACGCGCCCGACAAGATGACCGAAGAAGTGAAATCTCGCGGGTACGAGTTCCCCTACGTACACGACGCCGACCAATCAGTAGCCGCTGCCTACTCGGCGGCATGCACCCCAGACTTCTTTCTCTTCGACGCCGACCACCGGCTCGTTTACCGGGGCCAACTCGACGAGACCCGCCCGATCCGAATTTCGTCGGGTGTCTACGACTCGTCCGAGAGTCCACCCCACGGTGCGTACCTTCGCGCTGCGATCGACCGCGTGCTCGCCGGCGAAGCTCCAGCACCCGACCAAGTGCCCTCGCTCGGCTGCAACATCAAATGGAAGCCCGGCAACGAGCCAAATTTCGCCGTCTAACGGCTGCTTGAGACAGCTACTGCTTGACTGCGCTGTACTCACCCGACACGGTGGATGCATGACATCGGTGCTCGACAGAGAACGCGAGGCTCACTCAGCAGAAGACACTGTTCCGCGCCGAAACGCCACTCGAGTATTTGAACTCGCAGCCGGCGCGTGGCTAGTAGTCGTCGCGCTCTGGTCCATAGTCGGACTCGTCCAACTCAGGACAGCAGCTGGCCTGATCGCCCTCGAAGGCGAGCAACGCGGCTTTCCGATCACCGATATGAGCCACTTTTCAGAGGTGCCAGAACTCGCAGCCGAATTCGACGCTGCGAACCTCGGGCTACAACACCCCTTCCTCTGGGTAATTCTCATGGCAGGTTTCGCCCTTGTGGGAGTCTTTCTCGCGATCGGCGTATCCCTGTCGGCCAGTCCGCTCCGGAACCGACTCGCCACTTCGATGCTTGCGGTATGGCTGTTCGGTGTCGCGGTGGCCGTTGCGAATGGCGAGACCCTGACTCTGATCATGTGGCTCACAAACTAAGCGTGATCGACAAAACCGAAGATCTCGAAGGCGCTCTGGCGACTGAGAGAACATCCCTCGCACAACGCATTACGTGAGATCGAACACATCGGTTCTCCCATTAGGTGATTTCCAATTCTTGAATAGCGAGGAAATTGTCGTACTGTGAGACTTGAACTTCGCGGCGGCGAGGAAAGGCATCACACAAAATCAAGAAGGCGGCGGGCAATGGCGGTAATCGAATCGGGCGCGAGCGGCGGCTTTGCTTCGCGACCACAAGCAGAAACATCGACGACCAGTAACCGACAGCGGATCGAACGATGGAGCGGCATCGCAATGCTGTCCATCATTGGACTGGTGGTTATATCGGGCAGCCCCGGCGGAGTCGGCGCGGACATCCAACGAAGTGTCTGGCTGGCATTCCGATTCCTCTTTCTCTCGCCGCTGAGCGTTCTGATTCTTGCAACGATCTTCGCTCTCGAATGGAAGTTCCCGGCGCGACCCGAGCAGCGCGGAATGAGTCCGATGGTGATCATGGATTCGCTCTACCTGATCGTTACTCGCCCGGTCGCAATCGTCGTTGCAGCAGTGATCATCCAACCCGGCCGAGAGTTCGTCGAGACAACTATCGGCAGTCTCAGCATCGAAGGGTTCGTCCAGTTGCCGACATTGGCGATCCTCGTCATCGGTGTGGCGATCGGCGACGCAGCGTTATGGCTTTCTCACCTGATTCGCCACAAGGTTCCATTCCTGTGGCGCTTTCACATGGTGCATCACTCCCAGGAACGCCTGAGTGTGTTCTCGGCCAGTCGCGACCATCCTCTCGACTCGCTCTTTGAGAGCTTCATCATGTTGATCCCGCTCGCCGTGTTGTTTCCCGACATCGTCGCCGACGCGCAGACGTTGACGCTCTACGCCATCGGCGTCACGTGGTTCATCCGTTTCACCCACTCGAACATCGCGACCAATCTCGGACCACTGCGTTGGATCCTCGTAACTCCCCAGTCGCATCGCATCCATCATTCACGAGAGCCCGAACACTGGAACTCGAACTACGCAAACATCTTTGCGTGGGATCGATTGTTCGGGCTTCAACACGACGACGACACGAGCTTTCCTGAGACCGGGGTGAACAACCCGGATTTCCCGTCTCCAAAGAGCTACTCACCAGCGGAGTTGGCACGCTGCTTTGCAGGCCAGCTCTACTTTCCGTTCGATACCACGGCGGTCGACATCGCTACGCGGGCGCCCGTTCCAGAGCACAGCCGCCCTCCCGGTGAAGACACACGCGAGCAGTGACGGCTATTGATCTTCGTAGATCTCCAGCACGCCTGAATAGTTGCTGACCCAAACGTTCGAGGTAATCGGGTCGACCGTGATGCCGATCGGCTTCTCGGCGGTCCTCAACTCCTGAACCTCTTCCATCGTGTCGGTGAGGACCTTCGACATGGTGTCCGAGTTGTAGTTCACGACATAGAGTGCCTCACCGTCGACCGAGATCGCCATCGATCGCGGCGCGTCACCGGTGCGGACAGTCGCCACGACTTCGTTGGTTGAAAGGTCGATCTTGACGACCTCGCCCGCACCGTTGAGTGTGGCGTATAGATAGTCGTCACCTGGGCTGAGCACCAGGCTTCGCGGACGGCTTCCGACGTCCTCGATCCACTCGAGTTCTACGCCAGCTCCCCAATCCCGACCGACCGGAATCGCTGAAGTTGTCGGCGGCGCTACGACTGCGTCGAGGTCGATGACCGCAATGCGAGAACCGCCCTGTTCGGTGATGTATGCGGTCGATGAGTCGCGGGTGATTGCGATGCCACGGGGGTGTCGGCCAATGTCGATTCGAGAGACCTCGACGCCGCTCGCCGTATCGACGATGCTCACATCGAAGCTGCACCAATTCGCTACAACGACAAAGCGATCGTCGGGAGTGACGGCAAGAAACTTCGGAACCGCGCCAACTTCGATGACCTGGTCGATCTCGAGATTTTCAGCATTCACGCGGTATAGGAAGCTGTTGTCCCATCCGGTGTCGTTGCAACCATCGTCGGGTTCGGGGCCAAAGCCAGGGCCATACATGGCGTAGTTCGAGACGTACACCTGCGAGCCATCGCTGGTCGCAGCAGCTTCGACTGGAGCACCGCGAGCAACGACCCCGCCTTCGATACCGAAGGCCGCGAGGTCGACCTCGTCATCGATGGTGCGAAGCAGTTCTCCCTGGTCGTCATAGACGGTGACCGAATGTCGATACATCATGTTCTGGGCAAAGAACAACCCCGTCCCGGTCGCTGTCACCGACTTCGGCGCAATGTTGCCAAACACCCGCTCGATTCGTGAAAGCTCACGTTCGGCCAGCGGAATCGTGGTGGTCGTGGTCGTCGTTGTTGGAGCGGCGGTCGTCGTAGTCGTGGTGGGTGCGACCGTTGTCGTTGTGGGCGCAAGGGTTGTCGGAGGGGCCGTGGTCGTCGGTAGTTCAATAGCACCGAGCACTTCTACATCTGGCGCGCTGGCCGCCTCAGCGTCGGTTTGAAAGACCGAGGCAACGACCCCGATCGCGATGACGGCAAGAAAGATCGCCGCGAATGACATCGCGGCACGTCGTTGCTCGGCGGGAGAGCCCTGTTCGGACAGATAATCGACGCGAACGTCAAGGTCGATGGTCTTCGGTGCCGGCTCCGTCGCCGCATGGACGGGAGCCCTGGGCGCGCGGCGAGGTCCGGGGCCAGGGATTGGCCGGGGTTGTGGTGCTCGCAACGCTGATTCGCGACGCATGCGCGCCAGGCTCGGACGGCGCTCCGGTCGTGACGCCGCTGGGCCGGGAGCGCGATCGTTGCCCCTCGGTTGCTGTGCTTGCGACAGACGTTGGGCGCGCGCTTCGACCGATTCGCGCGGGGTTGGTCCCGGGCGAGGCCGTCCGTTCCCCATGACGCCACGTTCACTCACGTCGGGGATCTTATTCGGCCCAGCGCCCAAGGGCTGACCTAACGACGCGAGTTCACATTTGCGCTCACCGCGCTACCGTGGTGGATCCGGTATGCAAGAACCGGAGTTTCTTGAAAAACGAGATACACATCGAGCGGTCCGACATCTATGGCGTCGGTTCGCTCCTTGCACACGGGGCTGATCGGTTTCGACGTTGAAGTCGGAAGTTTCATCGTGCGACCGGACTTGCTCAGACTCCTTAAACGGGGCAACAACAGAGACGCCAATCAGGACGATCTCGCTCTCGCCGTCTAACTTTTAGTTAGACAGTAAAGAGTCATTGCGAGCAGAAATGTCACGCGGGGCCGGTTCACCGCAGCCCGGCAACAGAAGCGGTGAAGGACAGTCGGGAAAGACCACTGACGGCGAGAAAGACCGCTGACATCGGAGAAAGATCCGGCAGCGGGACTTCGGTCCAGCGGACCCGACGGTACGGCAGCTGTTAAGTCGTAAATCGGGAATGGTCGTATCGCGGGTTGCAACCCTTTAGCGGACGAGGGTTCGATTCCCTCCAGCTCCACCGAACTACGTATACGCGAACCGTACGGCCGTCATGGTACGGCGCCATTACCGCTGATTGCACGCTGGTCGACGGTGCGGACATCGCCGTTGACTCAATGAAGAAGAAGCGATCCTGTGATGAGCGCATCCGACGAAATCCAGAAACGGCTACCCACCGGCGAGCAGTTGTTATTGCTCGGCGTCACCGGGTCGACCGCGTACGGTCTGGCTCATGCTGGTTCTGACGAGGACCGCCTGGGCATCTACGCCGTTGCGACCGATCGCGTCCTCGGATTTGGCTTCGACGTCGGCAAGGCCTCACACGTGTGGACCGAACCTGAAGATGTGCAGCTCCACGAAATTGGCAAGTACCTCACGCTTGTTCTCAAGGGCAACCCGACAGTTAGCGAGCTCCTGTTTCTCTCCGAGCACGAACATGTCGATCCGCGTATCGAAGACCTTGTCGCCGAACGACATCGCCTGTTGGGCGCCACCAGCATTCGCAGCGCCTACGTCGGCTACTCGGTCGCTCAGGCCAAGCGACTGCAGAATCGGAAGGCCGAGGGTCGTGAAGGATTCAACTCGGACCTGGCCAAACGAACCGCAAAACACGGGCGTCACTGCTTCCGACTGCTGCTCCAGGCCGAGCAACTACTGAGCACGGGGTCGCTCACCGTCGACGTGTCAGACCGGCGCGACGAAATCTTCGCGATCGGCGAGCTCGCCGAAACCGACGTCGACGCCTTCACCGCAAAGTTTGAAGAGATGAAGACCCGCGTCGACGCGATGCCGTCGGTCCTGCCCAATGAACCCGACAGGAGCTGGGCCGAAGCCTGGCTGATCAACTTCCGCCGCGCACGACTCAACTAATGGGGTCAGGTCTCACTTTCACCGAAATTTGATCGGGGTCAGGTCTCACTTTCACCGAGCCACCCAAAGAACGTTGAAAACACCACACCCGCCTGCGAAAAGCACGCGTCCATTGATCTCCGGTGATCACCGCAACGAACCCTCGCACCTGCGCCACATCAACAAGACCGTTGAATTCCTGGGATTTCTTGCAATGCAATCCACGGGACGAGTGAAAGTGAGACCTGACCCCCAGAGGCTGTGGGTGAAAGTGAGACCTGACCCCAAAGGCCGCCAAAGGCCGTGGAGCTCAAGCAGATACTTTGGTTTTCTCGGAAGATGGTTGCTCAATTCGATTGCACGTTCGTCAACGGCCTGACGAGCGTGGCAATGTGTGTCGATGACCGGCACTGCGATGAAGAACTGGGGAGGCAACATTTCCTTTGAGGGATCGACGGTCCACGCTCCGTCCTCTCTCGACCATCTCCAGGAGCTCGTAGCCGCATCTCGCTCCTGTCGGGCTCTCGGGTCTCGCCATTCGTTCAATCAGATAGCGGTCGCCGACACGATTCTTGACACATCGCAACTCCCGACGACGTTCTCACTGGCCGACGACCGACGCTCGGTCCGTGTCAGCGGCTACTCGACCTACGCCGAAGTTGCCCATCAGCTCTCCCAACACGAGCTCGCCCTACGGAACCTGGCATCGCTGCCACATATCTCTGTCGCGGGAGCGATCGCCACCGGCTCACACGGATCGGGTGACCAAAACCAGAATCTGGCTGCGTCGGTATCGGGTCTCAGCGTCCTGGGGGCGAACGGCGAGTTCGCTGAGCTGGATCGAGACGATAGCGAATTTCGGGGAGCGGTCGTTTCGCTCGGCGCACTCGGGATCGTGACCGAGGTCGAACTCGAGGTAATTCCCACATTCGACGTGGAACAACGCGTGTATGACGGACCGACGCTCACCGAGTTAGCAGAGGGCATCGATGACGTCATGGCGTCGGGATACTCGGTGAGCGTGTTCACCCACTGGGCAGGACAGGCCGATCAGATCTGGGTGAAGCAGCGGGTCGGTGACGCCGTGGGGGCATCAAGCGCCAGCTTTCTGAGCGAGCTCACCGAGGCGAAAGAACGCCAACATCCAGTTCGCACAATCGAGGCTGTTGGTTGCACCGAGCAACTCGGGATCCCCGGACCGTGGTTCGAGCGGCTACCGCACTTTCAGATGGGATTTACCCCCAGTGCTGGTGACGAGATCCAGTCGGAGTTCTTCGTCGACCGTCGGTTCGCTAGCGAGGCAATCGAGGCGATGCGCAGTATTGGAAACACCATTTCAGAAGCGCTTATGGTCGGCGAGATCCGGTCGATCGCAGCCGATTCGCTGTGGATGAGCCCACACACAGGTCGCGATTCGCTGGCCTTCCACTTCACCTGGCATCCCGCTCAGAAACCTGCGCGAGAGGCGGCCAATGCAGTAATGGACGCACTAGCGCCGTTCGAGGTGAGAACCCATTGGGGCAAGCTCTTCGACCCCGATCGGGTGGACCTCGGCCAGTTCACCCAACGATCTGACTTTCTCGATCTTGTCGAACGGTTCGATCCGTCGGGGAAGTTCCGCAACCGTTGGTTCGACGAGGTCATCGCCAGATAGTGCTGCGCCACGCCGAATGGCGCTAGCCAGCGGCGTTGCGGGCCAGCACTTCAACCGTGGTGTTGATTGCACTGAAACGGTCGGCGAGCGCCGCGAGCGATGCGTTGTGCAGCTCTGTAGCAGACACCACTGCACCCCCATTTGCCGACGGCAACGAACGTGTTGCTGTGGCATCGGAGACGACCGTGGTCTCATAGCCCAGATCGAGTGCAGCCCGAGCCGTTGAACTGACGCACATGTGGGTCATGAATCCGCAGATGACCAGATGCGGTCGGCCGATTTCAGCCAGATGGTTCTGCAGACCGGTATGGGCGAACGAATTCGGCAGTCCCTTGCCGATCACGGTCTCGCCTTCGAGGGGCTCAACCTGGGCAATGATCTTTCCACCCTTGTCGGGATCAAAAGCCCGACCCGACGAGCCCTCGTGAGCAATGAACACAATCCTGGTGTCTTCTTTGCGGGCGGCGAGAAGCAGCGCGGTGATGTTGTCAACCGCGGGCGAGAGGTTCGGAAGCGCCAGTGCACCCTCTTCGCTGTACTCCATCTGTGCATCGATCACGATCAGAACAGCATCGCTCAACGGTCCGTAGACCGGAGGCAATCCAGCAGCAGCTCGCAACGTAAACGGCTCGTTCTCGATGGTCATGGATCTGACTCTATCCATGGTGTCATAGCGAAGACGTAGAGCGATCACCAAGCGAGACTCCGCGGCATGACCGCGATGGCGACCTGGGCGAGTCCCGTTGAGCAGGTCTTCGATCGGGCGATAGGGCACGTCCGGGACACGAACGCGCATCCGTGCTGGTTGGGTCGTGCGTAGTCCTAGTTGTACCCCCCCCCACAAGCAACAGGGGACCAACCCCCAAGCGAGGTAATGAGACCATGAAGACCAACACGAAGAAGACCGCGGCACTCCTGATGGCATTCGGACTCACCGCAGCAGCCTGTGGCAGCACCGCCACAGACGTCGTTGACGATGCCGCAGGCGTCACCGAAGACGTTGTAAGCGAAGTCGAAGATGTGGTCGACGGCGACGACGATGCCGTCGATGACAGCAGCGATGATTCAACAAGTGACGATTCAACGAGCAGCGACGAGGACAGCGCTGATGCAGATGCAGACGATGGTCAGGAAAATGACAGCGACGATGCTCCTGAAGACATCCCGGCCACCGTCGTCGACATTGCACTCTCAAGCGATGATTTCAGCACGCTCGTCGCTGCGGTGACCGAGGCCGAGCTCGTCGAAACGCTCCAGGGTGAAGGTCCATTCACGGTGTTCGCCCCAACAAACGATGCATTTGAAGCGCTATTTACCAGTGCGGGAATTACCGCCGAGGAGCTTCTCGCAACATCTGATTTGGCCGACACGCTCACCTACCACGTGATCGCAGGGGAGGTTCTTGCCGAAGACGCAATCGCAGCCGACGGCACCGCTGTCGAAACAGTAAATGGCGCCACGATCGACATTTCGGTTGTCGACGGAACGGTCATGCTCAACGGAGCCGCCTCTGTCGTCACCGCCGATCTTGTCGCCGGCAACGGAGTCGTTCACGTCATCGACACCGTGATCACTCCTGGCTAACGCTCCTGGCCGGACTTACCCAATTCCCTTGTTTACCGTGCCGGTCTCGACTTCGAGGCCGGCACGGTCGCGCCAGCGGCTAGGCAGCAGCGGCCAAGTCGGCTTCAGGAGAGGCTACGGCGAGCCACAACGCCGTGCGGGCTCGATCGGCCTCTAGGCCGCTCACACCGTTTGCTACGATGATGCCCTCGATCATGTCGGCAAGTACCGCCGCCCACGGACGACCCCGTAGCGCGATCGAAACCGTGACACCGTTGGGTCGACGCCGAATAGTGCGGTTGTAGCCGCTGAGTCGGGGCGGAGATGTGAACGCAGGGGCGCGAAGACCACACAGACGAGACGCACGGCTGAGGTCACGTGCGGCCCCTGCGAAACGTATCGACGTCGACTCCATGGGGCACATCCTCGCGCGCGGGTGTGACATCGCGATCGTGGAACGGGTCACGGCAGGCGCTGTTGCCTGCGTTTTCAACGTTTTTCAGTCCCCCTACACCCGAGTAGGGGAAATAGGGGGTACACCCGATTCAAGAATGTTGCTGACTTCGTACTTTGAATGTCGAGGCCTGCGAGTGCGGGCGGCACACACACAAAGGAGAAATCAAATGAGCGGAATTAACAAAGACACCGTCGCAGGCTACGCAGACGTTGACATGGACAATGACGTCATCAGCGACAGCTACAACAAGTCCAAGGACTCGAACGACGACAACAGCACCGCTGTTGGCATCGAGGACAGCTTCAAGACCGACTCCCACGACGACAACAGCACCGACGTCGGCATCGACGACAGCTTCAACTCGTCGAAGGATTCACACGACGACAACAGCACCGACGTCGGCATCGACGACAGCTTCAACTCGTCGAAGG
>CAZSYL010000015.1:26154-36405 GCA_964610745.1 uncultured Acidimicrobiales bacterium
CACGACGACAACAGCACCGACGTCGGCATCGACGACAGCTTCAACTCGTCGAAGGATTCACACGACGACAACAGCACCGACATCGACGACAGCTTCAACAAGTCCCACGTCGAGGACAACAGCACCAACGTCGACGTCGGCATCGAAGACAGCTTCAACCAGTCCACGGACTCACACGATGACAACAGCATCAACACCGATGTTGACATCGACGACAGCTTCAACACCGACTCCCACGACGACAACAGCGTGAACGACAGCTTCAACACGACTACCACAACGGTGACCGACAACTCGCAGACGATCGCCGCCGATGATGGCGCAATCGCTGCTGGCGGCGACATGAACGGTCAGTTCAACACCGGCAGTGTCGATGGCGTCATGGGCGGCGACAACACCTCGGTCACCGGAACGGTCGGCGACGGCAACATCGTGATGGACAACGTCAGTGGCAACGTGGCCATCGGCGGCGACGTCACCGATGTCGACGGTGGCGGCGGCAACGTCAACATGGGCGGCGTTCAGCAGAACACCGACACCGGCGGCGGCGACGCAGTCAGCGTCATGGGCGACGGCAACGACATCGCCGGCGACCAGACCGTGACGATGGAAGGTGGAGCAGGCGGCGGTGGCGGTGGCCCAGCAGTTGTCAACTTCGGTGATGACTCGGTCCTCAACACCATCGACGATGACTCAGACAACTCGATCAACGACAGCTTCAACACTGACAACTCGATCAACGACAGTCTGAACACCGACAACTCGGACAACTCGATCAACGACAGTCTGAACACTGACAACTCGGTCGACATCGACGACTCGTTCCAGGACAACTCGATCAACGACAGCTTGAACGACACCCTGACCGACAACTCGGTCGACGTGGCGGACTCCTTCCAGGACAACTCCTCTGACGTTGACGTCACCGAGATCACGAGCCAGGTAGAGCAGCAGCTCACCGAGCTCGACATCGATCACACCGACATCGACATCGACGTCTAAGACGGGCGGGCCTACATCGGCCCTGGCAACACGCCAGGGCCGAACGTGGTACCTCACGAAACAAAGCCAAATTCGCAGCCCGACACCGGGTTGCAATTTGCGCGTTTTGAGAAAAAGTTACTGCCCGGTTTGAGCACTGGACCCAGAGTACGTACTGTATGTCCTTGGTGGGAACTTCTCGGCTCGGAACGATGCCGGAGCTGGGCCGGATGATTGCTGCGGGACGTGCGGGGTTAACTGGGCTGGTTGTCGGTGCAGGCGGTATGGGTAAGACGCGCGTGCTCGACGCTCTTGCCACGCAGGGCCGCGACGCTGATCTGACCGTCCAACTCACCAGCGCAACAACCGCTGGCGAAGACCTTTCGTTTCCGGTCGCCGACGACCTCGACCTCCTGCTCGTCGATGACGCCCAACTACTCAACGAGAGCGCCTTTAACGAGCTACTCCGTATCGCCGAGGATCGCAACCGGTCCTTTGGGCTCTGCGTCGCAACGCGACCGGCGGTCGACCATCAACCGCTCGGCAGGCTTATCGAGGTTGCCGAACGTCGAGGTTCCCTCCACGAGCTCGGCCCCTTCTCGAGCGATGAACTGGGCGCAGCGCTCACAACCGCGATCGACGCAGCCGTCGACGCCTCTCTTTTCTCCGCCGTGCTCGACCTGTCGGCTGGCCATCCGCTCATCGTCGACCGCCTCATCTCCGGATGGTTGGAGCTTGGTCACGTCGACCGCGGCCGACTGACCGGAGACCCAGAACCCGCACCCAACACCGTCGAACGCACTCTCCTCGGCCCAATCCAACAGCTCACCCGGGACGAACGAGCTCTGCTCGCGGCGATTGCGCTCGGCTCGAAGAACGAAACGCTCATCACCGTCCGAGCACACGACCTCCAAACGCTGCAGTCCCATGGGCTCCTGCTGGCGACGGGGATGATTCCACCGTCGATCGCGCATGCTGCGCTTACGATCCTCGAGCTCGCTGACATCGATCGCGGCGAACGTCTCCTCGCCGACGAACTCACGAACTCAGGCGCCGACCCAACACGCATAGCCGAGCAGTTCGCCGAGGTCAGCGAACCCGGCAACGCCGCACATCTCGCATGGATCGATGCTGGCGATGCCCTGCTCGACTCCGACCCGGAGGCAGCCGCCGAGTGGTATCTGCGCGCCCAGCGCGTCTGTGGCGACAACGACGTGACAGCACGCTATGCCGTTGCCTGCGCCGCAGCAGAGGATGAGGCCGCGGCAAATCAGGCGATCGGCGAAGTTCTCCGGAGCGAACCTCGAAACCCCCGAACGCTCGGAGCTGGCGCTCAGATCGCGGCACGCCACGGACGGTGGGGCGAAGTCGCCGACCTTCTCGGCGCTATCGAAGAACACCAACGCTGGTCGCCGACCGTGGTCGGTGTCCTCGAGCGCGGAGCCAGCCTGCTCGCCGACCGTCGGGCACCAGCCGTCGACGAGTCGGTGGCAACAGATCCAATCGCCTCGATGCTCGACGCGGCGTTCACCGCCCTGCAGATTTCCCTTGAGCACATTCCCGAAACACCCAAGTTGACCGAGGCCGTACGCTCGCTCGCAACTCGGGTCGGTGCCCCTCCGGGAGGAGCCGACCTGCCGATGAATGCCTTCGAGCTCGGTGCAGTTGCGTCGGTAGCGGTCGGCGAACTCGATATGGCCGAGGTGTTACTCGAGTCTGCGAACCAATCGCTTTCGGGCACCTCTGGTTCGGCGCTTCACAACTGGCTTCGAGTCAGGACGGGTGGCCAACCGCAGAACAACCCACAAACCAAACAGGCAGGCACGGCGGTCGAAGATGCTCGAGCCGACTCACCCTACGCCGGCCTGCTCGATCTCGCCGCCCAGGCACTCCATGCCCGCCGCAACGGTGATGTTGCAGCCAGCAGCGACGTCCTCGACAAGCTGCGCAACGTCATAGCGCTCGCTCCTATCGACGTTCTCACCTTCGACGCCGCCGCTGAGCTGATGATCCTCGCTCGACGCTTTGGGTCACGAACAGTGCTTCACACGATCGAAGAACGACTCGAACGATTCCTCGAAGCCCATGGCAACCCTCCCCTGTGGGTGGTTCGAGTCCGCTGGGCAGAACTCGAAGCAGCTGTTGGAACGCGTGATATCGAGCTGGCCCGACACGCTGCCATGGCCCTGAAGGAAGTTGGCCCAACCGGTCCGCGGCTCTCAGCACTCATCGACGCCAGCTCGGTCTGGATCGACGTTCTCGAAGAGCGCTGTGACGTCGAGACCATCCTTGGAACCGCTGCTGATCTTGAACAGAGCGGCTACAGCAACGAAGCCGCACTTCTGGTCGGTCAAGCCGCCATTCGCCAACCGTCGCCCGAAGATGCTCGTCGACTGCTCACCAGGGCCCGCGAACTTCGAGGTGCTCCGTCTTCAGCATCGGGAGAAGCAAACTCGCCCTCGGGCCTGTCCGAGCGTGAGATCGAAGTTGCCGAGCTGATTCTCGATGGGCACTCCTACAAAGAAATCGGCAGTCGCCTCTTCATCTCGGCAAAGACCGTCGAGCACCATTCTTCGCACATTCGACAAAAGCTCGATGCGGTCGGGGTCCCGCGCGCCGTCTTCCTCGCTGCCCTGAAAACCGACCTACAGCGATAGCTGCTCCCAGCCACCACTGACCAACGCGAGTCTTGCGCCTTATTGGGGGTTGAGGGCGACGAACATTCCCTCGCAACTGCGCACCGCAACACGAGCAGCGGTAACAAGCGAAGGCGACGAGAGAGGACTCTCCGCGCATCCGCGCCACCGCCCGATCGCGTCGAGCACTGCCGCCTTTTGTTTCTCAGGACCGCTGTCCTCGGACAACGAGAGCCGACGTTCGATCGACGTTCCTGAGCCACCGAGCAAACGCTCGATGTCGACAAGATCGTCGGATCGAAGGACAAGCGCTCCAGAACGAATGTCGTTGAGAACACGCAGCTCGGTGAATTCATGTGCACCAGCGACGGTCCGCTCAATTCGAGCTTCAAGGTCAGCAGAAATGCCGTGCTCCTCGGCCAGACGCTGAATCGACAGGAGTGCAGAGCGTGCTTTCAACGTGTCGCGTCGAGCTCCGAAGACATCGAACAACGTCGTGCGCAGCTCATCGATCCCGCTTTCCTCCCGCATGAGGGTTGCCATTGCCGCTGTAGAAGTCACGTCGCCCTGTCGGATTGCGTGCACGGCCAGCCGTACGCCGAAGAGTCCCAAGCGGGAAAGCAGTGCCCGACGTCCGACTTCGTCGATATCGCTCGATGTTTCAGCCGTAGCGAAACGATCGGCGGTGAGCATCAGCTTCTCGGTCTCAGACTCAGGCGTCTCGGCCAGTTTCACCAATCGCCGGTACTCGAGCTCGCGCAAACCCGTTCCCGCCTGAGCGAGCAACCCTGCAACCGGCATGACGGTTTGTACCAGGCGACGCAGCCGAGGGTCGTCGCCATATCGGCGTGCGATCTTCGACGCGGAGGTCATTGCGTCGAGCCGACCAACCGCCACCTCGTCGGCACGGGAAAGCACGGCGACGCAGTTGATCGGTGATGGCTGAGCGTACTCATCCTCGTGAAAGCTGTGGAGAAACGAGACATCGGTCGCGTGGAGGTGACGAAGCAGGTAGATCACCGCATCCGACGGTGTGGACTTCTCGTCGTCAGGGGCGAGGAAGGAATGACTCCGCTGAGAGATTTCGGTCGACAACGAGGCAATACCCGGCGTATCGATAAGCGTCATGTCCTTCAGCGTCTTGACCGGCCATTCGACCATGAGACGGTCGATACTCTCGACGTTGCGATCTTCAAGATCGACTTCGATTGCTCCGTCTTCACGAGCAAACCGCACCTGCTCGCGAACACCGTCTTTCATCTGGGCTTCGACCTTGTACACCCGTCCGTGCTGATACCAGGTCACGAGTCTCGTGCACTCGCCTGCGTCGGTCGGCGCCAGTTCGTCGCCCACGAGAGCGTTCAACAATGTGGACTTTCCGGCCTTGACCTTTCCCGCGATCGCGACCCGCAAAGGCTCGTCTGCGCGGTCGGCAATATCGGTAATCTCCTTGGAGAGGCCAGGGATCTCCTCTTTGAGGCTCTGACCAAGATCTAGAACATCGGTCAGCAGCCGGGACCGGCTGAGTTGCTCCATCGTCAGCTCTCCCCGAGTGCGGCAACCTGAGCCGAGACTTTGGGCACTTCGTCGAGAATCTTCCGTACGATGCGCATTCGCTTATCCCGCGTCTCCTGGGTTGACCGGAGGGCCTGCTGGGCCGCGGCGAGCGACTCAGACGTCGAGGTGCTCAGCTCGTCGGCCCGTTCCATAAAGTGGTCCCGCAACTGCCGGTTCACGTGGCGGAGTGCATCGCGGGCTTCCTTCGAGGCGACGAACTGGGCCTCATCGGTGTACTTGCGCACTGCCTGTTTTGCTTGCAATCGCCTCTGGGACAGGGCCCGGTCGCGTTCGTCCTTCAAGGTCTTGCGTCCTACGAGACCTGCAACGGCCGGCGCTACCCATGCAGCAAGCGCAATAGGCGCGGCTGCGCCGAGCACGCCCACCATGACCATGCCGCCCATGCCACCTCTCAGCATCGTAAAGCCGCTTCCGAACGCGCTCTTGGCCTCTGTCATACCAACGTCTTCAAACGTCGGTGCCGACGCTACGACCGCTGGATCACTGATATGTAGCTGATCGGTTATTGCCTGATGATCCGCGTCGAAGTGAGTGGAGACGTTCTCAGCCAGCTGAACAGACCTCTGATGCAACAGCGCGTAATTCTGAACGATTGCAGTGTTCACCCGATCGGTGAGCCAGGCAGAAAAGTCATCCCACGTCTTTGCAGGGTCGTTTGTTTCAATCGCAGACTCCGCATCCTTGATGATCTCGCGGAACCTCGACCGCAGGTCGTGCTCTACATCGGAGTTCAGATCGGTCGTGCCATCGGACAGCGACTGCTGCCATCGAGCAGCCTGATTCCGAAGATTCTGAGCACGCTCCTTTTGTGCCTCGAGGTCGCGGACCTGTCGAGCAGATTCTTCAGGGTCGCTCAGAACAGCAAGTTCTGACTCGAGCTGGGGCTCAAGCTCGTCGAGCACAGCCCGAAGGCTTCCGGCGTATTCAGCTCGGGCTGTCGAGCGAGTGTTCGCGACGAGGGTGTCGCGCATGTGCGCGACGAGTTCGCCATAACCAGACTCGGCGTTGAGCTCGGCATCCTTGGTCTCGACGGCCATCTTGCGAAGCACCGTCGACACCGGGATGATCGGAATGTCGAGTCCTCGACGTTTCAGGTGGCCCTTATTGAGTTCGAGAATTCTGCGCCATTGCGGGTAGAAGTCGATCTTTGGCATCACGAGCGTGACGTGCTGACACATAGAGATCACAACGTCGAGAAAGTCGATCTCGGGCGCGGTCAGCTCTTGAGATGCATCAGACACGAACAGCACCGCATCGGCCGACGGCAGCACGCTCATCGTTAGCGCTGTGTGAGTCGAGCCGAGACCGCCAACGCCGGGAGTGTCGATAAGCGCGAGCCCTCCGGCGAAGAGCTTTCGTGGAATCCCGACACGCACGAGCGCCACCGAAGCAGCGTCCTGTGCCGACGGAGGCTCGGTGACATAGGACGGGATCTCCTCGAAGTCGATCTCGCGCATGCGCCGCTTCTCTTCGTCCTCATCGAGCTTGTACACAACGGCCACCATTGGCTCGTCCGCGTTTCGAATCTCGAGAGGTTTCGCCGTTGCGACATCGTCGTCGACTGGACAGAGCGGGGCGTTCGCAATGGCGTTGACCATCGAGCTCTTCCCCATCTTGAACTCGCCGACGACCGCAACGGTGCACGTCTGGTCGGCAAAGCGGTTCGCCGCAGCGTGCGTTCGCTGATTGAGGTCCGGTCGGTCGGCAGCGTCGACGAGACGCAGCAGCGACTTTGCGGTGACCAGATCCTCCTTAATCGAAGGATCGGGTGCGGTCTTGTTCGTCACGGCTGCTTTCTGGTCGGTTGCTTGGGCCATTAGGCATCCAACTCGAGCGCTGCGTCTTCCAGCTCGGACTCAAGTTCGTTTGCCTGGACCTCCAACTCCATTGCGGCATCGGCTCCCGAGTCGCTAAAGGCCGGTTCGGGTTCCGGATCAAATTCCGGTTCGGGCGCCACACCGATGTTTGCGGTCTGGTCGCCGGTGAGGTCGTTCTCATCTCCCACTGCGCTTGCCACATCGCCGCCAGCATCGATATCGACCTGGGTGCCGCCAAGGTTGGCATTTCCACCAGCATCGACGTCGGTGGCGTCGCCGCCAATTGCGAGTGCGTCGATCTCAGAGTCGTTAGCGAGAACGTTTTGATCGCCGATCGCCGAGTCTTCAATCGCCACATCCCCGCCTGCTTGAACGCCGCCGATTTCGCCGGTATTCACCGCCGAGTCTTCAACGTCGCCGCCGACAACGACCGCGCCGTCATCGCCAACGTTTGCCGAGTTGCTGACCTCTTGGTCAAAGTCGACATCACCCTCGGCGAAGATGGTTGTGTTCACGCTCTGATCGACGATCTGGTCGCCCTCCTCAACGTTCGTCACGTTCGTCACCTCGGTGACCTCGGTGACGTTGCGAACAACCGTGACGTTGTCGCCGGCCTGCTGGACGACCTGGGGCGGTTGATTCGCTATTGCCTCACGTAGAGGCTGAAGTTGCGCCTGCTGCTGCAACGACATGTTCTGAGAGAGCTCTTCGATCGCATTCTGCAGATCGGCCGACGACACGTTGTCGCATCCCGCCTCATGCACTGCAAGCAACGTCTCCTGAAGGAGTTCCAACTCGTTGAGCTCAGCAGCCTCAGCGTCGTTGTTCAGCGTTGCTTTCGTTGTTTTCGCTGACTCGACGCCGCCCTGCTCGGGCACTTCGTCTGTTAGGAAATCCCAAAGGACTTCTCCGATTTTGCTCAGATCCTCTTGGTCCACCATGTCGGTGCCTTTCTCTCGATTACTACTGAAATCCTAGAGAGGCTCTCGGTGACCGGAATCGGGGAGAACCCCTATTCCTCTAGGGGGTCGATCGGGGCCGGAAAACCAACGATTTTGAGCGGCCACCGAGCTACTCGAAGTAGTCGTCCGGGTCATGATCGGCAACGTCAGCGAAGGACGCTGTGTCCAATTCAGTCAGGTCGGCGGACGAATCCAGCGGTGTGTCGTCGCCATCGAAACCGTCGTCGTCTGCTACGGCCGGTGGGGTGTCGATTTCGGTGAGCTCGCTGGAGCGGCTGAGTCCGACACCTAACGGTTCGACCGTGCTGGTCAGATCGAATTCACCGAAGTCGGTCGCTTCGGCTTCTAGGTCATCAGAAATTTCACCGTCTGGAGGGTCAGCGTCGGAATCGCCGACATCAGTAGTGGTTGCGTCGGCCCCGTCACCTGAATCCTCGTCGAGGAACGGATCATCATCACCAACGATCTCATCGAGCGCCGTTGGATCATCGCCGTTGCTGTCGTAGGCCCGTTCGAAGAGTCCGGGTACATCGGATAGCTCGATCGACATCAACGAATCGAGCCCTGCTCCGGGGTCGAGCAGTTCTGCAAGCGCAGGGGGAAACGCATCGGCCACAAGCCGTAGCGACAGCTCGATGTCTTCAATGCTGAAGTCACCAAAACCGTGCGCCGGCAGGTAGCCGGACGGATCAGCGATATACGCTGCCCGTTCACCAGGCTCGCGGAGGAGATCCTCAACGAGTTGCAAAAAACTGCTCACGTCTAAACGGTAGCTAGGCCGACCGTGAAAGCAATAGGTGCGTTCCCCGATCTCACCCCCGTGGTTGGGCGAACGACTGCGCACCAGACTCTAAGACGATGTACATTGCTGGTCGTTCGGACCTATGCTTTGTCCGGGCACTCAGTTCATATGCGGGACGGAAAGCGGGAATCTGAAGTGGGCTATCGCCTTGGAGTGGACCTCGGTACGACTTATTGCGCGGCGGCGATTTACCGAAACGGCCATGCCGAGATCGTCACGCTCGGTAATCGAGCGTCGTCGGTACCTTCGGTTGCTTATATTCGCGAGGACGGCGAGATTCTTGTAGGAGAGTCCGCTGAGCGTCGTGCATCTGGCGATCCTGGTCGTTCAGCGCGCGAGTTCAAACGACGGGTCGGCGACCCGGTCCCGATCGTGACGGGTGGGCAAACCTTCGCCCCCGAAGAGCTCATGGCACTCCAATTGCCACCGATCATCCGCATCGCTACCGAACGCCAGGGCGAACCACCATCCACGATCACGCTCACCGTTCCCGCAAATTGGAGCGATCATCGGCGAAAGATCTTCACCGATGCCATCGCGTCAGAACATCTGCCTCCACTCAATATCATCACCGAGCCAGAGGCAGCTGCTATTCACTACGCAGCAAACGAACGCATCGAACCGGGCGAGATCGTTGCGGTCTATGACCTCGGAGGCGGCACCTTCGACGCTGCGATCCTGCGGCGTACGGCCGACGGTTTTGAGGTTCTCGGGCAACCCGAAGGTATCGATCGCCTTGGCGGCATCGACTTTGATGCGGCGGTGTACTCCCATGTCAACCGCGCCCTCGACGGGGCACTCGACGAGCTCGACCTGAACGACTCGATCGTGACCGCTGGGCTCGCTCAACTGCGGGCGAGTTCCATCGAGGCAAAAGAAGCGCTGTCGGAAGAGTCCGACACCGAAGTCCCCGTGATGCTGCCCGGTCTGCGCACCGAGGTTCGCATGACCCGCGCCGAGCTCGAAGCAATGATTCGGCCAGCGCTCGCTGACTCGGTCGGGGCGCTCAGGCGGGCGCTGAGCTCTGCCCAGGTCGCAGCCGAAGACGTCACCGTTGTCCTGCTGGTCGGCGGATCGAGCCGCATCCCACTCGTGGCGCAACTCGTCGGTTCCGAGTTCGGACGACCCGTCGCGGTCGATGCTCACCCCAAACACGCAATTGCGCTTGGCGCCGCTCTAGCCCCACATCCGGCCGAATCAGCCGGTGGCGCCTCGTCCGCAGCAGTTTCCGCGGCAGGAGCAGCCGCCGTGCCTGCGCCTCCAACGCCCGCAACACCCGAACCCACGCCACCACCGGTCGCCCCAGCAACGCCCCCTGAACCAGCTGCGCCTGCTCCGCCGGCCGCGACCCAGCCAACGCCCGAACCCACGCCGCCTCCCGTCGTGCCTGCTGCGGAGGCTCCACCCGCTGCACCGGCACCCTCACCAGCACCTCCTGCTACACCCATTGCTGAGCCCGCAGCGCCAACGCCTGC
>CAZSYL010000015.1:36505-66770 GCA_964610745.1 uncultured Acidimicrobiales bacterium
AAGCACCGACGACTACGACCGAGGCTCCTGAGACCACTACGGAAGCACCGACGACGACCACAACGCTGCCGCCGAACCCATGCGACGAACTGGTCGAACCGTTCGTGTGCATGGACGACATCACCGTCGACGCAAATGGATCCCTCGCCATAGCGTTCACGGCGCAAGGGTGGACACCGAATCTTGCCAGTGATCACATCCACTTCTTCTTCAACACTCCCGAGATCATGGAGAATGTCCTCAACGCGGGAACCAACGGCCCGAACTCCCAGTCTTGGGTGGTCTGGGACGTCCCGAATCCTGCGACGCCGTTCAGCCTGGAAGCACTTCGAAACTCAGGCGCAACCGAGGTGTGCGCACTGATTGCCGGGTCGCTGCACACGGTCAACATCGGCACCGGGCACTGCACCGACGTTTCTGACCTTCTTGGCTAAGAAAATCACCCGCGGGGCAAATAGGGGAACCCACCGATGTTGTAATTCGACACCGCGACGACACTGATGGCTGAGATTGGTGCTATCTGCTCGGCGGCAGATGGCTGACGGAGGGAACAATCGTGTCATACGACCTGGGAATCGATATCGGCACCAGCTACAGCGCTGCAGCCGTGCGGCGAGATAGTGGTGCAGTCGACGTCGTCGGTCTGGGGTCTATTGCCGACTCGATGCCTTCGGTGGTCTATCTGTCCGAAGACGGAACGATTCTCATCGGCGACGCAGCAAACCGGCGCTCAGTCACCGACCCCCAGGGCGCTGCACGCGAGTTCAAAAGGCGGCTCGGCGACTCGACACCGATCATCCTTCGCACATCGCCCTTTTCGGCCGAACAGCTCTACGCCCGAACCCTCGAGCACGTCGTACAGCGGGTCATCGAGCGCGAGCAAGGTCCTCCCCGAAACACCATCGTCACCCATCCCGCCAACTGGGGCCCGTACAAGCTCGAGCTCTTTAGCCAGGCGCTGCGCATCAGCAACCTCGACGCAACCGGTCTGACCGAACCAGCGGCCGCAGCATGGGCCTACGGCGCTGTTGACCGCGTTCCCGTAGGGGCCAAACTCGCTATCTATGACCTCGGAGGCGGCACCTTCGACGCTGCCGTCCTCGAAAAGACGTCGGACGGGTTCGAGCCCTTGGGCGAGAGCACTGGCATCGAACATCTCGGTGGCGTCGATTTTGACGCGGCCATTCTCGATTGGGTCCGCCGGGCGGTTGGTGATGATTGGCCGAGTGATCCTGAAGATCCTCAACTCGCCACATCGATGCTCCATCTGAGACGGTCCTGCTCAGAAGCAAAGGAGCTTCTTTCGTCGGAACGCGACGTGATCATTCCTGTTCTTCTTCCCGGGGTCGATCTCACCCTCACCCTGACGCGACCCGAGTTTGAGAACATGATTCGGCCAAAGATCGACGACTCGATCGCTTCGCTCGAGTCGGCACTGTCGAATGCGGGTATTGCCGGCAGCGATGCCACGATCGTCCTCGTTGGCGGTTCGTCGCGAATCCCAATGATTCGCGAGGAGCTCGAACACCGATACGGACCAGTGGTCGCTAACGATGTCGATCCGCTGTACGCAATCGCCACCGGCGCCGCCGTCGCGGCGAGTGCGAAATCAGGACCGACACCGCCGGCTCCCGCGGTACCCATCGAGGCAGAAACAGCAACTCCTGTAGCACCGGTCGTCACGCCAACAGCACCGGTACCAACTACACCGCCGACGCCCGAGCCTGCCGTTGCACAATCCACCCCGGCCGCTCCTGTGGTTTCCGAAGAATCGGCGAGTCCGCAGCCACTCCCGACTCCCGACGTTGCACCATCGGAAGACGAAACTGTTGATCTCCGAGCTCCGCGATCAGCTCCAGTTGCCCCGGAGGCACCCGCAGCACCTGCAACGCCTTCGGCTCAACCGACCGCTCCGACAAGTTTCGAACCCACTCCAGCCTCGTCATCGTCCTCTGGCGGCGGCATGCCGGGCTGGCTGATCCCAGCCGTCATTGGCGCACTGGTCATCATTGGCGGTGCGGCATTCTTCCTGCTGAACGGTGGCGGCGATGACACGGACCAGACCGAGGCCGCCAGCGCCGACGAGGTCAACCAAGCAGATGACAGCGATGACGATGACGACAATCCTGACGACGAAGAACCCGTAGTCGTCGGCGGCGCCGCGGCCTCAGCCGATGGCATGGTCGAGGTCGTTGCGGGCGACTACACGCTCGGAACCGACCGTCCCGAGTCCAACGACAGCGAAACCCTGACCCAGACCGGGGTCCCCGTCAACGGCTTCTTCATCGATGCAACCGAAGTCACCAACGCTGATTGGAAGACCTTCGTCGACACCGCGGGCGCGGCACCACCATCGTCCTGGGGTCGCGCAGGCTTCGACGAAGCGCTCGCTGATCATCCCGTACTCGGCGTCAACTTCGAGTGGGCATCGGTGTACTGCCAGGCGTTGAGCAAGCGCATACCGACCGAAGCAGAATGGGAGGTTGCCGCACGCGGTGGCGAGGCATTCATCTACCCGTGGGGTGACGACGTCACCCTCGGAGGAATCCCCGATACAGAAACCACATACGAGGTGGGGTCAATCGCCACCAACGTCAGCCCGTTCGGCGCCTTTGACATGGTCGGCAACGCCTGGGAGTGGGTCTCAGACAGCTACGACGACCGCGTCGACCCGAACTTCCGTGTCCTTCGTGGTGGCCAGAACGGTTACCTCCGAGAGGCCGTCACCCGCTTGCCGGTCGATCCACAACGCTCGAATGCCTTTACCGTCGCCAGCTTCCGCTGCGTGGCCGACGACGTGGACAGCGGCGTTGAACCACTCCAGTTCAGCACGGACTTCACCGCTCCCGAAACAGACAACGAAGCGATCGAGGTTGCGCTCGCTCCAGGCGTTCTGATCCAGGATGCCTTTACCGACTCAACCTCTGGTTGGATTGAAGAAACAAACGACGACAGCCGCTTCGGATACCACCCGAACGAGTTCTTCCACCTCGAGACCAAGGCACCGGGAACCGAAGTCTTCGCCAACAGCCCTGTGGCTCTCGAGGCAGGTCGCCCGTTCGAAGTTGTGTCCTCGGCCTTCGTCGAACCAAGCCTGACCGAGGACGACGGCAGCTTCCGCTATGGAATCTTCGTTTCTGGCGGCGTTGACGGAACGAACATCTCGTTCTTCGTCGACCCACGCCGTTCATTGTTCTCGATTCAGCAACGACAGGCCGATGGGACCTACTCGACCCTCCAGGAAGTCTCCCGAGCCATTCCTGACGACGTCGAACTCACGGTGAGCGTCGACGGCGATCGCTATGAATTCCGACTCAATGGTGCGGTGGTGAACACCCAGACCATCACCGGTGTAACGGGAACGTCCTCAGGACTCGCCGTCATCTCCGACGCTGAGTCCTCCCAGGTTCATATCCACTTCGAAGAGTTCGAAGTGGCCTATCTCGACGAGGCGTGAGATGACGACATCAACAGGGAACTATCAGCTGGGCATCGACCTCGGCACAACGTTCACCTCGGTGGCACGAGCCGAAGACGGCGCAATCGAGGTCGTATCGCTCGGCAGGAACCAGGCGGTTCCTCCGGCGATGATCTTTATCGAAGACGACGGGACACTGATTCACGGTGGCCTCGCCTACCGGCGCGGCGCATCGAGACCCGAGCGCCTGCTTAGCGACATTAAGCGACGCCTCGGCACGTCGACCCCATTTGTCATTGGCCAGAGGAGCTACCGCACCGAGGAGCTCATGGCTGCGCACCTTCAGTGGGCCTACGACGAGGCCACCGAGGGCCGCGGCGAGCCGGATGCTGTGGTCATTACCCATCCAGCATGCTGGAACGACGCGCAGGTACGAGCATTTCAACGAGCGGTCGAGTCAACCTCCGTTCCGAACGTCACGTACTTGTCCGAGCCGCTGGCTGCCAGCGTCTTCTACAACCGACATGCTCGCCATGAGGAAGGCGACCTCGTCGGCGTCTACGACCTCGGCGGTGGCACCTTCGATGCAGCGGTACTCCGCAAGACCGAGGCGGGCTATGAGATCGTGGGCAGCCCGGCCGGTGAGGCCCACCTCGGCGGGCTCGATCTTGACCGGACGATGCAACACCTCGTGAAATCGAAGCTCGGCTCGGTCTGGACCGAGTCCCAGTCGGCCAGCCCAGGAGCTATTGAACGGGTTGAGCTTTCACTCGCCCGGGAATGCACATCGGCCAAGGAACAGCTGTCCGCTGTTCCTTCCACCGTGCTGCCTCTGGTCCTGCCCGTCGGCAGTGCAGAGGTCGAGATCAGCCGCCGCGAGTTTGAGCAGCATATCGACGACGCAATCGTCGAATCGGTTGGTGTCTTCAGTCGAGTGCTCCAGTCAGCCGGGGTTCGACCCAACGAACTGTCAGCTGTCCTGATGGTCGGTGGCTCGACCGCGGTGCCGTTGGTTCGGGGACGCGTCGGCGAACTCGTTGGTCCTGACGTTTCGATCTTTGTGACCGATCCGCGGAACTCGGTTGCCAAGGGCGCTGCGATCAGTGCCTCAGAAATAGCAGCGTCGATGGTTCAGGCCCCGGTGGTGCCAGCCGCCGCTGCAATGCCGGAGGCCCCAGCATTCCCGCCGCCTCCAGTCGTTGCGGTGCCACCGACACCGGAACCGGTCGATCTCACGAGTTCAACCTCGTCCACTGCAACTCAAGTCCCGGTTGCCGCTGGTTCTGGGTCGAGTCGACCAATTGCCCAGATCGCACTCGTTGGACTGGGTATCGTCGCTCTCCTCGCAGCGGGAGGGCTCTGGCTATTCGGAGGAGGTGACGCCGACACCGACACCCAAGTGCTCGAGGCGAACGAAGGCACACCCGTGACAAGTCCCTCAGCTGCCGAACTGCTCGAGAGTGTGGAGATCGAGATCCCACTTCCATCTTCGCAAGGCATGGTCGAGATAGCTGCGGGATCGTTCGTTGTCGGGGCCTCTGAAGCAGGCCTCGAAGCCGTCCAGGCGCGAGACGTCGAGCTGTCCCTCTTTTCGATCGACGAGACCGAGGTGACCAACGCGTCCTACCTGCCGTTCGTACAGCTCGAAGGAGCGCCAGCGCCAACAAGCTGGAACGCTGACGGGTTTGCTGATGCCGAAGCCGACTTCCCGGTGATCGGCGTCGAATGGGCGTGGGCCAACGCATACTGCGCTGCGCTCGGCAAACGACTTCCAACCGAGGCCGAGTGGGAAGCTGCCGCCCGGGGTCCCGAAGGCGCCTTGTTCCCGTGGGGTGACGACAGCCTGCTCATCGATTTCGATTCGTTGGGTCGAGAGCCAGTGCGCACCCAGACCGCCAACATCAGCCCGCTGGGTGTACACGACACGATGGGAAGCGTCTGGGAGTGGGTGGACGAGCCCATCGAACTCACCGCAGAAGCCACCCAAGTTGTCCGCAAAGGCGGAGAGAACGGTCGAGTAGACGAAGCGCTCGGCTCCTCGATTCGTCAGGTCGTCCAACAAACCAATCAGGCAACGATTGACCAGACCGGCTTTCGGTGCGCCGCCGATGAGACCGACCCCAATACCGCCGAAGGGGAGTTCATTGCCGACCTCGTGACGCCACGAGAGCTCGCCGAGGTCACTCGCAGCAGCGGCGTCGATGTCGCATTCGTTGAAGATGAGTTCGAAAACGTAACTTCCGGCTGGTTCGACACCGAGCAGGACGGTTGGCGCATTGGGTACCACGCACCGACCTGGTACCACGTCGAAGCCACGACGGGCGACTCCCAGGTGATGGCACTTGGTGGGTTCAGTTACGACAATGTCGCCGTCGAGACTTCGGCCTTTGTCGAGAGCACCGATACCGAAGACGGACTGTTCCGATACGGACTGGTGTTTCGTGCAAGCGGCAACCTGGAGGCACCTCCCGCCAACGGCAACGAACGACCGATCGACTTCTACGCATTTACCGTCAACCCCCGTTCAAACACCTGGGAACTGCTCCACGAGGACGAACTCCCCTTCCGAGCGATTGCGGAGGGCGAGCTACCCGCCGGAGTCGACGCCTTCGACCCCAACCGACCCGTCACCATTCGTGCAGAGATGATCGACGTGACCATCACGATGTGGATCAACGGCCAGGAGATTACGACCATCGATACCCGCGGCTTTCACCCTGCGGGCGATGTCGGCTTCTTTCTCGAGACCTTCGACGAAACCAAGGCTCATATTCACTTCGAGAATATTCTGATCACTCCTGCCGAGTAGTTGAGATTTCGGTCAAATTATTGACCGTGAGTGTCAATTAGTAATCAAATATTCGCACTTGGTGGCTAATTCACACATATTGCCGATTAGTGAACAAAACCTTGCGACTTCAGACACACCCGTTTTCCTGTGCCAAAAGTGGTCAACAGCCACGTGGCTGATCGGCGGAATTTGGTCCGCCGTTACGAGAGTTCGGCGTGGAAATACGCCAAACGGGGAGCGAACAGATGAAACGATTTAGGATGGTCGCCTTGATTGCGGCCCTCACCATGGTTGCGTCACTGCTATCGGTAGGAAACGTTGGAGCAAGTAGCCCATCGGGCGTCGAAGCAACGTATGAGATTACCTTCACCAACAACACGAGCGGTCAGTACCTGACCCCTCCGAACTACGCAATTCACGACAGCTCCGCCGACGTGTTCTCACGCGGCGCTGCTCCAAGCCCAGGCGTTGTCGCCGTCGCAGAGCGCGGCGAAGTCCCAGTCCTGGCAGCTGAGCTGGCAGGTGCAATCGATGCCAACGGTCTCGGCATCAGCGGTGTCGGCGCCACTGCACCACTCGCTCCTGGAGAGTCGAGCACCGTTACCGTCACATCGAGCGAACGCCGACTCAGCGTGGTCTCGATGATCATCTGCACTAACGACGGCTTCGGCGGTGTCGATTCGGCATGGCTTCCGTCGGTCGATGGCCAGACCCGCACCTACAACCTGCGCGACTTCGATGCCGGCGCAGAGCTCAACACCGAAAACCGTGCAGATCTCGTACCTGCACCATTCTGTGACTTCGAAGGCCAAGGCGGCCCAGGAACCCCTCTCGATCAGCCAGAGATCGACGGCTTCAACCGCATCAACTTCCACCCAACGCTCAAGGGCGTTGGCGACCAGCCAAACAGCTTCGACTGGCGTCGTGGTTCAGTGGGCACCGTCACGGTCACCCGTGTCGCTCAGCCTGCGACCTACGACATCAGCGTCGAGAACATCACCAGCGGCCAGTACTTCACCCCGGTGAACTTTGCGGCACACGACAGCTCGGCTGACGTGTTCTCACGTGGCGCTGCACCAAGTCCTGGCGTCATTGCTGTTGCAGAGCGCGGTGAAGTCCCAGTCCTGGCAGCGGAGTTGGCTGCAGCCATCGATGCGAACGGACTCGGCGTCAGCGGAGTCATCGGTGATGCACCGATCGCACCGGGTCAGGTTGTCACCACCGAGTTCACCACGGACGAAAACCGTCTGAGCATCGTCTCGATGATCATCTGCACCAACGACGGCTTCGGTGGTCTTGATTCAGCTTGGCTTCCGTCGGTCGGCCGCACGCACACGTTCTACCTCGCCGGGTACGACGCAGGCGCAGAGCTCAACACCGAGAACCGTGCAGATCTCGTACCTGCACCATTCTGTGACTTCGAAGGCCAAGGCGGCCCAGGAACCCCTCTCGATCAGCCAGAGATCGACGGATTCAACCGCATCAACTTCCACCCAACGCTTCGCGGCGTTGGCGACCAGCCAAGCAGCTTCGACTGGCGTGGACCGGTCCTCAAGGTGACCGTCTCGAACAACGGCTAGTTGAGCAGTCGGCGTGAATCGTGAAGATTCGTCTTCGTGATTCGCACAGGCAACTTCAAATAACGGCAGCTCCGCAGAACGTCCATCCAACGGGCGGGCTGCGGAGTTGTCCGCGTTCGGCGCTGAAGCCGGTGCCTACTGCAAGTAGATTCGGGGCATGTCCGCCGAACACTACGACGCCCTGCCAAAGACGCCAGCCAACTATGTGCCGCTCACTCCCCTTTCGTTTCTTCGCCGTACCGTCGACCTCTATCCGCACGAGCCCGCGCTCGTCTACGGTTCTGTCCAGTACAACTGGCGCGATGTAGGCGAACGCACAGCCCGTCTCGCCTCAGCGTTAAGCGAGCTCGGCATCGGCATTGGCGACACGGTCAGCGTGATGTGTCCAAACACTCCCGAGTTGTTCGAATCACATTTCGGCGTCGCGATGGCAGGTGGCGTTCTCAATGCGATCAACACGCGACTCGACGTGGACACGATTGCATATATCCTCAATCACTCCGACGCGAAGGTTCTGCTTACCGACACCGCCTTTAGCCAAACCGTCAGCCAAGCGTTGAGCAAGGTCGAACGAGACATCGCGGTGATAGACATCGTCGATCCCGCGGGTCCTGGCGGCGACCGCCTCGGACCACAAACCTACGAAGAGCTGCTCGAGTCCGGTGACCCCAACTTCGACTGGCTGATGCCCACCGACGAATGGCAGGCCCATTCGCTCAACTACACGAGCGGAAGTACCGGTGTCCCGAAGGGGGTCGTGTACCACCATCGCGGGTCGTATCTGATGTCTATGGGAACGGTGACAGGCTGGGGTCTTCCCACTCGGCCTACCTACCTCTACACCGTGCCGATGTTTCACTGCAACGGCTGGGGCCATGCATGGACGATGACACTGCTCGGCGGGACGATCGTGTGCATTCGCGACATCACTGCTGCGAATGTCTTCGACGCAATTGCCGACAACGGTGTCACCCACTTCGGTGGCGCCCCGGTGATCCTGTCGATGCTGGTGAACGCAACCAATGATGAGCGGCGCGAATTCGACCAAACCGTCCAGGCCATGACCGCTGGCGCTCCCCCACCCGCAGCGATCCTCAAAGCCATTGAGCCCCTGGGCTTCAACGTGATGCAGGTCTATGGTCTGACCGAAACCTATGGGCACGTCAGCCAGTGCGAATGGCGTGAGGAATGGGACGAACTCGAGTCCGACGCGCGAGCGGAGAAAAAGTCTTGGCAAGGCGTCACGATGCCCATGAACGAAGAGCTGGCTATCTTCGATACCGAAACAATGGAAATGGTGCCTCGCGATGGTCAGACCCAGGGCGAGATTCTGATGCGCGGCAACACGGTGATGAAGGGGTACTACAAAGACGTCCAGGCGACAGAAAAGGCGTTCGCCGGCGGGTGGTTCCATAGCGGCGACGGTGCGGTCTGGCACGAGAACGGCTACATCCAAATCAAGGACCGATTGAAGGACGTCATCATCTCAGGTGGTGAGAACGTCTCATCGGTCGAGGTCGAGAACACGCTGTACAAACACCCGGCCGTCCTCGCTGCTGGCGTCGTTGCTAGGCCTCACGAAAAGTGGGGCGAGGTGCCGATGGCGTTTGTTGAGCTCAAGACAAACCACGATGCTGACGCCGAAGAAATCATGGCGTTCTGCCGTGATCGCCTCGCCGGGTTCAAGACCCCGAAGGTCGTCCAATTTGGTGAATTGCCAAAGACCAGCACCGGGAAGATCCAGAAGTTCCTCCTTCGAGAACAGGCCCGGGAGCAGGCTGGCGCTGATGGATGAGGAGCTATCCCCCGTTCAGCGTGAAGTACTCGAACAGATAGGCGCCAAGCGTGAAACCTGGCCCGAGTTCGCCCCCGAACTTCGTGGTGAGCTTCGCGGAGAGATCGAAAAGGGAATCGCCGAACATGTGGCCATGCTTGGACCGGACCGACAGATCTGGGCCAACAAACACGCGATTGCATCGGTGCACGGCTGCGAAAAGCGCTTTCTGGCCGATCGAGAGTTTCCCGGCTGGTCGGTCCCACTCGCTCGCGGCACGGTGGTGCACAAGGCGGTCGAGTTCTCCATCAACTGGCCAAGCACGCCGATCCCGGGCGACCTCGTCGATGAAGCACTCGCCAGCCTTGAGTTCGGCGAGCAGAACATTGCCGGGTTCCTCCAGGAACTATCCGATGCCGACCGCGCCCAGCTCCGCTCTGACGCCATCGATCTGGTCACCAAGTTCGACGAGTGCTGGCCCCGGCTCAAAAAACAGTGGCGTCCGGTTACCGAGTCAAAGGTACGCCTCGACCTGTTCGACGGGAAGGTCGTGCTGCAAGGCAAGATTGACCTCACCTTGGGCCGCGCCGAAGGTAGCAGGGCAGGCAAGGTCCTCGTCGACCTGAAGAGCGGCAAGTTTCAACCCGCTCATATGCAGGACCTTCGCTACTACGCGGTGATCGAAGCTTGTCGTATTGGCGTCCCTCCGCGCCGTGTGGCCAGTTACTACCTCGATCAGGGCCGCTTCCATCCTGAAGACGTCACCGAGGATCTGCTCTTCTCCGCGGCGCAGCGGGCGATCGACGGCATCAACCGCATGATTGAACTCGAGCTCGACCCTGCCAACCCCCGGGTTTCACCCAGCCCTGCGTGTCGGTGGTGCCGAGCGCTCGAACACTGTGAACCTGGGCAGGTCTCCCTACGCGAGTTCGACGACCCCCTCGAGCTCCACTAACCAGAATTTGTCGGTCGCAGCGATCAGCGCACTGGACCTATCAATTTTTGAGGCATACGCCGGTTTGGGACGTCGGGTAGGCTCACGCTCGTATCCCGCTACCTCACCTGCCATGAGCTGGTGAGTTCTGAAAGGCAATACCCATGAGCAGCACCCAACCACTCGAACAAGCCATCGCATCAACCCGCCAGGCCATGGCTGCGGTCCAGGCCGACCAGCTCTCGGCACAGAGCCCTTGTGCGGAGTGGGACGTCGCAGGCGTGATCAATCACGTCATTGGCGGCGCCCAGTTCTTCACCGCAGGAATGAACGGCCAGCAACCGGCCGAAGGCCAGAACTGGGCCGAGGGCGACTACATGGCCGCTTTTGATGAAGCGACGGCCGAGGTCGTCAGTGCCTTCCAGCAAGAGGGCGCATTGGAGCGCACGATCGCTCTCCCATTCGGCGAGATGCCAGGTTCGGCGGTTATGGGCATTGCCATGACAGACATCTTCACCCACGGTTGGGACATCGCGAAGGCAACCGGGCAGAGCACCAACCTCGCCCCAGAGCTTGCAGCCGGCATCCTGGCACAGTCCCAGCAGGCCATCTCTCCTGAGTGGCGCGGACCCGAGGGCAGCCCAGCACCATTCGGTGCCGAGGCGTCCTGCGAAGACGGATCGTGTGCAGCAGACCAGCTCGCCGCATTCCTCGGCCGCCAGGTCTAGCTACCTCACACGCGCGAAATAGTCGTATGTCCGAGCGCGCTCAGCGTGCTCGGACATACACACTTCAGCTACGCGATGGCGGCGAGCTTGGCGGTGACGTCTTCGGTCACTGGTGCTCCACCGTGGCCAAAGGCGGCCACCTGCGGCATCAGCGCAGCCATCTTGGCCACCGACGCGTTCGCGCCATCCATGTCAGGAGTGAAGTCGGGATTCGCTCCGGTAATTCCCCCCGAACCGTCGCCGTTGATCGCATCACCGGCCACGAGCAAACCAGTGCCGGTGTCAAATACCGAAATACTGCCAACGGTGTGACCGGGCGTACTTACGACACCCATACCAAAGACCTCATCGCCGTCGCCGACCTCGGAGAGCGTGAGAGAGGTCTGGATCGTGCCGATGTCGCCGGTACCTGCATAGACCGTGGCGTTGGTCATTTCGCCTTCGAGTTCCCCCAAGCCACCAGCGTGATCTCCGTGATTGTGTGTCAGCACGATGTGACGCACATTGGATGGACCGAGACCAAGGTCGCTGAGCGCATCGTTGATCGCGCCGCCACTTCCAGCAGTGCCGGTGTCGACGATTGCAGCTTCGTTGCCGCGGACGAGCACATAGGCTGACACGAACCCGAGCGACACATGCTGCAACATCAGCTCGCCTGACTCAGCGCTCCCGGCATCCGCCTCGGCTTCTGGAGCGGGCGCCTCAGGGTCGTCTTCTGCCTCGACGGCTTCAGCTGTATCCGTCGCACCAGTGTCGGTGTCGGTGGCGGTCGTGGTGGTCGTCGTCGATGTGGTCGAACTCGACCCGGAGCCACATGCAGCGAGAATCGCCATGCTCGCGGTTCCAAGTCCGGTGCTGACCAGTAGACGACGCCTCGACCACCGCGAAGGCTGTGTGATCCGCTGAAGCGGCACGCGGGTAATCGTGTGTTCCTTTGCGTGATGGTGATGGCCGTTGCGCTGATGTTCGGTACACATGGGAATGAACTTAGAGATGAGGAGGACCTCGGTCCAGCACCTCTCACCAGAATTTACGTGCTGTTCAGTTGACGACCGAAGGTAGGTCCCACGCCCAACCTGGCACCTCATCCCACCTCAAAGGTGCTACCAGCAACTCGTGTTTTGGGTTGATCCGTTCGGACATGTCGTGCTCTGGAAGAGAGCCAGCGAGACGTTGGACGGGATGCCGGTCGCTCCAAAGAACTGCGTCTCTGTTAGATCCGCCGCGCCAAAGTCGACACCACCAATTCTGGCGTTCTGAAAGCTCATGCCGCGGAAGTTCAGTCTCGAGAAGTTGATATCGCGCAGATCGGCTTCCCTGAAATCAGAGTTCGCAAAGCGGGCAGACGAGAAGGTAGCCCCTCGAGCGTCGGCGCCCAGGAACGATGTCAAGGTAAACGATGCTCTGCCGAACATCGCACCGGTGAGACTGGCCTGTTGCAGGCCGACCTCGGAGAGTGTTAGTCGGTTTGCTGAGATGTTCGAAAGGTCCGCGTCCACAAACGAACCTCGGCTGAGGCTTGCCCCGGTTAGGTTCGCCCCGGTTAGGTTCGCGCCGTTCATGTTGAAGTTGGTCAGCGTCGCGTTCGCGAGATTCGCACTGTCGAGCCGGGCATCGGTGAGATGAAGCCCATCGAGTGTCATGTTTGCCAAATTGCAGCCGCGCAGGTCTGCGTTCGGCAAGAAGGTCTGCCCGGATTGGACGGCCTGGCAATCAGCGGTGGAAGCGGTCGTGGTCGTCGTCGAGGGAGGTCGCGTTGTCGTGGTCGATGTGATGGCTGGAGCCGCAGTCGTCGTTGGCGCCGTTGTGGTGACGCTCGGCGCCGTGGGAGCGACTGTCGACACCGAGTCCTCTCCTGTGAGGGGGCCTTCGGGTATCGATGAAGAAGTTGTCGAGGTCGAGCTGTCGACCGGCTCGGTGGTGCTAGGAGCTTCGCTCACAACACGTTCTTCTACGCTGTCCGAAGTTTCAACGGTGACAGTTTCCTCGGGGCTGGCTTCATCTGAGAAGGCAAGCAGTCCGGGCGCCGCCGCTGTGTCGACGACGGTCGTGGTCGTCGATGGAGCACCGGTCGACACCGCTGCGCTCACAGCCACAGCTACGACAGCGGTCGCGACAGCCTGACCCGCTGTACCCAAGGCCCTGGCGATGCCAGGAAGCTCGAGGATCCACCCCATTCGACGGGCATAAGCCGATTTGGTTACTCCAGCTTCGAGCAATGCCCTCACGACAACCGGGTCAAAATGACTTCCCGACGAGCGAACCATCTCTTCTCGCGCATAGTCGGCGGACTTTGGAGCCTTGTAGGAACGGCGAGAGGTGATCACATCGTACGCATCAGCAACCGCGGTGATCCGTCCCCCAAGCGAGATCTCCTCGCCTGCGAGTCCCAGCGGGTAGCCAGAACCATCCCAGCGTTCATGATGTTCTGGCGCCGCAAGCAACCAATCACCAAGCCAGTCCTGAAGCGGTTCAAGAATCGGCACCGCAGCTCCCGGATGCCCACGCAGAATCTCCCACTCTTCTGTGGTCAACTCTCCGCGCTTGCTCAGAATCTCGGCTGGGACGGTCAGCTTGCCCACATCGTGCAACAACGCGCCCCAACGAAGACCATTCAAATCCTCATCGGACAGACCCATCTGCTGACCAATCACATCGGCATAGGCCCGCACTCGCTCGGTATGACCACGCGTCAACGGCTCATGCTTACCAAGCTGAGTCACCAGCTGCACAGCTTGTTCAGCCGCTTCCTGAGCAGAACCGCTCAACCGCAACGTCGGCTCCGCCATCAACCGCCTCACGGTGCCCCTCCGCAACGCCAAACCAAACCGCGACGGCACCGAATCAGGAAACACCAAACTCATGTTCAGAAGCGAAACCAACGGCGTGAACCGACGCATCACCCGGGCGACAGCCGCCGACACCACCGTTGCGACAATGATCGCCTGGACCAGCCACAGACCGATGGAAACCCAACCATCCTCACCCGCGCCGATAAACAACGATTGCAGTGCGCGTATCGCCAGCCAGCCCGCGACGAACGGCAGAATCACCTGAGCCGCTCGAACAGCGCGAGCACCGACGGGTCGAGGAGTCCAGCCACGATTTTCTGAGCGCGGACGCGCTATTTCGTTCCCGCCTATCGAATCACTCACGGCCTAGATATCGACACAATGAAAGGTCGACTGAAGCTCGAAGTGTCCTACTTTGTGTGAAGTTCGACCAACCCGAGTCGGCCAATTTCACGCCATTTCTATGGGCTACCAGCAACTGTCGTCTTGGACTGTGCCGTCTGGACACGTCGTCGACTGAAACGTTGCCGAATCAACGCTGAGCGGTATTCCCATTGCTGCCTCAAAATTGGCGTTGGTGAGATCGGAGCCCATGAGGTTCACGACATCGAGTAGGGCTCCGGCGAAGGAGAGGCCACGAAGGCTGAGGCTCGAAAGGTCCCCGCCGCGCAGGTCTGCCCCTTCGAAGTCGGTGTCGACGATGGTTGCTCCCGAGAAGTCGGCCTGGCGAAGATCGGCGTTGCGAAGCGAAGCACCGACGAATCGTGAATTCTCAAGCGAAGCATTGACGAACACCGCTCCGGCAAGATCGGTACCTTCAGCACTGAACTGCTGCCCCGAGACGCCTACGAATGAGGCACCAAGGGCGCTTCCTCCAACCAATTGCGTGCCGCTGAGGGTCGTTCCGTCCAAAACAGCGCCGTCGAGATTCACGTTCGACAGCACCGCTCCAGCGAGATTTACATCCGTGAACGTCGCACCATCGAGTCTCGCTCCGTCGAGCTGAGCGCCGACGAGATCGACGCCTGTCAGTGTCAACCCGGACACATCGCAGTCGCCGAGGTCAACTCCGCTGAGCGCCGTTTCGCCCGCGAGGAGTTGGTCACATGGTGTTGGGGGAGGCGTGGTCGTCGTGGTCGTAGTCGTGGTCGTCGTGGTTGTGGTCGTGGTGCTCGGAGCCGGCGTTTCTAGCGTGGGTTCGGGCGGCTCGGCCGTCGTCGAAGGGCTGACGGGTTCAGACGTCGTCGTCGACTCCACATCCGGTGGTTCGCTCGAGCTCGTCGGAGCCGGAACCTCCACGATCGGTACATCGACCTCGTCGATAGGTTCGCTGTCCTCAGGTTCCACCTCGGACTCGGGAGCTTCGATCAGGGCAAGTCCATCGGGTGTATCGATTGGTTCGACGGCTCCAGGCGCGAGCGTCGTGGCCGAAAGGCCAACCGCCACGGCCGCGGTCGCGGCGGCTTGACCAGCGGTGGTCAGTCCTCGGGCAATGCCAGGGAGTTCGAGGATCCAACCCATCCAGCGCCCGCGAGCTGACTTCGTTGTTGCGCTAGCTTCGAGCAAGGAGCGCACGACGACCGGGTCAAAATGACTTCCCGACGAGCGAACCATCTCTTCTCGCGCATAGTCGGCGGACTTTGGAGCCTTGTAGGAACGGCGAGAGGTGATCACATCGTACGCATCAGCAACCGCGGTGATCCGTCCCCCAAGCGAGATCTCCTCGCCTGCGAGTCCCAGCGGGTAGCCAGAACCATCCCAGCGTTCATGATGTTCTGGCGCCGCAAGCAACCAATCACCAAGCCAGTCCTGAAGCGGTTCAAGAATCGGCACCGCAGCTCCCGGATGCCCACGCAGAATCTCCCACTCTTCTGTGGTCAACTCTCCGCGCTTGCTCAGAATCTCGGCTGGGACGGTCAGCTTGCCCACATCGTGCAACAACGCGCCCCAACGAAGACCATTCAAATCCTCATCGGACAGACCCATCTGCTGACCAATCACATCGGCATAGGCCCGCACTCGCTCGGTATGACCACGCGTCAACGGCTCATGCTTACCAAGCTGAGTCACCAGCTGCACAGCTTGTTCAGCCGCTTCCTGAGCAGAACCGCTCAACCGCAACGTCGGCTCCGCCATCAACCGCCTCACGGTGCCCCTCCGCAACGCCAAACCAAACCGCGACGGCACCGAATCAGGAAACACCAAACTCATGTTCAGAAGCGAAACCAACGGCGTGAACCGACGCATCACCCGGGCGGCAACCGCCGAGATCGCCATCGAAACCACGATCGCCTGCGCGAGCCAGCCGATCAGATCCAACCAACGGTTGTCCGAGATGATAAAGAACGTTGGTGACAGCGCCTGAATTGCGAGCCATCCAACGATGAAAGGGACCACGATCTGGGCAACACGGACCGCGCGTGCAGCCCCGGGTCGAGGAGTCCAGCCCTGATTGTCGTCGTTGGCATCAGCGGATTGCCCGATGCGAGCTAAATCACTCACACTTCGGTCATCGACACAATCAGAATCCACCTAAAGGCCCGTGGCGAGGCATCGGTCACCCATTTGGATCCTAAATGGGGCGTGAAGAAGCACGGGTGGGGCACACATTCTGATAAACCGCACCGCAGACTGGACATATGACCGATTTGGCCGATTCCCCTACCGGCATGCCCGAATACGAAGGAGACCTCGCGCTCGCTGCATTCAGCGACAGCGGACCATGGCAGGTCACCCTCGAAGAGGCCCGCTGGCGAGACCGGGTCGACACCATCCGCTCGACCGTCGAGCGGTCGATCCCCGACCTCATTCGTCCGAAGAAGGTCCCCGCGGGCGGACGACTCGTCGAGGTTGCTGGCCGGCTCGGTGGTGCCATTGCCATGTGGTACGTCACCGGTCGTCGAAAGGGTGGTTCGGAGTCAACCGCTGATGTCTCGCGACGCCTACGGAAAGCCGCCGAAGTCCTCGGTCCGACCTACATAAAGCTCGGCCAGATCATCTCGAGTGGCCAAGGCATCTTTCCCAAGGAGCTCGTCGACGAGTTCATCAAGTGCCGCGACCAGGTCCCGCCCGAACCGTTCGATGTTGTTCGGTCGGTCGTTGAGTCCGATCTTGGCCAGCCCCTTGAAACGGTCTTTTCCGAGTTTGACCGTGCACCGCTGGCGGCAGCGTCGATCGCTCAGGTTCACCGCGCGGTCCTTGCTGATCACATCACCCCCGGTGGCGGCGAAGAGATCGTGGTGAAGGTCCAACGTCAGACCGTCAGCGAGCTCGTCCACCAGGACCTAAAGGTTCTGGCATGGCTAGCTCCATTCCTCATCGGGCGAATACCGGTGTCGGCGCTCGCGAATCCGCCAGCACTCGTCGAGGTGTTTGCTGAGACGATTACCGAGGAACTCGATTTCCGCCTTGAGGCAGCAAACATGGTCGACGTTGCGATGTCTCTGCGCCAGCTTGGACAGACCGCCTATGTCATCCCGCGCCCGCACCCCACCCTCGTTACCCGGCGGGTGATGGTCATGGAGCGACTCAGTGGCTTCTCCTTCGACGATGTTGCAGGCATTCGCGATGCCGGCGTCGACACACACGAGATCGTCCGCACCTCGATGATCGGTTTTCTTGAGGGTGCGATGATTCATGGGGTGTTCCACGGAGACCTGCACGGCGGCAACCTCTTCGTCCAACCCGACGGTCGTACAGCGCTCTTCGACTTTGGAATCACCGGTCGGCTCAGCGAAAAGAAGCGTCAAGCCTTCCTGCGCCTACTTATGTCCGGGATGATCAGCGATGTGAAAGGTCAACTGGCAGCGATCAGGGATCTTGGCGCGCTTCCCGCCGACACCGATCTCGACGTCGTGTTCTCCGACCTCGGTCTCGACCGCGCGCCACTTGACCCAACGGCGCTCAGCCCCGACGAACTCATCGAAGAGCTACAGAAGTTCGTCAAGCTTCTCCTCGGCTACGGAGCGCGCCTACCCAAAGAGCTGATGTTGTTTGTAAAGAACCTCATGTTCGTGGATGCGGCGATCGGCACCTTGGCTCCAGATCTCGACCTGTTCGGCGAGGTCACCGCTATTGCGACCTATTTTGCTCAAAACCACGGTCAACGGCTCGCGACCGAAATGGGCAATGCCAACAAACCCATCGAAGTCGATCTCACTTCGTTTAAGGACAGCATCGGGATCGATCGCTCGACTGAATCGATCACCTATAACGACCTCCGGGCCCGTCGCGAGCTGATTCAGAAACGTATGCACGACGAGTACGGCGACCATGCGCCGGCCAAAAAGACCTGGCGCGATCGCTTCAAACGGTAACCGGGGCGGTCGCCCCAGTCGTCCGCTTGGGAAGCTGGAGATTGGTGATCTAATCTTTCCCGGGTGCGCCTTGTTGTAGCCCGTTGCACCGTCGACTACGACGGCCGTCTGACCGCTCACCTCCCTGAAGCCACTCGGCTGATCATGGTGAAGGCCGACGGTTGCGTTGCCATCCACGCGGATGGTGGTGCGTACAAACCACTCAACTGGATGAACGCCCCAAATCGCCTCATCGAAGATGGCGCAGAATGGCGTGTGGTGAGCCCGAAAGGCGAAACCCTGATCATCACGATCCATGAAGTTCTGAGCGACAGCAGCTGGGACCTTGGTGTAGATCCCGGCTTGATCAAGGATGGTGTCGAAGCACACATTCAGGAGTTGTTGGCAAACGACCCCACCTCAATTGCCGAGGGATACAAGCTTGTCCGACGCGAGTACCCAACCGGAATTGGCCCGGTTGACCTTTTGTGCCGAGACGAGGACGATGGCGTCGTCGCGATCGAGGTCAAGCGCCGCGGTGAGATCGACGGGGTCGAACAACTCAGCCGTTACCTCGAGTTCTTGAATCAGGATCCGCGACTTGCACCTGTCCGCGGCGTTTTTGTCGCACAGGAGATCAAGCCACAAGCCAAGGTCCTTGCGAGCGAGCGTTCGATCGATTGTGTCGAGGTCGACTATGACGAGCTGCGTGGCATTGAGTCACCGCAACTGAGGCTTCTGTGAATCGCGTTCTCAACAGCGGACTCCGTCTCGCCGTTGTCGCCACTGCCTGCGCGCTCCTACTCGGAGCTTGCGGCGTGTTCGGCGGAGAAGACGCCCAGGCCTCGGTCGAGGATCCCTCCACCGTCGAATCGCGCACCGTACGTGTCGCCTCTGGTGACCGGTTCTTCGATATTGCCCCCTCGTCGCTGCTCGACGCGAATGGCGAACTGACTGCATCGGCCGAAGCCACTCTCGCCGATCGGGTGGCCAGCCTGTCGCTCGGCACGGCCGAGGCGACCAACGCCGGGGTCATATTTGATGGAAGCACATTCGTTGTCGACCCTGGAGTTCCCGGAAGCACCCCCGATATTTCAGCGCTAGCAGTCGCCCTGACCGACCCTGAGATCACGACCATCGATGTTCCCCTCGCGGTGATCCAACCCGAGATCGACGATGAAGCGGCGGGCATGTTCGCCGACACACTGAATACCAATCTCGACGGTGGTCTCGACGTCGCCGTCGGCGGGCAGAGAGACACATTGTCCACATCGGTTCTTGGAGAGGCCACAACCGTCGAGTGGCTCGACGATGACTGGGTGGTATCGGTCAACTTCGAGAACATCGCCGAAGAACTGAACGCCATGTTCCCCGACGTCGGAACTGATGGCGGCGAGGCTTCGTTTGACATCGAACCGGGAGAGACAAACGATGACCCAGACACGGTGGTCATTGTTCCCGGAGCTTCAGCTACTGCCTGCTGCGACGAAGCTTCGGTCGATCGCATCCTCCAAGCCATGACCACAGGGCTCGACAGCGCCAACCTGATCCTCGCTGCAGTCGATGCCGAGCGAGGCGTTGAGTGGGCGGAGAATCTCGGCATTGAAGAGCTCGTCGGAAGCTTCACCACCCGCTACACCGCTGGACAGAGCAGAAACATCAACATCGAGCGCATCGCCGAACTTACTCAGGGGATGATCATCGAACCGGGCGAGACCTGGTCTCTAAACGAACGTGTAGGACAGCGCACCACCGCGAACGGATTCGTACCTGCCGGCACCATCGTCAATGGCCACCTCACCGACTCGGTCGGTGGCGGCATCAGCCAGTACGCAACGACGATCTTTAACGCGGCCTTCTTCGCCGGACTCGAATTCGATTCCTACCAAGCTCACACGATCTACTTCAGTCGATACCCATACGGACGAGAAGCGACGATCTCGTGGCCCGCCCCGCAGCTGGAAATCCACAACCCGACGCCGTATGGCATTCTGATCTGGCCGACCACTACCGAGAACTCCATCACGGTCGACCTGTATTCGACGAAGTGGGTCGACGCCGAGCAGACGGGGCAGTCGGAAAGCACAGTGCAGGTCGCCTGCACGCGCGTGACGACCGAGCGCACACGAACATTCCTCGACGGCACGGTCGATGTCGATTCGGTATTTGCGATCTACCGACAGGAAGGCATTGGCTGCGATGGGGAACCAACCCTTGATCCTGACGCGCCACCTCCCCCACCAGAACCTGAAGAACCAGCGGAGGGTGAAGAGGTTCCCGAGGGCGAACCCAACCCAGCAGCGCCGAACCCGAACGATCCGGACACCGAGAACCCGCAGCCACCTGCAAACCCTCAGCCGCCAGCAGGTGACGGCGACCGACCTAACCCACCTGCACCCGACCCCGGCACGCCTGATCCTGAACCACCACCCGAACCGGAGCCCGAGCCTGATCCCGCGCCCGAGCCCGAGCCTGATCCACCTCCTGCTGACGAAGAGCCAGCTCCAGACGGACCGGCGGGTGAAGACATTGCCCAAGGCGCCCCTGCAGACGCTGCTTAGGCCATCGGCAACCGGTATTGGCTAGATATCCTGAACACCGTGATTTCTATTGAAACCGCAGTAGTAGGTGCGGGCCCAGCTGGCGCTGCGGCCGCCCATTCGCTGGCGGCGAGTGGCCACGATGTACTGCTGATCGACAAGGCGACCTTTCCGCGGGACAAGTTCTGCGGCGATGGGCTGACCACCTTGTGTCTTCGACAGCTTGAAGAGATGGGTTTTTCGGCTGATGCGATCCCGTCGTTCACCCCTGTTCATGCCGCGCAACTCCGCGCACCATCGGGTCGTGAACACCTCATTCCTCTCCCGGAAGGTCCCGGACTATACGCCGCGGTCGCTCGTCGGGCCGAGCTCGATCACGCCCTGGTGGACTTTGCGGTCTCGGCTGGAGCGACGCCAAGGTTCGGCGAGAAGATCATCGATGTCGCACCACAGCCCGATGGGATCCGTCTCACCAGCGAGTCTGGGCAGGTGATCCACGCACAGCAGTGCATAGCCGCAGACGGAATGTGGTCACCCATTCGCAAGTTGCTCGGCCTACAGATCGAGAACTACCGGGGAGAATGGCATGCGTTTCGCCAGTACTTCGAAAACGTCAGTCCTCGAGCTGCGAGCGAACTCTGGGTATGGTTCGAACAGGACGTCCTCCCGGGTTACGTCTGGTCGTTCCCTCTCGCCGGTGGGCGGGCAAATGTCGGTTTTGGGATTCTTCGAGGCAGCGGTATCTCCACTCGGGATATGAAGACGCTGTGGCCTACGTTGCTTGAGCGGCCACACATTCGAGAGATCATCGGCGTCGATGCGGTGCCCGAAGGTCCCCATCGGGCTTGGCCGATTCCGGCCCGGATCGATCAAGCCTCCCTGGTCGCCCCTCGCACGCTTTTCGTCGGCGATGCAGCAATGGCGTGTGACACTTTGACCGGAGAGGGCATTGGGCAGGCCCTGCTCACCGGGCGCGAGGCCGCGGCAGCGATCCTGGCCCACGATGGCGACTTCAGCCAGATCTCACTCGCCTATTCGACCGCGGTTCGCGACGAGCTCGTTGCCGACCACAAGATGGCGGCCCTGCTTGGCAGGGTGTTACACAAGCCAAAAGCGGCTGAGGCTGCGCTCAAAGCCGTCGGCACCAACGAATGGACCCGTCGAAACTTCGGCCGCTGGATGTTCGAGGATTACCCCCGAGCGATCATGGCGACACCAAAGCGCTGGAAGCGCGGCGTATTCTCCAGCCCCGGCGCCACCCTTTAGCCAGGAGCTAGACCTCGGCGGCTTCTCGAGCGTGTTTCAGGCGCTTGATCTCGCGGGCGCGTGTCGTGGCGTCAAGGTTGACTTTGCGCAACCGAACAAAGTTCGGCGTCACCTCGACGCACTCGTCGTCGGCGATGGTTTCGAGCGCGCTTTCGAGTGAGAGAACCTTCGGCGGTGTAATTCGCACAGTGTCATCGGATGACTGTGTACGAATGTTGTCGAGCTTCTTCTCTTTGGAAATGTTGACGTCCATATCCTCGTTGCGAGGGTTCTCTCCGATGACCATGCCTTCGTACACGTCGACACCGATGCCGATGTAGAACACGGCGCGTTCTTGAAGGTTCTGGATCGCGTTGGTCGTGGTCGTGCCGGTGCGGTCGGCGACGATCGAACCCTTCGTACGTGTTCGAATTTCGCCGGTCCATGGAGTCCAACCTTCAAACACGTGATTTGCAAGGCCGGTACCACGGGTCTCGGTCAGAAAGCCGGTGCGGAACCCGATCAACGCCCGAGCCGGAACGACGTACTCGAGCCGAACCCAACCATCTCCGTGGTTGTTCATGTTCTCCATCTTGGCTTTGCGCTCGCCCAACATCTGGGTCACGCCACCGACGTGTTCTTCAGGTATGTCGATGGTCAGGCGTTCGGTCGGTTCGTTCAGCGTGCCATCGATCTCCTTGGTGAGAACGGCTGGTTTGCCAACGGTGAGTTCGAATCCTTCGCGGCGCATGGTTTCGACGAGGACGGCCAGCTGCAGCTCGCCTCGACCCTGAACTTCAAAGACGTCCGGTCGATCGGTTGGCAGCACACGAATCGACACGTTGCCGACGAGTTCTTTGTCGAGGCGATCCTTGATCTGGCGTGCGGTGAGTTTGTCACCGTCCTTGCCTGCGAGTGGCGAAGTGTTGGTGCCGATGGTCATCGACAGAGTCGGTTCGTCGACCGTGATTGTTGGGAGTGCTTGCGGATCGTCTGGATCACCGAGCGTGTCGCCGATCATCACCTGCTCGATACCGGAGATTTGTACGAGCTCACCGGGGCCGGCTTCGTCGATGTCGACGTTGTCGATCCCTTCGGTAGCGGTCAACGTCACAACCTTCTGGTTACTGACGCTGCCATCGCCGCGCATCCACGCGACCTGCTGCCCTTTCTTGATGACCCCCTGCATAACGCGGCAGATCGCCAGGCGGCCGACGTACGGAGACGCGTCGAGATTCGTAACCCAGACCTGGGTGGGCTTGTCCTCTTCGTACTCATATGGGGGCATCGTCTCGATGAGCGTCTCAAACAGCGGGCCCATATCGGTTCCGTTGTCATCGGGGCTCATCTGGGCGATGCCGTCGCGGGCGTTCGTGTAGACGATCGGGAAGTTGATCTGATCATCATCAGCGCCAATATCGAGAAAGAGTTCGTACACCTCATCGACGACCTCGGAGACCCGAGCGTCGGGACGGTCGATCTTGTTGATCACCAGCACGACCGGCAGCCCACGGGCCATTGCCTTGCCGAGGACGAACCGGGTCTGTGGTAACGGGCCTTCGCTGGAGTCGACCAGAAGCACCACGCCATCGACCATGGTCAGTGCGCGTTCAACCTCGCCGCCGAAGTCGGCGTGACCCGGTGTGTCAACGATGTTGATCTTGGTGTCGCTTCCATCAGCATTCGTCCAATGCATTGCTGCATTGTTCGCAAGAATGGTGATGCCCTTCTCTTTTTCGAGGTCGGTGTTATCCATCACGCGTTCGACAACTTCGCCGTGATCGCTAAAGACACCGCCCTGTCGGAGCATCGCATCAACAAGGGTGGTTTTCCCGTGGTCGACGTGGGCGATCATGGCGATATTGCGGAGGTCGGTTCGCTTCTGCACCCCACGACGGTAACGGGCCTAATTCGCGGCCACGCGTACCTGGCCACAGTTCACACCAACGCCTCAATTCAACTTTTCGGGAACCAGGTGTCGTTTTTTGGCGTATCACAGGCACCAGATCCCCACCGAGCAGAGGTGCAACTCATGACTACGAGATCGAATCTTCACCAAATTGGGTCAAAAAACAGGAGCGGACTTCTTCGTCTGTGGCTCCTGATCGCCGTCGTTGCGATGATCGCTGCTGCCTGCAGCTCAGGCTTTGACTCACTCACCGACGCATCAGACACGCTTGCCTCTGACGGCCAAGCCGACGATGGAGTAGACGAGGTAGTAGATGTGGTAAACGAGCCGTCCGATGATTCCGGTGACGGCGGAGACTTCGACGAGGAAGCTACCGAGGCCGCGACAACGGCAGCTGACCAGGCCCCCACAACGACCGTGCCAGCGGGTGGTTCGGGAAGTGCCACGCCGACCCAAGGTCCGACCGATCTCGGCCGCGAGATCATCTTTACTGCAGCGGTGACGATCGAAGTCGACGATGTTGCAGCGACCGGCCGACAAGCGACAGAAGCCATAGATGACTTAGGTGGCTTTGTCTTCGGTGAGGAGTCAATCGGCGGAGCGCGGCCTGAAACCACGCTCGTCTTCAAGGTTCGTCCAGATGATTTCTCCGAAGCCCTCGATGCTCTCGGTGGGATTGGCGAGCTGCGCAACCAGCGCATCACCACCGATGATGTGACCGAACGCGTCGTCGACCTCCAGAGCCGCATTTCCACGACCGAGCTTGGGGTCGATCGCCTCCGCACCGCCATGGAAGGTGCTGCCAACCTCGAAGACTTCGCCCGACTCGAAGAGCAGCTTTTGTCGCGGGAGAGCGACCTCGAGGTGCTCCGCGGAAGGCTCCGCACACTCCGCGATCAGATCGACCTTGCCACCATCACGCTGACCATTGTTCAAGATGAAGTCCGAAACAGCATCCAGGTCATCACGACCCGCTATGAGGGCCACGATGAAGGCGTTGGTTGCCCCGGCGGCGAAGGTGGCACGAGCTTCGAACCAGGAGATCTGGTCACGGTCTGCTTCGAGGTTCTCAACACCGGCGATCAGACCCTTACCGGCGTCGGCCTCTCCGACAGCGTCCTCGAGATCGACACCGACGACCTCACCGTCGTCTTCGGCGATGCGGACGACCTCCAGCCAGGCCAGACCTTGATGTTCAGCCATGAGCTCACCGCCGAACGCACCGTCAACATGCGTGTTGCTGTTACCGGGACGCCCACGAACGGAACCTCGACCGACGCAACTGGACCGGTCGCCCGCACAACCGTCTCTCCACGGATCCCGGTCGATCAGAGTGCCGTGTCCGCAGGCTTTGGCGACGGTTTCGACGCAGCGACATCGCTCCTTGCTCGCCTGTGGGTAGCCATCCAGGTACTCGCTGGTTTCTTCCTGCCGCTCCTGGTATTGGCGCCCTTCGCCTGGCTGGGTCTCGTAGGCCTTCGCCGCCTTCGGCGCAACCGAATCGATGCAGGCGACGAAGAGACCGGGTTTGAGGAGATGCCACCTCCCCCTAACGTTGCAAGTGCGTGAGCAAACGGATCAGAGTACCGAATACCTTCCAGCCCATCGATGACGCCGTCGATGCCGCATGGGACACCATCCGGGAGATTCCCGGTGCCGACCAGGTGTTCTACACAGCATCTGAAGCAGCCAATTTCTCCAAGATCTGGCATGGCCTCTCGATCGTCCGTGCGATTGCTCTCCGAGACCCTCGACGGGCAATCGCCACGAGTGGCGCCCTGGTCATCGAAGCTGGACTCGTGAACGGACCGATCAAGTCCCTGTTCGAGCGGGAACGCCCTCACGTCGACGAACGCCCTATGAAACTACGCAAGCCGAAGACCTCGAGCTTTCCATCGGGACATGCAAGCGCCGCAGTGGTTGCCGCGGAATTCCTGACCCCTGGAATGGGCCCGCTCGGCAGGTTCGCCACGTGGACTCTGGCCACCGTTGTCTCGACCAGCCGCATTCATGTGCGTATTCACCATGCGACCGATGTGGCCGCTGGGGCTGTGACGGGCTGGGCCCTCGCCCGGATCATCAAGACCGTGCTGGCACGGGCTCTGCGGGCCTAGGCTCTAGCCCGCGCAACAGAGAGAACGGGCTACAGCGCCCGACTCTGGCACACTTGGAACATGGTCAGCGAAATTGAACGTGAACGCGTGAAGCGCAAACGCGAGATAGCTCTCGGTTACCGCATCTTTGCGAGCCTTCGATGGGGTGATTTGGGCGACGGCCACATCACTGCCAGCGACCCGGAACTGACCGACCACATCTGGTTATTGAAGTATCCATTCGGCTTTGAACGCGCAACGATTGACGACCTGGTCCTGATCAATCCCGAAGGTCACGTCGTCGACCTCGAAGGCAACATCGACGAGGCCGCCGAAATCAACACCACGGCGTATTTCATTCATCATCCCATCCACGAGGCGCGACACGATGTTGTGGGCGTTGCACACACCCACACTCCATGGGGCACGCCGTTTGCAGCCACAGGGCGACCAATCGTGCCGATCACTCAAGAAGCCTGCTCGTTCCACGATCGCTGGGCGACCTTTGACGAAGAAGAAGTTCAGGTACTCGGACGAGACAGCGGCGTCCGAATCGCCGATTCACTCGGCGACAAAACGGTCAGCATCCTGAGAAATCATGGCCTGCTCAGCACCGGGCCGAGCGTGGGCGAAGCAATCAGTGCCTTCGTGACCCTCGAACGCGTAACCGAGGCATTGATGAAAGCACCCAACGCCATACCCATCTCCGATGAGGCAGCGGTGATTGCGCGCAACGACCTCATCAGCGTGCGCGCGTTCGAGGTCTCGTTCGAATTCCTCGTCTCGCGCCATGTGGGCGACCCGACGATCGTCGGGTAGTGCTAGTCGCTGCTACTGGACTGCAACCGGCTCAGGAATAGCGTCGACAGCTGCGGGAGCAGCAGCGAGGATGGAGCGCACGTCGAGTAGCAGATCTGCAACTTCGGTGGTGCTCATCAACTCACGCGACATCGTGAGACCCAGGCCCTGATCGATAAGAGCAAGGGCTTCGTTGATGTTGACTTCTACGGTGTCGGTCATGACATGCCCTTCGTTGATCGTGTGGAACGAGGATTTCCTGTTCCGTATTAGAAGCAACCTACAGATGGAGGCTGACATTCCGTTCTTGCCGTACTCTCACAGTACCCGCACCCGATCAATCACAAACGGCGCGTATGGCTTAATTTCACGTGAACCAGTGACCTAGCAGGAGTTCAGTTATGCAGATCAAGGACAAAGTTGTGGTCGTCACCGGCGCTGGTGCAGGAATAGGGCGAGCGCTTAGTGAACGGTTCGTCGCGGAGGGCGCGAATGCAGTGATTGCAACAGATATCAGCCCTGATCTCGAGTCGGTCTCAGCCGAAATCGGGGCTCATGCGATCGCTGCCGATGTGTCCAAAGAGGACAGCATCGTTGCCCTGATCGAAGAAACCGAATCACGGTTTGGGCCGATCGACCTCTTTGTCGCAAATGCCGGTATCGGCGGCATCCCGGGAGGCGTAGAAGTTCCCGACGAAGACTGGCAGCAAATCTGGGATATCAACGTGATGCACCACGTCTGGGCCGCGCGCCACATGATCCCTCGCTGGAAAGAACGAGGAGGTGGCTACCTACTGACCACCGCATCAGCGGCCGGGCTGTTATCGAACCTCGGCACTGCGCCCTACACCGTGACCAAGCATGCAGCGGTGGGCCTTGCCGAATGGCTGGCCATTACCCACGCCGACGACAACATCTCGGTCTCGGTTCTTTGTCCGCAGGGCGTTCGCACCGCCATGACAGCGGGCGACGACCCAGCGGTCGCCAATGTGGTCGCACATGGCCTGATCGAACCTGAGGATGTTGCAGACGCTGTCATTGCGGGGCTGGCTGCAGAGTCATTCCAGATCCTCCCCCACCCCGAGGTGGCTGAGTACGTGGCGCACAAGGGCGCAGACATCGAAAGCTGGCTTGGTGCAATGCGACGACTTCAGCGCAAGTTCTTTCCGAATTAGCCGAACCTCGCTCAGGATGGAGCCGGGCGGTCGAGCAGAATTTCTGCCTGGCGCGTCCATGACAGAGCGGCTCGCGCCGCCAACAGCTGTTGATCCCAGTGTTCGCGTTCGACACGAGAAGCGTCGAGAGCTTCGATTGTCTGGTCGAGAAGAGAGCCATCGGGCGCGGGGCCTATGCCGAGCTCGCGAACTCGCCGCACGACGGATCCGTCTCCTGCGGTAATCACCGGCATCCGGTAGCCAACGGCCTCGATCAGGACCCCGCTTTCCGAGGAGTAGTTCGTGTACGGGAGCACCAGAGCATCGTGGCGGTCGAAGATCTCGGGGACCTCTTCATCGGCGACGAAGCCCTCTCTCACTTCTACGTTCGCCAGCACCGAGAGTCTCGCGAGCTGAGCAGAAACGGCGTCGGAAGCGGCCTTGCCAATGACCGAGATCGTCGCCTCGGGGCGTTCCGAGCTCAGACGACGAGCAAGGACCTCGAGTTCGGAGAGCCCCGAGTTGTCTCGCATGACGCCGAACATCAGCAGTCTGTTGACGAATCCATCGAGCGTTGGCGAGCCAGCGTCACCATGAGCGTGGCGAGTCCACAGGCCATGTGGGACCACATCGATCGAAGTGGCGCGAGTGGAACGCATCTGGAGGAGTTCATCGCGTTGAAGCTCGTTGTGCACCAGCACCCGATGCGGGACCGCTAGCGCCGCCATCGCGAGCTTGTGGCGCGCTAGGTCCGCCCGGCCGTGACCGTGAGCATGCGTGTTGTGGACCATCGTGACAAGCGACCACGTCGTCTGTCTGGTCAGCAGCAAAAGAGACAGGGCCCGCATGGGAGAGGTTTGCTCGAACAGCACGATCCCGGGCCCGCCGCGCCGCTTCAGAAAACCGATGATCGCCGCTTCTTGACGGAACCAGCCTCGAGAAATCTCCGGGATGGAGACCCGTTCGATTGGGAATCCGTCCAGAAGTTCTGCGGTGTCCGCGAATGCTGCAGCGGGCTGCACCAGTGCGACCTCGGCACCCTGTTCGTACACTGCCCGCGCAAGCTCAGCGCTGTATCGAGGGTGTCCGCCCCTAGGCGCACGACTCACAATGACGACACGCTGAGAGGCTTCCATGGGCGTTCATACTGCCACGTTGCATCGGTGCAGATCGTCGATGCCAGAAGCCGAATTTTCGACTCACCCAAGAACGACCAAGGCAATCCCCAGCGTGGTGACGACAGCCGCGAGGTAGCTACCACTGCTTTGGCGCTCGCCATGAACGGCAACGCCGACCGCAAACGCGAAGATGACTTCGATCTGGCCGAGCGTGCGAACCCGCGTGGCGTTCTCGAGCGCAATCGCCCATGTCCATGCGGTCGAGCCAGCGAGTGAGAGCATCGCCACTCCCGCGGCGCTTCGCCAAGAGCCGAGCACCTTACGAATCGAAGAGGTCGACGATCGACCGATCGCTACGCCTTGTATGAGGGTTTGTACGGTGAGCATCGAGGTGAGCGTGAGGATCGTTCGATCGACCACCGCACCATCGAGTGCGGTAGTCGCCACCCGAATCCCGACCGACGCGAGCGCGAACCCGAGCCCAGCCGCTACCCCGAACCAGAGGGCCCGGTCTGGTCCACCTTCGATCGCACGACGAGGATTGCCATTGGTGGCCAACGCGGTGATACCAGCGAGAACCAAAAGAGCGCCGATGGCGGCGATGAGGCTTACGCTCTCGGCCAGAAACACCACCGATGCCAGCGCGACGAAGATCACCTCGGTCTTCGCGTAGAGGGTCCCGATGGCGAAGTCTCGATGGCGAAACGACGTCAGCAGCGCCACGGTCGCCAGGATCTGCGCGCTTCCCCCTCCGAGAACACCGGCCCAGAACGTTGCGTTTGTCGTCGGCAGCTCGCCGGCGCCAAGCCCGAACCACACAAACGCAACGACGATCGCTATCGGGAGGGCGAATGCGAAGCGAACGTACCCGGCCTCGGTCGGGTTCAGGACCTTCTTCAGGCGGTGCTGTTCAGATGTACGAGCGATTTGAAAGACCGTCGCGGCCAAGGTGATGACGATCCACACTCAGCCATTCTGCTCGCCTTTGCGTTGTTCGAACGGTCACGTCGCGGAGTCATTGGACTGTTACGTCAGGGATTGTCACTTCGACGCTGGCAACGATGAAAGCCGCGATTCGAGAAACGACCGTTCTGCC
>CAZSYL010000016.1:0-18201 GCA_964610745.1 uncultured Acidimicrobiales bacterium
CCGGTCTCGCCGACAATGGCAACCGACGCGGCTGCCGGAATGCTCACGGAGACGTCGTGTAGAACCTGTCCGCCCACCCGATACGAGAAGTCGACCGAATCCAATTCGACCTCCGGGGCTGCATGGTCGAGTTCGATACCGGGGTTTGCTTCGACGACCTCGATCGGAATATCGAACATGTGAAGGATCTTCGACCATCCAGCGAGTGCCGTCTGAGTCTGGTCGAGCACTTCCCCGAGTTGGCTGATTGGAGCGATCAGGATCGTGACGAGCAACAGGAAGGCCGTTGCTTCGCCGGCGCTCAAGGTGTCGGGGCCGAGCAGAATGCCGACCACGACCACGGCTCCAGTTGCCAATCCGCCGAAGAAGTCCATCGTCGGGGCCAGAACCGAGAAGAACTTGTGTGCATTGGTCTGCGAGGTAACCAGTGCCTGGTTCGCATTCTCGAGCCGATCGGCGACCTCACGCTGATATCCGTAAGCGCGAATCGTCGCCGCTCCAGAAACGGCCTCGGATGTTCGCCCAATCGTGTTCGCCGTCTTGGTCCGAACGTCGTTGTAAGCCCGGAGTTGTCGGGCCTGAACGGACCGCAGAATTGGCAGAAGTGGGATGTAGACGATGATCGTGAGCACCGCGAGCTGCCAGCTGTAGAACGTCATGACTCCGAGCGTTCCAATGATGAGTGCAGAGTTGGTCATCCACGCAAGGGCGCCCCATTGAGCAAACAGAGCGAGCGTCTCGACATCGCTCGTGACTCGAGCCGTCAGCACTCCCTTCTTGGACGCTGTGTGCTCGGCAAGACTGAGGCGCTGAATGTGGGCAAAGGTTCGAACGCGGGTCGCAGTGAGGGTGTTCTCAGCGGTCAGGATCACCCGCTTGTAGGTCACTGTCGTCAAGAGATAGATGATGACGATCAGTATTCCGGCGGCGATCGTGGCACGGATGATGAAACCCACATCGACTGGATCAGCCTGAAAGCCACGGTCGATCGCCAACTGGATCAGCACAGGAAGCACCAGCCGAGCAGCGGCGCTCAACAATGCAAAACCAATCGTTACGCCGAGTCCCTCGCGAAGTTCTGGGCTCGATCGCCAAGCTCGTCTGAGTGTTTCGAGTGCCGGTGGCTGATCTTCGTCGAGGAGCTCAGCCATGGTCGTCCTCGTACGCTTGAACGAGGACTCGATATCCCTCGTGGGCCAGCAACTCATCATGAGTTCCGGTTGCAACGATTCGCCCGCCGGCAAGATACGCGACCCGGTCCGCAAGTGCGATCGTCGATAACCGGTGAGCGACCATCAGCACCGTCATCTCCGCCGAATCGAGCCCCTCGAGGATCTCGGCCTCCACGCTCGGATCGAGCGCCGAGGTCGCATCATCTGCGAGCAGTAGCGCCGGTCGACGGTAGATGGCACGGGCGAGCGCGATTCGTTGTCGTTGACCGCCCGACAATGTCACACCACGCTCACCCACAACCGTGCCGTAACCATCTGGAGTTTCGACGATGAATTCATGTGCACGAGCTGTTCGGGCCGCAGCCTCAACGAACTCTCTCTCGTCTAGTTCGCCCATCGTGATGTTGTGCTCAATCGATTCGGCAAAGAGAAAGCTCTCCTGAAACACCACACCCAACCGTTCAGCGCGAGCTGCGGCCTTGAGCTCGCTAAAGGGCACGTCGTCGAGCGAGACACTCCCGTGCGATGGTTCGATGAGCCCAGCGGCCAGCTCGATCAGGGTCGTCTTTCCAGATCCGGTCGCACCGACCAACGCGACGTTCTCCCCTGCTTCAACCTTCAGGCTGAGGCCGTCGAGCACGACATGATCTCCGTGACGGAACGAAACGTCATCAAACCCAAGTTCGAGCGGTCCGTCAGCCAGCTCGTCGATGTTCCCCTCCCGCACCTCAGGACTCGGGAGATCGAGGACGCCATCGATCCGTTCAAGCGCAACCACCGACGGCGGCATCGACTGGAGGAAGAAGCCGAGCACGCGGATCGGGAGTGCGAGCACGCTGAAGAGCGATAGCGCGCCGATTAGGTCGCCCGTCGTCACGGTGCCTGACTCGACCAAACCTGCGCCGAGAAGCAGCAACACGACAATGCCGATCTCGGGCAACGTCTGCAGCAACGGTTCATAGACAGCACGAAAATTGCCGAGGACGAGGCGCTTGGCGCGAAGATCGCCAGCAGCCAGCTCCATTCGAGCAATCTCGGCATCGGTTCGACCAAGCGTCTTTATGACCATGACTCCGTCGAAGCTCTCGTGTGCCACGCCGGTAACTTCGGCGACCGCATGTTGCACCTCTGCCGCGGGCCCAGCCACCTTCTTCGAATACGACTGATTGATCGCAAACAAAAGCGGCAAGAGAACAAAGGCAACCAGGCCAAAGAGCGGATGGAGAAACGTCAGGTTGATCACGGCCAGGACACCCAGGACCACGGTCGCGACGGCAAAGGCAACCGGCTTGAGGACCGTCGCGGCAACGACGAGGTCATTGTCGGCGTGAGCCAGCAACTTGCCCGTCGAGTTGCTGCGATGGAAGCTGAGCGGCTGATCTAGATACTGCGCATAGAGCTGTGAACGCCAAGAGCCTTGCGTACGGTATTCAGCCATTGCCAGGAAGTACCGACGAACCACCGCTCCGAGTCCTCGAAGGAGCGCGATACCAAAGATCAAGAAGAAGCCGAAGGCGAGCTGACCGTTCGTTACTCCCTCGACTGGACCAGTCCCATCTCCGAGCGCGGGAATGATGAGGTTGTCGGTGACCCAACCAATGGCTCGACTAAGCGCGACGACGGTGACCGCGAAGATGACCGCCCCGGTGATGGCTATGGCATGGGGAATTGGATGCAGCGCAAAGCTACGGCCGATCAGCCGCATGCCTCTACGCAGGGTAGATGCCTCGGTCAGGGCTGGGCTCGTTCGGCGACGGCCACGGTGTTGGCGAGCAACATCGCGACCGTAAGGGGGCCAACGCCGCCTAGCCGAGGGGTGATCCACGACGCGACTTCACCAACATCCTCGTTGACGTCCGGGAGCAATTTCTTCCCCTCCCAGCTGATCCCGCCGCTGACGACGACGGCGCCGGGCTTGACCATCTCTTTCGTGATCGTGCCGGGCCGACCGACCGCGGCGATAACGATGTCGGCTTCTCTGGTGTACTCGGCAATGTCAGGAACACCGGTGTGAACAACGGTCGTTGCGGCGTTCGCCCCTTGTTGCTTGGTCGTCATCAGCAGCGCCATAGGTCGCCCGAGCGTCGTGCCTCGACCGACGACGACGACGTTCTTGCCAGCGACGTCGATGTCATAGAACTTGAGCATCTCGATGATGCCTGCTGGCGTGCACGGAAGCGGACCTGGCTCTTGAAGGACCAGTTTGCCGAGGTTCTCAGGATGTAGCCCGTCTGCGTCCTTCGCAGGGTCGATCAGCGCGAGTGCCTCGGCAGCGTCGAAGCCGTCCGGCAACGGCAGCTGAAGGATGTAGCCGTGGACGTTCGGGTCAGCATTGAACTCGTTCAGAGCATCGACCAAGGCCGCTTGACCTGCATCGGCAGGAATTTCCTTGTGGTGCGATGCAATGCCCACAGCTTCACATGTCTCGTGCTTCTTTTTGACATACGAAGCCGACGGACCATCGTCGCCGACCAGGATGGTCCCCAGGCCAACCGTGATGCCCTTCGCGTGCAACTCTTGGACTCGGGTCTGGACGTCGGCAAGAACGGCTTCGGCCACCGGGCCACCGGCAAGAAACTGTGCGGTCATGGCGAGCAATCTACCGCCTCCCACCAGCCACCAGCCCGGATTCACGCCGCCCTGGCGTCTGAATCCAAAACTTCTTACCGATGCTGTGGCGCTAACGCGCAGTCATTGCAAGACTGGCCAACAGATCGCGCTTGATTGGTTGCGCTTTCGCCCCCGCAGCAAGGCCCCGCAAGATTGTCCTCACCCCGCTTGAAATCGTTCGCAGTTGGCGTCGTCGCTGCGGTGGTCCTCACGTTTTTCGTGCGGCGAATTTTCGGCGACGAAACCTTCATCTGCGACGGATCCGAGTGCACGCTCGGCTCTGGGCCTCGCTGGTTACTGACCGGCGTGGCCTTCTTCGGCCCATTTCTCGCTGTGGCCGGATTCCGATGGAGCGAAATGCTCGAACGTCGAGGGCGTCTCGCGCCTGAGGCGAAATGGCAAATCCCTGATGCCGAACAGATCCTCGAGATAGTGACGGTCATCCTCGCTGGCCTTCTGACCTACTGGCTGGTTCTCAACGGTCCCTCGACCGAACTTGTCGAAGGCGGCCGTCTAAACGGCTGGGCGAACGATGTTCGCAACTTCCGCCGAGAAGAGGGCACTCCCGAGACCGAACTCGTCCCGTCTCGACTGACCTGGTTCATCATCGGAGGGCTCTTATCGGTCCCATTCCTCTTCAGCTTTGGATCGATGATCGGACGCGAGTGGTTCGGCCGTCGCCGCCGCAAGGGACATTCCCTCGACGACGAAGACGACTTCGATTCCACAGACGATGATGAGGGCGAGATCTTCGAGCTCGGCGAGGGCTAAGAAGAACTGACCGAGTGCTCTAGATCGACGCGATGATTTCGTTGAGCGTTTGACTTGGACGCATGGCAGCGCGTCCAAGTTCGAGATCTGGCGCGTAGTAGCCACCGATGTCCATTGGCGTTCCCTGCACATCGATGAGCTCGGCGGCGACCGTTGCTTCGGCTGCGACGAGCTGTTCGGCAACCGGGCCGAATTTCGCCGCAAGATCGGCGTCGTTCGTTTGGGCTGCGAGTGCCTCGGCCCAGTAGGTCGCTAGGTAAAAGTGACTACCACGGTTGTCGAGCTCGTTCACCTTGCGGCTCGGCGACTTGCCCTCGTCGAGGAACTTTTCGGTCGCCGCATCGAGTGCGTTACCGAGAACCTTCGCAGCGTTGTTGCCAGTGGTTTCGGAAAGATGCTCGAACGAGACGGCCAGAGCAAGGAACTCGCCGAGCGAATCCCACCGGAGATGGTTTTCCTTCTCGAACTGCTGCACGTGCTTTGGAGCGGATCCACCAGCACCGGTTTCGAAGAGGCCGCCCCCGTTCATGAGGGGCACGATCGACAGCATCTTGGCGCTCGTTCCGAGCTCGAGGATTGGGAAAAGGTCGGTGAGGTAGTCCCGCAGCACGTTGCCCGTCACCGAGATGGTGTTCTCGCCACGCTTGACCCGATCGAGGGTGTACGCGGTCGCGTCAGCGACGTTCTTGATATGAATCTCGAGACCATCGGTGTCGAGGTCATCGAGGTACTCGTTGACTTTGGTGATGAGCTCGGCATCGTGAGCTCGAGCCTCGTCGAGCCAGAAGACCGCCGGCCAACCAGTGGCCCTCGCCCGGTTCACCCCGAGCTTTACCCAGTCCTGAATTGGTGCGTCCTTGACCTGACCCATGCGCCAAATATCACCAGCACCCACGGTGTGCTCAAAGACCGTTTCGCCGCCGCCATCGACGACGCGAACCGTGCCAGGACTCTCGATCTCAAAGGTCTTATCGTGCGAACCGTATTCTTCGGCCTTCTGAGCCATCAGGCCAACGTTGGGGACGGTGCCCATCGTGGTTGGATCGAAGGCGCCGTTCGCTTTGTTGAACTCGATGGTCGCGTCGTACAGCGCGGCATAGCTGCTGTCGGGGATAACAGCTTTGGTGTCTTGAAGTTCGCCGGCCTTGTTCCACATCTGTCCCGAGGTGCGAATCATTGCGGGCATAGACGCATCGACGATCACGTCGCTTGGCACATGCAAATTCGTGATCCCCTTGTCGGAGTTCACCATGGCAATGTCGGGGCCAGCTTCGTAGGCTGCCGCGATGTCAGCTTCGATCGCCGAGCGAACGTCGGCGGGCATCTCGTCGAGCGCAGCGAGCAAGTTCCCGAAGCCGTTGTTGACGTTCACACCAGCTGCATCGAGCGCGTCGCCATGTTTTGCAAACACATCTGCGAAGTACGCCTTGACGGCGTGACCAAAGATGATCGGATCTGAGACCTTCATCATCGTTGCCTTCATGTGCAGCGAGAACAACACACCTTTGGCTTTTGCATCCGCGATTTCTGCTGCCAGGAACTTCTGCAGGGCCGCGACGTTCATGAACGTCGCATCGACCACCTCGCCGGCCAGCACGGGTACGGAATCCTTCAGCACGGTCACGGTTCCGTCCGCAGCGACGTGTTCGATGCGCAACGAACCTGCAGCGGAGATCGTGGTCGACAACTCATTCGAACGGAAGTCGTTCTCACCCATGGTCGACACATGAGAGGCAGAGGAGGCAGTCCACGCTCCCATCGAATGCGGGTTCTTCTGGGCGTACGCCTTCACCGCTCCTGGGGCACGTCGGTCCGAGTTTCCTTCGCGCAGCACCGGGTTAACTGCCGATCCCTTGATCCTGTCATATCGCGCTTTGTGATCAGCTTCTTCGTCGTTCGCCGGATCATCTGGGTAGTCCGGCAGGTCATAGCCCTTTGCCTGGAGTTCCTCGATTGCATCGCGGAGCTGCGGGATCGACGCCGAGATGTTCGGCAGCTTGATGATGTTGGCTTCCGGGGTCTTGGCGAGCTCTCCCAGCTGAGCGAGATAGTCGGGGATCTGTTGCTCAGGAGTGAGGCGATCGCTGAACGTTGCGATGATGCGACCGGCAAGCGAGATATCGGCGGTGTCGACAGCGACACCTGCGGAGCTGGCAAACGCCTCGACGATCGGAAGGAAGGACAACGTGGCGAGAGCAGGGGCCTCGTCTGTCCAGGTGTAGATGATGGTGGGTGAATCGCTCATGTGTGCGAACGCCTTTGCTTGAGATTGAGGGTCGGCTCTGAGGTTACCGATCTCTGCGTCCTCTGCTGACGATTACGTCAACGAGTTCGCAGCTGTTTCGAAGAGGGGTATCGGCCTCCTCAATCCGTCGGTGCGCCGACCCGGTCGCGACGTTCGGGAAATCAGTGCTTTTCGCGGTCTTCGGCGAGGGCTTGGTCGAGCGTGCGTCCGTCGTGAAGGGACCGGTCTCGGTTGAACCAGTCACCAGAGTCGATGCGGCGACCAGCCTCGGACATGTTCTGCGGAGCCCAGTAGACCCACACTTCGGTGAGCTCACCGTCAACCTCTACCGACGTGCGACGTCGTTGGTAGAAACCCGGGTGTGACTCGATTCCATCACAGATTTCGAGGCCTTCTTGGGTCAGCTCGAAGACTTCCCCGATCACGGTGCCGACGCCTGGGAAAATACCGGGATAGTGCACGAAGGAGAACAGTTCGGCGTCGTGCAAAAGTCCGGGACGAGATGACAGCACATGCTCTTCGATGTGCGCGTGATTGGCCGTATCAACCTCGAAACCCACCATTGGAGTGCGGAGCGTCCCGTAGACGAAGAGCGTGGCATCCATAGGTTCAAGCTAACGATCGACCACGCCTCTTGGCGCGCCCGTCACATGTCCACACGCAATTGGTTTGCGTCGGTAGGCTTGTTGGCTGCTCGTGTTCCGCGACGTGGGCCGACTGCCTTGGAGGCCACCGTGTCGAATTCTGACTTTGCAGGGCTTGGGGTACCCGACGACCTCGTCGAACGCCTCAACATCGAAGGCATTACTTCACCCTTTCCCATCCAGACCGCAACGATTCCGGATGCGCTCGCAGGAAAAGATGTGCTCGGACGTGCTCCAACCGGGTCCGGTAAGACCCTCGCCTTTGGAATTCCGATGGTCGCACGCCTCAAAAAGGCACGCCCGCACAAGCCCACCGGTCTGATCCTCTCCCCCACTCGCGAACTCGCCGAGCAGATTCGTCGCGAGCTCGAACCTTTGGCCGAAGCGCGCAAGCGTTCGGTGCATGCTGTCTACGGCGGCGTTGGTTTCGGCGCACAGCGCAAAGCGCTGCAGCGCGGAGTCGACATGTTGGTCGCCTGTCCCGGTCGTCTCCTGGACCTGATCGATCAGGGCGAGGTCGATCTCGACCATGTCTCGTACGCTGTCGTTGACGAAGCGGACCGCATGGCCGACATGGGCTTCCTCCCGGTTGTCAAACGTCTGCTCGACCAGACGAACAAGGATCGCCAAACCGTCCTCTTCTCCGCGACGCTCGGCAAAGAGGTCAAGGTCCTCACCGATCGCTATCAGCGCAACGCAGTGACCCATGAGGTCGGTGAGAAGAAGCCCGACATGACCCGGATGAAGCACCGGTTCATCCGTATCGACCGGACCGAGAAGGTTGCGCTCGCAGCCCATGAGGTTCGAACCCATGGCCAGTCGATCGTGTTTTGCCGCACCCGTCATGGTTCAGATCGCGTGGCTCGCCAGCTCAAGCGCTACGGCGTCAAGACCGGTGTTATCCACGGGCGCCGCACCCAGAATCAGCGAGACAACGCGCTCGCTGCCTTTGTCGACGGCAAGGTGCAAGTCCTAGTGGCGACCGACGTTGCGGCCCGCGGCATTCACGTCGATGGCGTCGATTGTGTCGTGCACTTTGATCCCCCCGAGGACGACAAGGCCTATACCCACCGTTCAGGGCGCACCGCTCGAGCTGGAGCTAGCGGCGTCGTCATTTCGTTCGTGACTTCGGAGGATCTGAAGGACACAAAGAAGCTGCAGCGCCAGATCGGTGTTCGATGCGAGTTTGAGGACCCAACTCCGACCAACGAGCTAAACCACGGTGAACCAATCGTGCAGCCCAAGCAGGGTGGCAAGGGCGGCGGCGGGGGCCAGAAACGAAACGGTGGCAAGGGCGGTGGCAAGAACCGAAACCGTGGCGGGCGCAGTAAGAACTCCAAGTCCGGTGGCGCCAAGAGCAACCGATCCAGCGGTGGATCAAAGAGCAGCGGCCAGAGCCGAGGCAAGAACGGCCAAGGCAAACCAAAGAACGCCAAAGGCGGAAAGCCCGGCAATCAAAGCGGAAACCAACGGCGCAATAACAAACAATCACGCAGCAAATCCCGCGCCCGCTAACAACCGGGGTCTGACCCGAATCGAAGGGTTGCGGTGATCGACGGTCGTTATCTAGTGAACGAAGTGGCGTTCTCCGGTGAGGACCATTGCTATGCCCGCTTCGTTTGCTGCAGCGATGACTTCTTCGTCGCGCACTGAACCGCCTGGCTGCACCACAGCAGTGCAGCCAGCTTCGATCGCTGTTTCGAGGCCATCTTTGAAGGGGAAGAAGGCATCCGATGCACAAGCGCCACCGTTGGCTCGACCATCTGCTTTCTCCGCAGCGATCCGACCAGCGTCTCGACGGTTTTGCTGACCAGCGCCAATGCCGACAGCCTGGCGGTCTTTCGCGAGCACGATCGTGTTGGAGGTGACCCGGGCTGCAACCTGCCACGCAAAGCTGAGGTCGGCCATCTCGTCTGCGGTGGGTGCTCGATCGGTGGCCACGGTCCAGTCTTCGGGCATGGCGAGCAGTCGGTCGGTCGTTTGCACGAGCAGACCACCATCGATTGATCGCATGGTGAGCAGCGCCGAAGAAGGTGGGGTTGCCTCGATGACTCGCAGGTTCTTCTTGGCCGTCAGTAGCGCCATCGCGTCGTCGGTGAACGCGGGGGCGACAATGACTTCGGTGAAGACCTCAGCGAGCGACTCCGCGAGCGAGCCCGGTACCTCACGATTGATAGCGACGATACCGCCGAAGGCCGAAATCGAATCGCACGCATGAGCGCGTTGATAGGCCGTGGTGATGTCATCAGCAATGGCCGCCCCGCAGGGGTTTGCGTGTTTGATGACCACGGCGGTGGGATCAACGCCCAGCGAATGCACCAGTTGCCACGCTGCTTCCGTGTCGAGCAGGTTGAGATAACTGAGTTCCTTGCCGTTGTGTTGGACAGCATCGTCCCACCAGCTGTGTTGACCACTGAAGCGGTAGCGAGCTCCGACCTGATGGGGGTTCTCGCCATAACGAAGGTCCTGAACCCGATCGGCAGCGATGTGGATGGAATCCGGCAACGGATCGTCGGCGCTGTCTGCTTCGTCGGTCTCGTCGAGCCACGAGACGATGGACGCATCGTATGCGGCAGTATGTGCGAACGCCTTGCGAGCGAGGCGACGCCTGGTCGAGGCGCTGAGATCACCACCGGCGATCTCGGTAGCGACGGCGTCGTAGTCGCCCGGGTCAACAACGACTCCGACAAATTCGTGATTCTTGGCCGCAGCACGCACCATCGTCGGGCCACCGATGTCGATCATCTCGATCTCGCGTTGACTGTTGAACGGATAGAGATTCACTACGACGAGATCGATCGGTGCAATGTCGTGCGCATCGAGGTCCGCCTGGTGCTCGGCGTTGTTGCGGTCAGCGAGGATTCCGCCGTGGACCTTTGGGTGAAGCGTCACCACTCGATGCCCGAGCATGATCGGCGATCCGGTGTGATCGGCCACATCGGTGACTGGAAGGCCAGCCTCAGCAATAGCAGCTGCGGTGCCACCGCTGGACAGGAGCGTCCAACCAGCATCGACGAGGCTCGTAGCGAGATCGGTGATGCCGGTCTTGTCGAATACCGAAAGAAGGGCGAGCTTGGCCATTGAAGTTCCTCAAAGTCGTTGCTTGTTATCTACCCGATCGCGCACGCGCAATCGCAATTGGTGTGAGTGGCATATGTCCCCCGCTACGGGCTGGGAAGCACATGGCCGCGTTCGATGATTTGTTTCAGCGTGTCGATGTAGAGGCGGCGTTCGACGGTCTTGATCCGTTCGTGTAGTTCGGCCTCGTCGTCGTTTGCAAGAACTGCAACGGCCTCCTGAGCAAGGATCGGCCCATCGTCCACCTTTGCGGTGGCAACATGAATTGTGCACCCGGTGACCTTGACTCCATACGCGAGCGCATCGCGTACCCCGTGCCAACCGGGAAAGGATGGAAGCAACGCTGGATGGGTATTGATAACCCGCTGCGGAAACGACTCAAAGACAGCGGCGCCGAGCACGGTTCCGAAGCCAGCCATGGCCACCACATCAATCTCTTGCTGTTCGAGCAAGCGAACGAGTCCAGCGCTGTACGTATCTCGATCGAAGCTGGGCGAGTAGTCCTCACGCTCATGGACCACTGCGGTGATGCCCGCATCCTCGGCGAGAGAAATTCCCCGACAATCCCGATCGGCTACGACCAGCGCAACGGGAATCTCGGCAGCGAGCATGGCCTCCAAGAGACTGCCGGTACCAGAGACAAGAACAGCTATTCGCACGCCCGTCACGCTATCGCTCGCACTTCCTCGGCCGACGGCTGCATCGAGAGTCGCTAGCCCTCGTCTGCGATGCCCGAACCGGTGTCCTGTGCTTCTTCCTCGTCCTCATCAGGAACGTCGAGTTCTTCAACGACATCGAAGGTTTCGCCGAGATCGGGGTCCTCGCAACCGGAGACTCCGCCGCCGCCACCAGCCGAGAGCAGGCTGAAGCTTGGCTCAACAAAGCCGCTTCCAGGATCGTCGGTGGTAAGCCAACGAATTATGGCTTGTGAGAGCGCGATTGCCTCGGCCTGCTGCAATTCACCGCTGCGAATCAGATCGACCTCAGCTTCGTTTCCAAGAAAGGCCATCTCGGCGAGCACCGACGTTGTTTCGGGCAAGCGGATCATGCCGTAGAAGTCAGCGCCAGTGTTCGTGTTCGGGCGATAGACGGCGCCAGCGTCGACTCCGGCGAACCACTCGATGTCGAACACGCTAAATTCTTCGCGGGTTTCCTCGACGAGGATCCCGGCGAAACGGCGTGACTCGCTCGAATCCTGCTGGTAGAACACCTCGACGCCGGACTCGGACGAGGTCGGAAACTGCTCAGTGCCTTGGTGGTGGATCGAGACCAACAGGTCTGCCTCCAACCGATCGGCAATCTCGACGCGTGTGAGCAACGGCATGCGGATGTCGGTGTAGCGCGTGAGGATGACGTCAAAGCCCTGCTCGAGCAGAAGCGCTTCGGTCTGGAGGGCAACTTCGAGGTTGACGTCCTTCTCGGCAATACCGTCGTCGGTCGCGGCGCCGGGCTCGCTACCGCCATGGCCTGGGTCGAGCACGACGTGCACGCGATCGTCGACCTCCGCTGGCTGAATGATCGTGGTGTTCTGACACGTAGTTCGAACAAGCAAACCATCGCTCACCTCGCTCAAGACAGGCAGGACAACATCGGTGGTCGTGCGGGCGACCCGCGGAACGTCGTCGACATCGAGAGGCGGGGCCAGCGATGTTGTCGTCGTCGGAGGCGTCGTGGTCGTCGTTGTTGTGGTGGTGGTCGTTGTGCTGGTCGTCGTGGTTTCGGCCACTTCGCGAGCGAGATCGTCCGCTGGACTCGAATCGCCAGAACACGCAGTTAGGACCAAACCGAGCGCCATCACAGCGCCCCGGGCGGACTTCGACAGAGGCCCACGCAAGGGCGTTCGAATGAACATCATATTGAGACATCAGTTTGGCATGTTTGAAGCGAGTTCGGTTCGAAGCGGACGTGAGATCCCGTACTATTGACACATGTCACTTTTCAAAAAACCAGGTGCATCACTCCTTCTCGTTGGACTCGCGTTGCTGATCATCGTCGGCCCGATCGGTGGCGCCATCCCATTCGTTGGCGGAATCATTTCGCTTGCAGCCTTCGTGCTGGGCGGCCTCGGTGTCATCGGTGGCGGCTACCTGCTCGCCCGTTCCACCCTTGGTCCAAATGACAAACGACTGAACCCGTGAGTCCAAAACCATCGAACGGCATCGAGACACACAACTCGGGTCGAGTGGTGCTCCGCGACATCAGTCCGCTCGCCTGGGAGCATCCCACCGATCGCGCCGCCTTGTCGTCCCTGCAGAAGATCCCGGGCTTCGATGGCCTGCTTCGAAAGTTCGTCGGTACCTTCGGCGAGAAGAACATCGCGACCGTCTACACAGCGGCTGCTGTTCGAGTTGGCCCCAAGCAGTACACGTCGATCCATGAGGCTTTAGTCCGAGTGTGCGAGGTGCTCGACACGGACGTTCCACCGCTCTACATCTCTCAGCAACCGCTCGTAAATGCCGGTGCGGTCGGCATGGACAATCCGTTCATCGTGCTCAACTCGAGCCTTATCGAGCTCGGCACTCCCGAGGAAGTAGAAGTAGTGCTCGGCCACGAGGTTGGCCACATCATGAGCGAGCATGCCTTGTACCGGACGCTGCTCTTCATGTTGCTCGAGCTATCGACTCGGGTCACTCCAATCGTTGGCCAGGCAGCTATGCCGATCATGCTGGCGCTACTCGAATGGAGCCGAAAGGCCGAGATCAGCTGCGATCGGGCCGGCCTGCTAGCGGTTCAGGATCAAGATGCCGCAGAGGGTATGCATTCGGTATTGGCGGGCGGTATCCGGGGACGGCGCGATGAGCTCAGCACCGAGGCGTTTATTGAACAAGCCGATGAGTACCGGAGCCTCAGTGGCCTGGCTGGTTACTACCGACTGATGGCGACACTGGGGCGCAGCCACGACTTCCCGGTGATCCGCGTCGGCGAACTTCGCAACTGGATCGATTCAGGAGAGTACGAGACGATCCTTGCGGGTGACTACGCAAAGATCGGCGACCCACATTCGGTCCGCGACGACCTCGCCGAAGTAGGGAAGAACTTCTCGAGCCGCGCAAATCAGGTCTTCGAAGACACTGACAAGTACGTCAACGATGCGCTGACCAACTTCATGAAGTCGGCCAAACGCATCTTTGACGACGAGGGTTAGGACCGTTCTAGGTCGGTTCCACAAATTGTGAACTCCACACTATTGGGAGACGAGGTGTCACCCGTGACCACACTGTGGTGCACGACCGTAACCAGTCCGGTATTCGTGATCTCGAACGTCGCGACACCAAGGCCTGCCGGAGTCGGACCGTAGAGCACGTCTCCAATCTGTATGTAGACCTGCTCGTTCGCCTGGCGTTCTTGCGAGATCGAGTCGCTTGTTGTGATCGTGATCTCCGAACCGACGGTCGCAACAAGGTCTGACTCCCAAACCGTCTGACCACCATGATGGAGCCGAGCGCCGGCCTCTGGAGCGGTGCATGCGATGCTGTTCGGACCGGCCACGATCGCTGCAGCAGGGGCTGCGAACTCGCCACACAGGCTAGGTACGACGCTGTTGGCGCCGGTGATGTCGGTGTCGACTTCGGAGATGTGCAGCACTCGAACCGCGCCGCCGTCATCAATATCGAACGGAATCGTGCCAAGCCCGATTGGGGATGGACCGTAGAGCACGTCCGCGACCTCGACGTAGACCTGTTCGTTCGGTTGACCCGGTGACCCGCCGTTCTCGCTCGTGGTCAACACCAGTACAGAACCATCGGGTACGACCAAGCCGGTGTCCCAGATCGTCTCGCCACCCTGGTGCAATACCGGTCCGTCAACAAAGTTCGAGCAGACACCGACATGGTGGCTCACATCTTGGGCAGCAACTCTGCCCGCGATCGGCTCGCGATCCGCGTCGACCGGTCTACCGGTTGCGCGACCGACGTTTACATAGGCCCCCACCCCAGCGGTCGTAACGAGCTCGCAGGTTTCCGACGCGCCGGGTGCAAGATTCGCGATCGTGCAAACCTGCCCCTCAATGTCGTCGGTGACCGCAACATTGCGCAAGGCCGCTGTTCCGTCGTTGGAGACGACATAGGTGAAGGTCACGTCGTCGCCCGTCTCGATCTCCGGACCGCCTAGGTCGTCGGCGTCCTCACCATTGGTGAACTTTTCGAGCGAGATCGACGCCGTCGCACCGATATGACTCGCAGGGTCGCTATCGGTCACCACGCCGCCGAACGGCGTGCCGTCGACGTCGACGGGTTGTGCAGAGGCTGAAACCGTGTTTGTGGTCTCGCCGGCGGTGACGGTCGTCGAGATCTGACACGTCAGCGATGCGGCAACAGCGAGAGTGTTTGATTCGCAGGCCAACGCTCCCAGGGCGGAGTCGTTTACCACGATGTTGGTTAACGGCAGTTCGCCCGTATTGGTCACAATCGCATCGAAAATAACGGTGCTTCCGACCACTAGAACCGGAACATCACCATCGGGTTCGTCAGCGTTGTTGCCGTCGATCGAGAGTTCGACTGCGATGCCAGGCTCTAGCTCGACGGCTGGTGGATCGGCCAACACATCGGCAGCGGGATTCGCAACCACCACGAACTCGGGAAGTTGTGGCAGCGAGTCCGCGGGGATGCCGTCGAAAGCCGGAGCCGCGCTGAAAGCATAGATGCCCAAGTCATCCTGTGGACCGGAGAAGAATGAGGAGAAGTTGGCGATGGAGAACTCGATATCGGGAGCGGTCGTGCTCGTATCCACAGGTGCAATGCCGACACCATCAGCGATCGGATCTGCATAGGCTCGATCGTCTCCGGGAACGAGTAGCGCAAGACCGGGATTTGCCTGGCTCAAGACGAACTCACCGATCTCGGCGTCGTCGGATACGCCAGCGATGATGTCGGGAACGCCGTCGGCATCGACGTCGAGAATGACCGAGAAGGCTTCGTCAATCCAGCGCGGCTCATCGACGCCGAGAACTCTCGTCGGGTCGTTCGGGTCGGTGACGTCACCGGTTGCGACATTTTGATCGCCGTCGGGGTCACCGCCGATGCCCTCGAAGTTGATCGCAAAGAACAGTTCGTCTGCGGACTCGTCGTAGTAGAACCGGACGTCCTTGATGTCGACCCCAGAGACCTGTCCGAAGAGTTCGGCTGGCACGCCCGCGTCAGTGACGCCACCAGGGTCGGCGATTACCTGCACGCCATCGTTGGTGGCCGGGTTGAAGTCGACCTCAGCGTCTCCAGTGAACGGCCCGTTCAGAGCAAGAGACTCGGTTTGTGCTTCGATCGGAGCTGGAAACTGAGCGAGCTCTGGATTGAGCGCCGACCGGTCGCTGTCACCATCGTCGTCTTGCACGAGCGGCCTCGATTCGGTCGAGACCTCCTCATCTGAGAGCATCGCTGGCACCACACCGTCTGCCAGATCCACTGTTGGCAGGGCGTCGTTGTTCGGCGCCGATTGGGTCTCGTCGGCGACCGAAGAAACAAGGTTGGCCTCGCCGGTGAAAACCTCAGCACCGAGCAACTGCACTCCGGCTGCAATCAGGACACACAGGACAAACACCGCGGCGCGGCTGGCAGTCGTTCGTTGTTTCATTTCGTACTCCAAATCAATGGATTGGACCCGCACGCTCTCCTTTCGCCCAAAAACCGCCGAGAGTAAGCCTTTTGGCCCAGATTCGTAAGTCTTTTGGCTCAGGAGCGAGAAAAGCAGATCACCCGGACGGATTTCGCCGTCCGGGTGATTCAGTTCGTTCGAGCAAATCCGGGACTAGTCGTTGTTTCCCGAGTGGTCGATCACCGTCTGAGCCAGGCCGGTTCCGCAGATCTCAAACTCGACGCTGTTCGCCGAGGTCTGCAGACCGTTGATCTCGCTGTAGTGGAGAATCGTGACCGATCCGGTGTTGGTGATCGCAAAGGTTTCCGTGCCGAGTCCGACAGGTGTCGGGCCGTAGACAACGTCGCCGACCTGCACGTAAACCTGCTCATGGTCTTGGCGGACATCAGAGATTGGATCGCTTGTGACGATCGTGATCTCCGAACCAGCAGCGGCGGTAAGACCGGACCCCCAAACAGTTGTCTGGTTCTGGATCATGCGGGGTCCCGAAACTGTCGCTGGGCATGTCGGGCCAGGAATCGGCGAGAGGTCGTCACCGCAGAGAGCTGGGATGACGCTGTTGGCCGACGAACGATCGCCGGTGACCTCGCTGTAGTGCAAGATAGTGACCGGGCCGCCGTTGGTGATCTCAAACTCGATCTCGCCGAGACCAGCGGGCGTAGGACCGTATCTATCGTCGCCGATCTCAACATATACCTGTTCGTTCGGTTGACCGGGAGAGCCGCCGTTCTCGCTGGTGACGACACGGATCGTCGAGTTGTCGCCAGCGATAAGCCCGGGTTCCCAAGACAGTTGGCCAGATGCGTGGAGCACAGGGCCACCAACGAGGTCGGTACAGACCGGGACGATCTCGGTGAGGTCTTCACCGCAGAGGCTTGGCACGACGCTGTTGGCGCCGGTGATGTCGGTGTCGACTTCAGAGATGTGCAGCACTCGAACTCGGCCACCATCTTCGATGTCGAACGGAATCGTGCCAAGCCCGGCTGGCGATGGACCGTAAAGCACGCCCGCAACTTCGATGTAGACCTGCTCGTTGGGCTGGCCAGGTGACCCGCCGTTCTCGCTCGTGGTCAAGACAAGAGTGGAGTTATCGCCAACGCTCAAGTTGGTGTCCCAGATCGTCACGCCGCCCTGGTGCAACACCGGTCCTTCGAAGAAGTTCGAGCAGACACCTACGTGATGGCTTGGGTCTTCAGCGGTGATCGGATCACCAAGGTCGTTGCCGTCCTCGTCGACGGGTTGGCCTTCAACACTTCCGATGTTGGCGTACTGTCCAACGCCAGCCGTGATGCTCAGCTGACACGATTCCGATGCTCCGGGAGCGAGGCTTGCAATGGTGCAGACTTCGCCTTCGATGTCGTCGGTCACGACGAGATCAACAACGTTGGACGGGCCGTTGTTGGTCACGACATAGGTGAAGGTGACTACATCGCCAGTGGCGATTTCGGGGCCCGTTGGCTCATCAGCATCCTCGTCGTTCGTGAACTTCTCGATGGTGATCGAACTCGCTGCACCGATGTGGTTAGCAGGATCGTCGTCTGAGACGGGCCCACCAATTGGGTTACCAGCCTCGTCAACCGGTTGACCGGTAGCGGTCGCCGTGTTCGTCGTCTGACCATCGGTTACGACCGTCGATGCCTGACATGTGGTCTGCTGACCTGCGGCCAAAGAGTCGACGGGGCACGAAATGGTGCCAAGGATGTCATCGATAAGCACGATGTTGTCCAACGGGAACTGGCCGGTATTGGTGACCTCAAAGTCGAAGGTGATTGTGCTGCCGATTGCAAAGACCGGGATGTCACCGTTCGGGTCGTCGAGGTCTTGTCCGTTCAGAGATTTCTCAACGTCGATGCCAGCGGCTGCGCCAGTGTGGTGGCTGGGGTCGGTGGCGCTGACCTCTCGTGGAATTGCTGAGAAGTCATCTCCGACATTCTCAAGGGCTGTGACGGTACCGACGTTGCGATACAGGCCTTCGACTACCACCTGAGTCGACGTACACGTGTCGCTTGCACCGACGTCAAGACTCGCAATGGTGCAAATTTCACCCGAGATCTGATCGTCGGTAACGACAGCGTTTACGAGAGGAACATCGCCG
>CAZSYL010000016.1:18301-28534 GCA_964610745.1 uncultured Acidimicrobiales bacterium
GCAACCGAGGAGACTTCGGTGCGTTCCCCTCGTCCAATGTCGAGATCCGTAAACCCGAAAAGTGCCGCCAGCACGATTCCGAGGAGGAGCACAGAGGCTCCGACCGATGTGATTGCTTTCAGTTTCATTGACCGCTCCCAGCCGATTTCAGTAACTTCGCCTCCTCTCCTTTCGTCACATGCACGCTCCATGTGAGCCGTTTGACCCAGATTTATAGGGCAGCGGACCTAGTGACGGATGAAACGCGCTCGATGAAATATGCACACCTCTCGACTGGTTCTTACTTATGGCGCCACCGAGCACCTTCCCAAAGAGAAAGCCCCGCAACATGAGCACGATCGATATCACCGCTGAACAGTTCGAAGAGACCGTCCTGGCAGACGGCATTGTCCTCGTCGACTTCTGGGCCGACTGGTGCGGACCATGCAAGTCCTTCGCACCCGTCTACGAGGCGTCGAGCGAGAAACACGAAAACATCACCTTTGCCAAGGTCGATACCCAGGCCGAGCAGGCACTATCAGGCGGCCTCGGCATCCAGTCGATCCCGACCATCATGGCCTTCCGCGACGGCGTCCAGGTCTTCTCTCAGCCCGGCGCCCTCCCAGAGGCGGCTCTCGAAGACCTCATCGCAAAGGTCGAAGAGCTCGACATGGACATGGTCCACGCCGAGATCGCGAAGCAGCAGGCCGAGAACAACCACGACCACTAATCGAAAGTTTGCAGGTCAGAGGCGCCTAGCGCGTTCGACCACACAAATTTTCGGTGGGTGGCTGGAAACGAGAGAGGCCCGACACGCATAGCGTGTCGGGCCTCTGTTGTTTTTGAAGTCAGGCTCTATCCAGAGTGTCTAGAGCGTCTTGACGATTTCGGCCATGAGGTCGCCAGCCTCGGTCGGGTTGAGTCCGACCTTGACGCCGGCATCCTCGAGGGCCTCCATCTTGGCCTTCGCGGTTCCCTTGCCTCCTGAAACGATCGCGCCTGCATGGCCCATCTTCTTGCCGGGGGGCGCCGTCACGCCAGCGACGTAGCTGACGACGGGCTTGGTCACGTTTGCCTTGATGTACTCGGCTGCCTCTTCCTCAGCAGAGCCGCCGATCTCGCCGATCATCATGATCGCCTTGGTCTCAGGGTCAGCCTCGAAGGCTTCAAGACAATCGATGAAGCTCGTACCCGGAACCGGGTCGCCACCAATACCGACCGAAGTGGTAACACCAATGTCCTTTTCCTTGAGCTCAAAGACGGCCTGGTAGGTCAGCGTTCCTGATCGGCTAACCACACCGACCGGGCCACCGGCCTTGGCGATGTGACCTGCGGTGATACCGACGTTGGCTTTTCCGGGGCTGATGATTCCCGGGCAGTTCGGCCCGAGCAAACGTGTGTCTGGGAAGTCGGACTTCAACTTGTTGTAGAACCACGCTTCGTCGTGCATCGGCACACCTTCGGTGATTACAACAACGAGTTCCAAGCCAGCCTCAGCGGCTTCCATGACTGCGCCTTTGACCGCAACCGGCGGTACAAAGATTGCGCTTGCGTTGGCTCCGGTTTCGGCCACTGCGTCAGCAACGGTTGCGAAGATCGGCATGCCGTCTACGTCGGTGCCGGCCTTCTTTGGGTGGGTTCCGCCTACGACGTTGGTGCCGTATTCGCGGTTGAGGTTGCCGTAGTAGCGACCGGTGCTTCCGGTCAGGCCCTGATAAACGACCTTGCTGTTCTCATCGAGAAAAATTGCCATTGTTCTTTAGTCCTGTTCAGTCGTTCGCGTTCAGCCAGCTACGAGCGATACGGCCTTTTCGGCAGCGCTCAGCATTGTGGGTTCCATCATGAGTGCATCGCCCAGGTGCGGAGCGAGCATGTCGCGTCCTTGCTGAGCGTTGGTGCCATCGAGGCGAATCACGATCGGGCTGTCTATGTTGACCCGCTTCATTGCTTCGATGATGCCCTCGGCGACCTCTTCACCTCGGGTGATACCACCGAAGATGTTGATGAAGATCGACTTTACGTTGGGGTCGTTATTGATCACCTCGAGCGCTCCAGCCATGACATCGGCATTTGCGCCGCCGCCGATGTCGAGGAAGTTCGCAGGGCTGCCACCGACCTGATTGACCACGTCGAGTGTGCTCATCGCAAGCCCAGCGCCGTTGGCGATCACGCCGACCGAGCCGTCGAGGCCGACATATTGGAGGCCCTGTGCGTGAGCTGCTTCTTCGCGCTCGTCGCGGGTTTGGGTCTTGTCGTATTCGGCGTAGTCGGGGTGACGGAACTCGGAGTTTCCGTCGAGGGTGACCTTCGAGTCGAGCACGTGGACGACGCCCTCTGGCGTGAGGATCAACGGGTTGATCTCGACCAAGTCGGCATCGCCTTCGCTGTATGCCGTGTAGAGCTGCTTCAGAATGACCTTCGTGCCCTCGACTGCGGCATCGGGAAGGTTGGCGGCTGCCACCCATGCGGCAACGTCGTCGTCGGACAGTCCAGCGACAGGGTCGACCCAGACTTTGGCGATTGCGTCGGGGTTTTCCTCGGCGACGGTTTCGATATCGACACCACCCTCTTTGGACAACATGCCGAGGTGCTTCTTTGCCGAACGGTCGAGCGTAAAGCTGGCGTAGTACTCCTCGGCAATGTCTGAAGCCTTCTCGATCCAGACGCGCTGGACGATGTGTCCCTTGATGTCGAGGCCAAGAATGTTGCCAGCATGCTCGCGGACAGCATCGATGTCCGCAGCAAATTTCACACCGCCAGCCTTTCCACGGCCTCCGGTGTGCACTTGGGCCTTCACCATGACCGGCGCTCCGAGCTCTTCAGCAGCAGCGACGGCCTCATCGACCGAGAATGCAATTTTGCCAGCGGAGATCGGCATGCCGTACTCCGCAAAGAACTCTTTGCCTTGATATTCGAACAGATCCACAGTTTCCTCCGGCAGGGGGTCGGAAAGGATGTCGTGTTCCACGACTCCTCTTGCGATACTAGGCAGTCAGACAACCGTTGCTGCGCCAACGGTCAAGGCTTGTCGTTAAATACTGGAGAACCGAATTCATGCCCGTCGCCAAGGGTCCAAAGTTCGACTTGCGAAGTGCCGCCCTTTTCGGCGGGATTGCGGTGCTCGCTGCGATCGTGATTGGCTTCTTCGCGATCCGACTGGGCCAGCAGTCAAACACCCTCGTTCTCGGCGATCCGAACTTCGGTCAGATCAACGTGTTCCGCATGGCCGAGTCGATCGACGGCGATGGGCCGGTGCTCTGGCCCGACATTGCGAGCAATACGCGCGACATCTGGCTCCAGCACATCGGTGACGATGTGGGTGAGGGTTGGTTTGCCTTTGACGCTCGCCTTCCCGGCGCGGGGCGAGAGTGCAATGTTGAGTGGAGTGTCGCCAACCAGGACTTCACCGACCCCTGTACTGGCGAGGTCTTTCCCGCTGACGGCGAAGGCCTACCTCAGATACCGGTCTTCATCGACGAGACGATTCTCGTGATCGACATCAACGGCGTTCATTCAGACGACGACTTCGTCGGCTTTACTGGCTAGCCGTCGCCAGGCGCAAGCCGGGGTGCTCAACCCAGCGCTCGACGATTAGATCTTTTCCAGAGGCGCCCAGCTGAGGAGCAACTGCTTTTCCCCTGCATCGGGGAAGTTCACACGAGCCTCAGCCTTGTCACCAGCTCCGGTGATGTCGATGATGACCCCTTCACCGAACTTTGCGTGGCGGACGTCGTCGCCGACCTTCAGACCAATCTCATCAGCACCGGACGGCGTGGGGCCGCTTCGCTTCATTGCTGCTTCGACCATCGACTCGCGATTGGCAGCGCGGGAGCGATCACGGTCAGCCGCGGAGTAGCCACCATAGGACGACCCACCGCCGTAGGAGCCGCTTGAGCCCGGAGTCCGTGAGCCCCTCCCGTAACTGTCCCTGCTCGAACCAAAGCTCGACGATCGGCGCCGAGAACGACTGCCCTCGGCGTCCTGGACAAGACCCTCGGGGATCTCGTCAAGAAAGCGGCTCGGCGGATTGTATTGTGTCGTGCCGTGAAGCATCCGGCTCCATGCGTGCGAGAGAAACAGCCGCTCACGAGCTCGGGTGATACCGACGTAGGCCAGGCGGCGTTCTTCCTCAAGCTCGCGAGGTTCGCCGAGCGAGCGCATGTGCGGAAACACTCCGTCTTCAAGACCGATCAGAAATACGATCGGGTATTCGAGCCCCTTCGCTGAATGAAGCGTCATCAGCACGACCTGCGATTCGTCATCATCGATGCTGTCGGTGTCGGCTACAAGGCTGACCTGTTCGAGGAACTCTTCGATCGACTCGAAGTCTTCGGCACCACCGATCAGTTCTGCGAGGTTCTCGAGACGGCCCTCCGCCTCGATCGAACGTTCCTCTTCCAGATCAGCCATGTAGCCAGACGCATCGAGCAGATAGCGGATCATCTCGGCCGGGCCTGTGTCGACCAGCTTCTCGGCCGCGCCATCGATCAGCACGAGGAACTCGTCGATGCCCTTCGGCGCACGACCAGTGACCCCGGCTTCGTCGTAGTTGCGCAGCGCGTCGATGAAGGGGACACCCATCATCTGCGCCCACTGATCAAGCTTCGCGACAGTCGAATCGCCAATCCCTCGCTTCGGCGTGTTCAGCACACGCTTCATGCTGACCTCGTCGACGGGATTCACAACCGCCTTCAGGTACGCCATCGCATCCTTGATCTCACGACGGTCATAGAAGCGGGTGCCGCCGACAACCTTGTATGGAATGTTCACCCGAACGAGGTATTCCTCCAACGCACGGCTCTGTGCGTTGGTCCGATAGAAGACCGCCATGTCACCCCAGCGGTGCAATCCACCTTCGTGAATACGAGCAAGCTCGTGGGCAACCCACTGCGCTTCGTCGGTTTCGTCATCGGCGAAGTAACGAAGAATCTTTTCCCCGTCGCCCTGCTCGGTCCAGAGCTCTTTCGGCTTGCGCCCTTCGTTGTTCTCGATCACGGCGTTCGCTGCGTCTAGAACGGTCTGCGTGCTGCGGTAATTCTGTTCGAGCAGCACGACCTGCGCGTCGGGGAAGGTCGTTTCGAACTCAAGGATGTTGCGGATATCCGCGCCACGGAAACGGTAGATCGATTGGTCACCGTCGCCGACCACGCACACCTGACGATGTGCCTCAGCGAGCATCGTCACGATTGCGTTCTGGACCGAGTTCGTGTCCTGATACTCGTCGACGAGGACGTGCTTGAAGCGACGCTGGTAGTGCTCGAGCACGTCGGGATGCTTCTTGAAGAGCTCGACGGTGTTGAACAACAGGTCGTCGAAGTCCATGGCACCGGCCTTGAGCAGGCGAGCCTGGTATTCGGCGTAGACCTCGGCGATCTTGCGCTCGAAGATCGTCGTTGCGGCCTCGGTGTATTCGGCGACGGTCTTGTAGTCGTTCTTGGCCGCGCTGATCGCCGCGTGCACCGTGCGCGGCGGGAATTTCTTCGAATCGAGATTGAGATCGCGAAGCACATAACCCGTGAGACGGACAGCATCGGCCTGGTCATAGATCGTGAACGACGATGGGAAACCCAGCCGATCGGCGTCGCGGCGAAGAATCCGCACACATGCCGAGTGGAACGTACTGACCCACATCTTCTCGGCGACCGGACCAACCAGGGCACCGACGCGGGTCTTCATCTCGTCGGCTGCCTTGTTCGTGAACGTAATCGCCAAGATCTCGAACGGTGATACTCGACGCTCTTGGATCAGGTGTGCAATGCGATGTGTGAGGACACGAGTCTTACCCGACCCGGCGCCAGCGATGATCAGCAGCGGACCACCCTCGTGCAGCACGGCGTCTTCCTGGGCGGGGTTTAGGCCATCGATCAGCTCAGTAGTCATCGTCTCGCACTGTATCGAACCTGCGTTCTATACGCTCGCTTCGACCAGGAGAGGTGGATTTGGGGTCTGACCGACGATCGAAGGGTTGGGTGCGCTTACCTAAGAGGTAATTGTCCTACCTACGTCATCCACGTTCAATGTTGGTATGACGAACACCGCTCCCAACCCCGTATCTGCCGAACCAACGGCTCCCGACAACCATTCATCGATCGCCCGGCAGCTCAAAATCGCTTGCGCTGGCACGATCGGCTTTGCAGTGCTGATCGGCTTTGGCTCACACCCCGCCACCGACCTACCGGTCAGATGGTTCGGTGATCTGCTCTTCTGGCCGCTCGGAGACGCCGCGACCGAACTCCAAGATGAGGCACGGTTACTCGCTGCCATCCTCGGCGGAATCATGACCGGGTTTGGCTTACTGATCTGGATGCTGGTCGATGCGCTCATCGAAGACCACCCCAAACTGCTCCGCCGACTGATCGTGACCGTGATGGCTGTCTGGTTCGTCATCGACGGTGCGGGTTCCATCGCCGCCGGTGCACCACTGAACCTCGTGGGCAACGTGGCCTTCCTCGTCATGTTCATTCTCCCCGCACGCCGCTTGTAATGGCGTACGGTTCAACCATGACGTCAACCTTTGGAACCGTCCTGAAAGAATGGCGCGGCGTTCGCCGCATGAGCCAACTCGAACTCGGCTCAATCGCCGAGGTCTCACCCCGACACATTTCGTTCCTCGAATCAGGACGCTCCAATCCGAGCCGTCCAATGGTTCTTCATCTGACCGATGTGCTGGAGATTCCAAGATCGGAGCGAAACCGATTCTTGGGTGCGGCCGGGTTTGCGCCCATCTACCGATCTCACGATCCTGACGGTTCCGAGATGGAACCGATCCGAAAAGCGGTCGAATGGACCCTCGAAAGGCACGACCCGTTTCCAGCGATCGTCCTCGATCGGCATTGGACCGTCGTTCAGACCAACAACAGTGCAGCGACGATGTTCGCGATGCTCGGCGTAGAAGCTGGAGCGAGCTTGCTTGAGGTTTTCCTCAACGACACCACTATGAAAAGCATGGTCGATAACTGGAGCGAAGTTGGCTACTTCCTACTCACTCGGCTTCGTACTGAGAGCGCGGCCCTCGGAGGTGACAGCGTTCTCGACGCTGCAATTACCCAGCTCGCGGCAGACGACGAGATCTCGCCCCCAGGCGACGCCCACCTTCCGCCCGCACTACCGATCGTTTTCCAGATCGACGACCTTCGGGTTTCGATGTTCTCGACGATCGCACACTTTGGGTCGGCCGAAGATATGACGCTGGCCGATCAGCGGATCGAACTCTTCTTCCCCGCCGACGAACAAACCCGCGAGCTCCTGATGTCGCTCGCCTAGCTACCGGGAAGCAACGATCCAGTTAGCGCCGCTCTCGGTGGATTGGAGAAGGACAATCTCGTCGTCGCCGGCGGCGATCAGCGAGAGCCGATCGGGAGCGTTGACCTCGATCCGCGCTCCGGCGAAGGTGTTGTCGTCGGCGATGGTCACCGCAGCCCCACCGTCAGAGAACCCGAGGAAACCGAGCGTGCTCGAGCTCACCGACACGTTCTGCGAGTCTGCGTTCAGCTGGTTCCAAGTCACCCCACCGTCGGTGGAGATCAGACTCACATTTCCGGCCCCGTCTGCGTTCGACAAGATGATTGCTCCTCCGTCGACAGAGACTGTTGGGGTTGCCCCCGGTGCGTTCGGCGCCGTGAGCGCAGTCCCGGTCCACTCGACTCCATCCGATGAGCGGAACAACGTCGCACCCTCGTTCGAACGCCCAGCGACCAGGAACTCGTTACCGAGGGTCGTCACGCCGTTGACGGCTGTCGCAGCTAGTCGAGCCGTACGTCGGTAGGGCCCACCGATGGGGCCGACCCAGACGTCGGGAACGCTGTTGTCGCCAAGCACGATGACTCCAGCGGGTCCGACAGCCAGCCCTGTCGCAAACGGTTCGCCTTGCAACCGTGGCGACACATCCCAGGACGCAAGGTCGGTCGAGGTACCAACGAAGGTGGAGCGAGTTTGAGAATCAGCATCGAACGACTCGAACAGCGCAACAAAGGTGCCCTGGTGCTCGGTCAACGCAGCCGGTGTAGCTCCGGTGGGGATACCGGACAACTGAACCTCGGTCCAGTCGAGTCCGTTGTTCGATGCCAGTCCAATGGTGGTCGTCGCCGAACCGAATCGGGTTGCGAGGCCTCCGTAGCCGTTGCCGTCGGCAACGACGAGCACGCCGGAACCGGAAGCGAGCGCAACAGCTGATGGACGGGTCTGCACGGTGGCAGCACCCGGATCAGCCTGCAGCGAACGGGTGACGCCTGCAAGCACGGCGATGTCCTCAACCTCGCTGGCCACTTCTTCAACCGGCTCGCTCGGACCAGCACTATCGACAGGTTCGTCCTGATCTGTCGCGACCGCACTCTGATCGGCGTCGCTCTCCGCGACCTCAGCATCGGCTGTAGCGGGCGCACCCTGGGTAGCTGCGTCCTGGACAACAATCTCGTCATCGCTCTCTTCTTCGGCCGGGGCCGTTTGCGATTCAGTGCTCGCCGCAGCCTCTTCGACAACTTCGGCCTGTGGCAGATCGGTGCCTCCATCAGCGACTTCGAGCGACGACTGTGGTGCTTGTGCTGCGAAGAACGAACCGAACAACACCGCAGCGAAGACCACTACCGCTCCACTGGCGCCCAGTACTCGATTTCGTCGGCGACGATCGTTGGCCACCGCTGCCAGCTCGGCAACCGAAGGTGCGGCGGTCACCGAGCTGTTCCGACCAGAGCGAACAAGTTCAGATCGAAGTCGTTGTTCAATATCCATCAGGTATCTCCGAGAGTTCGGTTGAGTTCTTTCAGGGCCCGGTTCGTGCGGCTCTTCACCGTGCCCGGAGCAATGTCGAGCGCTTCGGCACAGGCTTCGATCGTCCAATCGAGGTAGTAGCGAAGAACGAGGACGTTCCGTTGATCCGCGGGCAGATCGGCCAACGCGTCCGCGAGTTGTGGATCTGGCGCAACATCGACGGTCGAGTCCGGTCGCGCAATGTCAGACGCATAGCGCTTGTCGCGACTGCGACGGCGAAAGCGACTGGTCGCCCAGTTGTGTGCAGTCCGGTAGATCCAGGCTTGCGGTTCGTCGAACGACCCGACTGCCTTCCAGCGATGCAACGCCCGGGTAAATGCCTCGTCGATCGCCTCGTTTGCGAGCGCATCGTCTCGAAGTGAAAGCGACAGGGCGCGAACGAGCCGGCTGCGATCACGCTCGTATATGGAAGCGAAGTCGTGCCTCACCGAAACCGCGACCGGAGACTGTTTTGCTGCAGCCGAAAGCTTTGTCGGCGCGGCCGATGGCTCGATGCCTCGGTACGTTCTGGGGGCCACCCCGGTCTGCACGATCGTCTCCACACCGCATCTACGCCCATCTCACAAGAAAGGTTCCCAGAAATCTGGATTGCGGTCGATTCGTCGACAGGACCTAACCGATTGGGATGCTCAGATAGATCGGGGCGGCACCGAGTTCCTGGCCATTCGAGGGGAAGAGCTGGATCAGCACCTCTTCGTCGTTGACCGCTACGAGCTGAACGACGTCGTTGGGCCCCACGCCCTGCGCATCGTAGGCAGCATCGATGTCAAAGGGCGACCAACGACCGGCGCTGCGAATGAAGAGATTGCGGACGGGAGTGTCGTTGTCGTTCCACGTTTCGATCGAAACGGCAACCGTTGAGTCTCCGCTCACGAGCGACGCCGAGGAACGATCCTGGTCGACCGACGAAACGATTTCATCAACGGCAGAGAACGTATTGCCTTGATCGGTGGACTCGAAGGTCAACCCGCTGTAACCAATGGCGATTAGATCGTCGTCGATCTCGCTGAGAAGAAACAGGCCTGAGCTCTGGACGATCTCGGCCACCGGTTCCCATTCTCCGCCGCGGTCAGACCTCAGCAAGACGTTCTCGATGCCTCCATCGACAGCTGCAATCACGAGTTGGTTGTCTCCCAATGTAGCGACCTGGGAAATAAGCCCCGAAGGTGCTGAGCGCTGTTCATAGGGACCGCCGACGGGCCCCACGAGGAGCTGGCCCACAAACTCAGCGTCGGCCGAGTTGAGAGGGGTGGTGTGTACCAACACCTGACCGTCGTCGATATCGACGTCGAGAAGAGAGAGGCCCATTCCTGTGCTGTCGGTGAAGGGTACCTCGACGAGGTCCCAGTCGGTCAGATTCTCAGAACTACCGATCCAGAGTTGATCAACGCTCCTAAAGGCCGACACGAAGATGTCGTCTTCAGCGATTAACTCGACGAACTCCGAGCCGCCCGGAATCCCGCTGGTGGCTTCTTCGCTGAACGTCAC
>CAZSYL010000016.1:28634-52106 GCA_964610745.1 uncultured Acidimicrobiales bacterium
GCGGTGAGATCTGCTGCGGTCGTAGAGAGTCCATCGATCACGTCCGGTCCGGATTGAAGATGCGATCGAAGTTTGTCTTCAAGGTTCATCGTGCACCTCCGTGGCCCGCTTCGGTAATGTCGCCGGACGCGCCCCGAGCGTTCGGGTCGTCGAGGACCTTTGTGAGTCCATCTAGTGCTCGGCTGGTTCGACTCTTCACTGTGCCGGGTGAAATCTTGAGCGCTTCAGCGGTGGCATTGACATCCCAGTCGTAGAAGTAGCGCAGCACGATAACTGCGCGGTGGTCATCAGAAAGTGTTGCGAGAGCCTCTTCGATTTCAGGATCAAAGTCCGGGTCGAGGGAAGCCTCGGGTCGAGCGATTCGGGGTGCGTAGTCTCTGTCCCGCTTCTTGCGCCGAAAGCGGCTCGTGGCCCAGTTCAGCGCAACTCGATACACCCAGCCCTCCGGATGGCTGTACGAACCGACCTTGTTCCAACGCTGCACGGCTCGGGTCATGGCTTCGTCGACCGCTTCAGCGGCGAGGTCTGCGTCACCGATCGTCATGGCGAGCGCGCGAACCAGCCGGTTGCGGTGTACCTCAAAAAAGTCGGCAAACGACATCGTGGACGCCCGAGGAGCCACGACGGCGTTATCGCCGGAGGTGTGTGCAGCCATTGCCACAGTTGTAGTGGTCACGCGAAGTACACGCAGGGACCGCCCGATTGGTTCCATCGATCTCGAAGAAGATTCGCGTCGATAACCTTCGGCCCATGACCGCAACCATTCGTTTCTCGGCCTCGATCGGCCAGACCCCTATCGACCAAGTTGTCGCGACCGCCCAACGAGCTGAAGAACTCGGCTTTCACTCGGTGACCGTGCCGGATCATTTCGACGATCAGCCGGCACCGTTGATCGCGCTCACCGCTGTCGCCGCCGCCACCTCGACGATTCGTGTACTCCCCTTAGTTCTCGCAAACGACTACCGCCATCCGGTTGTGCTCGCCAAAGAATTCGCCACACTTGATGCCATCTCAAACGGGCGGCTCGAAGCAGGACTTGGGGCGGGATGGATGAAGACCGACTACGAGCTGTCGGGGATTCAACTCGACTCGCCGGGTACACGCATTCGCCGATTGAGTGAATCGGTCGACATCATCTCTGCTCTCCTCCGCGGCGAGAGCCTTGAGGTGGATGGCGAGTTCTATACGGTTCGTGGATCGGCAGGATCCCCTCTCCCCGCTCAGACCAACGGTGTGCCGATCATGCTCGCTGGTGGCAAGGAGAAAATGTTGACCCTCGCCGGCGAGAAGGCCGACATCGTCGGGATCAACCCCGGGCTTGCCGCTGGAGTCATCGACGAGCGGGCAGGTCAAGATGCGACCCTCGAACGGACTGATCAAAAGCTCGACTGGGTTCGCAATGCTGCCGGGCCGAGATTCGACTCATTGATCATCCAGACGCGAATTCACCTAGCGATGATCGCCGATGACCGCGAAGCGGTCGCAAACGAAATGGCACCTCTTCTTGGAATCAACCCCGCTGAGGCGCTCGCGTCGCCACACGCTCTGGTCGGGACGGTCGACCAGGTCGTCGACGAAGTCAAGCAATGGCGTGAGCGCTGGGGTTTCTCTTACATTTCGATCAACGCGGACGTGATGGAGGACTTCGCCCCCGTGATCGAGCGGCTCAGCTGAACCAGTCGGCGGGTATCTAGCGTCGGAGGCCTGCTACGTCCCGGCAACCGCTCGAACGATGGCATCGATCGCCGGCGCTTTGCTTACCTCAACGTCGAAGCCAAAGCCTCGCGCCGCCTCCGCGGTGACCGCGCCGATGCACACGGCTCGCTTTGGCGTCAACGCCACATGCTCCACGTAGCGATCAACAGCTGAAGGCGAGGCGAAGACGACAACGTCGGCGTCAGCGGCGGCGGCGACCGCCGACGCGTCCAATTCGGGCATGACGTTGCGGTACGCGGCAACGACTTCCACTTCGACGCCGCGTGCGCGCAGCCCGTCAGCAAGTTCGCTACGGCCCACTTCGGCCTGGGCAATGAGCACGCGGCCATAGAACGCAACATCGGTGAACGCCTCCAACAATCCCTTCGATGACGCGACCTCGGGGATGAGATTGGCTGGCCAGCCCGCTTGCGCGAACACCCGGCCAGTTCCCCCTGCGAGCACTGCGAGGTTAGGAACCGTGCTCGGAAGAGACAGACCGACAACTCGTCGCGCGCCGTTAGGAGACAGAACTACCAACCAGTCCGAGGCAACCAACTGCGTCACCGCCTTCCGAAGCGCCTCACCGCCGTCGGTTGCGTCAAGAATTTCGAGGAGCGGCAAGTTGACTGGTATCGCGCCAGCGGCTTCCAGTGCGGACACGAGCGGCGCTCCCTGGGGCGCGGCCCGTGTGACAACAACACGCCGTCCACCGAGCCCGATGTCGGACTCGGTGCTCATTTCAGACAAGCCGAGCTCGGAGATCCGCTGCCAGTCCTCGACCGATGGCTTCGCCATCGCTACCGGTACGCATTTCGCAATGAAGTTGATCGTCGCCGTCGGAGAGCATGCCGCGAACCTCGACGAGGTCACCCTCGAGCAGCCGGGCATACGCCCCCGCAGGAAGGTTGCAATCGCCGCCCAACTCGATGAGAAAAGCGCGCTCTGCCGAAAGCACTCGATGCGCTTTGGGATCATCGATTTTGGCTAGAGCTTCGATCGTCGGGTGATCGTCGACCCGACACTCAATCGCGAGCGAGCCCTGCCCCACCTGCGGAAGCATGGTGTCGATACCGAGCCGTTCAACAACGTGTGGCGTGAGGTCGAGCCGATCGAGCGCTGCTGCGGCCATGACGACAGCGTCCAGCTCGCCGACACGCGCCAAGCGTGTATCGATATTCCCCCGGATCTCGACGAGCTCGACGTCGGGCCGTGCAGCTGCGATCTGCACTTGTCGACGGATCGAACCTGTCCCGACCTTGGCCCCCTGAGGGAGATCGGCCAGAGTGCTACCAACGAGCGCATCTCGGTGGTCAGCTCGGGCCGGCACCGCGCAAATCACGAGACCATCGGGAGTCAGCGCTGGAAGATCCTTGGCCGAGTGAACAGCGATGTCGGCTCGCCCGTCGAGGACTGCTGCTTGCACCTCCTTCACGAAGACGCCCTTGCCCCCAATCTCATGAAGCGGCGTCACCTTGTCGCGATCGCCCGCCGTCGAGACCAGCAATGGCTCAACCTCAGGGCCGCCAGCGCTGGCGAGTAGATCCGCGACGTAGTGGGTCTGCCAACGGGCAAGCGCGCTGGCGCGAGTGGCGGCAGAGATGATCACGACTCGACCCTACGATCGAACATCAAATCCGTCTACTGATCGAGATCGAGGTCGAACAGTTCCTGGAGTGCTTCGGCGAGACGCTCGCCCTTCGCAGTTCCAGCGTTCTCGCGCAAGGCGGACATGGGCGCATGAAGCAACTTGTTGAGCAGCGTCCGCGTCGCAGCATCGAGCTCAGCGAGGGTCGTCTCATCGATGTTGTCCCTGCGTCGATCGACTTCGGCGCTGCGGAGCGCCTCAACATCGTTGCGGAACAGCTTCACGAGCGGTTCGACTTTGCGAGAGGCAGCGGTGTTACCGAATCGTACGACCTCTTCGTCGATGAGCTTTCGAACCGCAACGATCTCGCCGCGGCGTTCAGCCCGACCGACCTCGGCAAAGGCGGTGAGGTCTTCCATGTCGAGCAGTGTGACGTTTTCGATATCGGCAGCTGCCGGATCGACGTCTCGCGGTACAGCAATATCGACGATCAGCATTGGACGATCTGTTCGCTCTGCCATGACGCCGGCAAGCACGTCATGTCCGACCATCAGGTCGTTCGCGCCTGTGCCGGTAAGAAGAACATCGATGTCGGAGATAGTGTCGCCGAGAGCGCTGAGTGGAACCACGTCTCCGCCAACTCGTTCGGCCAGTCGGGTAGCTCGTTCAATCGAGCGGTTGCAGATGACGATGCGGCGCGTGCCCGCATCGCGAAGTGCAACGGTCATTCCTTCGCTCATCTCACCTGCGCCGAGGACACAGATCGACCGGCCATCGAGGGAGCCAAGTCGTTCGGTCGCCATGGCAACAGCGGCCCTCGACACCGAGGTGATGTTGCGACCAATAGCGGTCGATGACCGGACCTTACGACCCGCGGTGCCAGCAGCCGAGAAGAGGTCGGTCAGTTCGAGGCCGACGGTTCCGGCGGACTTCGCCATTTCGAAGGCGGTCCGTACCTGGCCCTGAATCTCGGTCTCGCCGAGAACGGCGGAGTCGAGTCCACAGGCCACACCGAAGAGATGGCGCGCCGCGTCTTCATCAGCATGAATATAGAGATGGTCGGCGAAGTCTGTGAGATCCAGACCCGAATGACGCGACAGGCTGTTTCGAACATCGGCAAACGCTGGGTGAAAGCGCTCGACACGAACGTAAATCTCGGTTCGGTTGCACGTAGAAAGCACGACCGCTTCGGAGATTTCATCCGATGCAGTGAGGTCGTCGAGAACCTTCACGAGGTAGTCGGCACTAATAGCGAGCTTCTCGAATGCGTCGATTGGAATCGACCGCTGATTCACCCCTACGACTACGACGGACATCTGACCTCAGACTCGTAACTTCAACCTGTCCAATACTACCGGATTCAGCCTCTCGCTCCCGTGTCACCTCTGCCAACTTCTTCGCAAGTTCTCTTGTCACACCATCCCACCAAGAATTGGGCCTAGTGGGTGTTAGGCGGCGAGATCGCTGTCGGAATCGGGGGCGGACTCGATATCGGCATCGCCGTCTGACGCCGTCGAGGTACCGGCCGTTTCTCCTTCGAGCGACGCCGCGAGTTGTGCGGCCTGGTGAGAGGAACGCCACGCGACGAACGCCACGGCCATCAGGACAAGTGCTGACACCAGGAACACGATCGTCAGGCGCAGAGCCCCGGACCGGTCAGCATCCAGCAGTATCGAGTCGAACTCCGCCGCGGTCTGGTCGACCCGGACGAAGTCGTCGTCAGCAAGCGCTTCCAACGCTCCGGTCAACAGCTCTGGTGGATCGTCACGACCGACAAAGCCAATACGTTGACGGAAGGTCAGCCCACGTTCGACACTCTCCTGCATCGACGAGATTGCCTCGACGGATCGGAACTGGCCATCGAGCAATCTAAGCGCCTCATCGAAGTTGGTCTCACCCTGTTCGTAGGCCAGTTGGGGAGCGTTGGACACCACGATGTTGGTGCCGTCAACTTCTGCCTGGAGTTGCAGATAGCGGTCCTGTACTGCGCGGGCTTGTTCGAGAAGAAGATCAGCCGTATCGAAATCCCACCGCTCCAACGCTGTTCGTATCGAGGGAGAGACCTCCCATTGCGGATTCCGTTCGCTCAAGATCTCATAGTCGATGCGGGCCTGCCTGCGCCGCTCCAGCGTCTCGATGCCAGCCTCATTGGCGACGAAGTCTGAAAACAGCTGTTCGAGCCTTTCGGCTTCTTCGGTCGTGGCATAGCTCGAAGTCAGATCGAGCAGACGGCGCCAATCGTCTCTCGCCGAGCTGGTCTCCGAAGCGTCACCGCTGGGGTAGCTCGGGCGCGATTGGTCAACATCGGCCAAGACAGCTTGCATCCCGTCCAGTCCAATGATGTCGACGATCTGGCGAACGGTGTACCACGAAGTTTCGTAGCCGTAGGCCTCCTGATCCTGAAACTCCTCAGAGTTGGTTCTACCCGCAAGTGCGCTGTCCCAGTCTTGGAGCGCCTGAGCGCCCCGGTCGGTGAGGCGAGGAACAGCCGGCGGGGTCTCCTGTTCGAGGTTGAGTTCGGCTTGTGCCCTAAATGTGAACTCTTCGGCGAGACCTTCGACGATCCAGCGGTCAGTGAACAAGTCGATGTTGAACCACGCATGACTCAGCTCGTGAAGCATCACCGCGTCGTCCAGATCGTTGCCGATGTCTATCGAGGTGTCGACTGGGTTGTACCAGCCTGCGTATCCAAAAAAGTACGGTGTGACCGACTCGGTTACTTCGAGCGTCGACTGGTCCGGGACCTCCAACCCAATGAGTTCTTCGAGAACGGGTAGGCCGCTCCTGATGGTCTCGGCTGCGAAGTCCGCCCAAATATCGTCCCCAGGCCACGAGTTCACCTCGATGTCTTGTCCCGCGACCGTGAACCGTTCGCTCTCGAGCGCCCTGTCATTGGTGACCGTCACATAGGCGAACAGGTCGGTTGGTACCTCAAAGTCGATCGGCTCCCAAAAGGTAAAGCCGTCATCTGATCCACTCAAACGAAGCGAGTTACCCACGTCGTTGAGCTGCACTTCGGGAGGGACGCGAAGCGTCAAGGACCCCTGGCCAGGATCGGAGAACGACCACAAGGCAAAGGCCGAATGTGCCGGGTTCGAGAAGAAGAGACCATCGCCTCGCAGCTCGCCTGCGGGTAGATCGAAGGAAACCTCAAAGGTTCGGCTCTGTCCCGATCTCAGTTGGGTCGGAAGGGGAACCGCACGCAGTTCGAAGAACTCGTCGATTGGGCTGGCGGTGCCGGAAAGCGTTGCCCCCGCCGATGAAATGACCAGATTTTCAACGCCGATCGGGGTCACCAGGAACAGCTCATCGAAGAACGAAAAGAAGATCGAGTCACCTTCTCGACGTTCGACCGTGGTGTTGGTCATGGTCGCCGTGGTCTCGACCCGCACGACACCTTCCTCAACTATAAAGACGGTGTCCTCACTGTAGCTAAGGCCTTCGGTCTGCGCGCCGAGGAGCGGCGCGCCAAAAAAGAACACTCCGATCATCAAGATCGCGGCCAACAGAACCCTCTTCACCCATTCCAATCGGCGGTGTTCTCGCTGGTTTGATGTACTCGGTCGAGCTTCTAGCCGGCGCGGCCCGCTGACTCCGAACCGTCGAGGGTCTCCCGTTGCTGGTAGTAACCGAGAATTTGGAGTTCCGTTGCAAGGTCGACCTTGCGAATCGGCACTGAATCAGGGACTTGAAGCACCGTCGGGGCGAAGGTGAGAATCGATCGAACACCGGCTCCGACCAACGCGTCGCACACGTCCTGTGCTGCCGATGCCGGAGTCGCAATAATCCCGACGGCAATCCCAAGTTCAGAGACTGCCTTAGCCAGGTCATCGATGTGACTCACAACGATTCCGTCGATCTCCTGACCAACTTTTTCGGCCAGGGTGTCAACGAGGGCAACGATTGGAAACCCGCGGCTTTGGAAGCCGCCGTAATGGGCAAGGGCTTGTCCGAGGTTGCCCATGCCAACGATCGCAACTGGCGCTTCTGTTCCGAGGCCAAGTGCACTGTCGATCTGACGCAGCAACAACTCGGCGTCGTAACCCACTCCCCGCACGCCATACGTGCCGAGATAGCTGAGGTCTTTGCGGACTTTGGCCGCGTTCACGCCAGCTAGTTCCGCTAGATCAGCCGAACTAACCGTGGAGCCGCCATCAGCGACGATCTCCAACAGTGAGCGGCGGTACACCGGAAGACGCGACACGGTCGCGTCTGGGATCTCTCTAATTTCGTCCTTCACAGCCTGCCTGATCGCCCTTGAATCATCACCACACAGTACCGCTTGTGCACGAACGCACAAAGAGTTCCTCGGTCGTGGGTTCAATTTACCCACAAAGATCACCGTTATTGGGCCGCGAGACCCATCATCACGAAACCACTAAAGAGTGCTTCCATTCTCCTCCGAAGTATTGAAGAGTGAGCACTTCAACCCCCTTCTCCCGCCGCAATCGGCATGACTCCCGCGACTGGCACGCGCCGCGCCTCCTGGCGGTTTTCGCCGTGCTGGCACTTCTCTTTACAACCCTCGCTCCTGCTACGGCCTCGGCCCAGTCAGCTTCGGACGAGGCGAACTTCATCTCCCTGGTCAACCAAGTCCGAACCCAGCGGGGCTTGGAACCGCTGATCGTCAACACGCAGCTCACGAACCTGTCCCGCAACTGGTCGCAGGCACAAGCTGACGGTGTCTGCGCGGGTGGTGCCTTTATCTGCCACGCCAACCCAATCAGCGAAGGCATCACTCAGGACTGGCGCAAACTCGGAGAGAACGTGGGAACAGGTCCCAACGTGAACGCCGTTATGGACGCCTTCATTGCATCTCCTGGCCACTTCGACAACATCGTCGATCCCGAATTCACCCACATTGGAGTAGGGGTCGTCTGGGACGGCAACCGGCTATACACCACGCATCGCTTCATGCGCTTGGAACCATCGGTTCCTGCGACGTCCACTCCAAACACAACCACGACGCCGACCACAACCACGACGACTCCTGCAACGACTGCTCCCACCACCGCAGCACCCACAACCGCACCGACTACGGTTCCGGAAACGACGACGACGATTGCGACCGATCTCGACCCGGTTGATGACAACCCGTCCAGCGATGAGCAGTTCCTTGATGTCTCAGATACTGACTCGGATCCGATAAGGATCGACGAAGAGCGGATCAGGGTTTTGGTCGACGCTCTGTCCGCCGTCTCTAACTAGAACCTCTCTCAGGTTCTCAGCGTCACCGGCGTCGACGTGCCTGTCGGACCATCGACGGTCTCGATTCGCAGCTCGTCGCCGCCCGTGAGTCCGAAATGCTCGGCCGCAGACGTCCCGTTCAGCGCCAACGAAACCAGTCCGGAGGAGTCAACGATCGCGCCGACCTCACCGACGCCGAGGGATCGGTATGCCGGACGCATCGCGACGGTTTCGGTGCGCTGCTTTGAGATGATCGACACCGGGTTTCCCCACTCGGCTAGATCATCAGGACCGATATTGAGCTGCACGTTCCCATAACGATCGATCCACAACACTTCGACGACGAGCCCGCCATCTTCGGTATCGATGATCGGGAGCAGCCCGGGCATAAGTGCCGAGGTATCGAGCGGTCGACCAAGCTCAGCCAAGTCCACTCCCATGCTGAGATGTGCTGCGGCCGGCGCAAAGACATCGCGGCCATCGAAGGTGCTCCCGAGCTTCGGGAGTTGGTAGTCGGGGTTGGTAAGTTCGACAGCCCGAGAGGCGCCGCCGACCATCGCGACTGCTGAGGCCAGCACTCCATTGTCTGGACCGACGAGAACCGAAATCCCGTCACCGACCTCGACCGCCACGGCCTTTCGGTCTGTGCCCACACCTGGATCAACCACGGCGAGAACGACACCAGGGCACAGATACTGAGCAGAACGCGCAAGGGCCAACGCCCCGGCTCGGACGTCGTGGGGTGCAATGCCGTGGGTCAGATCGATCACGCCAACATCGGGAGCGATGGAGCGGATGACCGAATGGACAACACCCACGAACTCGTCCTGATGGCCGAAGTCTGAGAGAAAAGAGATCGTCGAATAGCGCACGCACCAACGCTAACGGCCCTGATCACGCTCTCATCGGAAAACGCGACTGAGGTCGGACCTAGTCCGACCTCAGTACTACAAGCTGACGAGGACCAACCGAAGTTGTGACCGCGCCGTTAAGCCTTCGGGAGAACAGCTATTGCTGGACTCGAGCGCCAGATGGCGAGTGCGTGAATGCCGTACTAGCCGGCCTCGGTGTATCGATCTCCAAGATAGAGATCGACATCATCGGGACGAAGACGATACGACCGTCCTACCCGGACAGCCGAGAGTTCTCCGGCCTTGATGAGTCGGTACACCGTCATGGTGGATACTCGCATGAGTTGTGCCACTTCTGCGACCGTCATGAAGTGTCGACGTCCATCGAGTTCACTCACTTGTTGGCTCCTTCTCCGCCTGCAAGAACACTGAACATAGGTGACATCGCGGCCAACGAAAAACTGGAGTCAGAAAATCCCTAGGACTCCCGCGGAGCGCGCGTTTATACGCGCGGAATGCGTCGAATTCGGCTTACCAGACTCGATCGTGACCACTAAGGACCGATTAGCCGTCACCGAGTTCGACCGAGCGCGCTGTCGCTGCCCTGACGACCCGATCGACAACCGCAAGGAGATCTGCCTCAGCGAAGACCGCCAGTCCAGCAGCGGTGGTTCCGCCTGGCGACGTCACGTTCTGGCGAAGGACTGCGGGGTCCTCGCCTGAGCTGCTGAGCAGGGTCGCGGCACCGAGCAGCGTCTGCCGGGTGAGCAGGTCAGCGACCTCGGGTGACAGTCCCTGGGCAATGCCCGCAGCCACCAGAGCCTCGGCCAGATGAAAGACATAGGCCGGACCCGAACCGCTCAAGCCAGTCACGGCATCAAGGTCGGACTCATCGACTCGGACCACAACTCCGACCGAACCCAGAATCGATTCGGCCCAGTCGAGGTCTTGATCGTTGACGAGCGATCCACCGGCGATGGCCGATGCCCCCTGGCCGACGAGAGCGGGGGTATTTGGCATCGCCCGAACGACATGAGCTCGCGAGGCAATCGACTCCATCTCGGCAATCCGTACCCCCGCTGCGACTGAAAGAACGCGGACCTCTCCGTCTGAAAGTGCCTCGAGCACGCCGCCGACGTGTTGTGGCTTGACCGCCACGAGCGTGTCGATCCCACCGTCCACTTCGGAAGTCACGCTGACTCCCGGGAAGGTGTTGGCGATTTGGTCTCGTCGATCCGGATCCAACTCGACAACCTGCAGTTCACCAGCTTCGGCCCAGCCCGTTGAGAGGGAACCGCCGATCAGGGCTTGCCCCATGTTGCCGCCACCGACCACTTGAAGTTTCATAGCCGCGACATTAGACCGCGCCGGCCAGCGCACTGGACTTTGCCATTGGGCTGGATCAGCCCAACTTGCCTCTTAGTACATTTCATGTATTCTCAGTACATACGGCGCTGCCGGTGACGGTCTTCGGGGAAGTAGATACGGCTGGCAGCGCCGGCACTCGATTGCACTAGGCCGGGAACCGGCTGGCGAATCCAAGACGCAGCGCTGGTTGAAAGCTCTGCTCCACCGCTGTAGCGATCGAGCCAAGAACGCGGTCGAGCGACTCGGTGGTCACGTGTGCTATATCCATGCGCCCTTTGAGATAGATCCCGCGCTCGGCTCCTATTGCAAATGCGACATCGCGAAGCTTGTCGTTGCGAGTGAGCAGTTGTTCGAAGAAGACCGCGTGGTTTTCCTCAGGAGCAGGCATCACAAATGTCTCGTATCTGAGAGTCCGTTGATCAAGTTCAAACCAGATCGAGTAGATGTCCTTTGCCTCACCGCGCACCCGCACAAACCACCGGTCGAGATCGGCATCTTCGTCAGCGACGACCGCGTCGATCATCTCCGCGAGCTCAGGAGCAGTCTCTAACCCATCGAGCCACGCCATCAGCTCTTCACGGCAAGAGGCGCGAACTTCTGGTGCTGGTGGCGCAAACTCATCCATTGGCGAAAGCGTACGCGAATCGATCGACGCTATGAGCAGTCGACGAGCTCCTTGGCCTCGACATGTTCGAGGTAGATACGCGACAGTCGCTTCGCAAGTCCAGACCAGGGGTAACGACCAGCGGTAACGGCCGCCGCCGCAGCTAAGGAAGCCGCAAGCGTTGGATCTGCAAGGATTCGATCGACCGCGGCTGCATAGTCGGACGGGTTTCGTTCCTCGATCAGATAGCCCGTCGTTCCATCTTGCACGAGCGTCCGAAGGCCACCGACCGACGCTGCCACCACAGGGATGCCAGAGGCTGCGGCCTCGAGTGCCACGAGACCAAACGACTCTGATCGGCTCGGCATGACCAACACGTCAGCGGCTCGGTAGAAGGTCGAGAGCGCGTAGTGGGGCTGTGGGTCAACGAACTGCACTCTGTCCACGAGCGCGAGCTCGTCGACCAGTTTGCGAATGCGAGCAACCTCGGCCTGGCCCTCACTGCCGCTTGCGCCACCAACGATCATCAGCGTCGCGCTGGTCTCTTGTAGTTCTGCGAGCATTTGGACTGCGATATCTACACCCTTGAGTGGTTGAATTCGGCCCACGAACAACACCAGCGGTCCACCCTCGTAACCAATTGCCGTGCGGGCCCCCGCGGCTGAACCAGGAGAAAAGAACGCGCGATCAACACCGGGGGCCACGATCTCCACTCGATCGGGGTCGGCACCGTACAGCTCGATCAGTTGGCGCCGCTCCTCGTCAGCATTGGCGATCAGGACGTCGGAACAGGCCACCACTTGGGCCTCGGCGTCGATCCGTTCCTGTGGCTCATGGTCGCCCATTTCGGCCTTCACGCGGGCAAGCGTATGAAAAGTGGTGATCAGCGGAAGCTCGAGATCATGTTTGAGTTGATGTCCGACCACGCCGCTGAGCCAATAGTTGGCGTGGAGGACGTCAACGGGATGATCTGCAAGCCAGCGATGCATCCACTCGGTGAACTCAGGAACGATCGACGGCAACTCTTCTTTGGCCATGTCGACCGGACCTGCCGGCACATGGATGACCCGAAAGCCCGGCTCGACTTCGACGATGTCATCGAGCTCATCGGTCCATCTCCGGACAAACACATCACAGCCGACCCCGACCTGCGTCAGAGACGAAACGAATTCGCGTATGTAGACGTTCATGCCGCCGCTGTCGCCAGCGCCGGGCTGTGTGAGCGGCGAGGTGTGCAGCGAGATGATGCCTGCCCGAAGCACTAGCCGCCGTGCTTTCCGAGTCGACGTCGGGCCACGTCGAACATCGCCACCGTTGCGGCGGCCGACACGTTCAGCGAGGCAACCGAACCCTGCATAGGGATCGACACGAGCTGATCGCATCGCTCCCTCGCCAGCCTCGACAACCCCGGACCTTCCGCGCCGAGCACCAGACAGAGCGGCTGGTCGGCAATATCGAATTCAAAGATGGAGCGGTCGGCGGCCTCGTCGAGACCAATCACCCAAACGTTGTGCTTTTGCAGAATCTGAATCGCGGCAGGCACACCAGCGACGTTCGCGACAGGCACGTGCTCGATCGCTCCAGCGGCGGTCTTTGCCACCGTTGGACCAATCCGTGCAGACCGATGTCGTGGAAGCACTATCCCGGTTGCGCCAGACGCGTCAGCCGAACGGAAGATCGCTCCCAGATTGTGCGGGTCGGTAACACCGTCAACCATCACAAGAAATGGGTTTGGCTGCTCTATGAGGTCTTCAAGTTCGACCGTTGGAAGAGCTTCAGCCTCAGCGAGGACACCCTGAGCGCTCTCGGTTTGGGCCAGAGCGTCAAACGCCCCGCGACCGACTTCACGAACCGCGACCCGGCGATCGGCTGCGAGCATCTCGATGTCTTCCAGGATGGTCGAGTTGTCCTGACCACTCTGCAGGACAACCTCATGAACCTTTCGAGTATCGGCAAGCAACAGTTCACGCACGGCCTGACGTCCCTCGACTCGGTCGCCGCCGGGACCGCTATGACGGCGTCCCTCGCCAGCGGAACCGGGCACACCTTCGACGGGCGACCGATCCCTTCCTTGATGTGAACCGCCTCGCTGTCCACTCCGTTTCGGGCTGTTTCGTTGTTGTGCGCTGCGCTGTGGGTTTCGTTGCTGGGCGCCTCGCCCTTTCGGTGCGCCGCGCTGTGGTTTGCGATTCTTGCCCTTAGCCATCGATGTCGACTCTCTTCATCACCAGCGCCGTCGCCCAGCAGGCGATTCCCTCATGACGACCTAGAGCGCCAATACCCTCTGGCCTCTTTCCCTTCACCGTTACCGGGGCTCCGAGCGCATTACTGAGGAGTTGTTGCATTTCATCACGGCGAGGAGCGAGCTTTGGAGAATCGAGCACGACCGAACAATCGGCGTTCTGTGGCTCCCACCCAGCTTCGCGAACTCCAGCGGCTGCCGAGCGAAGCAACTCGATACTGTCCGCACCAGCGAGCGCTGGGTCGGTATCGGGAAAATGTGAGCCGATGTCTCCGAGTCCAGCGGCTCCAAGAATTGCGTCCGTGACGGCGTGAGCAATCACGTCAGCATCGCTATGTCCGGCAAGACCGGGAGAATCCTCGGGAAACACAACGCCACCCAGCACCATGGGACGGGAAGGGTCGGTGGCGAACGGATGGATGTCGAATCCCTGCCCGACTCGTAGCGCCGGAAACGCTCCGGGCTCCTGGTTCATTGCTTTGGTCACTGGGCTTCCCGTTCGAGATGTTCAATAATGCTGGCCGCACCGAGCAGATCGGTGGGCTCGGTGAGCTTGTTGTTGAATGCGTCGCCTTGGACGACGGCAACCTCATAGCCGAGTGCTTCGACAAGCGTTGCATCGTCGGTGGCGTCGTGATTGCTGGCGTGGGCCTCGCGAAGCGTAGCGAGGTCGAAGCCCTGTGGGGTCTGAACAGCCAGCAGATCACTGCGATCGAGCACTCCCCCATCCTTGTGACGGATGGTGTCGGACACAGCCACCGCGGGTACGACCGCTCGCGCCCCGTTGCTCACGGCCTCAATAACGCGTCCGAAGAGCTCCTTCGATGCGAGCGGCCGCGCCGCATCGTGGACAAGGACGACAATCGGTGGGTCTGAGTCCTCCACAGCGGGCACCATCGACAGCCCTGCACGGACCGACTCCGAGCGGCTCGCACCTCCGGCCACGACCAACAATTCGGCGTGGTTGGCGCTCAGGTCCACCGAATTCACCGAATCGGCGGGGACGACGACAATCACACCAACCGAGACCGCGGCAGCCGAATCAATCGAACGCTGAACCACCGAACGGCCTTGTAAATCAACAAATTGTTTGCGACTTCCGAAGCGTAAACCGGACCCACCAGCGACCACTATCGTCCAGACGGAAAACGCGAAGTCGGAGGACAAGTCGGCGCTACCGTGGCTCATGTCACTAGTATCGCCTTGTTATGGTCGATTCCTCTCTTCTTAGTTCCGTAGATCTCTTCAGCGAGGTCGACGAGGCAGTTATTGCAGATCTCGCGAAACAGGCGGTCGAAAGATCCCTGTGGCGAGGTGACGTTTTGTTCAGCGAGGGCCAGGAGCCCGACGCGCTGTACATCGTCATCAGCGGCCGCGTCGCGATTGCGAATAAATCCGTCGACGGGCGCGAGTCCGTTGTTGCTCTGATGGAGGACGGCGATCTCTTCGGTGAGATGGGACTGTTCGATGGCCTTGGACGCTCAGCGGAAGCTCGCGCACTCGAGCCTTCAAAGGTCGCTGAGATTCCGTACGGTCCGGTGCGAGCTGTCTACGAAGCGCACCCTCAGTTGTTGTGGCGTGTGGTCGACATGCTCGCCCGTCGACTGCGGTCGATGGATGAAGCGCTTGCCGACTCGGTGTTTCTCGACGTCACGGGACGAACAGCAAAGCGCTTGCTTGAGCTCGCCGGTGACAGCGACGAGTTCACCCTTCCGATCACACAGGAAGAACTGTCGGGCATGGTCGGAGCCTCTCGCGAACGTGTGAACAAGGCCATCTCCGCGTTCATTCGCCTCGGTTGGCTCAGCCAGACCGATCGCCGCTACACGATCACCAACCGTAAGCAGTTGGAGATCCGTTCGCGGTAGCGGCTGGCAATTCCAGTTACGCACTGTCCGAAAAATACGTAAGCGCTACAGGAGGCGGGATTCCTGCAGCGCTTACGGATACAAGGACGGCTGACCGAGCCAATTAGTCGCGAGATTTCTCACGAATAGTCCAAACGGCCCACAAAACACATGTTTGACCTTCGATTTGGGATTAGAGCCCGAGGCGGCGCCTAGAGCTGCTTTTCGTAGTAGGCAACTTCTTGGTCGTTGCCGTACGGGTTGCCTCGACCGCATTCTTCGAACCCCGCCTTTTGGTGAAAGTGATGCGAATGGGGGTTGTCCGGGACCGTATTGACCTCGGCGAGCACCCAGCCCTTGCCAAAGCCAATGGCCCAAGCTTCCATCGCCCGGTACATGGCCGGACCCAGTCCCTTGCCGCGAGCGTCGGTGGAGACTGCAACCCGATCGACGTAGCCGAATGAGGGAAAGCGCTCCTTGAACCAGGCATAGTTGTTGCTGTCGTAGCCAGTCACGGTTTCGTCGAGCCCGATCAGAAACCCAAGGACGGTCGGGTCCTCGTCAAGTTCCACCGGTTCGTCGTCTTCACCGGGCTCTGCAACCTGCCCTGAACCGGCAAAGTCACGAGCCTCGGCGATCAGAAACAACGATGCGTTCTGAGCAAAGAATTCGAGCTTCTCCCTGTCGAGCGGCCCGACCTCGGGCTCGGATTCGGCGTTGATCGCCAAGACGGCTTCGGCGTCAGAAGGTTCATAAGCGCGCATGGCTGCAATTCTATGGCGCACGGCCCCGACAGATCGGTTCTGTCGGGGCCAAACCAGCTTCAGGTCGCAATCGCGTCCAGAACGTTGAGCTTGCCAGCTCGTCGTGCGGGCATGAAGCCTGCGACGAGCCCGATCAGGCCAGCGACGACGACCAAGCCGGCGAGAGACAACCATGGAATCGACAGGTTGTTGAGCACGAAGTCTGGTGTGGCGACCACGACGAGCACAGCGAACAGCACACCGACGCCAGCGCCGAAGAGTGCACCGACCGATGAAACGATCGCAGCTTCCCAACGCACCATGATGTGCGTTTGGCGCCGTGTCATTCCGACCGCCCGCAGGAGGCCGAGTTCACGAGTCCGCTCAAAGACGCTCAACGCCATCGTGTTCACGATGCCTATGAAGGCAATCAGAATGGCCAGCCCGAGGAAACCGGTCAGGATCATTAACAGGAAATCGACCTGACCCGTGATGTCAGCCCGATACTGAGCAGCCGACTGAACGAGCACCTGAGGATACTCGGCGGCTACGGCATCGATAGCTGCATCGGCTTCGGTGAGCTCTTCAGCCGCTGCGTTGATCGCAACCCAGTCGAAGGTGTCCTGTTCGCCGATCGTGTTCCAACGAGCATCGGACACGAGTAGACCTTCGAAGATGTTGCTGTCCGCAAAGATGGCCTCGATCGTGAGGTCGGTGGTCGTACCATCGTCAAGCCCGACGGTGACCGCGTCCCCCAGCGCCAAATCGTTGTCTTCGGCAAAGCCTTCCCACACGGCGGTGGTGTCGTCGCTGATCGAGGCAAAGTCGCCTTCGATCAGGTCGAGATCGAGCACTGCAGTAAGTTCCTCGAAGTCGGTCGTGCCAATCTCGATATCTTCTAAGCCGTTGACATCGGTGCTCCAGTACTTGAAGCCGACAACGGTGCCGAATTCTGGAGCTGCCTCCAGATCGGTCACGACGGACTCGGGTACCAACCCGTTGGTATTCGGGAACGCCGCATAGTCAGCCTGGACCGTCGTCTCAAGGAGAGCATTGAGATCGCTCTTCAACGTTTGGCCAATCACGAAGGCCATGGAGACGAGCGATAGGCCGATCATCAGGGCCGCTGCTGTCGTTGCGGTGCGCTTCGGGTTTCGAGCAGCATTTTCCTTGGCCAGGAATCCCGGCCGTTTGTAGACCGCAGCGAGCGGAGCACCAAGTCCACGGCTGATCGGCGCTGCGACCAACGAGCTGAGGAGCGTGATTCCGACAAGGAAGAGCGCTGCGCCAACTCCGAGTAAGCCAAGCAAGGTCGCGGTGCTCTCGATACCGCCGAACAGCGATACGCCGGTGAGAGCAGCGCCGATAAGGGCCAGTATTGCCCCGATGATCGTTGAACGACGGCCGCCGGCGTCAGTGCTGTCGGTACCGCTGATCGCGGTGACCGGGGACGTGCGGCCAGCTCGTCGAGCTGGGATCCACGCCGATATGAGTGTGACGACAACGCCCACCGTCATGCCGATCGCAATCGTGAGTGCCGACAAAGGCTTGTCGAACGGTGGAAGTTCGGCGCCAATGCCGTTGAGTGCCGCTTCGAGCCCGTAAGCGAGGCCAAGACCGACCAGGATGCCGAGCGCCGAGGCGAGGGCACCCACGATCAGAGCTTCGCCTAGGACCGCCCGGCGGACCTGCTTGGGGGTTGCGCCGACAGCTCGGAGCAGACCGAGTTCGCGAACTCGTTGGCTCATCACGATGTTGAACGTGTTCGCAATGATGAAGATCGAAACGAAGAGCGCGATGATCGCAAACGAGCGGAGCACCCAGGCAAAGATGCTGATCGCCTGGTTGAATCCAGCGCTGGTCTCCGCGTTCAGGTCTGCGGTGTCGAGCACCTCGTAGCTCTCGTCGAAGAGCGCATCGACATCAGAACGGACGTCAGCGACAGGTCGAGTGCCGTCGATTGCTATCGAGATGCTTGCGAAGTCGGTCTGATCGAACAGAACCCTTGCGGCTTCGGTCTCGAATGCAAGAAGGACAGCCCCATTTGTCTGGTTGTCCGCTCCGAATCGGAACGTACCGACCAACTCGGCCGACGTGAAGCCGTCGGCGGTGGGGACCACGAGGTCATAGGTCTCGCCGATCACGAACCCTTCGCTCTCGGCCGTGCTGAGATCGACCACCCATTCCCCTGGACCTTCCGGCGCGCGACCTTCCTCGATCGCCGAGGGATTGAGCTGTTCGTCGACCGTCCAACTGAAGGCGAAAACCGGCGGACCCTCGGGTCGAACTAGGGTGCCATCGGCCCGGACGGGGAAGACAGTGTCTTCACCGTAGCCCCCTTCAGCGACGCGGATTCCGGGCACGGCAGCAATCCGCTCCTGCTCGGCGATCGTCAGCGGCTCGTCGAAGTCGACTCGATCGACCTGAAGGTCGGTGCCATCGACGATCTCGGCTGCAAGATCACCGAATGACTCCCGGAGGCCGTCACTGAGAATGTTTGCTGATGATACGAATCCAACTCCTAGCACGATGGCAAGGGCGGTGAGGGCTAAGCGAATCTTGTTCGCCGCAACATTCTTTCTCGTGATGTTCCACATACGCCTACGCCTTTCCGTCTTGACGAGAACCGGTCAATGCAGCCGAGCGAAGCGCGGCGAGGATCGCATCGGTGTCCGGGTCGCGGAGTTCGCTCCGGATCTGACCATCGGCGAGGAATAGCACTCGGTCTGCATAAGAGGCAGCGACAGGATCGTGGGTGACCATCACGATGGTCTGACGATATTGACGGACCGCGTTGCGCATGAATTCGAGGATCGCAGCGCCGGTCGCGCTATCGAGGTTGCCGGTCGGTTCGTCGGCGAACACCACCTCAGGTCGAGATGCCAGGGCTCGGGCAACAGCGACGCGTTGCTGTTGTCCGCCTGACAGCTCGGTGGGCTTGTGGCCGAGGCGATCAGCAAGTCCAACCGCTCGAACGACTTCGTCGATCCACTCGACATCGAGCTTTGTCTTCCCCAGGTCGAGCGGAAGCGTGATGTTCTCTTCTGCTGTCAGTGTCGGGATCAGGTTGAAGGCCTGAAAGACAAAACCGATTTTCGTGCGGCGCAGCAAGGTGAGGTCTTTCTCGGAGAGCGTCGAGAGATCGACATTGCCGATCACGACCCTCCCCGACGTCAACCGGTCGAGCCCTGCGAGGCTGTGCATCAGTGTCGACTTACCCGAGCCCGACGGGCCCATGATGGCAGTGAACTCACCAGCGCCGAACGCCACGTCGACCGAATCGAGCGCAACGACCTGCGTATCTCCCTCGCCGTAGACCTTGCGAGCCTCTTGTGCGTATGCCGCAATCACCTGCGGCGTGGTTTGAGTCTGTGATTCGAGCATGGTCATGATGGGTCTCCCGCTGGTCATACGCCAACGAACGTGATGACGTACTTCCATCTTCAAGACCCAATGAACTGCTGTCATCAGGGGTTGCCCTGAACTTCGTATCAGGGTTTTCCCTGACGTGAGACCACCGTTCGAGGCAGTATCGGTCTCTTGCTACTCGTCGCGAAACGGGCGGAGCGGGCGAACGACGCCCCAGTCGACATCGGTTTCGGATCCGGTCAACCCAGGACCCCGAGGTGGACCCTGACGTAGACCTCGGTCCCGTTGTTCGCGCTGGCGCGATGTTGACGTTGCCTGGGCCGGCGGACGCGAGAAGCCGCTGTTCTGGCCACCGATCATGCCGGTGAGGTGCAATGCCTCGGTGAGTGTTTCGGCACGCAGACCCAGGATTCCGTCGGGAGTTGGGGGCGCACCCGCGGGAATAACCGCACGTGTAAACCCAACGCGCGCTGCCTCGATGAGACGACGCTCGGTGTGTGCGGACTGGCGCAGTTCGCCAGCCAGGCCAATCTCGCCACAGGCGACGAGGCTCGAGTCGAGGGGATTTCCGGTCACCGAGGAAGCGAGAGCCAACGCTATTCCGAGGTCTGCCGCGGGCTCGGCCACCTTCACCCCACCGATCGCGGAAGTAAATACGTCGGTCTTGGCAAAGCCGATGTTCGAGCGACGCTCAAGGACCGCAATGATGAGCGACAGCCGCCCGTTGTCGACACCTTGCGCTGAACGCCGTGGCGAAGCTAACGGCGATGGGGCGACGAGGGACTGTACTTCGACGAGCAGCGGTCGGTGACCGTCGAGGACGGGCACAACGACCGAACCAGCGACACCTTTGGCTCGATCGGCCAGGAAGAGCCGGCTTGGGTCGCTGACCGATTGGAGGCCTGTGCCCATCATTTCGAACACGCCGAGCTCGTCGGTAGCGCCAAAGCGATGCTTGATAGCGCGGAGCAGACGAAGTGCGTGATGTCGATCGCCCTCGAAGCCGAGCACGGTGTCGACAACATGTTCGAGTGCACGAGGGCCCGCGAGACCGCCCTCTTTGGTCACGTGGCCAACGAGCACCGTGCTCATTCGTCGGCGCTTGGCTTCGGTGACCATGATGTGAGCGCAATGGCGTACCTGTCCGACCGAACCCGGAGCCGAGGTGAGATCGGGATCGTGCACGGTCTGGATGGAGTCGATCACCACAAAATCAGGCGACAAGGCGTCGCAGTGCTGAAGGACCGCAGGCAGTGATGTCTCCGAAACCAACCAGAGGTTGTCCACCACCGCATCGAGCCGTTCAGCACGGAGACGCACCTGCTCACTCGACTCTTCGGCAGAGACATACAGACACGTCTTGCCCGCTTGAGCAAGCGCAGCTGCGGCTTGTAACAACAAGGTCGACTTACCGATACCCGGCTCACCTCCCACCAACGTGACCGACCCCGTGACGATGCCGCCACCGAGCACACGATCGAGTTCGGGTAGCCCGGTCGCTGTGGGCTGAAAGTCGACGGAAGTGATCTCGGTGATGGGCCGTGGCGCCTCGCCGATCATGACGGGTGCGCCAACAACGCGATCAGCCAGTTCTTCGTCGTGGCTGTTCCATTCGTTGCAGTCCGGGCATTGCCCAATCCACTTATGGGCTTTGTGCCCACAGTTTCGACAGAGGAATACGGTCTTGCTCTTTGCCATGAACAGAGACTACGAAGCCAGTCTGACAACGTCGCGGGGAGCGACTGGTAGATGGATCGGCTCGGCAATGCTCTCTTCGACGATTCGAGGCTGAACTGGAGCGCCTGCTCCAGCAGCGAACAACTTGCGGTAACGAGCCGCGACGGCAGCGCGCTGTTGGGGAGTCTTCGCTGTGCGCAGCGCCCGGTGGTAGACGGACAAATGACGACGGCGACGATGCGCTGCAGTCGTTGGAGTAGGACGACTACTCGTCTGCGAGTTCAATTCGGAGTACACAGTGGAAACCTCTTCAAGTAGGCAATAGTTCGGGTCTCCGCCCGGGAACGAACACCTTATCGAACGATTGTTCGCAGAACAACTGTTCGACACAAGTGCTCACCGCACCCGCTGCCTACTTGTACGCCCCGACCGACGACCCGGTTCCACCAGCGACGGGCGACGTTGCGCTTCAGAAGTCGAAGTTCGCGGGGTCGGGCCCCAGCCGCCCAGGGCGCTCAATCGCATCGAGCCGAGCCATTGCAGGAGCGTCGAGCTCGAAGTCGAACAGCTGAGCGTTGCTCGCAATGCGCTCTGGAGTCACGCTCTTTGGAATGACGACGACATCGCGTTGCAACATCCAGCGCAAAGCAATTTGCGCTTCGGTTCGACCAAGCTCGCTAGCGAGCTCGACGAGTACCGGCTCTTCGGCGAGACGCCCCCTCATCAGAGGGGACCAGGCCTCGACGGCGATTTGGTGCTCGTTCGACGCGGCGATGATGTCGAGCGGTTCGAACCATGGGTGGTACTCGACCTGGTTGATGACGGGCACCACGCCACTAGCCGCGATGAGCTCCTGGAGGTGGTCGGGGGTGAAATTCGAGACACCGATACTCTTCGCGCGGCCATCCTCCCTCGCAGCGATCAGCTCGTCCCAGGCCTGCAAACGACCATCGACGGGCCAGTGCAACAGCATCAGATCGACCGAGTCGACTCCGAGCTTGCGAAGCGACTCGTCGACCGCGGCCGATGTTTCACCGCGACGGATGCGCTCATTCCACACCTTCGTCGTGATGAAGACTTCGTCGCGAGGCACATCGCTGTCGGCGATTGCTCGCCCAACCCCCTCTTCGTTGTCATACATCGCAGCGGTATCGACGTGACGGTACCCCACTTCGAGAGCATGTCGGACCGCGTCGACCTCTGCCCCACCGGTCGCTTGAAACACCCCAAGCCCGAGTCGCGGAATGGTGTTGCCGTCGTTGAGAGTGAGCATCTCGTTCATCTCGACACGATATACCGGCGATCCGTTCGGCCATGTGGGTTTGGCGCTCGAGTGAGACATAATTTCCGCGTGTATTTAACACGTAGGTTAAATACACGCTAAAGTGAGACCCATGACAGCCGTACTGGACTCCGACCTCCTCGACGAGGCCTTCCTCGACCAGGCGTTCGCTGCACTCGCGAACCCGACCCGCCGGGCGATCCTCACGCGACTGGCCGAGGGCGAGGCCAGCGTGAACGAGATCGCCGAGCCATTCGAGATGAGCCTCCCGGCAATCTCCCGACACGTCAAGGTCCTCGAAAGCGCTGGACTCATCCGTCAGGGCCGACGCGCGCAGTATCGACCGTGCACCATCGATCCAGCGCCTCTTGAGACCATTGCCAACTGGGCCGAGCAGTACCGCGAACTATGGGAGGCGAGCTTTGATCGGATGGATGACTATCTGACCCAAATTCAAGGCGAGCAAAATCCAGTCCAGGACACCCCCTCTAGGCAAGACAGCTCTCAAAGAAAGGCTGAATAATGAATCAACCAGCGTGGGTCGCAATCGAGCGCACCTTTCCTGCACCGATCGAGACCGTATGGTCGATGTGGGCTGATGCCGAGCACTTCGCCAAGTGGTACGGCCCCCCAGGGGCATCCATCCCAACCGCCGAAATGGACACCACAGTCGGCGGCAGACGCTTGATCTGCATGGAGATGACGACTCCCGATGGTCAGATGCAGATGTGGTTTACCGGAGAATTCAAAGAGGTCTCCCCGGTCACCCGTCTCGTCTACACCGATCAGATGTGCGACTCCGATGGGAACCCGACCCCGCCCGAAGCAATGGGCATGCCCGCCGGAACCGACATGACCACCACGGTCGAAGTCGATCTCGAAGAGGTTGACGGTGGAACAAAGATGACCATGACCCACATCGGTGTTCCCGCCGACTCCCCTGGAGGCCAGGGTTGGGCCATGGCGATCGACAAGCTCGCGGAGCTGCTGTAACACGTCGGGACTCCCGCCCGACAACC
>CAZSYL010000016.1:52206-66062 GCA_964610745.1 uncultured Acidimicrobiales bacterium
TCGGGACTCCCGCCCGACAACCACATAACAACTCACACACAACGCGACAAGGCCGCCGCTCATTCGAGCGGCGGCCTTGTTCGTTTTAACCAGTCGTCGTGGTGACCAGTTGTGGAGTGATCAAGTCAGATCAGACCCGCACTTCATCCTCATCCTTGCGACCAGTAACAGCCACGAGGACGAATCCGAACATTGCCAGGATCGCTGCCCACAGTGCGAGGGTGAGCGAGTTGGCGCCGGTGAAGGCGAGCGGAGGTCCAGAAGTTGCCGTGGACGACGTCACGATGCCTGCATCGATGGTCGGGTTGAACTCGCCACCCTCAAGGGTGACGATTCCGGTCGAACCATCCGCACTTGCATCTGAGTCGAGAGCGTCGTCGCCGACGTTCTGGCTCGTGAACCCACGATCCTCTGGATCATCGAAGCTCACGGTGTACGAACCAGGAACCAGGCCGGTTACCGAGTACTCACCGTTTGCATCAGTGGTCGTGGTTGCAACAACCTCACCGGTCGCTGCATCACGAACCGTCACGATGACATCTGGGACACCTGGCTCGCCAGGATCCTGAACACCGTTGTTGTTCTCGTCAAAGAAGACGAACGAACCAAGGCCCGCATCTTCGATGAATCCGAAGTCAACCGTGAAGTTGATGTTGCCATCAGGCTCCTCAGCTGCAGCCAACACGATTGGATCCGTGAGTACGACGCCGTTGACAAAGTTGCCGTTGTCGTCGCCATCGTTGTCGTCGTCAGGGTCCGGAGCCGCACCATTGACGTCGTTGCCATTCGATGAGGTAACACCCTCGAGAGGTCCGCCAGGGGCGAAGTTCTCTGCAAGGACCTCGACGATGTAGGTGCCTTCTGCAAGTCCGTCGAAGCTGTAGTTACCGTTGGCATCGGTCGTGACAGTGAGAGGCTCGCCGTCAGGCCCTGGAACAGGGTTGCCATTGCCGTCGAGAAGTGCGAGCACGACTCCAGCGATTGGATCTTCACCCGGATCCTGTGCACCGTTGTTGTTGTCGTCGAAGAACACGAGGTTGCCGATCGACAAGGTGTACACACCAAAGTCAACCGTCAGGTTCGAGTCCGTATCAGGCGTACCCGTTGGCGAAACATCCGCTTCACCAGCAGGCTCGTTGCCAGCGGTCAAGGTGACCGGGCCGGACGACAATCCATTCGCAGCGGCTGGTCCGGTAACGATGCCGTCGGAGTTTCCGTCGACATCATCGTTCGGATCAGACGATACGCCTGCGCCGGTCGAACCATGGAAGCCCTCGAGAGGAGCGCCAGGTCCGAACTCAGATGCTGGAATGTGCACGGTGTAGGTGCCAGGAGCGATGCCGGTGAACAGGTAGAACCCGTCAGCATCGGTTACATCTGTTGCAACCACGTTGCCAGCTGCGTCGAGCAGCTGAATGGTCACGCCTTCTGCAACACCCTCGGTTGGGCCCTGCTCACCATCGTTGTTGTCATCGAAGAACACGGTGTTGCCGAGTTCCAGACCTGGCAAGAAGCCAAAGTCAACCGTCAGGTTCGAATCGGTATCAGCGACGCTTCCGTCCTCGAGTGCCTCGCCAGCTGGCTCGCCGCCAGCTGTCAGCATCACCGGCTGGGAGATCGATGCGAAGCCGTTGGCTGCATCACCGTTGTCATCGAGGTCGACATCGTCGTCAGGATCCGGTGCAACACCGTTGCCTGCTGTTGAACCAAGGCCCTGGAGGGCTTCGCCGTCAGCCTGCTGAGTGTCTGGAATAGCGACGATGAACTTGCCTTCGGGAAGGTTCTCAAAGACGTAGTTTCCGTCGGCGTCCGTGACCGTCGTAGCGATCAGGGATCCATCTTCGTCGAGCAACTGAACAACGACACCTGCGATGCCTGGTTCGGTTGGATCCTGGAATCCATCACCGTTCGAATCGAGCCAAACGGTCGAACCGAGGCGGAGCGAACCAACGAAGCCGAAGTCGACGGTCAGGTTGGAGCTAACATCGCTCCATGACCCGTCCTCGTCAACCTCGCCAGCAGGCTCGGTGCCACCGAGGGTGACCGGAGCGCTGATCGAAGCAAAGCCAGGAGCTGGATCGCCATTGTCGTCGAGGTCGACATCGTCGTCAGGATCCGGTGCAGCACCGTTTCCGTCGGTCGATGCAAGACCTGCGAGGGCCTGGCCGCCAGCCTGCTGAGTGTCAGCGATTGCCACGACGTAGTCGCCAGCTGCAAGGTCCTCGAAGAGGTACTTGCCTTGAGCGTTGGTGGTCGTGGTGTCGATAATTGCATCCGGAGCTCCGGCTGCATTGGTCGACCACAACTGAACCTCGACACCAGCAACACCAGGCTCGCCAGCGTTCTGCACGCCGTCGATGTTGGTGTCGATGAATACCGTGTTACCGAGGCGGTAGTTGCGGACGAATCCGAGGTCGACGGTCAGGTTCGAATCGTCATCTGCGATCGGTCCATTTTCCTCTGCCTCGCCGGTTGGCTCGACATTGGAGGTCAACGTGACTGGATCGCTGATCGAAGCGAAGCCCGCTTCCGGGTCGCCGTTGTCATCGAGGTCGACATCGTCATCAGGATCCGGTGCAACACCGTTGCCATCCGTCGACTCAAGACCATCGAGCGCGTTGCCCGAGTCCTGCTCGGAGTCAGCGACTGCGACAACGTAGTTACCTGGGAGGAGACCCTCGAAGATGTAGTTGCCGTTTGCGTCGGTGGTGTCCGTGGCGATGACGTTGCCTGCGGTGTCGAGCAACTGAACCTCGACCCCTTCGATTCCAGGTTCACCTGGGTTGGCGACGCCGTCGTTGTTGAGGTCCTCGAAGACCAGGTTGCCGAGGCGAAGGCCTTCGACGAAACCGAAGTCAACAGTCAGGTTCGAGTCTGCATCGACCCAGCCACCCTCGACAGCCTCACCCGTTGGCTCGTCGCCAGCGGAGAGGGTCACAGGTGCAGAGATCGAAGCAAAGCCTGCAGCCGAGTCACCGTTGTCATCGAGATCGGTGTCGTCGTCAGGATCCGGCGCAACACCGTTTCCTGATGTCGAACCAATGCCCTCGAGAGGTGCGCCGGCGTCCTGGTTGGACTCTGGGATTGCGACGATGTAGTCGTCGGCTGCCAGGTTCTCAAAGACGTAGTTTCCATCGTTGTCGGTAGTGGTGGTTCCGATGAGCTGATCCGGATTGCCGGCAGCATCGACAGACCAGAGCTGAACCTCAACACCGGCAATACCGGGTTCGTTTCCGTCCTGATCGCCGTCACCGTTCGAGTCGAGCCACACGGTGCTGCCCAAACGCAGGTCACCAGTGAAGCCAAAGTCAACCGTGAGGTTCGAGAGTGAATCCACCCACGTACCATCCTCGGTGACCTCACCAGCAGGCTCGGTGCCACCAATGGTGACCGGAGCGCTGATCGAAGCAAAGCCAGCGGCTGGATCGCCATTGTCGTCGAGGTCAACATCGTCGTCAGGATCCGGTGCAGTACCGTTTCCGTCAGAGGATGACAGACCATCGAGAGCTGGCTGGTTCACGCTCGAGATCGCAACGACGTACTCGCCGGCGTCGAGATCCTCGAAGATGTACTCACCCGAAGAATCGGTGGTCGTGGTTGCGACGACCGAGTTGTCCGCAGCGTTGAGCAGCTGAACATCAACTCCGGCGATACCGGGCTCGCCCGCATCCTGAACACCGTTGTTGTTCGGATCAAACCAGACCGTGTCGCCGAGGCGATACGAAGGAACGAAACCGAAGTCAACCGTAAGGTTCGAGTTGCCATCCGGGAAGACGGCATCTTCGCCAGCTTCGCCGAGAGGCTCACCGTTTCCGAGGGTCACTGGGGCCGAAACCGACGCGTACCCAGGGGCTGGGTCGCCGTTGTCATCGAGGTCGACGTCATCGTCAGGATCTGGTGCAGTACCGTTTCCATCGGTCGACTCAAGACCATCGAGCGCTGCACCATCGAGCAACTGCGTCTCCGCAATCGCAACGACGTAGTCGCCTGCGTCGAGACCTTCGAACAGGTAGTTTCCGTTCGAGTCGGTGGTCTCGGTCGCTACAACGTTGCCAGCAGCGTCCTGCAGCTGGACTTCAACGCCAGCGATACCAGGCTCGCCGTTACCCTGCGAACCATCTTCGTCGAGGTCGAGGAACACGGTGTTGCCGAGGCGGTATGACTCAGGCACGAAACCGAAGTCCATCGAGTGGTCGGTTGCAGTTGCGGTAAACGTAACCGTTGGAACGCCGTTGACGAGAACGCCATCGGAGTCGTTGAAGTCGTCGCTTCCTGCGTTTGCAAAGGTGGGGAAACCGAGGCCGTCATGCACGCCTCCGTTGAAGACACCACCGACGTCGTAGTTGTCCTGTGAGACAACGATGTCGTAGGTCGCACCGTGGTTAAAGCCATCGATATCTGCAGTGTTGAAGCTGTAGAGGCCATCTTCATCGGTCGTGGTGGTCGCAATGGTTGCGCCAGCAGCGTTGACCAGTTCGATGACAACACCAGCGAGTGCACGCTCTTCAGGGTCGGCAATGCCGTCCTGATCAGCGTCAAACCAGACACGGTCGCCGACCTGAATGTCAGCAACGCCACAGACCGCTTCGACGTCACCGATACCAGCTGCCTTCTCGAAGGTGCCCGTTGCGAGACCGTTGCGGCCGTTGTACAGGCGGTAGCCCTGGATGCTCTCACCGGTCGCGTTGTCGTAGTACTCGACACCACCCGACTGCCACGTTCCAGGAAGCTCGATTGGATCGAATGCGTTGTTGATCACGTATGGGCGACCAGGAATCTGAGCCGATGCACCGAGAGCGGTCTCGGAGTGAGAGCTCAGGTAGCTGTCGCCGGTGTAGAAGAAGTCAGGACCAGATGTTGGGTACGTGTATCCACCCGAACCATCGCTGAACGCACGGACGGCGTCGCCCGAGCTCAGCGGCTGATCGAGCTGGTAGACGTTGCCGTCAGCGCCCTGATAGAAGGCGTTCGAGCCCATCTGGTGTCCCCAGAGGTCCATGAAGCCAATAACGAGGTCGTCTCCGTCAATCTCAATATCGGAGAGCAGAGGCTGAGCGTATGCAACGCCGCCAGCTGGGTAACCAGTGAAGTCTCCAACGAATGGAGGCTGGGTCAGCCATGGACGCCAGTCGGACTGTCCACGGTACGCGTTGTCGCCCGTGCCAGTGTTCTGCGAACCACGGCTGGTGGTTGGCAGTGGCACGTTGGTGACAAGGCTGAAGCCGCCGTTGAAGGCGTATACGTGAGCCGAAAGCTGCGATGCATCACCAAGGGCTGGGCCGTTGATGACGTCGGTTGGGTAGTCAGCAGCGTTGACCGAGCTCTCGCCCGAGCAGGTCACGCCGACGAGCAGCGTTGGACCATCAAAGCCAAGACCGAACGGACGAAGGTCCTGATCCGAGCAACGTGCGCCGGTCGAAGCCTGCGTGATTGGTGTCGTCGTGACGCCGCTGGCGTTTGCCGAGCCGTCGGCGTTTACAGGAATAGCAACGAGAAGCTTGCGACCGAGGTCAACGGTGTAGACCGTCGAGCCATCGGGCGAGACCTCGATGTCGCCAAGACCTTCACGACCGACTGCTGAGAATGCGTCGAAGTCGTTGAGCCATCCGTCGTCCTCACCGGAGTGAGGATCAGTGGCTGAGTTGTCTACGGTGTACCACGGTCCGACGTTGCCAGAGGCTTCAACGGCGTAGATCGTGGTTGGGTTGTCGGTTGGGCCAAGCTGGGTATGACGCTTGACGAAAGCAGCACCAAGGGTCGTGCCATTCTCGAGGGTCTCGATTCCAAAGACGGTACCGACCTGGCCAAGGGTGGCCTCGATCACGTAGTCGTCGTCGGTCCAATCGGATCCATCTGCTGCGCCATTGTCGACTGCGCCGTCGACGAAGCTTGCAATCGCGACCTGATCGTCATGGTTCGCTACGTCTCCGAAGAGGAAGCACGAAGTCACGATCTCGGGCCGGTTCTCGCAGAACGTTCCGGGTGCAATGATTCCGGCGTTGCCGATTCCATTGATTCCACATTCGCTCGACGTCTCGACGAACTGCGTCAAACCAGCGGCATCAGGACCCTTAGGGGTGCTGGACCATTCGTTTGGAAGTCCTGAGAAATCAATACGAACCGGGAAGTCTTCGGTGTCGAGTCCCAAGGACCATGAACCGTCGCCTCCCGTTGTTGTGTTGAGTACGGTGCCGTTCGTTGTGGTAATCGCTACAGCGATCCCTGGCACTCCATCATCAAGAACCGCAGAGAAGTCATTGCTGACAAAACTGTAGTCCTCGGTTCGCTCTCCATCGGCGTCATAATCCTGGAAAACTACTCCCGAACAGGTAGTCGGAGCAGCTGATGCTGCCCCGGCCGTAACTGCGAGTCCCGCCGCAGCAATTGCCAGAACCAACGCACAAACGAAGACGCTTCCTCTGAAAGCATTTCGCAACATTTGCGTTCATCCCTTATTCAAAACGGCGCGCGAACTGCGAACCGACATGTTCTATTAACGGCAGATTGTTGCCGGAAATTTATAGGGCCAATAGGGCCACCGAGGTGGGTAAGTGTCACCAGTTTCAACAAAAAACCGGCCCCCTAATCGCAAATATGGTCGTAACTACCTACATACGTTCGATGCGCATACTGGTAATGCTCGACGCGACGAGAAACCGAACATTTCCGCACCGTTCTCAGCGTTCTCACAGGTTGACCGGGCAATGTTTCCCAGCGACAGACTTTCAGCTGGGGCCAATCCCAACCTCTGGTAACAGCAAAGAAGGTTTCGCAAATCCCAGCGCCCCCTCGTTTCCAGCCACGAGGGGGCGCTTTCTTTTTCGAACGACCGTCCGGTTTCAATGAGTCTCGGTCGGCATGGAGTCTTGGTCGGCATGCTCAGTAGCGAAACCGCACAAGTAGCCGGGATACGAACCTCTAGCTCAGCGCCTGGTTCAGGTTGCCGCTTCGAAATCCCTCGAGATCGAGCGTGACGTACCGAAAGCCCGCCTGTTTCACGGCTGCGACGACCGCATCGCGCTGTTCGACGACCGACGCCAGCGAGTTGACCGGAACTTCGATTCGGGCAATCTCTTCGTAGTGACGTACCCGCACTTCAGGGAAACCTAACTGTTTGAGTGCAAGCTCTGCACCTTCGACCGAGGTGAGTCGCTCGATCGTGACCGGGGTTCCGTATGGAATGCGCGACGCAAGGCACGCGGCCGCCGGTTTGTCGGCAGTGGCCAGGCCAAGATGGCGGCTGACCGAGCGAACAGTCTCCTTGTCGAGGCCCGCTTCAACGAAGGGGAACTGTGCCCCTCGCACCGCTGCCGCATGCTGGCCGGGGCGGTGGTCACCGAGGTCGTCCAGGTTGACACCAAGAATCACGGTTGCATCAAGCTCAGCCGCTATTGGTTCGACCACGTCCATGAGCGCATCCTTGCAATGAAAGCAGCGGTTGCCATCGTTCAATCGATAGGCGGCGTTCTCCATCTCGTGGGTCTCAACTTCGCGCCAGTCGAGACCCCATTGTGAGGCGAGCTCGTGGCAATCATTGCGCTCTGCGCCGGCGAGCGATGGCGAGATCGCCGTAACGGCCACGGCATTCTCGGCACCGAGCGTGTCGGCGGCGACGTAGGCAAGCAACGCTGAATCAACGCCTCCGCTGAAGGCAACGACCACGCGTTCCAGCTTTCGCAGTTCATCCTGTAACGCGTCAAGGCAATGCACTCCCCCAGTGTGGTCAGATTCAAGCGATCCTCCACACACGGCGCCGGTTTTGCTTAACTCGTTTTATGCAGTTTCCACTGGTTCCAGCGGACAGTGTTGGTTGGTTGACACCAGCCCAGATGAGAGAGGTCGATCGCGTCATGGTCGACGACCTCGGAATCCAGATCATTCAGATCATGGAGAACGCGGGGCTCAACCTTGCCCGACTTGCTCTGTCGCGTTATGAGACCACCTCGCCGGTGGTCGTCGTTGGATCCGGCGGCAATGGCGGCGGAGGCCTCGTCGCTGCCCGTCACCTCGCTGTAGCTGGCCAAGGCGTCCGAGTGCTGCTCGCCAGCCCGCGTGACAGCTTCAAGGCGCTGTCGGCCCATCAGTTCGACATCGTCGATCGAATGGGGATTCCGATCGTGACCGAAGTCCCCGACGACGCCGACCTCTTTATCGATGCGGTCATTGGTTTCTCGCTGACGGGACCGCCGCAGGGCCGTGCGGGAGAGGTCATTTTCGCCATGGACGCGGCGCCAATCCCGGTGCTCTCGCTCGACACGCCCAGTGGGCTCGATCCTGCTACCGGCACCGCGTTCGACCCCTACGTCGGTGCTGACGCAACGTTGACGCTGGCACTTCCCAAGGTCGGCCTCCGCACCCACCACGCGGTGGGTGACCTGTTCGTAGCAAACCTCTCGATTCCCAATTCAATCTACGAGAGTATGGGAGTTGGCCCTGGGCCCGACTTCTCCGAGAGCACGATCATCGAGCTCCTGCTCTGACCCACCACGTTGACGACGCCTATCCCTTGACCTGGTACGGCAACAATCGTTCGTAGGCCGCCATGGCCTCAGGCATCGCTGCTGCTGCTGTCGCGAGCAGCTCCACATCCTTCGATGCGTACGGTTGCCACCCGATGGACTTCCAGACGCTGTCGTACCAGTGCTCTGCCCAAACACCATCCTCGGGTTTCGGGCCAGCAGGCCACGACATCATGGCCTCATCAAAGTTGATGCCCAGCCGTTGACACACCTCGGCTAGAACTCGGGCTGGGTTCTTCAACAGGCTCTTCGTTTCGATCACGATCGGTTCTTCACCGGCCTCGAGAATCGAATCAAGGATCGAACAGAGCTCGACAAAGCCAGTGTCAGCAATGGTCACGTCGGGCAACTGCACCTGAAGCGATGACAACATGTCGTGAGGTTCACGGGTCAGCAAGATATTGGGGCCCGCGCTCAGGAAGCTCCGATCGATACCCACCAGGTGCTTCGACATCTGTTTGAAGAACACCACAGGAGTGTCGTAGTCGGCCAGAAGAACGTCGGACACCACCTCAGCCCCGTCCACGCTTTGCGAGCCGAGCACATCTTCATGGCCCGGATGCACTCGCCCGGTCTCGTTCAGGTAGTGCGCGTACAACGGTTCATCGACCACGGTCGTATCTGCGCGCTGGCGCCATGAGTACATCATCGCGGTCGAGAGATTTCTCGGGCTCGACCACATGTTGATGCGAAGTGTCATTTGGCGAAGGCTTCGCTAGAGCGGCTCTTTACCGTCGGCTGTGTATTTGAAGAGGTTTCGCTCGACGCCGCTGAGTTTTTGGATCTCGCCTTGGAAGACAGCCATGTGTGGGGCCACGAAGTGTGCAGCCAGGTGCTGTTCGCTCTCCCACTCTTCAAACAGATGAAACACGGTGGGTTCGGCGAAGTTGCTAGAGAAGTCGTACGAGACGCACCCATCTTCCTTGACGGTCTCGGCCATCATCTCGGTCATGGCCGCGAGCGCCATGTCGCGATCCTCCGGCTGGATCCTGAACGTTCCGGCAATCAAAATCATGCGGTTTCCCCCTGGTTGTTCTGCTGTTGTGTGACATCGAGTTCGATCGCCTCACGATAGAGCTCGATGAGGCGATCGGTCATGGGACCTATCGAGCCACTTCCGTCGCCGATGGTCCGACCGTCCACTTCTCGAACCGGCGTGAGACCTCCGAAGGTTCCGGTCACGAACACTTCTTCTGCGGCGTACACATCGGTCAGTGAGAAGTTCTTTTCCTGAACGGTAATCCCCGCAGCCCGAGCTGTCTCGATCACGAGCGCTCGGGTGATCCCGGGCAGGTTGTACATACCGGTCGATGTCCACACCTCACCTCGCCGAACGATGAAGAAATTCGTTGCATTGCATGTTGCTACGGCGCCGTTGACATCGAGCATCAACGCTTCATCGGCCCCAGCGCCAACCGCTTGGATCAACGCGATCACCTCGTGCAACTTCGAGTGACAGTTGAGGTTCTGGTCGAGCACATCGGGACCGGGGCGTCGAACGGTTGCGGTGAACAATGAGATTCCCTCCGTCGCGACCGAAGGATCCGCCTTTTTGTGTTCGGCGATGATCACGACGTTGGGTCCGCCGATCGTGTTCGACGGATGTTGCGATGGCGTCTTCTTGTTACCGCGGGTAATCATCAGGCGGACGTGCACGTTGTCGTCCATGGCGTTTACATCGACGGTTTGGCGGAGTGCATTGACGATGTCGTCACGCGATCCAATGTCGAGGTCGATGGCTTTGGCCCCTGCGAAGAGCCGATCGAGGTGTCGGTCTAGGAACGCGAACACGCCGTGGTGCAGACGAATACCTTCCCAGATGCCATCACCGACGAGAAAGCCGCTGTCAAAGACCGAGATCTTTGCCTCATCGCGATGAAAGAACTCGCCGTTGATGTAGATCTGCACGTCGGCATTACGTTTATCGACGACAGCCGCATGGGTGCTTTTTGTCATGGCCGGACCATAGCGTCCGGGCTTCTACGACTCGCACATCAGCAACCGTCGCTGACCGGTAGGCCGATACCGCCGATTACACAGTGCGACGGGTCGCCAATCTATAGTCCGAACGTGGGGTATAGCTTGGGCGTCGATCTCGGTACTACGTACACGGCGGCAGCGATCGCCGGCGTCGACGGTGTTCGGATCGTTCAACTTCAACACGACAGGTACGCGGTTCCTTCGGTTGTTGTGCCCGCAGACGACGGTGCTCAGGTGGCGATCGGGCGTGATGCCCAGCGAATCTCAGCGCTCGATCCAACCCGCGCTGCTCGCGAGTTCAAGCGACGCTTCGGCGACGACGTACCCATGTTGGTCGGCGGTCAGCCGTGGATGCCCGAACAACTCACCGCGCTACTTCTCGAGCAGGTCTACTCGCGGGTGGTCGACGAGCTTGGGTCTGATCCCGACCGACTCGTCCTGACTCACCCAGCAACGTGGGGAGATCATCGGTTGAACCTCCTGACCGATGTCGTTGGTGCATCCGTTGGTCAACCCGTCGAGCTCGTCGCGGAGCCAGTAGCCGCAGCGATCCACTTTCATGATCGCTGCCAAGCCGAACAACGGGCGATCCCTCCAGCCGCGCGAATCGCGGTCTATGACCTTGGCGGAGGCACGTTCGATACGGCACTGCTCGGACTGAAAGACGGCGGCTATGAGATTCTCGGCGAACCGGAAGGTCTCGGATACCTTGGCGGACTCGATTTCGATCAAGCGGTCTTCGACCTGGTGACCGAGCGCGCCGCCGACCTGATCGGCCAGGTAGATCCGACCGATGCCATCGACCGAGCCGCCCTCACCCGACTGCGCGAGGAGTGCACGCTCGCCAAAGAGACCCTTTCGGTAGCCGACAGGGTCGAGATCCCCGTAGCGCTCAATGCGGGCTCGCAACTCGTGGTGATCGAGCGTTCCGAGTTCGAGGCTCGGATTGAGCCAATGGTTGACCAGACCGCCGATCTGATCGAACGCACGATCAACAGTGCCGGCGATGAGGCGGTCGACGCAGTTCTTCTCGTCGGCGGCTCTTCTCGAGTCCCGCTCATTCTCCGCACGTTGTCTGAGCGGTTGGGTCTGCAGGTCCGCGTCGACTCACACCCCAAGCAGGCAATCGCTCTCGGCGCCGCGTTGTCGACAGCGCCGATCGGCGTCATCGAGCAGAAGCATCAGGCAAACGTCGCGACCGGACCCATCACCCCACTAACCGCTGAACTGGCGGTCACTGAAGTCGAACCCAGCCTCCCGGTCGAATTCACGATCGAGGCGTCGCGGCTGCTCAGCGACGTCCGCCAGCGCTACCTGGTTGCGCTGAACGGGTCAGCGGCGGGTTCTTCGCATGATGTGACCGCCGAGTGGACTTCGATTGGCCGTGGCAACGCCTCGGACTTTGCTCTCGGCGATCGAGCCGTCTCTGGACGCCACGCCGAGGTGCGACTTGTCGACGAAGTGGTCGAGTTTCGAGATCTTGAGTCGACGAACGGTTCGTGGCTCGATGGAAACAAGGTGGTTTCAGCCGAGCTGAGAGCGGGCTCGATCATCGAGTTGGGGACGACCCTGTTGTTGGTCGAGGCACCGCTCGAGAGCGTGCACAACCCAAGCCAACTCGCTGCCTCTTGGAAGCCCACCGAACCGTTCGAACTGGAACGCCGCCGCCGTGGCATCTTCGCAAAGAAGCCCGACCACAAATACAGCGACCTGTTGATCCAGCAGCGCGAAGCGCTCGACGCGGTCGTCGCCGATACGAGAGCAGCCCGACGTCTCACCGACCCAAGCGGGCCGAGACTACGAGCGTTCTCGGTCCACGCGCCCGAACGAGCTCACGAAGAGTCCGTTGAGTCACCCCGATACGGCAGCGTCACCCTCGGTTATGGGCCGAGACCCTCACTCCTTGGCTTCAGGACGGTGAGCAGGCTCCGCGCTGCTGAACGAGCAGCGCTGAACGAGTTTGCTGAGCCCTACCGTTTCGACCCATGGATACCCGTGTCGGTTCGCCTGCTCGGCAACGAAACGACGATCTCCCTCGAGTATGACCAAGCCCGCCTTCTCACTCGCTCGGTGATCCACGACTTTGTCCTCCGCCACCCCGAGGAACAAGTGGTTGTCTTGGGTATCGACCTCACCCGGAACGAATGGAGCGACGTCGCTGCGCTCGGCGTCACCCAGGGCGTCGATGGAAGAGCACAACAACCAGGGCTCCTGATTTCGATCGAACACGCTCGGGCTGCTCAGGTCTCCTTGAGCGATCAAGGCAGAGAGCAGGGCTCTGCGGGCACGTTGCGCCTGCTACCACCGCAGTCGGGAATCGCCTCTGGAGAGCTGACATTCACCACGGGAGAAGACGCAGCATTGAGCGGGAGAATCGAAGGGATCCCGATCAAGTTCATCCCGGCAGGGCTTGGACCAGTCGCACTCGTCTAGGCCCCGGTCAGGAACTCTGAGCGGTGTTGAGCTGAGCCCAAATGCCTTCGCATGTTCGAGCAACGACCTCACTGAGCGCTCCCACCGAACGCCCAACGATCGGATCTGCACCGAGAGTCCTCCAGCGCTGAAGCGCTTCCAACGCCGCGGTCTGAAGCACGACCGGATCGGAATCACCCTCATCGAGGTTGAGCCGGATGTGGTTTGCTGCGCCAAAGCCACCGAGTAGACGTTCAGCTTCGTCGAGCTGCGCTGGGGTGAGTCCGAACTCCGTTCCGCGCAGAAGGTTGAGGGTGCGCATCTCGGTGAGTTCGTGAGCCGAGACCTGAATTCGCTCGAGTTCGTTTCCAACAGCGCTCGGAAGTTCCCGATCCTCGGCCAGCCGTTGGATGGCAAGCATGGCTGAGCGCGCTTTGAGTGCTGACGACCGGGACCGAAACAACGACCACAGGAGCCAACGAAGTTCGGAGACTCCACTCTCCTCATGCAGTGCCGTGCGCAGGTCTGCCAGCCGCGTCTCGGATTGCTCACGAAGTAGATCGGTCGCATAGCGAAGCCCGTACAAACTCAAGCGGGTGAGGGTCCGCTCACGCTCATCGGCGGTTTCCACTAGTGCGTCCGTGCGAAGGTACCGATCGAACGTGACGAGAGCGAGCTCGCGTTCGGTATCGCTCAAGTTGGCCAGTGACCGCACGAGACTCAGATCGTTCTCGTCGATCACAAGAGCCGCCTGTGCCAGGACACCAGAGACCGGCACCACGGACTGTACGAGGCGCCGAAGTCGAGGGTCGCTGGTATAGCGCTCGGCAATGACCCGCGCCGACTCCATGGCATCTGGTCGCCCGACCGATATCTCATCTGCGCGAGATAGCACTCCCACACAATTCACCGGGCTGGGCTCGGCGAACTCGCGGTCGTGAAAGG
>CAZSYL010000017.1:0-44087 GCA_964610745.1 uncultured Acidimicrobiales bacterium
GGCGTTTCCACGACAAAACGAGACGACCGACGCCGCTGCGCCTTTTGGCGCAGCAGACGTCGGACATCTGCAACCCGTGGGTTACGAGCAGAAAGCTCGAGGATCAGGCGGCTGCGCCTTCACTGTTGCTCGCAGCTGCAGCTGCGGTCGCAGCCTCAACAAGAGCGGTGAATGCTGCAGGATCCTGGATAGCAAGCTCGGAGAGGACCTTGCGGTCGACTTCGATGCCAGCTTCCTTCAAGCCAAAGATGAACTTGCTGTACGTGGTGTCGTTCAAACGGCATGCAGCGTTGATTCGCTGCACCCAGAGACGACGCATTTCGCCCTTGCGAGCACGACGGTCACGGAAGGCATAGTTGCCCGAGTGCATGACCTGTTCGTTTGCCGCACGGTATGAACGGCTCTTATTTCCGTAATACCCCTTGGCCTTCTTCAGTGTTGCTTTGCGGCTCTTACGGCCGTTTACCGAACGCTTGACGCGTGCCATAACAGAATCCTCTCTACGTCTCTTCGCTCAGTGTCCGAGCATCTTTTCGATGTTCTTGGCGTCGGCCTTGGCTACGTCGGCATCACCGAGGAACCGGGCCTTGTGCTTTGCGCTCTTCTTTTCGAGCATGTGATTGCGACCTGGCTTGTTGCGGCGCAATTTGCCCGAGCCGGTCTTTTTAAAGCGCTTCGCAGCACCTCGGTGTGTCTTCATCTTTGGCATGAGGACCTCTTTCGGTTGTCGTCTGGATTGGGGGATTACTCTTCTTCAGATCCGGCGCCGTTACTACCGTCATCGGATTCGGATTCAGCGAGTTCGGCTTCTGCCAGCTCAGCTTCGATCGCAGCTGCTTCTTCTTGGGCTTTCTTCAACGCCGCAATCTTCTTCTTGTCGGGACCGAGCACCATGACCATGTTTCGGCCTTCGAGGTTTGGTCCAAACTCGACGTTTGCAATGTTGTCAACCACGTCTGCAATGTCGTCGAGAATCCGGCGCCCGAGTTCGGGGTGCTGCATCTCGCGGCCACGGAACATGATCGTGACCTTGACTTTGGAACCTTCGCCGAGGAACTTTTCAACCTTGCGCGTCTTGGTGTCGAAGTCTCCCTGACCAATCTTTGGCCGGTACTTCATCTCCTTGACGGTGACGTTGGTGCTCTTCTTGCGAGATTCCTTCTCGCGTTGTGATTGTTCGTACTTCCACTTGCCGTAGTCCATAATTCGACAAACCGGTGGGTTTGCTTTGCTCGCCACCTCGACCAGGTCGAGGTCCATGTCGGCGGCCATACGGAGGGCTTCGGGGGTGGCGCGTACGCCCAGCTTCTCGCCATTGGCACCAACGAGGAGAACTTCGCGGGCGCGAATTCGTTCGTTGATCCGGGCTTCGGCTTTATCAGCTATGACTGCTCACTGCGCAAGGGCAGATCCTTTCATCGGGTTCTGTTGCCTCTCGCAAGAGCACAGGGCCGAGCAGGTTCACAACGATTAGGACATCCCAAAAAGGAGAATGCCCGGCGAGTTGTGTTTCTGTACGACCCAGCGCACCCTCAAGTGGCTGGGCGGGTCCGTCCGGCTCGAATAAAACCAGCGGTCCGCTTCAGAACAATTTGTCTGGCAATCAGCATAGGCTACGGACTGCGAAAAACAGCAAAATCCCAGGATCGGATGAGTCGAATGAGTTTGTGGACACCCGGCGGCGAACATGAAGTTCCCCGCGATAAGCCCCAGCAACCAACCCAGGAACCAGCCGCGCCGTCCGCTGGCCAAGACCCGGCCGGATCGGCCGAAGTGGGCGGCGTCGAGATGAACGAAGCCGCACTTGCCGAAGCGCTCGGCATTCCGTCGCTCGACGAGCTCAGCGATGAAGAACGAGCTCAGCTCGAACAGGCCGTGGTGCAGATGGCCGAGCAGGAACGCCAGCTCGCCACCACTCCGCCAGAGGTGGTCATTGCCAACCACGTCATGGGCCTTTACGAGCTCGCAGCGATTCACCTACGTCAGAACCCGCCAAACCTCAACGAGGCGTCGCTCGCCATTGATGCCATGAGCGCGATCGTCGATGGCCTCGAAGGTCGACTGGGCGAGAACGAACCAACCATGCGCAATGCGCGCGAACAACTGCAGCAGGCGTTCGTGGGCGTGAGCAACGCCGTCGAGCAAGAGTAATATGAGCGACCAGACTCGTATAGCGATCCCGTCGAAGGGACGACTGCGCGAATCGGTTCTCGAGCTCTTAGCCCATGCGGGCTACTCGCGTCGCTCCTTTGACCGGATGAACGCCTCGGCCGAAGTTGAACAAATCGAGTTCATCGAGATGCGCCCACGCGACGCTGCTGCTTGGCTTGCACAAGGCAAGCTCGATGCGGCATTCATTTCGACCGATACCGCGCTCGAGAACAACATCGAGGACTGGCCGAGCGTCAACCTTGGCTTCTCCCGTTCCGACCTGATCGTGGCGGTGAAGGAAGACTCGCCGTTTCAAACGCTCGCCGACTTGTCGGGTCACACCGTCGCGACGCACCTGCCCGCCTGGACAAAGCGGTGGTTGGAAAGCGAAGGCGTCGACGCCACGGTGGTGAACATGGGCGGCTCGCTCGAAGGCGTGTGTGCGGTGGGCCTCGCCGATGCCATTGTCGACTTGCGCGAGACCGGAGGCAGCCTCCAGCGCAACCGACTGCGCGTTCTGGCCGAAGGCCAGGGCTGCCAAGCAATCTTTAGTTGGGGCGACGCGCAATGTCCGACAATTGCGAAGTTACTTCTTCGCATCAACGCTGCAATCCAGGCGCGCCAAACCCAGTACGTCATGCTCCATGTCCCCAAGGACAAGCTCGACGACCTGAGTGGCGTCTTCCCCGGCCTTGCCGCGCCCACGGTCCTGCCGCTGGCTGGACATGACGACCTCGTTGCAGCCCACATTGTCGTCAAGAAGTCGCAGCTGTGGTCGAAGCTCAGTGAACTTCAAGACATCGGCGCTACCGGCATCGTCGCGCTCAATACCGACGCCATCGTCTAGAGGCGAAAACAAACAGAACCGACTATGGTTCGCAATGGCACCACATTTATCGGGCGGTCCCGATCACAGAAGTGAGCCAACATGATTTCACGCCGCGCGATTGCCCTGGTTGTCACAGCGCTGGTGTCGCTTTTTGTCACAGTGCTGTCGCTCTCAGCCTTTGCCTCGGTGGCACATGCGGCCGATGGAGCTAGCTCAACCGGCACCGACCAACTCTTTGTCGACCGCATCAACAGTCCTGTCTGGGAACACGACTTCGTTGGGAGCAAGTTCCGGGAGTTGTCATCCAATGGGCTCTTCGTCGACCTAGAACAGCGTTCGGGCGGCTTCGATACCGCAATCCAGGGTGACTATTCGATTGCTCGTGTCGACCAAGTGTCCAACGACTACGCGATCGCCGCGCGGTTACGCGTTGACGGCGGCGGATCCGGCGAGTGGTGGTATGGACCGAAGCTTTCGGTCAACTGGGTCACCGACTGCGGAGACAGCAATGGCTGCGCCGGATGGTTCGAGAACTATGTCATCGAGAAAGCGAACATCAGCCCGGCCGAGTATGACGCTCGCCTTGGCCACGGTTACCTCGGGTCGACCTTCCAGGACGGCTCTGAGTACAAGCACTACCGCACGGAGTTTTCCAACTGGGTCCAGTTCTACGCAATCCGTCAGGATTATCGAAACCGGGGCACAACAACGATCAAACCGATCTTCGAGATGTGGCGAGCGAACGGACTCCCGAATCTTCGGGTGGACAGCGTACGAATCAATCTCGAAACCAATCAACACAACTTCCGCAGCTTCACGATCGACAACTTCTGCTTACCCGAGAGCTTCACGGACGGATCGTGCGCGAACCCGAACGCCGAAACACCGGTCTCGGTTCCGGCAGACCAGGACGGTGCAATCCCGACCAACGCTCGCATTCGGGACGCTTGGCAAGGCCGCTACCTGCACGCCCAGAGCCCAGACGACTATTCGCCAAGCCAAAGCGCACCGCTAAACCCGGAGTGGACAGCCCAGCAGTGGGTTCTCGAACGGGTGCGCGGCGATATCTACCGCATCAGAAACCAGTGGACTGGCGACTACCTCTCCGTGCCAAGCACCAAGGCTTGGGCCGAGGTCCAGACCTCGCCGCTCAATCGAAGCTGGCTCTCTCAGCAATGGCATCTCGAACCTGTCGGGGACCAGTATCGGATCCGAAACGTATGGTCGGGACGCTACCTGCACACCTCCGAAGACGACTGGTCGACCATGACCCAAGCTCCCTTTCGCCGCCACTGGTTATCGATGAAGTTCGACCTCGAGCCGAGCTCTGAACGTTAGCCCCTACCGGGGCGGTAGATGACCCTCAGGTCGTTGGCCAATGGAGTTGCGCTAACAAACTCGCCACGTTGGACATCGGCCATAGTCGGGGCACCATCGCCGGCGAACGCGTTCCGACCATCTCCCCCGCCCATAAGGGCTGGGGCCATGTAGAGCCAATACTCGTCGACGAGGCCCGCTCGATGAAACGAACCAGCTACAGCTGCCCCGCCTTCGACCATGACCTGAAACTTGCCCCGGGAGCCGAGTTCGTCGAGGAGGTCCTCGAGCGGGCCATCCCATGACTCAAACGGGGCTGTCCTGGCCCCGTCGTGGATCTGCGCAGCGGTGCTGCCGACAACGATGCGCCACGGATCAAGGTGCGGCAGCTCCGCGTCCTCGGCAGCCGGCGTGTAGTCACGAACGGTCAGGGACGGGTCGTCTGCGGTGACGGTACCGGTACCGACAATGATCGCGTCCGACTCCGCCCGAAGACGGTGCACGTCGCGGCGCGCCTCGGGGCCGGTGATCCACTGGCTGGTCCCGTCGGGGGCAGCGATGAACCCGTCGAGCGTCATCGCCAACTTCACGATGACGTGGGGACGTCCCGTGCGCCGCTGCGTGAGGTATGGCGCGAGTTGCTGGGCTACCTCCGCTTCGAGAACGCCACTCATCACGTCGATGCCAGCGGCTTCGAGTTGTTCAATCCCTCGGCCCGACACGTTGTCGTCGGGGTCGGTCACGCCGATCACCACTCGGGCTACGCCCGCATCGATCAGGGCTTGTGTACAAGGTCCGGTGCGGCCGGTGTGACCACATGGCTCGAGCGTTGTGAATACCGTGGCGCCGTGCGCTGCATTACCCGCGGCAGCCAAGGCCTCCCGCTCGGCGTGCTGGCCCCCGGGTTTGTGCGTGGCGCCGTCGTATACGACGCCATACTTGTCGACGAGCACCGCCCCAACCCACGGGTTTGGGCGTGAGCGAAGGCGCGCTGTTTCGGCATTGGCCATAGCCCGGCGCATCATCGACTCGCGATACGCGCTGGTGTCGATCGGACCGCTGGCGGGAGCACTACCCATGGGCGGGGTCTGAGGGTTTCTCTGGGTGCGGGTGCGGGTCTGAGTTGTCGACCATGAGACGCACCGCGTGGGGAATCACGTCGGCCACAGCGTCGAACGTTTCCACGCTGCCCTTGGTCGAACCCGGTGTATTGATCACGAGCGCTTCGCCGATCGTGCCGCTCACCCCCCGACTCAGCCGTCCGAGCGGATTGACCAGCCTCATGGCCTCGGCCAGTCCCGGAGCTTCGCGGTCGATCGCGGCACGAGTTCCCTCCGGGGTGAGGTCACGGGGCCCAAACCCTGTTCCACCGGTGGTGATAATCACACCGTTGAATCCTTCGGCGAGGCGCAGGAGTGTGTCGCGTACCGGCTCGGTGCCGTCTTCGGTCAGCGCCCGCTCGACGACGCGGTAACCAACGCTGTTGAGATGTGCCTCGAGCGTTTCCCCGCTACGGTCCTCTCGGGTCCCGTAGAAGACGCCGTCGGAGACGGTCACGATCTTGGCTGGTGTGGGTTCGTGCTCGTTGGACGTATGCGAATCTGTCATCGTTGCCAAGTTAGCGCGCTCACCCCATCTCTTCGGTCAACCGGTGAACGGCTACGATGCGCACGTGGATAACGATCAGTTTCTCGAAGAGTCTCGCAGCAGCATCGACAACATCGACGCAGCGCTGGTCCACCTCCTCGCGGAGCGATTCAAGATCACCAAACGGGTTGGACAACACAAGGCAAAAGTTGGTCTCGCCCCCGCCGACCCCGATCGCGAAGCCGTGCAGGTCGCCCGCCTACGCGCGTTGGCTCAGGAGTCAGGACTCGACCCGGTGTTCAGCGAGAAATTTCTACGATTCATCGTCGATGAGGTCATCCAGCACCACAAGCGGGCCTAGAGCCGTCTCTCGGTTCGCATCCTCCCCGCTCACACTCTCCCTGTCCGCTACTACGGAACTGCTCGTGGTTTGTCCGGAATCACATCGTCAAAGCCATCCACCCGTAACAGCGACTTGAAGACGAGGGTGTAGGCAACGACGACGAATAGCGTGCCGACCCCACCGAGGGCGATGGCACCGACCAGCCCGAACCATGCAGCTGTCACCCCGGACTCGTATCCCCCAAGCTCGTTGCTCGCCCCGATGAACACGTTCTCCATCGCCAGCACTCGTCCGCGCATGTTCTCTGGCGTTGCGAGCGGGACGAGGCTCGACCGGATGAAGACGCTGACGGCGTCAGCACCGGAAACCACCATCAGCAGACCGCATGCGAGCACGTAGCTGGTACTGAAGCCCACGCCGATCGTTGCGATACCGAAGATCGCCACCGCTACCAGCAGCGACGGACCGACCCGGCGGGTGAGCGGCCGAAATGCGAGGACGAGCGTGATCAGCCCGGCACCGACCCCCTCGGCAGCACGCAAGCCACCCAGACCAACGGCGCCTACGCCGAGCCGTTCATCGGCAATTGCTGGTAGGAGCGCTCGCAGCCCGCCAAAGAACGCAGCAAAGAAGTCCATCGTGATCGCAGCGCCCAACACCGGTGTGGCTCTGACAAATCGAAAGCCCTCAATAGCGTCCTTGATTACTCGCGTTCCCTTGGGAGCGTCACCAACGCTGGTCAACCGCTCGACGCCCGAGTCCGGCAACAGCACGATCAGCACGGCGCCGATCACAAACAGAAGCAGAAAGATCGCGTACGGAGTGGCTGGGGTGATGGTGAATAGCAGGCCAGCGAGGATCGGACCCACGATGCTTCCGATCTGAAAGCTCCCCGAGTTGAGCGCCACGACCCGTGGCACGATCGCCCTGGGTGCGAGGTCGAATGGCAACGCGCGTGCAGCCGGACGTTGAAGTGCTTCGGTTGCGCCCTGCACCCCCATGATCACAAAGATCGGAATGACGTCGGCGGGATCGGTGCGAACGTACAGATACAACGTCGCGCTCAACGCCGCATAGATGCCGAGACCAAACGCCGAGACGTATCGCCGGTCGAACCGGTCGGCGAGAGGCCCGACGAACGGAGCGAGCAAAAAGGTGGGAATGAACTGCACCAAGCCCAGGTACCCCAAAACGAGGAGGCGCTCAGAATCCGGCCGACCTTCGGTCATGTCCCACAATTGCTTGCCCACGATAGTGACCAGGCCTGCCGTGGCCGCCCGATCGAATACACGGGAAAGTAGATACATCCAAATGCGCCTCGGCACGTCACGCATTCGGTCGGTCACGGCGACACGCTACCCGCGACAGCGTGTCGGGAAGCAGCTGTGTCCGGGAGCGGGGTGTCTCGGGACAGTCCGCAATCCTTGCGTACCTAACGATCGTTCGGTAGAGTCCGAAGGATGAGCATGGATACCACCGTGGAAACCGGGCGCGATCGCATTCTGCGAGAAGCCGCCGAGCTGTTCTTGGCCCGCGGATATGCCGAAACCTCGCTTCGCACCATCGCAGAGGCCGTCGAGATGCAGCCAGCGTCGATCTATCACCACTTCGATTCAAAGGATGCTCTGCTCACCGAGATCCTCGAGATTGGCATGGATGCGGTCACCACCGCCTTCAGAGCTGCGGCGAGTGAGCTCGAGCCGAGTGCGACGAACCAGGACCGATTGCGAGCTCACGTCGCTGGACACCTTCGGGCACTATTTGCCAACCATGCCTTCACCGCAGCCCACGTCACCGTGTTCCCTTTTGCCCCACGGGACGTGCGTACCGCAGCAGTCCCCCAGCGCGATGCCTACGAGGCGAGCTGGACCGAACTCCTTTCCGCGGTTGCTCCGGGACTCGACGATGAAGCCGCCGGCGTTGCTCGCCTGGCGCTGTTCGGGGCAATGAATTCGACCGTGCAGTGGTTCGACCCCGCGAACGGCTCGACAGATGATCTCGCCACAACCATCGTGGACACGCTCTGGAACGGACTGGCGAACAGCAGATGAGACCTATCCCTGACATGATCGATCGACAGTCCGAGCTGTTTGCGAAGAACTCCGCGGCATACCGAGATGACCTCTCGACCCTCACCGAACGTTTGCAGTTCGCCATCGACGGCGGACGAGGCCGAACGCGTTCGATCGACAGGCATCACCGTCGGGGCAAAGTGATGGCCCGTGACCGTATCGACATGGTTGCCGATGCAGGAGCACCGTTCCTGGAACTATCCAGCCTCGCCGGCTTTGGTCAGGTCGAGGACGAGTTCCCAGGTGCTGGCATTGTGACGGGCATTGGCCTCATCCACGGCGTGCCCTGGATGTTCATCGCGAATGACGCGACGGTGAAGGGCGGATCGCTCTTCCCCGCCGGCATCAAGAAGCAGGTTCGGGCTCAGGACATTGCGCTCGAGAACGACCTCGGTTGCATCTATCTGGTCGACTCGGGAGGCGCGTTCCTTCCAATGCAGGACGAAGTCTTCCCGGACAAAGACCACTTCGGCGGCACGTTCTACCGCCAAGCGCGCATGTCGGCCGCAGGCCTGCCCCAGCTCTCGGTGGTCCTCGGTGGCTGCACGGCAGGTGGCGCGTATGTTCCGGCACTCTCCGATGAAGTGATCATGGTCGAGGGGATCGGCCGGATCTTCCTCGGCGGCCCGCCGATCGTCAAGGCCGCACTCGGCGAGGTCGTCGACCCCGACGACCTGGGTGGCGCGGCCCTCCACACCCGCCAATCGGGCGTTTCCGACTACATGGTTCAAACCGAGGCCGAGGCCTATGGTCTGCTTCGCGAGCTGTGCGAGAACACGAACCAGCGAACGATCGATGACAGGAACGGCTGGCTGGACTGGGCGGAACCTCGTCCACCAGCGCACCCTGCCGAGGACATCCTCGGCATTATCAATGCCGACACCCGCATCCCGTTTGACTCGCGCCAGATCATTGGTCGGCTGGTCGATGCGAGCGAGTTTGCCGAGTTCAAACCGGAGTGGGGCACATCGATCGCTACCGGCTTCGCCCGCATCTGGGGCCATCAGGTCGGCATCATCTCAAACAACGGGATCATCTTCTCCGAGGACGCTCTCAAAGCAACTCACTTCATCGAACTGTGCAACCAACGCTCGGTACCGCTGCTGTTTTTGCAGAACACCACCGGCTACATGGTGGGCCGCGACAGTGAAATCGGTGGCATAGCGAAGAACGGGGCCAAGATGGTTGCGGCCGTCGCGAACTGTCGGGTCCCAAAGTTCACGGTGCTCATCGGCGGCTCATATGGCGCAGGCAACTACGGCATGTGCGGACGGGGCTTTAACCCTCGATTCCTCTTCGCCTGGCCCAATAGCCGTATCGCCACCATGGCAGCCGACACCGCCGAAACAGTGCTCACCGACATACGCCTCGGCGGGATGAAAGGCGCTCAAACGACCGACGAGGAGATCGCCGAGATCCGATCCACGATTCGTGGTCAGTACGAAGAACAGTCGGACCCCTACTACGCCACATCCCGACTCTGGGATGACGGCCTGATCAGTCCCCTCGACACGCGGGACGCGCTCGGCATGTGTCTCGCGCTCGCTGCACGACAGCATGCGCCCGTAACCGGCGATCGCATCGTGTATCGGATGTGATCGCGATGACCCAACCATTCGAAGCTTCACCATCGATCGCAAGTCCGGATTCCGACATGGTCGTGCTCATCGCGAACCGCGGTGAGATCGCCCGCCGTATCATCCGTACCTGCAACGCATGGAACGTCGAGAGCGTTGCGGTCTATGCGGACCCCGACGCTGAAGCACCCCACGTGTCTGAAGCTACTCGAAGCGAACGAATCGGACCCGCCGCACTCGACGAGAGCTATCTGTCAATCGACGCGCTGATCGCCGCCGCGGAACGATCCGGAGCAACACACGTTCACCCCGGATACGGCTTCCTGTCAGAGCGCACCGAGTTTGCCAATGCCGTCACGAGCGCAGGACTGACCTGGGTTGGCCCATCACCGGCATCGGTTGCGTCCATGGGCTCAAAGATCGAAGCACGAAGCGTCGCTATCGACGCAGGAGTACCCGTGATTCCCGGCTTTAATGAGAGCCAGGACCCAGCCGACCTGAAGGCCGCTGCAGTTGGTATTGGTTACCCGGTGCTCGTCAAAGCATCTGCGGGTGGCGGAGGCAAGGGCATCCGCATTGCTCACCAGGCAGACGACTTCGACCAAGCGCTTTCCGATGCCCGAACCGAAGCGCTTCGCGCGTTCGGCAACGACGACGTCATCGTCGAGCGCTATATCACTCGCCCTCGCCATATCGAGGTACAGATCGCGGGCGATAAGCATGGCAACGTTGTCGATATCGGCACCCGCGAGTGCTCGGTACAACGGCGCTATCAGAAGGTCATCGAGGAAGCGCCGGCGCCCAACCTTCCCGCCGAGGTAGCCAACGCCATGCGTCAGGCCGCGGTGTCGCTGTCGAAGGCGATCGGATACGACTCGGTTGGGACGATCGAGTTCATCGTCGATGCGGCCTCAAACGAGTTCTTCTTTCTGGAGATGAACACGCGTATCCAGGTCGAACACACCGTCACCGAACAAGTCACCGGGCTCGACCTCATCGCCCACCAGCTCGCAATCGCAAGTGGCGAGCCGCTCGCTCTCTCGCCCACCTGCTTCGACGACGCTTTGGCGACAGATCCAAGCCATGCAATCGAAGCCCGGATCACCGCGGAAGACGCGTGGGCAGGACACCTGCCTCAGACCGGCACGGTCACTGCGCTCACTGTGCCCGAGACCAGCGACATCCGATGGGATGCAGCCATCATCAGCGGTTCGGAGATTTCTCCGTACTACGACTCGATGATCGGCAAGCTCATCGTGACAGCCCGAGACCGCACCACGGCGCTCGACCGATTGGGCAGTGCCCTCACCGAGCTCATCGTCGACGGTGTCACGACCAACATCGACTTCCATCGCTGGCTCGTCGGACACGCCCAAGTTCGAGCGGGTACGGTCACGACTCGCTTTATCGATGAGACCCCAGCCCCCACCGCATCTCCCTTCGAGGAAGCGATCAATTCGCCGTGGCGCACAAAGACCGGCAAGCGACTCACGCCGCATTCATCGGCTCTCGCGTTCAACAGCCCCAGCCGCGACGACCGTTGGCACGGCGCTGGACGAGCCGGCGACGCAGGTACCGAGGTAACTGCACCCTTCCCCGGCTTGATCACCGAGATCCTTGTTGCCCCGGGCGATGAGGTGACCGGAGGCCAGACCCTCATGACTATCGAAGCAATGAAAATGCTCCATCCCATCACCGCTGCGGGCAATGCGACCGTTGCCAGCGTCGAGGTCGCGGCCGGCGACCAAGTAGATGGCAACGGCATCCTCATCACGTTCTCCGAATCCGATCCGACCACTCCCCCAGAAGGCCAGACATGACCCTGCGTAACGCCTACATGACCGACGAGCTTGAAGCGATCTATGACCAAACCGTCGAGTTTGTTCAGAAGGAAGTAAAGCCTCATGGAGAGGCCTGGGAGGAAGCCGGCAAAGTACCACGCGACGTGCTCGAGAAGATGGGTGCGCTTGGAATGTTCTCTCTTCGGGTCCCCGAAGACCAGGGTGGTCTTGGCATGGGCTACGTCGCGAGCGCCGTGTTCTCCGAAGCGCTCGGATCGTCGACGTTCGCCGGCTTCGATGTCACGTGCCTGGTCCACACGGACATGTCGTCACCGCACCTCATCAACTCGGGCAACCAGGAACAATTCGACCGCTACCTGCCCGGAATCATGGCCGGAACCCACATCATGGCCGTTGGTGTGAGCGAACCTGACGCGGGCTCTGATGTTGCGGGTATTCGAACAACCGCCGTCAAGGACGGCGATGGTTGGCGTCTCAACGGAACCAAGCTCTACATCACCAACGGCGTCTACGGTGACACCGTCATCGTTGCTGCACGCACCGATACCGAAAACAAGTACGGCATCTCGATGTTCCTGGTCGATCAAGGAACCGAGGGTTTCACGGTTGGTAAGAAGCTGAAGAAGCATGGCTGGCTGTCGAGCGATACCGCAGAGCTGATCTTCGAGGACGTGTGGGTGCCGCAGGAGAACCTGCTCGGGACCGAGCACCGCGGCTTTTACGAGACGATGAAGAACTTCCAGAACGAACGCATGGTTCTGGTCGGCATGGGGGTTGGCGCTGCTCAGGCTGCGATCGACCTCACCAACGAATACACACAAGAACGCGGCGCCTTCGGCGGGAAACTCTTCGACCTCGGGGCCATCCGCCAGCGCATGGGGATGAACCAAGCAAAGATCGATGCCGCGCGAGCGTCGATGTATCACGCTGCCTGGCTCGGCGATCAGGGCGAAGACAACGTCAAAGAGATGTCGGCGATCAAGGCCTGGGGTTGCGAAGCAATCAACGAGGTCATGTACGACTGCGTCCAGTTCCACGGCGGCATGGGATATATGTCTGAGTCGGCCATCGACCGCATGTCCCGCGATGCCCGCATCCTCCCCATCGGCGGCGGAGCCACAGAAGTCATGCTCGAAGAGGTCGCCAAGCGCAGTTACGCATCATGAGCTAGAGCTCGAACACCGCGATGTTGGGGTCGTGGAGCATGCCGATATACAGGTGGCCGCCAAGCGCTCGAACGCCGGTCGTCACCGCAACCGTCCCCGTATCGTCTTGGAGGTTGTGCCGCAGAGTCCCGTCAGCGTCATAGGCAAAGACCATGCCGTGACGCACCGGCTTTGGACTGAGGGCGTCAGGCATCCTGTGCGCGACCTTGCGCATCCACGTCCGCGACGACATGGCGTCGAGCGCCGCTTGGCGAGGCGACGCGAGCGCGACCCAAAGAAGGCCGTCAGCGAAGCTCAGATTGTCGGGAAAGCCGGGAAGATTGTCGAGAAAGACCTCGCTAGAACCAGCCTTGTCGCCGGTGAGCCAGTAGCGATGGATCCGATAGCGGCCGGTCTCCGCAACGAACACCGAGGCCTCCTCTGCATCGAGTGCCACTCCGTTGGCGAATTGCAGACCATCGATCAACACGGTTACCTCGCCGGTCTCTGCGAGCTGAAAGAGGCGCCCACTCGGTCGCCCCTCGACGAGGTCGCTCTCGTATTCGGCGAGGGGCCATCGACGCGAGGACTCGGTGAAGTAGATCGTGCCACTCGATGCGACGCTCGAGTTGTTGGTGAGGGTCAAGCGTTCGCCGTCGACCGTATCGAGCAGCGTGTCGACGGCACCATGCTTCGACACACGCTGAACACCCCTATCGGCATTGCAGACGAGCAGATCATCGTCGCCGTAGAGCTCGATGCCGAGCGGACGTCCCCCAACGTCGGCCACGAATCGAATGTTGCGAGCAAGATCAAGCTCGAGGATCGCCCCATCGTCGAGACCGGTGTAGATCCGTTCCGAGCTATCGATTGCCACGTCCTCTGGGCCGTTACCCGGAACGTTCAGCAAGCGTGCTCGGGCTAGCCGGTCGTTGGATGCGTAGCGTCCCGTCAACTTCGGCGCGGTCGGTGGGGTCCAGGCTTGGGGTTCAAAGGCGGTCATTGACCGACGGTAGCCCACTACCGTGAGCGAAGCCCGCGCGATCTACATCGAGCGCCGAAAATTGAACGCAGCCATGCCGTCGCCTTCGAAGACGTCCGGCAGCAGACGGCCACCACGACCGTAAGGCTCCCAGGGTTCGACGAGCGGCTGAGGTTCGAGCTCTGGGAGTTCGGCTGCAATTCGAGCGTCAACGGCGACAGACTCGGCTGCGGTCAGCGTGCAGACCGAAAACACGACCTGCCCGCCGGGTTTGATGAGTTCGGCGGCCTGAGCAACAAGATCGAACTGGAGACCTGCGAGGTTGTCGATATCGGCCGGTTTGATGCGCCAGCGTGCATCGGCGCGGCGTCGCAGCGAACCGAGTCCCGAACACGGCGCATCGATCAGCACTGCGTCGGCACTGTGCGGCCGGTACGGAGCCATCGTCGCGTCGGCGACGATGGTGTGCACGGTCGTCCCGGTGTCGGCCGCTGCGGTACGCACCAGACCGGCACGGTGCTCATGAAGGTCAGACCCAATGACCGTGGCTGACTCGTTCGCCCCCGAGATGAACGTGGCCTTCCCACCTGGCGCTGCGCACAAGTCATACACCACAGCGCCGGGATCGACCCCCACTAGCGCGGCCACCTGCTGAGAGGCTAAATCTTGGCGGTACCCGTCATTGCGTGTGTGTGTAGTCGCTGCTTCGTTCATCGCTGCGAGGACCGCGTGGGCACGGTCGCCAAGGTCTGTTTCCAAACGTTTGACCAGCCAGTCCGGATAGCTCAATCGTATGGCGTCGGTCGGCCAGTCGGTCTCTTCGGCCGACCCTGCCTTTGCCACCTTGCGCAGCACCGCGTTCACAAACCCACGAGCTCGCTTCGGCGTCGCTGCCACCGTCGCGTCGACCGCAGCGTGGGACGGAGTACGCAGATAGGCAAGTTGGTAGGCACCGACTCGCAACGCGGCACGCGCACGCGAATCGACGTCATCGCGGTCGATGAACCGATCCACGAGATAATCGAGGGCACGTTTCATCCGGGTAGCGCCGTACACAATCTGCGTGACGAACGCCCGGTCGCGTTCATCGAGGTCTGACTCTTCCAGCAACTTCGGAACGAGCAAGTTCGCGTACGCTCCGTCGACTTCTATGCGTTCGAGCGCTTCGATCGCGAGCCGGCGCGCGATCACGCCGTTTGTCTTTGATGGTTCTGGGGCCTCGCTCACGAGCCTGGCACCGGATCGAACGTGCTGCCATTGGGCTGGGCGCCATTGGCCCACGCCTCAGCATCCATTCGAGGCCTTCCAGCGGGCTGGACTGTCACGAGACGAAGTCCTCCGCTGCCAGCGCCGACGACGAGGTCGCCAATCTCGCCTGGCCCGAGCGCACAGACTTCGTCGACGACCGCTTCGTGAATCTTGAAGCGCTGCCCATCGAGCTCGGTCCAGGCGTTGCCCACACGAATAATGCGATGCAGTTCGGCCGCGGGGCGGGTCCAGTCGAGTTGGAGGTCGCTCGTGTGGATCTTCTTCGCGTAGATCGGCTCGCCCGCTTGTGCTCTGGGCTCTGAGAAACCGGCGCGCATAGTTTCGACCATCAGCTCCGCTCCGGCGTAGGCCATGTCGTGCCACGTACTGAGCAGCGTTGCGTCGTCGGCCATGGGCCATGGCAACTCGGCCCAAATGTCACCCTCGTCGAGCCCCTCGGCAACCGTGATCACATCGATCGCGGAGGCTTCGTCCCCTTCGAGGATCGCCCATTCGACCGGAGCAGCGCCACGCCAACGCGGCAGCGCGGAGAAATGCAGATTCACCATCGGAATCTGCTCGAGGACGTTCAATCGGATGATCTTGCCGAATGCGACGACCACCGCCAGATCGATTGGTGCCCGCCGGTGCTCGGCGAGCAGCTCGTCCACCTCGGTCGTCACGACGATGTCGTGTTCGAGGGCTAACGCTTTCACTGCCGTAGGTGAGGTTTCCTTGCCACGACCCCGACGCTTGTCAGCGCCAGAAACGACCAGCGGGATCTCATAGCCAGCGTCGATGATCGCCTGGAGGGTTGGCACCGCAATCGCGGGAGTCCCAAGGAAGGCTACGCGCCGAATGTTCGCCGGATCTGACGGCGGAAGAGGAAGGGCCACAGATGAGAACTCTACGGCAGAGAGAGCCCGCCGGGCTTTGGCAGCGAAAGACCGAGCTCGGCGCTCATTGCCTCAGCGGAGTTATCACCCTTATCAGCGCGCTCGCGCAGAATCTTCTTGGCTTCCTTCTTCTGCTCATCGTCGAGATGTTCGACGAGCAACACGCCGTTGAGATGGTCGAGCTCGTGTTGGAAGAGACGCGCTTCAAGTTCGTCCGCTTCGATGTTGATCTCGTTGCCATCGAGGTCGTAGCCACGAATATGCACCGTCTTGGGACGCACGATGTGCCACGAGAGACCCGGAACCGACAGGCACCCTTCGTTGAACTCCCACTCGCCGTCGGATTCGATGATCTCGGGGTTGATGAGGGCGTGTGGGTCGAAGCCCTCCTCAGCCAGGTCGTAGACGAACAACCGCTTGCGGATGCCCACCTGGGGTGCAGCAAGACCCAACCCGGGTTCGTCATACATTGTCTCGAGCATGTCGTCGACGAGGCGAACCAGGGATCCATCGATGTCGGTGACGTCTTTTGCCACCTGCTTCAGGACCGGGTCGCCGTAGTGGCGGATGCGATAGGGAGCGCTCATCACCATCTACGATACCGTCCCCGCCCCGCGACGCTAGCCTCGACAGCATGCCTCCCGTCTCAGATCTGCTGCTCTTCAGTAGCGCTGCCCTCTTCCTCTTGATAATCCCTGGCCCCGCAGTGCTCTACATCGTCGCCCGAAGCACGTCGCAGGGAACAAGGGCTGGCCTGATCTCCACACTCGGCATCCACGCCGGAACGCTCGTCCACATCATCGCCGCGGTCGCTGGACTGTCCGCCATACTCCTAGCGTCGTCGCAGGCCTTTACTGTCGTCAAGCTCGCTGGAGCCGCCTACCTGTTGTATCTCGGCATCGCGGCGCTGCGAGCCCGCGACAATGCATCCGACGATCACGACGCTCCAACACATCGATCCGCCAAGCGGCTTTTCATTGACGGTGCCGTGCTCAACGTTCTCAATCCAAAGACTGCGGTCTTCTTTCTTGCGTTCGTCCCACAGTTCGTAGATCCAGCTGCTGGCTCTCCCACGACTCAGCTGTTGGTATTCAGCGGTCTATTCGTCGCTCTTGGACTCATATCAGACTCGATGTTCGCCGCCATCGGTGGCTGGGCGGGCAGTCGATTCCCCCGTTCCCGCGAATTCGACCGGCGAAAGAACGCCGTTGCGGGCACGACGTACCTAGCACTCGGCGGAATCACCGCGCTCGGCGCCCGAAGCTAGCTTGCGAAAGTGAGCGATTCCCAGTACTTCGATGCCGCACCGACGGCGGCGTCGAATCCGCGCACGATCGAGTTGGTGCTCCCCGATGTCTTCCTCACGCTCGGCACCGACAGCGGCGTGTTCTCGAATCAGAAGGTCGATTCGGGAAGCCGCTACCTGCTCCAGGCCCATCCGCCAATACCCGAGCCCAGCGAACACATTCTCGATCTCGGTTGCGGCTATGGACCGATTGCGCTCACCGCTGCGAAACGAGCACCGGATGCCGAGGTTTGGGGAGTCGACGTGAACACCCGGGCCCTCGACCTCGCTCGAGCAAACGCAGAGGCCAACAACATCGCCAACGCTCGATTTGGTACCGCCGACGAAGTCCCCGTCGACGTGGGTTTCGACCTGATCATCTCGAACCCACCCATCCGAATCGGCAAGCAGGCCCTACACGAGCTGCTCGAAACCTGGCTCGATCGACTCACGCCGACCGGCAGAGCCTGGATGGTCGTCCAAAAACACCTCGGTTCGGACTCGCTCACTACGTGGCTCACCGAGAATGGATGGGCGACAACAAAACTTGGGAGCCGCAAGGGCTTTCGAATACTGGAAACACTCCCGCGTTCCACGGAGACACCCTCGTGAAAAACCTGGACCCGACCGGGCTGAAGCGCCTGCATCGCGACTGGCGGCGCCGCACGACCCAAGACGTCTCGCTGATCCTCGACAGTGTGCAAACCCCGTACAACGTCGGAACCATCATCAGGACGAGCGCAGCGCTCGGAGTCGAACACCTGTGGTTGGTCGGAGCGACCGAGTCACCGAACCACAACAAGACCAACAAAACCGCCATGGGTACCCAGCGATACGTGGAATGGACGGCGGTCGAAACTCCGACCGAGGCAATCAACGCCGCCCGCGATGCCGGCTATGCCGTCGTCGGCATCGAGCTCGCCGACGACGCACTACCCCTTCACGAAGTCGACCTGTCTGGCAAGGTGTGCCTCGTTGTCGGCCACGAGGACCGCGGGCTCAGCAAAGAAGCCCTCGCCCTGTGCGACACGGTCGGATATATCCCCCAGGTCGGCAAGGTTGGGTCGCTGAACGTCGGAGTGGCCGCGTCGATCGCCGTTGCCGAGGCTCGACGCCAGGCGTGGACTGCCTAGCTGGCCTTTTCGACTTCGACGAGCGTGTCTCCATACGAGGACCCGTTCCCAAACTCGGTATCTCCGGCATTGGTGAGATCATTGATCGACCCGACACCGGACCCATAGGACGAGTCCACGTGCCCCCAGGGCACACTTACAACACCGGGACGAAGCCGGTCGGAGATCGCGACCGGTAGCACGAGAGAGCCTCGATCATTGAAGACCCTGGCCGAGTCCCCTTCGGAGAGCCCGCGTTCTGCCGCATCCACTGGGTCGAGCTCGACGTGTGGCTTTGTCTCGCGACCTGCGTGCTCAGCCAGGTTGGAATAGGAGGTGTTCAGAAACCTCGTTGCCTTCTTCGGGGTCTGGAGGTAGAGGCCGTACCCATCGGAGCGTTGCGCGCCGTCGATCTGATCGGGAGCAACCCACTCCGGCAAGCGGGTGACACCGACGTTCTCGAAGGACTCGGCGACGAGCTCGGCCTTGCCCGATGACATATGAAATCCGCCCTCGGCATAGGGAAGATGATCGACCGGGTAGTCGGTCACTCGTACGAAGCCGTCCTTGCGGAGCAGTTCGAGATCGATATGGTCACCGACCATCAGCTCTATCTGTTCCATGTCGGAAAGGTGCAGTTGTGGCTGCTCGAACCCGAATGCCGCCGCGAGACGGCGAAAGAGTTCGGTATTTGCAACCGCCTCACCCAACGGTTCGGTGGCGGGTTCGTTCCACCCAATCCACAGGTGACCCCAAGATGGCATGACCTCGAGCATCTCGGTCTCGGTCGCAGCCGGGAAGATCACGTCAGCGTACGCAGCGGTGTCGGTGACGAACTGTTCGCTCACAACGGTGAAGAGGTCCTCTCGCAGCAGCCCGTGGCGAATCGCGCCAGAATTTGGCATCGACAAAACGGGGTTGCCGTTCCAGATGAACAAGCCGTGGATGGGATCGTCGGGTTGGGTGAGCGTGTTGCCGAGGTCGGGCTGACGGAAGCGACGTCGTTCGCCACTATCTGGAGCTATCTCGCTCGCCAAGGCACCAACGGCTTGGATGTCGACATCTTGAATCTCCGCCCACGAACCAACGCTGCGAGCAAAACCACCACCGAGCACCTTGTGAGACCCGGTGAGGACGGGGATCATCGAGAGAAGGCGGAAGATCGTTGGACCGGAGTGGTGATGCTCGGCTCCGATGAGTCCCCTCAGCATGGTCTTTGGCACGTTGCCGATCGACCGGGCTAGCTCGGTGATCACCTCCACATCGAGTCCACACAGAGGCGCAGCCCACTCGGGGGTGTGACTCGATACGTGCTCGGCGAGCTCGCCGTATCCGGTGGAGTATGTGTTGATGTAGTCGTGATCGACCAGGTCTTCTGCAATGAGGACCTGGATGATTGCGAGCAACAAGGCAACATCGGTGCCCGGGAGCGGTTGCAGGTGCACGTCAGCTTTGTCAGCGGTGATGGTGCGAATTGGATCGACGACGGTGACCTTTGCGCCGCGAGCCTGCGCAGCCGAAACGGTTGGCCAGAAGTGACGATTCGTGAGGCGGGTGTTTGTTCCCCACAAGATGATGTGATCGGAGTACTCGGCCTGCAAGGGATCGGTGCCAAGGCCAGCGCCGTATACCGACGACATACCCCAGGACGCTGCCTCTCCACACACGCTTCCGTACGGGTTGCTCGATCCAAGCAGCGCAAAGAGGGCCTGTGACGTGCCCTGGTTCTGGATTGCACCTTGTGTGCCCGCCGACCACCACGGAAGGATGGCCTCGCCCCCGTGCTCGTCACGAATTCGGTTGAATTCGGTCACGACCGTTGCGAGGGCTTCTTCCCATGTGGCCTCGCGGAACTCGCCCGATCCCTTCGGACCGGTCCGGATCAGTGGATGAAGGACTCGATCCTCGTGGTTGACGCGATGCACGAACTTCGAGACCTTCGGGCACAGCTCACCCTTTGAAAACGGGTGTTCGGGGTTACCACGTAGCTGCGTCAAGACTCCATCGACAGACGTCGCCACCCACCCGCAACTGTCAGGACAGTCGTGGTGACACGTACCGAGAACTTCAATCGTTGCCATTATCAGATGCTAGAGGAACAAATAGGCGACCAGATTCCGTCCCGTACATCGTCTAGTGAATAAGGATGGACCTGATGGGACAAGGACACAGCCACGCTCATGGTCACGATCACCAGGGCGGGTGGGACGAATGGCTGACTTCGACGCGTCTGCGATTGGTAATTGCCGGCCTTGCCATCTCCCTGATCGCAGCACTCGTCGGCTTGGTGGCACTGTGGCCAACGGGTCAGGGCACCGAGGACGCAATCGCCGCAGCTGAAGAGATCGGGCTCTCCACCCAACGCATCGCGGCGAACATCGTTTCGTCAGAGACTGAATCGTGCAGCTATTCGACGCCCGAATTCCCCCAGACGTGCCGACTGCTCGTACTCGACCTGCTCGAGGGACCCGATGCAGGCACTGTTCTAGTTCTCCCCGAACTGAACCTCGAGATCGAACGGGGCGTGCCCGAATTTGAACCAGGCGATGAAGTCGTTCTGGGTTTCATCCCGAGCACCAACACGTACTTTTACGAGGATCAGGCCCGGATCACTCCCCTCTTGGCCCTCGCGGTACTTTTCGCGATCATCGTCATCGCCTTTGGTCGGGCACGAGGCCTGCTAGCGCTCTTTGCAATGGTGGTGACCCTGGCAGTGCTTGTGGGCTTTGTCGCCCCGTCCGTTCTCGATGGGAACGACCCTGTTCTCGTCGCGCTCATTGCTGCGACGATCATTGCCTTCGTCAGCCTGTTCTTAACCCACGGATTCTCTCCGACGACCGTCGTGGCACTCGCCGGAACGTTAAGCGCGCTCGGATTGACCTTTGTCCTGTCGTGGATCTTCTTCGGTCTGTCCAAGTTCACTGGCTTCTCAAGCACCGAATCGCTTGTACTTCCCGTCCTCAACCAAGATCTCCAACTCAGCTCGCTTCTCCTCGGTGGTGCGATCATTGGCGCGCTTGGTGCGCTCGACGACGTCACGGTCACCCAGGTTTCTTTGGTGAGCGAGTTGCGGCGCAGCAATCCCAACATGACATCTACTCGTTTGATCACGTCGGGGCTTTCCGTCGGCCGCGACCACATCGCCGCTACCGTCAACACGCTGTTGCTGGCCTATGCCGGTGCGAGCCTGCCGATTCTGTTGCTGTTCGCTGCGTCCGAACAATCGCTCGCACAGGTGGCGAACTCCGAGATCATCGCCGTGGAGATCGTCCGAACCCTGACCGGCTCGATAGGACTTATCGGCGCGGTTCCGCTGACGACCGCCCTGGCAGCGTCGATTCTGCCGCCAGCATCAACTGACGATGGCGACGATCTTGAAGAACAACCCAGCTGGGACGACTTCGCCCCCGACGAGGCGTAGTAGCACCGAGGTAGTGCTCCTCTCGTCTCATTCGTCGCAGTGGGTGCGAGCACGTACTGCAAGCTCAACGAGCACCTGTTCGATTATCAAGTCGTAGATTATGGCTCGCACGTTTTCTGGACAGGCTCGCCAGCGGTTAGATATCCAACGGGTCGACTTCGATACGGATTCGTTCGGCGGGCCGTTCGGTGGCGTTCAGCACATCGAGCAGGTCGTCGTGGGTTGGTGCACTGAGCCTCCATCGATCGTCCTGGCGCCGGAACTGGACCTCATCATTGCGGCCTGACGCTGCTACGACCGCCTCTGCTTCCTCGATGAACTCAGCGGCACCAGCACCTGACACCAGCGCCCACGCTCCGTATGGAGGCTGCTGGAAGACCTGTCGGACGTCTCGCTGAGCTGTGGCAACGCTCCCTGGGTCCCCGTGCACTGCGGCCTGAACGACGACGTCGTTCGGACGGCGCGTTTGTATGAAGATTCGTCCGCCATTGATCCGCGGGCCAACCAACCGAGCTGCGATTGCAAGCAATCCGAACGCGTCTTCGCCAGCCCGATACCGTGGCATGGCGAGCTCTTGATCAAAGTCGAGGAACACGACAGCTCGGGCGCGCTCCATGCGGTGAAGAATTGCTTCGGTCCCGATGAACAAGCCATTACTCGCCAGGTCGGCCGGAGCGCTGTCGGCCGACACCTCGATGACCTCACGCTTGGCCAGGATGGCAAGGTCCTCTGCGAGCCGAGAAATGCCGGGTCGCAAGTGTTTCATGTGTGTGCTGTTGCATTCGCCGCACACCTTTGGACGAGTCGTGTTGTCCCGGTGACACACCAGCGAACCATCGTCTGCCTCAGCGAGAGAGCCACCACAGGTCTCGCAAGCAGCGAGCGCATTGCAGGTCGCGCACGCCAACATTCGAGCTCGACCCTTGCGATTGAGGATCACGGCGATTGGACCCTCGCTTCGGATCACGTCGACGATCGACCCGGTCAACAAACCGGGCGTGTCCTGGGTCCGCAGGTCGACGACCGTAATGTTTGGCCAGGCCGCCCGAGAGGCGGCCGCACTCGGTACGAGGGAGTGGTCAGCTGCCCGAAGTGCCTCCAGCGACGGCGCTGGCGATACAAGCACACACGGCGCGCCAACCCGCCGAGCTCGTTCGATTGCGACATCTCGGCCGTTCCAGCTCGGCGTGCGTTCAGACTTGTATGCCGAATCATGCTCATCGAGCACCACAACTGCGTCAACCGCCGGGATCGGCGCAAACGCGGCGCTTCTTGTACCGATCGTCAGCGCGCCCGATGCCGACTGCGCCCACTGGTCGGGGTATTCCGCAACCGGTACGCCTGCCTGTCGCAGGTCTCGAGCGAGCCGTGAGCGCCATTTGATCGTCGGGACCAACACGAGACCCTGCCCCCTCGACGCCGCCCACATCGCTAGCGACACATCGTTGCCTTGACCAGGTTCGCGAATCGATGTGACCCCGTCCTGAATCCGCAGCGCCCACGGCTCGATCGTCCTGTCGTACTCCCTAGTCCACCAGTCCCTATCACCTCGAGGCCGAATGATCGGCACCATCTTCGGCGGCGACGCAGCGCGCAGGAAGTGTGGCAAACGCCCTGCCCAACGCCACGCAGCCCACTCGGCGAGCTTGATCACATCCGCTGGAGGCCCGACGCTCGACCACTTCGACAAGGGGCGCACATCGACAGAGGAATCGTGGGGCACATCGACAGCGGTGACCCAACCTGCGGTCCGACGACCGCTGAAGTCGACCCGCACCATGGAGCCGACCCCGACCTTGTCTGCGCGACCATCGTCTTCCCATGCAGCCGGCACCTCGTAGGTGAACGACCGGCCGACAGAGGTGATGTCGGGCTGCACCTCGACGAGACAGCCAGCCGGGCGCGCAAATTGCGCCCCGCCCGCAGTCTCAAATCCCGGAAGCCGATCCGTCACGGCGACAACCTACAGGTGATGTGTGACGCTAGAGGCCGAGAGCGCTCTTGAGGTCGGCGGCTCGGTCGGTGTTTTCCCAGGTGAAGCCGTCACCGCTACGACCGAAGTGGCCGTATGCCGCGGTTGGCGAGTAGATGGGTCGACGCAGGTCGAGGTCGCGCAGAATTGCGCCCGGACGCAGGTCGAAGACCTCGTTCACCGCATCGGCAATCGCCGCGGGGTCGACGGTCTCGGTGCCAAAGGTCTCGACGAGAACTGACATTGGTCGAGCCATGCCGATGGCGTACGCGACCTGGACCTCACAGCGCTTTGCCGCGCCACAGGCAACAACGTTCTTTGCAACCCAGCGGGTTGCATAGGCTGCCGAACGGTCGACCTTGCTTGGATCCTTGCCCGAGAAAGCACCGCCACCATGGCGACCCATACCGCCATAGGTGTCGACGATAATCTTGCGGCCGGTCAAGCCAGCATCACCAACCGGACCACCGATAACGAAACGGCCGGTCGGGTTGACGTGAACTTCGTAGTCGTCATCTTTGAATTGCTCCGGGATGACCGGCTTGATGACGTTCTCGATGAGGTCAGGGCGGATCATCGACTCGCGGTCGATGCCATCGTTGTGCTGGGTCGAGATCAGGACGGTGCTCAGACGCACAGGAACGTTGTTCTCGTATTCGAAGGTGACCTGGGTCTTGCCGTCGGGGCGAAGGTACGGCACCTTGCCGGACTTACGTACGGCAGCGAGTTGCTCGGCCATACGGTGCGCCACGTGGATTGGCATGGGCATGAGGACGTCGGTCTCGTCGCTGGCGTAACCGAACATCATGCCCTGGTCGCCTGCACCCTGCTTATCGAGGTCGTCCTCGGAGCTGCCGCCGCGCTCCTCTTCGGAGTCGTCCACACCCTGGGCAATATCGGCCGACTGCTCGTCGATCGCCACCATGACACCGCAGGTGTTGCCATCAAAACCGAACGATTCGCGGTCATAGCCAATGCGGTTGATCGTCTTTCGAACGATCGAAGGAATGTCGACGTAGTCACCGCTCGTCGTGATCTCGCCCGCAACCATCGCAAGTCCCGTGGTTACGAGGGTCTCGCACGCGACACGAGCGAGGGGGTCCTGCTCAAGGAACGCATCGAGGATGGCATCAGAAATCTGATCGGACATCTTGTCGGGGTGACCCTCGGTCACCGACTCGGACGTGAAACTGAAGTTCTCTGGCACGGGGTTATACCTTCTTGGCCGTTGCGTTGGGCCTGATCGTTGTTTCGATGCGCGGCCTTGATTCTAATTGGAGTTACATCGAAGTGAGTCTGTTACGGGAGGGTTGTTTGAACCCGTACGACAGCATCGAAGATCGCATCAGCGACCACCCGTTTCGAGCTAAGTGGTACCTCAATTTGGCTGTCGTCGCCAACCAGGATGGTCACTTTGTTGGTGTCGTGGGCAAAGCCGACATCGGGAGCGGACACATCGTTCGCAACGATCAGGTCGAGACGTTTCCGTTCGAGCTTGCCCTTTGCGTTTTCCAGCAGGTCCTCGGTCTCGGCCGCAAAGCCGACGAGCACCTGACCGTCGGGTTTGCCCTCGCCGAGCTCGACGAGGAAGTCGTGTGTCTTTTCCAGTTCGATCTGCGGCACGTCATCGCCGGACTTCTTGATCTTGTGATCTGCTGGATCCTTCGGACGGAAGTCCGCAACCGCTGCAGCCATGACGATGACATCGGCGTTGCGGACATCCATGACCGCCTTCTCCATCTCCGAAGCGGTCTGCACCGAGACGACATTGACGCCGACAGGTGCCTCGAGCTGTGCGGTGCTGATCAGCGTGACCTCAGCACCGCGCGCCCACGCCGCCTCGGCAAGCGCGTATCCCTGCTTGCCCGTCGAACGGTTCGAGATGACCCGCACGGCGTCGATTGGCTCGGAGGTACCGCCAGCGGTAATCACCACGTGGCGCCCAGCAAGATCTCCCGCAGCCAAAACACGTTCGGCGTGGGCCACGATCGTCCGTGGTGCGGCCAAGCGTCCAAAGCCGACGTCACCGCCAGCGAGCCGACCCGGTTCTGCGGGAACGATGTGCACGCCCCGGCTGGCCAGAACGTCCAGGTTCTCCTGTACGGCTGGATGTTCCCACATCTCGGTGTGCATCGCTGGCGCGAGCAGGACGGGCGCAGCAGTTGCGATCAGTGTCGTGGTCAACAGGTCCGCCGAGCGGCCGGTTCGGTAGTCGGAGAGTACCCGAGCTGTTGCGGGGGCCACGACGATCAGGTCGGCGCTCTGACCGAGTTTGGTATGAGGAATAGGGCTCGTCTCGTCCCACAGGCTGGTCTGTACCTTCTCCGACGCCAACGCATCAAAGGTCGTCCGGCCAACGAAATGCTCAGCACCCTCGGTGAGGACCGGTACGACGTGAGCACCTGCATCGACGAGCCGACGGCTCACTTCGACCGCCTTATATGCAGCAATACCGCCCGTGACGCCGAGGACTACCCGCGCACCGTCGAGAGCGGACATGTGTTGCTACTTGTCGTTCAGCTTGTCGAGCTCTGCGGCGAGTGCTTCTGCATCGGCCTTTGCTTGAGCTTCCGCCAAGGCTTCGGCTTCGAAATCGCGGTCGACTCCCTGGATCTTGCCAACGGAGATCTCCTCGAAGGCGATCGACAGTGGCTTGCGAGCCGTCGAGGTCACCTGTGGCGGGATGCTGGAACCAAGACCCTCACCCAACTGACCGAAATAGGCGTTGATCTGGCGAGCGCGTCGCGAGCCAAGGGTGACGAGGCGGAACTTTGAGCCAGCGGCTTCGAGCAGGCTTTCGACCTGCGGATCGATCATCGACGCGTTGTCACTCATGTTGGATGCTCCAGAGGGTGGGTCGGCGCAAACACTATTGGAGGCGCCAGCGTTTGAGGATATCAGCGTTCAGGGCGAACACGAGGCACGGTAGTCGGCAATGATCCGGGCAACCTCGGCCGCGCTGTCGTCCACATCGGCGTTCAAGACGTAGACATAGGGCAACTCGGCGGCAAGTTCTCGCTCAGCAGATCCCCCCGCCATCCGCTCCTCGACCTTCTCGGGCGGGTCACCTCGGCCGGATAGTCGTTCTCGCTGGATATCGAGCGACGGTGCATCAATGAACACGTAGAGTGCGCCGAACCCGTTCTCATGGATCTGCTGGGCACCGTTGACATCGATCTCCAGAATCAGGTCGCGCTCCTCATCAGCAGCTGGGACCGGTGATCCGTAATAGTTACCGAAGTGATGATCCCATTCGAGAAACGAACCGTTCTCGATCGCAGCCTCAAATTCCGCTATTGAAACGAAACTGTAGGCATCCTCGGCCTCACCTGGACGCCGATCCCGGGTTGTCCACGAGCGGGACAGGGCGAGCTCGGCGTTGTTGGCGAGGAGCCGCGAGACGACGGTTCCTTTGCCCACCCCGCCAGGGCCGGAGATGACGATGATCGAACCTGGCATTACATCGAACCCACAATCACAGTGCGTGACTCGCAATCGCGCTCGGGAGTGCATCGATCGAGGCGACAGGAACATCGGAGATGAGGGCCGCCTCATCAATGCCAAGATCGGCAAAGGCACGCCTCGTCGAGACCTTCCCGGTCTCAGGAAGTGCCTCTATTGCGGGCAGCACCTTCATCTTTGAGAGCACCGGATCGTCGGCTGCGCGCGAGAACACCTCGGCGAGCGACGCCGACCCGGTGTTCAGCTCGGCGACGAAAGCATCGCGATGCGCCTTTACCTCCGCTATGGAAGCAAAAAGCTGCACATACTTGTCGTCGTCGAACATAGACACACCACGATTCTAACCGGTTCGACCCCGCTAGCCCCGGAGCATCAATTGCCATCACGCTCGGACGCTGATTGCTGGAACGGGTCAGCTCAGGCAGGAATCCACGATGCTCTCCGCGGCGGCAACGCGGTCTTCGGCGAGCGTGACCGCACGGCCGATGACGAGAAGGTCAGAGCCGTTATCGAGAGCGACCTTTGGTGTCGCGACACGAACCTGATCGTGATGGGCTGCTCCCTCAGGACGAATACCGGGAGTGACACCGAAGAGACGAGGAGCGTACTGCTTGGCTTCCTTCACATCGTTTGGTCCTGTGACCAAACCGCCCATGCCCGCTTCGACGGCGAGGCCTACACGTGCTGGCATGATGTGTTCGGGAGCATCGGCGTCGGAGGTCAGCACGGTGATAGCGAGTGGAATCGGCTCGTCGAGGCCGGCTTCAGCTGCCCCTTCTCGCAGCCCGCGGGCACCAGCCGACAGAACGTCGATGCCGCCCTGGGCGTGATACGTCGCGTACTTCACCCCAAGCGCACCGAGCACACGGGATGCCTTCTCGACCGTAGTTGGGATGTCGTACATCTTCAGGTCGATGAACACGTCGTAACCCAAGCCGATGAGGATTCCGATCGCATCGGTTCCGGCCGCGGTAAAGAGCTCGAGACCGACTTTCGCCACCCCAAACCATGGCGACAGTTCACGGGCGATGCGAACGGCTTCGACCATGTCATCGACGTCGAGGGCGACGCAGAGCTTGCTCCGGAGTTCGATGTCTACGGTGTCCATGGTGTCCATGATTTCTTTCCTATTCGGGGTCTCAGATGTGGAGGGTACGGGAACAATTAGCGATCATGCGCTGTGCCGATCAGATCGGCCACGCGGCGCACGCCGGACGACTTGCACCATTTCTCGAGTTCGGTGGTGACTCGTGCGGTCGACCGGGGATCAGCAAATGTCGCTGTACCGATCTGGACCGCACTTGCCCCGGCACGAAGGTACTGCACGGCATCTTCGGCGTCAGCGATACCCCCAACGCCGACGATCGGGAGTTCCGGGTGAGCTGCAGACACGTCAAAGACCGCACGAAGCGCAACCGGACGCATTGCTGGGCCTGAGACTCCACCGCCTCCCCCACCGAGCACCGGTCGGCCGGTATCGGGGTCGAGGACCAGGCCGAGCAGTGTGTTGGTGAGTGTGACGGCGTCGGCACCGGCGTCGCCAGCAGCACCAGCGATCTCGGCAATGTCGGACACGTTCGGGCTGAGCTTTGCCCAGCGAGGCACCTCGAGTGATTCGGTCGCGGAGATGACGGTCGCCGCGCTCTCGCAGCTGTGGGCAAACATCTTGCGCCGATCCTCGATGTTTGGACACGACACGTTGAGCTCGACCGCGGTCAGATCGTCCTGGACCGAGACTAACGCCTCGGCCGCCTGACGGTATTCGTCGACCGTGCGTCCCCAGATGCTGGCGACGATCCGAGCTCCCGATGCGCGCAGTGCCGGAAGTTCGTCGGCAATCCAGCCCGCCACACCAGGACCCTGTAGGCCGACGCTGTTCATCATGGCGCCCGGAAGCTGCACGACCCTTGGGCCGGGATTTCCCTGCCAGGGCATGATCGACAACGACTTGACGACGAGTGCACCGAGCGAGTCGAGCGCAACGTACCGCCCCAACTCGCTGCCGTGCCCAGCGGTTCCCGATGCGGTCATGATCGGGGTCGGGAGCACGGTGTCCCCAACCCGCGTCGCCATATCGACCATTACAGCACCGACCCTGCCGCTTCAGACTCCGAGGGCACCTGATTGTGGTAGTCCTGCAATGATTTGACGCTGAGCGGCGAATTCAGCCAGTCGGTCATCCCGCGAGAGGCTGCGAGGGCAGCTGAACCGGTGGTCAGCAGCGGAACACCGTGTGCTCCTGCGGCGGCTCGGATGTAGGCGCCATCGGCGCGCGGACCTCGGCCAGCGGGGCTGTTTACCACGAGCGCGATCTTGCCTGCCTCGATCAGATCGACCGCTGTTGGCCCATCGACGGGTTCGACCGCCCCGGCGCTGGTCAACTTACTCAGGCGTTCGCTGACCGGAACACCAGCCGCCTCGAACACCGCAGCGGTACCGGGTGTGGCGACGATCGTGAAGCCCAGCTCAACAAAGCGCTTGGCAGCATCGATCCCGACCGCCTTGTCACGATCGGCGAGCGAGAAGAAGATCGTTCCCGATTCCGGAAGCGCCCCTCCGGCTGCCATCTGACTCTTGGTGAAAGCTCGTCCCGTCGTCGAATCGATACCCATGACCTCGCCGGTTGAACGCATTTCGGGTCCGAGCAGAGGGTCGGCATCTGGGAAACGGCTGAATGGCAGTACGGCTTCCTTCACCGAGACGTGACCCGTCACCGGATCTTTCACGAGCCCTTCGGCCCGCAGCTCGTCGAGTGATGCGCCGAGCATGACCCGTGCAGCGATCTTGGCGAGCGGAACGCCGGTTGCCTTCGCAACGAACGGCACCGTACGCGACGCGCGGGGATTCGCCTCAATCACATAGACCTGTTCACCCTTCACGGCAAACTGCACGTTGATCAGGCCCACGACCTTCAGCTCGTCCGCGATCGTGATCGCGTGCTTTTCGAGTGTGGCGATGACCTCAGCGGACAAATTCGGTGGCGGAATGACACACGCGCTGTCACCGGAATGCACTCCGGCTTCCTCGATGTGCTCCATGACCGCTCCGATCATCGAGTTTCCGAAGCTGTCTCGAATCGCGTCGACATCAACTTCGGTCGCGTCCTCGAGAAACCGGTCGACAAGGACCGGACGCTCTGCGGAGAGACCACCTTCGCGACCCAGCGACCCGAAGCGAGCCAACTCTTCCATGCCGGCTCGGAGGCCAGCGTCGTCGTAGACGATCTCCATCGCGCGTCCGCCGAGCACGTACGACGGACGAATGAGCGCTGGATACCCGATGTCGGAGATGATTTTGAGCGCTTCCTCGGTCGTCGTGGCGGTTCCGCCAGGAGGCTGAGGGATGTTCATTCGTTCACAGAGTGCGTTCCATTGCTCGCGATCTTCTGCAAGATCGATCGAAGACGGCGGCGTACCCGCAATGAGCTCGGCCGGTAGATCATTGGCCAGCTTGAGCGGAGTCTGTCCACCGAGCGACACGATGATGCCCATTGGCTTCTCGGCCTCGATGATGTTGTGAACGTCTTCGAGCGTCAGCGGCTCGAAGTACAGACGGTCACTGGTGTCGTAGTCGGTCGAGACCGTCTCGGGGTTGCAGTTGACCATGATCGTCTCGTAGCCAGCATCAGCGAGCGCAAAGCTGGCGTGAACGCAGCAGTAATCAAACTCGATTCCCTGACCAATTCGGTTTGGGCCCGAACCGAGGATCATGACCTTTTCACGATCTGACGGGCGGACCTCACTGGTGTCTTCCCACGTCGAATAGTGGTAGGGCGTCTCCGCGTCGAACTCGGCGCCACAGGTGTCGACCGTCTTGTACGTCGGTTCAACGCCGGCTGCCTTGCGGGCGGAGCGAACCTCGTCCTCGGCCGTAGACCAGAGGTACGCGAGCTGTGCATCGGAGAATCCGAACCGCTTGGCTCGCTTCCAGCCACGAGGGGTCATCGACTCGACCGACTCCTGCTCGAGCGAGTGACGCTCTTCGGTGATGCGCAGCATCTGATCGAGGAACCACGGATCGACCTTGGTGATCTCATGCACCTCTTCGACCGTCTTGCCCCGACGCAGCAAAGCTTCGAGTTTGAAGATCCTGTCGGCGCTTGGAATGTTCGCCTGGACCATCAACTCGTCGAGACTCAGCTCGTCTAGGGCGAGCTCACCAGCGTCGGCATTGAGACCGTCGCGTCCCAACTCGAGACTGCGCAAGCCTTTCTGAAGCGACTCCGGGAACGTACGTCCAATCGCCATTGCTTCGCCCACCGACTGCATCTGGGTCCCGAGAACACCCGACGTGCCGGGAAACTTCTCAAATGCCCACCGAGGAACCTTTGTGACGACGTAGTCGATCGTCGGCTCGAAGCTCGCCGGAGTCTCCTTGGTGATGTCGTTCTCGATCTCATCGAGGGTGTAGCCAACAGCGAGGCGTGCGGCAATCTTCGCGATCGGGAAGCCGGTCGCCTTTGAAGCCAGCGCTGATGAACGCGACACGCGAGGGTTCATCTCGATGACCACCTGTCGACCATTCGACGGATCCACCGCGAACTGGACGTTTGAACCGCCGGTCTCCACACCCACTCGACGCATCACGGCAAAGGCGTCATCGCGCATCTTCTGCAGCTCGACGTCGGTCAAGGTCTGGGCAGGAGCAACCGTGATCGAATCGCCCGTGTGCACGCCCATTGGATCGAGATTCTCGATCGAGCAGACCACGACCTGGTTGTCCTTGTGGTCACGCATGACCTCAAGCTCGTATTCCTTCCAGCCCTTGATCGATTCTTCGATCAAGATCTCGCCGATTGGACTGGCTGCAATTCCAGACGACGCGACCTGTTCGAACTCTTCTGCGGTTTCGGCAATACCAGTCCCCTTGCCGCCGAGGATGTACGCGGGGCGGATAATGACCGGTAGCCCGAGTTCGTCCGCGATCTCGCGAGCGCGCTCCATGTCGTGGGCAATACCCGATTTCGGAACGTCGAGGCCTATCTCGATCATTGCTTTCTTGAACGAGTCACGATTCTCAGCCGTATCGATCGCTTCGGCATCTGCGCCGATCAGCTCGACGTCATGTTTCTCGAGAATTCCTGCTTCTTCGAGCTCCATTGCGAGGTTCAACGCCGTCTGCCCACCGAGCGTTGGAAGCAGCGCATCTGGCTTTTCCTTCTCGATGATCGCTTCGAGGACCGAAACATCGAGCGGCTCGACATAGGTGGCATCGGCGAAGTCGGGGTCGGTCATGATCGTGGCCGGGTTCGAGTTGGCCAGGATGATTCGGTAACCCTCGTCGCTCAGGACGCGACATGCCTGCGTTCCTGAGTAGTCAAACTCGCACGCCTGGCCAATGACGATCGGCCCGGAGCCGATCACCATGATCGAGGAAATATCGGTGCGTTTGGGCATTAGTTCGCTCCGTTTCGAGCTGGGCTGGATTCCATGAGGGTCTCAAAGTCGTCGAACAGATATCGACTGTCGTGCGGTCCTGGACCGGCTTCTGGGTGGTACTGAACGCTGAACGCAGGAATGTCGGCGCACGAAAGCCCCTGGACCGTCTGATCGTTCAGGTTGATGTGGGTGAGCTCAGCGTCGACCAACGACGCCTCCTCGACTGCATAATTGTGGTTCTGTGAGGTGATCTCGACCTTGCGGTCACGCAGGCGCATCACCGGATGATTTCCTCCGTGATGACCAAAGGGCAGCTTGTAGGTGGATGCACCCAGAGTTGCGGCCAGCAACTGATGTCCAAGGCAGATCCCAAATATCGGCACCTGGCCGAGCAGTTCGGAGATTGTCTCGCGGATGTAGCCGAGCGGAGCGGGATCGCCGGGCCCATTCGACAGGAAGACGCCATCGGGGTTCATTGCCAGAATCTCAGAGGATGACGTGCTGGCGGGAACGACGGTGACCGTTCCGAGGCGCTTGAGCTGTTCGAGAATCGATGTCTTGATGCCGAAGTCCATCGCCACGATCGTGCGCGGACCAACACCGGGGACCGTGTATGGCTCACCGCATGTCACGGTCGCAACCAGGTCCACGCCGTCGGTGCCAGGTTCGGCTTTCGCCGCTGCGAGCAGCGTCGCCTGATCGGCGGTGCCGAATGCACCAGGCATCGCACCAAGATCGCGGATGTGGCGGGTCAAGCGGCGAGTGTCGAGCCCGGCGATACCCGCGATGTTGTTTGCCTTTAGGTACGTGGTGAACTCATGCTCACTGCGATAGTTGCTGGCACGACGAGCCGGGTCGCGCACGATCACGCCTCGACAGAACGAGGCCCGCGACTCGTGGTCGACGCTGTTCGTTCCGTAGTTCCCAATATGTGGATACGTGAACGTGATGATCTGTCCGGCGTAGCTCGGGTCGGTCAACACCTCCTGGTAGCCGGTCATGACCGTGTTGAACACGACCTCGCCGGTGCTGACGCCGTCGGGCGCCTCGGCACCAAACGCTTCGCCCTCAAAGACCGTGCCGTCGCTGAGGACAAGCGCTGCCTCGATGATTCCACTCATTGGGTGATTACTCCTTGGTCAACCGTGATCTCACCTTCGACGATCGTGTACTTCACTCTTCCTCGCAGTTCCCGACCTTCGTACGGGGTGTTCTGACTTCTGCTCGCCATGTCCGCTCCCGATACCACCCACGTTTCGTCCAGGTCGACCACGGCGAGGTTCGCCCGGTTTCCTGCAGCGACCGGACGGCCGTGACGGTCGCCTATACCCGCAATGTCCGATGGCGCAGTACTCATCAACTCGACGACTCGTTCGAGAGGCAAATCGAGCTCGTTCAAGGCAAGCGAGAACGCTGTCTCAAAGCCGAGCATGCCGGGCGGCGCATGATCGAACGAGAACTCTTTGGTGTGGGGTTCGTGAGGCGCATGCTGAGTCGCGATGCAATCGATCGTGCCGTCGGCGAGCGCTTCGCGAATCGCGTCGACATCGTCGGCGGTCCGCAACGGTGGCTGCACCTTGAAGACCGGGTCATAACCCGCGCAGGCTTGATCGGTGAGCGTGAAATGGTGAGTTGTAGCCTCGGCGGTGAGGGCTAGACCTGATGCCTTCGCGGCCCGGATGATCTCCACACCGCCCGCGGTCGACACATGCTGAAAGTGGATGCGAGCGCCGGTCAGGCTGGCAAGGGCTACGTCGCGCTGCATCATCAATGTCTCGGCGATTTCGGGGCGACCAGCGATCCCAAGGCGGGTCGACCACTCCCCTTCGTGCATGTGACCATGTCCGCTGAGTGCGGTGACGTCGCAGTGCTGGGCCAAGACGATGGGTTCCCCGTCGGTGACCGCCTCGAGTCCAGTCGCATACTCCATGATCGAGCGCATCATCGCGGGGTTCTGCACGCCCGCCTCATCGTCGGTAAAGATGCGTACACCCATCGCGGCGAGTTCACCCATGGGTGTGAGCAGCTCGCCCTTTTGGCCAACGGTCAGCGCAGCGGCTGGCAGCACCTCGCACGCCGCTCCTTCGGCGAGCGCTAACACATCGCGCACGACCGACGGCGAGTCGATAGTCGGGTTGGTGTTGGGCATCGCGACGACGGCGGTAAAGCCGCCTAGGGCTGCGCCACGGGCTCCGGTCTCGATAGTTTCTGCTTCTTCATTGCCCGGCTCGCGCAGATGGGCGTGAATGTCGACCAGGCCGGGCATCACGACCATGCCGGTGATGTCGATCCGGCGCGCCGAGGGCGGGACGGGCAGATCGGAACCAACGGCGACGATCGAGTTGCCGGTGATCAGCAGATCGGCGACTTCTACACCGTTCGGACCAACGATCGATCCACCGCTTAGAAACGTGCTCATACGACACCTCCGCTCGACCCGACGACCAGGTAGAGGACGGCCATCCGCACGGTTACTCCGTTGGCGACCTGATTGAGAACTCGCACTCGAGGGTCGTCGATGACTTCGGGTGAGATCTCGATTCCGCGATTCATGGGGCCGGGATGCATGATCAACGCGTTGTCGGAGAGTTGCTTGGCCCGCTTTGGGTTTAGCCCGAAGCTGCGGTGGTACTCGCCAAGGGATGGCACAAGCGCCTGATCCATGCGTTCGTGCTGCATGCGCAGCAGGTAGAGCACATCGGTGTCGGCGAGCACGCCGTCGAGCGAGTGCGACACGGTCGCGCCAAGAGCTTCGACATGTGGGGGCAGCAGGGTCGGCGGCGCAACGAGCGTGACGTTGGCACCGAGGGTGGAGAATGCCTCGATATTGCTGCGTGCCACCCGGCTGTGGGAGATATCACCGACGATTGCAATGTTGAGGCCGTCGAAGGTGCGTCCCTCGTCGCGGATCGTGTAGACGTCGAGTAGCGACTGGGTGGGGTGTGCATGCCAGCCGTCGCCAGCGTTGATCACCGACGCATCTGCCCACTGTGCAACCTGGCGAGGCGCACCCGAGGACCGGTGTCGCACGACGATGGCGTCGACGCCCATGGCCTCGATCGTCTCGACCGTGTCACGCAACGATTCGCCCTTGTTCACCGACGAAGACGATGCGCTGAAGTTCAACACGTCAGCGGACAGCCGTTTCGCTGCGGTCTCGAACGACGTACGCGTTCGGGTCGAATCCTCAAAGAACATCGAGGCGACCGTCTTGCCCCGAAGCGCTGGAACCTTCGGGATGGGTCGGGCGCTCACCTCGGCCATGCTGTCGGCGGTCAGCATGATTTCGTTGATTCCGTCCGCGCCAAGGTCAGCGATTGTTAGGAGATCTTTCACGAATCGCCCTCCCGGGTTCCTGTTTCGATCAATTCGGTGGTTCCGAGCTCGACGCCATCGAGTGAGACCCGGACGCTTTCGTTTCGTGAAGTGGGAAGGTTTTTGCCCACAAAATCCGGTCGGATTGGAAGTTCGCGATGCCCGCGGTCGACCATCACGGCGAGTTGAATGCTCTTCGGACGACCAAAGTCGGTGACGGCGTCGAGTGCTGCCCGCACGGTACGTCCGGTGAAGAGGACGTCGTCGCACAACACCACGTGCTTGTCGGTAACCGAGTACGGCATTTTGGTGACCTCGGGGAGGATGGAGGTTGTCGAGATGTCGTCCCGATAGAAGCTGACGTCGAGCGTTCCGTATTCGACCGAGCGATCCTCGATGCTCTCGAGCGCGGCTGCAATTGCCTCGGCGATGGGCACACCGCCACGCTCCATGCCGATGATGATCACCCCATCGAGGCCGCTATTGGCCTCGATGATCTCGTGGGCCATGCGCTTGAGTGCACGGGCCATGTCGGCGGCTGAAAGAACGGTGGTCTGGGGAACGAATCTGCTCAACCCACTTCGACCAAAGGCGACCGCACGGGTTCGCCGAAGATCAGCGTCTGTCATTACTCCTCCATCCGTACAGGCCTCACGGGACCCGCTTCACGAACAAATTTCACCGTAGTGGTTTCGCGATGCTCTCGCACGACCGGGGCCAAGAATGTCGGCAATTTCTTGCCCGACTGGGTCCAATATCGGTGAGTTGGCTCTCGATGCCGGGCGAGCACAATGACCGGCTTGCCTTCGCTGCCCCAGAACTGATCAGAGGCGGTCCAGCGACCGAACAAGACCTCGCGCCAGCGCTCAAGGTTCTCGGAATCGAGCGAGACCAAGTGATTGCCGCACAGTGGGCTGACAACGGGCCCGGCTGGTTGGCGGTGATGTTGGAGGACGCCGACGTTGTGCTCGCCATCACTCCCGATTTCAGCAAGGCTGAAAGCGAAGGTCACGGCGTCATCGGACCGGTACCTATTGGGCTCGTCGGCCAGCACTCTAGCGATGCCGATCTGGCGATCGAGGTCCGAGCGTTCTTTACCGCCAACGGCCAAGCGACCGAAGACCCGGTCACCGGAAGTCTCAATGCCGCCCTCGCCATGTGGCTACTCGACGATGGAACGCTGGACGCTCCTTACGTGGCCCGACAGGAAACCGCTCTCGACCGACGCGGTTATGCCCACATCGACCAAGCCGACGGCGAGATCTGGGTGGCCGGCGACGCCGTAACGGTCATGACCGGCCACACCACCATCTAATTCAGTTGAAGACGACACCGTCTGCAAGTAGTCCGTTGAAGTTTCCGCACTCGCGCTCCATGACCTCGCCGTTGACACGCCAGCGAAGGAGGTAGTCCGCGAAGGAGTCGGTGATCTGGGTCTCGAAGCCGACCACGGTCGTCAGAAACGTCGATCCGGTAGCGTCACCCAAGCGCAGGTGATAGCGATCGCCGTCGGCACCAAAGTTGTCCCAGGTGACACGATCAAAGATGACGTCGCAGGCTGGGTCGCCAGTGGGGATGAACGGTCCCGCGTCTATGACATCATCCTCCGGAGCTGGATCGACAAGATTCCCATCGAGACCGAACACCTCGCCGGGTGCGAGAGGACGTGAACACGATGCTTCCTGAACCTCACCGTTGACTCGCCACCGAAGCACGAAATTCTGAAATGGCTCCACTTGGGCTTCGAAGCCAACGACCGTGCGGACGAACGTCGAACTTCCCGCTCCGTCAGAAAGACGCACGTGGTACCGGTCCCCGTCAGCATTGAGCTCAATCCAGGACAGGAGGCCGTCGTTGTTGAGCGAGCATGCGCCAAAGTTCCCGAGGTCACCAGGACCGAGCTCGAAAATCACGTCGCCAATCTCAGGGGCTGGCTGTGGATCTGGCAACGGAGCCAGGTCTAGCGGCCTGCCGTCAAGGTCGCCTCCGACAAGAGCGGGGGCACTCGGGCAGGCAATGTCGTTCACTTGCCCGCCATCACGGAACCGCACGAACGCTTCGGTTTCCTGTCCGACATTCACCGTCGCAACTCCGCCTTGGAAGTCGCCGCTCTCCAGGGTCGTCACCCAATCAGATGCCCCTCCCGGAGTTCCCGTCCGAACATGCACCGGAAAAATCGCGCCGCTCTCTTCGGCAACCGTCACTTCAAAGAACTGTCCCGGATTCGCCGAGACCGTACAGTTGAAGGCGCTCGCTGCCGCGGGAGCGCGATCGCAGATGGTCCCGATGCTGGACCCGTTGGCCCGCCACCGAAGCTCATATTGCGCGTCGGGTTCATCTACCTGTGTTGAAAAGCCGACGACCGTGCGCTCAAAACTCGAGCCTCCGGCACCGTCACGAACGCGGACGTGGTATTCGCCGCGGCTGGCACCCCGATCGCTCCAGGAGAGCACACCGTCGCGACCTAATTCACAAAAGTTTGCTTCGCCGGTCGTCTGGGCCAATGCCGCGCCGCCTCCGATCGCCAAAACACTCGCTATAAGTGCGAGCAGCAAAGAGCTCCCGCCAAACACACGCCGTATATCCACCATCACATATCCCTCTTCCAAGTGAGTCCTTCAACAACCCAATCGAGCGAGACGGCAAGAAACTGTCGAAAGTTTTTATGGCACCCGATAGATAAACGCTCGCCGATGGCTCTTCGTCGGCACTTCGGGCCACGCGACCGACTCCAGCAAACCAATGGCTGGGGCGTTTTTGGGGTCGACGAGCGCAACGAGGCCGGCGAGTTCGAGCTCAGCGGCAAGATCTTGTGCGAATGCCAGAAGTGGTTTGCCCACGCCCTGCCCGCGGAAGGCCTCCCCTAACCAAAATCCGACCTCGGCGATGCCCTGGCTTGGATCGACCTGAAGCCCAATCTCCCCAGCAACGTTCTCGCTGGTTTCGTCGACCATCACAACGTCGACGCCGACGCTCGCTTCGTTCTGCGCGCTCGTACCCCGAATCCACGACTGAGCAAGTTCGAGACCGGGTTCGGGGGGCACGGGATTCCACTCGGCGATGTCGGGGTCGTTCCAAGCATCGACGAGGGCGGACGCCCAGCGTTCATCCCACGTTCCTAGAGAGAAGGCGCCTCGGGATTGGATTCGGGCGACCACCTCGGCGATTGTCCGAGGCGCTGGCTCCACGCGCTACTCCGAGCGTCGAGTGGTTGCGAGCTTGACGAGAATCCCGTTGATGAACGGCGCCGACTTCTCCGTCGAATAGTCCTCGGCGAGCGCAACCGCCTCGGAAACGATTGCCGTCGTTGGAACGTCGGGATTGTGTTCGAGTTCCCATACGCCCATACGAAGGATGCTGCGATCGATTCCGCTCATCCGTGAGACGGTCCAGTCTTCGGCCACGGCATCGATGAGTTCATCGATGGCCACGAGGTGTGCGTCTACTCCGGCAACGATGATGGTTCCATAGTCCTCGTCATCGACATGGTTGCGTTCGAGCACGTCGGCAATCGCATCGCCGGTCATATCGGCTTCGTACAGCAACGCCAGGCAACTTTCACGATCCTCTCGCCGAGAGAGTTGCAGCGGATCCATACCTATACCCGTGACTGATAGTCGCCCGAGCGGGTATCGACCTTGACGACGTCGCCGATATTGATGAACAACGGCACCTGGATGCTCTTGCCCGTCTCGAGCGTCGCTGGCTTGGTACCGCCCGAAGAACGATCACCCTGAAGTCCCGGTTCAGTTTCGGCAATCGTGAGCTCCACGGACGCGGGAAGGTCGGTACCCACGATCTCCTCGCCGTACATCAACATGTTGGCCGAACGACCCTCGATCAGATAGTTCGCCGCATCACCGAGCGTTTCTGGCGAGACGTTGCGCTGGTCGTAGGTTTCGACGTCCATGAAGACAAAATCGACACCCTCTTTGTAGAGGTACTGCATGTCGCGCTTGTCGATCAGGGCCCGCTCGACCTTCTCGCCAGCGCGGAAGGTTCGATCGACGGTCGATCCGGTTCGGACGTTCTTGAGCGTGCTTCGCACGAACGCGCCACCCTTACCGGGCTTGACGTGCTGGAATGCCACGACCTGTACGAGGTCACCATCGAGATCGAGGTGCATACCGTTCTTTAGATCATTGGTCGTAATGGTTGGCATGAGCTTCCTTCGTCGGGTCTTGCGAGCGCCTAATCGTCAAGAAATGGCTGCTTCGGGCTTCTGGTCAGCGTTTCAACGCCAACGGCGGTGACAAGCACCGTGTCCTCCCAGCGGACGCCCCCAACCTCGGGGATGTACACGCCAGGCTCGACGGTGATGATATGGCCAGGGGCGAGCGTAGCAGTCGAGTTGGAACTCACCGACGGTGCTTCATGGATATCGAGCCCAACACCGTGGCCGGTACCGTGCACGAAGTAGTCGGCCATTGCGTATTCTGCCAGGGCGTTTCGACAAGCTGCGTCGATTTCAGAGGTCAAGACCCCGGGTTTCACCGCCTCAACGCCACGCTGCTGGGCATCTTTGACCGCTTCGAGCATCGATCGCTGCTGATGCGTTGGCTCACCGAGAACGAACGAACGCGTCATGTCTGATCGATAGCCGCTCACCTCCGCGCCGAAATCGATGATCAGGAGATCGCCTTCGGTGAGCACACGATCGCCTGGTTCGTGATGAGGGCGCGCTCCGTTGGGTCCCGATGCCACGATCGTGTCGAAGCTCGCTCCGTGGGCACCTAGCCCGACGGCGCACTGATCGAGCGCTCGTTGCACTTCGCGTTCGGTCCGCCCGACCAGGCCGTTCTCGATGACCTGGCCTAAAGCGTCGTCAGCAATCGACGCTGCTCGTCGGATCAGCGCGACTTCAGCCTCGCTCTTGCGCTCGCGCAGGCCCTCGACCAAACCGCTCGTTGCTCTCACCCGGGTAGCGCTCAACAGCTCCTCGAACGATGTGGCTGCCGACCATGCGAGGTCGTCGGCTTCGAGGCCAACCGCCTCTGCCCCTTCGAGCACTCGGGCAATGGCGGTCCGACCCGTCCCCGGTGCGATCAGCACCTCAATGTCGGCACCCACATCACCTCGCGCAGCGGCGAGTTCTTCGATCGCACGCTCCTCATATCGGGCATCGGTAACCAACGTTGTTGCCTTCGACGTCACCACGACGCTGCCGTTGCTGCCGGTGAACCCTGTCAGGTAGCGGACGTTGCTCTTCGCCGTCACGACGAGCGCGTCAAGGCCTGCCGAAGACAACGCGAGGTTGAGTTGGCTAATCCTGCTCACGCGGTGAACCGTTCGTACGCTCGACGCAGCACTTCTGAATCGACCTTTGTTACCACTTCGCAGCCAGCCGGCCCATCGAGGATGAAGGTCACCCCATCGAGCGCCTTCTTATCGCGCGAGAGCAACGGCTCAATGTCATCGAACGCCGGATGGCCGGGCGGCGTCATCGCCAGGTCATAACCAGCGAGGATCGACCGGTGATATGCCACGCGGGCTTCATCGATTCGATCCATCTCCAGGGCGACCTCAGCAGCGTACGCAATGCCGATGCCAACGGCCTCTCCATGAAGCAACTCGTGGCGACCCAACGTTTCGAGGGCGTGTCCGAGGGTGTGACCGTAGTTGAGCAGCGCGCGTCGACCTCCCTCGCGCTCATCAGCGCTGACCGCGTCGGCCTTCAACTGCACCGACCAGGCCACGCGGTCGACGATGTCGCTATCGGAGAGTCTGCCATCGACGAGCGTGGCGGGATCCCTGGTCGACTCGGTGTCGAGAAAGTGATACTTCGCCAGCTCACCAAGGCCAGCCCGATAGTGGCGATACGGCAGCGTCGTGAGGGTCTCGACATCGCATAACACCGCCAATGGCTGCCAGTACGTCCCGACGAGATTCTTGCCCTCAGCAAGGTTGACACCGGTCTTCCCACCAATCGCGGCATCGATCTGCCCGAGCAGGGTCGTGGGCATCTGGATAACCGGCAGCCCTCGGTGGTACACCGACGCAGCAAAGCCAGCCACATCGGTCACGATGCCGCCGCCAACGCCGACGACGACGTCGTTACGGTTCAGCCCCCACTGTGCCCACTCTCGCGTCAGCGACTCGACGGTGGAAATCGTCTTGCATTCTTCGCCCTGGCCGATCTGGAAGACTCGCTGCTCGACTCCGTCGAGGTTGACCTCCACATCGATACCCGCCTGGGTCACTATGGCCACACGTCGAGCGCGTTCGGGCACATGGTCGCCGAGGCGTTCGCGTACTCCAAAGCCAATGTCGACCGGATAGCTGCGATCACCGAGCTCGACGTGGACGGTCTTGTTTTCCATCCCTAGATCGTACGGCGCTACGTCTGCCAATTACGCCAGAATGCTTGCGCCCGACAGAACCTGGTTGGAGAACAGGATCAGACCAAGCGCAGCGAAGGCCAGCGCTGGACCAAACGGGGCCGCGGTTCGGAGCAAGGGTTCGAACGAACCGTCTTCGGGTGGCGGGTAATCAGGGTCGGGAACAAAGCCATGACCAAAGACTCGTCGCCCAATCCCAACAGCGAGTCCCGTAAAGATCCCAAAGACCATGCCGAGCAGGAATGCAAAGATCACCAAACGCGCGGCGCCAATCCCGGTTTCGGCCGTCCAGCCCAGAAACAATCCGAGCAGGAGCGATAGTTTCACATCACCAAAGGCAAGGCCTGCGGGCATGATGATGTTTGGAATCAACAGCATGAATCCATAGGCGAGCATTGCGAGCAGCCCTCGAACGAGATTGTCCGTCGAGTCGGTCGTAATGGCGAAGACTCCGAGCAAAACAATAGCTATTCCGAGGGACGGGAAGAGCAGCCGGTCCGGCAGGCGGAAACGAGCCAGATCAACCGCCGAAAGCGCAATGATCGCAGCGGAGAGAAACAACACGGGAACCACTTGCCACCGCGGGCCAATAACAGCTCCAACGGTGCCAAAGACAACCGCGGTCGCAACCACGATCGGCAGTCGTCCGGCCGAGATCTGATGATCGCAGTTGTGACACCGCGTGCTCGCGGTCCGGAACGGTAGGTACGCGACGCTCGGGAGAGCCACCTGACAGTTGCGGCAATGACTCGGCGACTGTCCGCCTCCGGAGCGGTCTGGAACCAACTCAGCAATCAGCGCAAGCAACGGCCCAATGAACAGCCCAATGACCGCACACAGAAGACCGAACGTCACTAGTCGCGACGCAAGAACTTCAGGACGCTGCCGCGATCCTCTTCAGGCTCCTCGTCGACGACGAGGTCGCTGAGGGACCCAAACGGATCGGCATCGCCAAGGGTCGGAACCGGAGCTGGCATCTGCGCCTGTGGCTCAGGAACCGGCGAGGCTTGTGCTGGTGCGCTTGGCTGGATTGGCTCTGGCATTGCTGGAGCGCCGACATCTGGGATTGCCGAATCCATCTGCCAATTCTCTTCGGGCAGCTGTGAATCGAGGTCACTGTTCAGGTAAGCCAGGTCGTTCATGACCTCACCAGCAACAGCGCTGCTGTCGGTGGCACTTTCAGGGACAGGATCGGCGAATGGTGCGTCGAGTCCGTACAAGCTGCTCTCATCAGCAACGGGGGTATCGAACGCCATAGGCGCAGCGTCAGCAACGGGCGCGTCAAACGTCATTGGTGCCGGGTCTGCCACCGGCTGGACGGGTTGCGCTTCGGTCGTTGGGACGCTGGCTTGAACAGGCTCATCGAATGCCTGATAGTGGCTCGTCGACCAACCGTCGTCGTCGTCGAGGCCGCCGGCAGGAGCGGGATCGGTCTCGAGATGTTTGCTGAATCCAAGGACGGGAGCGTCGGCTGCTGGAGCCTCCTCGGGCACGGCGTTGTAGCTCAGCGGCTGCGGTGCAGGTTCTACAGGCTCAGGAGTGGATGGCACGATTGGCTCGGGTTCCGGAGAAACAGCCTGGATTGGTTCGGCCATGATCGGTGGTGCTGGAGCTTCGCTAGCGGCTTCGGCGGCCGGAACGTCATTGAAGGTTGGAACTGTCGAAGCTGGCTCTGGAGTCGCTTCGACGGCAGCTTCGACAGCTGGTGCAGCCTCAGGAACGGGCGCGGTTTCAGGCACAACCGCCTCAGGAGCTGGTGCAGCTTCAGGTACGGGCACAGCTTCAGGGGCCGGTGCAGCTTCAGGTACGGGCGCAGCTTCGGGCACACTCGCTTCGGGCACAGGTGCAGCCTCAG
>CAZSYL010000017.1:44187-63043 GCA_964610745.1 uncultured Acidimicrobiales bacterium
TCAGGTACGGGCGCAGCTTCGGGCACACTCGCTTCGGGCACAGGTGCAGCCTCAGGAGCGACCGCAGCCTCAGGAACAGGTGCAGCTTCGGCCGCACTGGCGTCGTCGACGACGAGCAGTCCAGCGTTGACCATTTCAAGTGCCTGCGTCGATGTATCGAGGATGCCGAGGTCGAGCTGTGCTGCGAGCTCGCTAGAGGTCTTTCCAGATCCGAGTACTTCGAGAACTTTCCACCACTCAGGCTTGATCGTCACCGATGAGTCGAGCTCGCTATTGCGTACAAGTGTGTGCGAAATGGTGGGGATCTGTTCTTCGACCTCCAGCCAACGTTCAGCGATTTCTGCGGTTCGGCCGAGAAGGGCCTCGACGTCCTGGCCCTCTTCGGCCCCCTCGACGTCGTGTTCTTCAAAGACGAACTCGCCGTCTAACTCTGCAAGCACGTAGTACGTTGCTTCGGAAGCGTCGACCCCCTTACCCCGCGAGAACTCGTACTCGGCAATGCTGATGGTGCCGTTGACGAGGAGATAGCTGGCTGAGCCGGACTCGGTATTGATATCGAGCTGACCGCTCGAGTTGCGCTCGGCCAAAAATTCCAGCACCTCGGTGATTCCGAGGGTACTCAGGGTGCCTTGAAGTGACATTCGCTTCTCCGTACGTATGCGTTACGAGATAGGTCGGCACGAACGCTACAGACTTAAATCGTCATGCAGGTCAACCTCTAAGAACCCAAACACAGACGGCTCAGTCCAGCACTGCTGCATACATGGCTTCGACCGGAGCCTCCACGCCGGTCCAGGCAGAGAACTGCTCTGCTGCCTGACCGACGAGCATCGTGAGTCCTTCGACCGTCGGCAGACCTCGTTTCGCGGCGGACGTCAACAAGAGCGTCTGTCGCGGGTTGTACACAATATCGACCACGAGGGTTGAAGCTGAAAGAAGGTCGACGTCGAAGGGCACCGAGTCTGCCTGAGCCGTCTCAGCCATCCCGACCGGCGTGGCATTCACGACGATGTCGCATGCACCCAGCGCAGACTCCATACCGGTGATGCCGCGCTCTTGGGCGAGCGCTGCAGCTATCTCACCTCGTTCCTGTGAACGGGCTACGACTACAACCTTCTCGGCGCCGTGGCGGTAACACGCCTCGACGATCGCTCGTGCTGCACCGCCGGATCCAATGACCCCAACCACGCTTCCGTGAACGCGGAAGTCGCTCGCATGCTCGAGACCCAGAACAAATCCGTCGCCATCGGTATTGTTGCCCACGAGATGACCATCGGTGTTTGTGATGTGGTTGACGGCGTTCAGCGAAGACGCGGACGCGGTGAGTTCGTCCAAGCCCGCAATGACCGCTTCCTTGTGCGGCATCGTGACCGAGTAGCCACGAATCTCGTGCAAGCGCATGGATTCGAGCGCGTCCAACGCGCGGCCTGGCTCAACTTCGATCGCGTCATAGCGAAGGTCGACTCCGACCGCTGTGGCGGCCGCCATGTGGATCTTTGGTGATAGCGAATGCTTCACCGGCCAGCCAATAACTCCGGCCAGCATTGGTGAACCTTCCACGACTAGCCGCAGAACCCACGCTCACGGCACACCGCAACCGCTGCTTCGAATTCGGCGGAGTTGTTGGCGAAGGTGTGGCCGCCGTCTTCCTCGGTTCGAACGTAGAAGAACCACTCGCCAACCTCTGGATTGAGCGCTGCGCGAATTGCGGCTGCGCCGGGAGAGGCGATCGGCGTTGGTGGTAGGCCGACGTTGTTGAGGTTACGAGTGTTCCACAACGAGGCACTGTTCAGATCGTCGGCGGTCAGATCAGCGCAGGCTTTGGCTGCTGCATAACACGATGTTGCATCGATGCCCAGCGCCTCACCGGCGAGCAGGCGGTTGTAGATCACTCGGGAAATCCGACCGAGATCGCTCTCGACGCCATACTCCTCCTCGATCAGCGACGCAACGATGAGAACTTCATAATCGGTGAGCCCGAGCTCGCTGACGACCGCGGCACGGCCAACCTGGGCTTCGGCGTTCGCGAACTCGATCTCCATCTGGTCGGCCATCCGAGCGAGGATCGCTCGCGTGTTGCCCTGATCGCGCTCGTCGATTTGGTATGTCGCTGGAAACAGCAGCCCCTCTTTGCCACTACCGGTCGGGTCGGGGCTATCGGGGAATGGGACTTCGGGGACCCCTTCGAGATCGACGTCGACGATGGTGGCGGAAAGATCTGCCTGAAGCGATGCGAGCTCAAAGGATGGATTCTCCGCGTTCAAGACGTCGATGATCTCCTCTAGGCGGAGTCCCTCTGGAATCGTCACGGAGAAGAACGTCGGGGGCACAGGGCCCTGTCCAACGAGACAGTCGCGCGCCTCTTCGAATGACATGTTCTCCTGGAGGCAGTTGTACTGACCTGCCTGGAAGTCGCCATCGAGATTGTCGCTCACCCAGTAACGAAAGAGTGTCGGGTTCGCAATGACATCCTGGGCAAACAGCTGCTGGGTGACCTCGTTGGCCGTTGCACCCGAAGCGATCTCAAAGTCGACAAACTCGCCGGGCTCACCCTCGGGGTCGAACTGGTTCGATACCCAGTTGTCGACGCGGTTGTACACCGTGCCGATCGCGAGCAGCGCAATAAACCCAACGATGGCGAATCGAAAGATCGGCCCGGTCCGTCGCGGCATGCGAACCCAGTCGCGTCGATCGATGACCTCGACGGGTTGCACCTCGGCTTCGGGTGTGTCGGGAATGATCTGGATATCGCCCCTGGTCATGGTCGCAGCGATGTGATCGGGCGGCAGGTTTGGGTCGCTCCACGTGCCCGCGCCGGCGGGAACCTCATCAAATACCGAATCGTGGGGCTCATCGAACAACGGAGCTGGTTTGTCGATCGTTGCGGTGTTCTGGCTCCCGGGATGACCAGAACCAGCCGATGGACTCTGACCGGCGGGGTGAGCAACGGTGGTGGGACGCTGGACGGCGCCTCCGGCAGGGCGCAGGTCAGGCGACACCCGTCCGTCGTTTTCCTGCACTGGACCGAATCGGCTCAACAACTTGTCGACACCTTTGGCCTCTTTGGAGCCATCAGCTGGTCGAGGTCCGGGCTTGGGGCCAGGCTTTGGCGTGTTCTCTGGATCAGTCATGAGTTATCTCCATCCATCCAGCCTTGAAGAATGATTTGTGCCGCCACCATGTCGACCATCTCACGCCGTGAACGTTCGGGCACGCCTTGTGCATCGAGCGATCGGTGGGCAGTCACGGTTGTCAGACGCTCATCGTAGGTCACGATGGGTGGCGAAAGGGTGGCACGAAGGCGTGCAATCACTTTTTTTGTTCGCTTCATCGCCGGACCCTCTGAGCCGTCGAGTGAAAGCGGTGCTCCCACGACGATGATCGTCGCCTCCCATTCGTCGACGATTTCGGCCAGCCGACGGTCGAGGGTTCCCCAGTCGCGACCGGGAACAACCTCGAGCGGCGTAGCCACAGTTCGATCGTCGTTGCTGATCGCAACCCCGACACGCTCGGTGCCAAGATCGAGTCCCAGTGCTCGCCCAAGTCGCTCGGAACCTTCGCTCACGAGGGGCGCGACTCCGAGGCCAGAAGCTCGAGCGCTGCGTCGATTTGTTCAGGATCGCGTCCGCCAGCGACCGACAGGTCAGGAGCCTTTTTGCCGCCGCCGCCAACAAGTTTGGCTGCGGGAGCAAGCCACTCTCCTGCATGCAGTGGTGAGTCAGCGCTCACTGCGCTGACGAGGGCGACGCCTCCACCATCGAGGGCGGATGCGAGGGCCACACTCTGCACACCCTTGTCTCGAATCGCAACAGCTAGGTCGCGCAGCGAGTCACGGTCGAGCCCATCGATCCGCGAGACCACGACACCGTCTTGAGCAGACGCAGCCAGCGAGTCGGCCTGGCCAACGGCATTCTGCCGTTTGACCGTGGCCAGCTCCTTCTTCAGCTCGGACAACTCGGCCATTCGCCGCTCAACGCCTGCAACGACGTCGTCGACGGGCACGCCGAGGGTGTCGGCAATGGAAGACGTCGTCGACTGCTCCTTACGGAGAAGGTCGACGGTCGAATCACCAGTGACTGCTTCGACACGGCGAATGTTCGAGCCGATCGAGCTCTCCGACACGATCTTGAGTAGACCAATGTCGCCCAGCGCATCGACGTGTGTGCCGCCGCAGAGTTCGATCGAATTTGGTCCGGCTTCGAGCACGCGCACGACGTCGCCGTACTTGTCACCAAAGAACGCAATGGCACCCTTCTCCTTGGCCTCGTCCATCGGCATTTCGACATGTGTGGTCGTCGGGTTCTCGAGAACGTCGGAGTTCACCAGGTCCTCGATCTCCTGAATCTGTTCTGGAGTCACCGACTCGAAATGGCTGAAATCGAAGCGAAGACGCTCGGGACCGACCATCGACCCCTGCTGCTGCACGTGATCACCCAGGACCGTGCGCAGCGCGCTGTGCAGCAGATGTGTTCCGGTATGGTTGCGTTTGATCGCAGCGCGTCGATCGACGTCGATCGTGGCCACGACCTCGTCACCTACCGACAACACGTCTGGAGCACCGTCCGCGTGGTGCAGGCTCAGGCCGGCAACCACCGAGGTACAATCAGTAACCTGCACCGCACCGCCCGGCCCGGTGATCGTTCCGCTATCGCCGATCTGACCACCGGACTCGGCGTAGAACGGCGTGTTGTCGAGGATGACGCCCTCGTCTCCGACCCAGAGCACCTTCGCTGCGACATCGACCAGCTCATCACGACCCACGAACTCGGTGGCACCGTGTTGATCGACGATGTCGACAAAGGTTGACACGTCCGCATTCACGCTCTTCGATTTTTGATCAGCTCGTGCCCGCTCGCGTTGTTCTTCCATCGCCTCGGCAAAACCATCGTTGTCGACACTGCCGCCGCGCTCCTCGACGATCTCCTGAGTGAGTTCGAGGGGAAACCCGAACGTGTCGTGCAGCTTGAACGCAACATCACCTGGGAGTGGCTCGCCGTCAGCGAGATTCTCCATCTCAGCGTCGAGCAGGTTGAGCCCGGTCTCGATCGTCTGGCGGAAGCTGACCTCTTCGCGTTCGACGAGGGCCTTGATCTTTGCTTCGTTCTCGCGAATTTCGGGATAGTCGTCGCCCATGATCTCGACCACCGTCGAGACGAGCGATGCGAGCACAGGCTCGTTCACACCGAGCAGATATGCGTGGCGGATCGCCCGGCGCATGATGCGTCGAAGGACAAAACCGCGGTCTTCGTTCGAAGGGAAGACCCCGTCGTTGATCATAAATGTGGTCGAGCGAGCGTGATCGGCCAAGATACGCAAGGACACGTCAGACTTTTCGTCGTCACCGTCGGCAACACCGCTCAGCTTCGATGCTGCTGCGAGCAGGCGGACGAACTCATCGGTCTCCCAGACCGAGCCAACACCCTGGAGCACCATTAGGAGTCGTTCGAGACCAGCGCCGGTGTCGATCGATGGTTTTGGCAGCGGAACCTGCGAACCGTCGGGCTGCTGATCGAACTGCATAAACACGAGGTTCCAGATCTCGACAAAACGCGCATCGGCGTCGAGGTTTTCTGGTCCACCATCGGGCCCATACTCGGGTCCAAGGTCATAGAAGATCTCCGAGCTCGGACCGTTGGGGCCAGTATCGGCCATCCGCCACCAATTGTCTTCGTCGAGTCGCTGGATGCGATCTCGTGGAACGCCGACCTTGGTGGCCCAGATCTCTTCAGCCTCGTCGTCGGTGAGGTGCACCGTGACCCAGAGCTTGTCGGGGTCGAGACCGAAGCTGTTCGTCAGCAGGTCCCAGGCAAATGGGATGGCTTCCTCTTTGAAGTAATCGCCGAAGCTGAAGTTGCCCATCATCTCAAAGAAGGTCAGATGGCGTGCAGTGCGGCCCACCTCGTCGAGGTCGTTGTGTTTGCCACCGGCGCGCACACACTTTTGAATGGTGGTGGCGCGGTCGTATGGGGCCTTCTCGGTTCCCTGAAAGAAGGGCTTGAACGGCACCATGCCCGAGTTGGTGAACAGGAGTGTGTCGTCATGGGGAATGATGCTCGCCGAGGGCACCGCTTCGTGGCCACGCGCGGTGAAAAAATCGGTGAAGGTACGTCGGACTTGCTTAGCATCCATGGCTAGAAGTCTACGGCCGCGGGCTCCGTTGGCGGACCATCTCCAAGACTGGTTTGGGCTAGATGGGTTTTAGCTCTTGAGCCGCCGAGCTCGTTCGCGCAAGCGAGCAAATCCTGCTGGATCATCCTCGACCTCGACCAGCCTCAAGTCGACCGCCTGCCGCGCCTGCAAACGGGCCTGGGCTTTATCGGTCAAGTCGATATCTGGACGGACCTTTTGAACGGCACGGTTGCAAGTTTGAGCAACCGGGCTGTTGATGGTTCGCTCGAGCGCCCGATCACCAGCGGCGGTGACACGATTGGTGACTTCGTTTCGAACCGCTTCGGGGAGCACCTTCTCCACCTCGCGCTTTACTTTGCGTTGCACAGCCCAGCTCGACGCAGCACCTGCGGCGTATCCGGTCGTCATCCAAAAGAGTCGCTTCGCCATGTGGGTTACCCTACTCGGTCCCTGTGTCGCGTTTCGCCTTTTGCCCTGAACGGTGGGCACTCCACCGTTCCCATCGGGCAGGCTCGGCACCGTGGTCACTCGGTGTGTAGTAGACATCGTCGGCGACTTCGGAGGGACGGTGCTCGGTATCGATCCAGCCCGATGGATCCTTGTGTGGGAGCTTGTAACCGACGCCGTGGCCGAGATCCGTCGCCCCCTTGTAGTGCGCGTCGCGCAGGTGTATCGGGACTTCGCCGGTTCCGGCGCTCCTGGCCGCGGCTTTGGCCAACGCTCGAGCGGTCGTGAGCGAGTTGGATTTCGGTGCCGTTGCGAGATGTACGACAGCTTGGGTCAGATTAAATTCGGCTTCTGGCAGTCCAACGAATTCGACCGCCGTTGCCGCAGCATTGGCAATCACGAGGCTCATAGGGTCGGCCATGCCAACGTCTTCGGACGCGAGAATCACCAAACGCCTCGCGATGAAGCGGGCCGACTCGCCAGCATCGAGCATGCGATAAAGCCAGTAGAGACCAGCATCGGCATCACTTCCGCGGATGCTCTTGATGAACGCGCTGATGACGTCGTAGTGATCGTCGACGCCGTAGCGAATCGCCTTCGTGCCAAGGGCTGCCTCAACATGTTCTTCGAGGATCGTTGGCGAACCGGACCCCTCATGGGTCTGTTTGGCGAGAGCCGCAGCGACGCCGAGCGCGGTGAGTGTTTGACGTCCGTCGCCGGCACTTCGGTCGACGAGCAGCTGAATGGCATCATCGGTGGCTTCGACCGACTCGGCCTCCAAGCCCCGCGCCGCCAACAGTTTGAGCGCATCTTCGTCGAGCATGTTGAGCCGGAACAGGGTGGATCGGCTGCGCAGCGCCGCGTTCACTTCAAAGTTGGGGTTCTCGGTGGTCGCACCGATCAGGCTGATCAAACCGCTCTCCACACCCGGAAGCAGCGCGTCCTGCTGGCTTTTGTTGAAGCGGTGGACTTCGTCGAGAAACAAGATCGTGGCCTGGCCGTGTTGGCCGAGGCGGTCTTTGGCCCGGGCGAGCACCTCACGTACGTCCTTGACCGAAGCGCTGACCGCCGAGAGTGATTCGAAGCTGCGGCTGGTCGTTCGCGCAATAACTTTGGCGAGTGTGGTCTTCCCCGTACCCGGAGGCCCCCAGAAGATCACCGAGCCAAGCGTGTCGGCTTCGATGAGGCCACGGAGCGGTCGCCCAGTGCCGAGCAGATGATCTTGTCCGACTATGTCGTCGAGGCGGGTCGGTCGCAATCGATCGGCAAGCGGAGCCCGTTTGGATTGATGCTCGGCCGCAGCAGCAGCAAACAGGTCGGTCACGCCCGCACACTACCGGTCGATCCCGTGCTCGAAAATTTGTAGGTTCGTATGGGCGCGCTACGACCTAGATGATCGGCTGGTACACGTGGGTGATCCACTCCGCTGGATCTGGCACATCGGCTGGGTCGGTGATGTAGACCTCCCACGGCGGGCCACTTGGATCTATGGCGTTCTCGTTCATCCAGACATCGAGCGCCACGTGAGCCTCTCCGAGGGTCTCGTACGGTCCTTGGTGAACAGTAAAGGCAACCTCTCCACCTGGTAGCGAACCTGTGGCGAGTCCCGTATCTGGATCTGGCTGAGGCGCGACAGAAACGAGCGGCACTCCGGCTTCGATCGTAAAGAATGCAGCGCTCTGTTCGACGTAGCGAACAAATGGTGGTCCTGACATCTCCAGGCCGTTATTCATTGCGTGACCAAATGCAGCCGGGAGCACTTCGGCCAGACCGTCGGCGATCTTGTCCTTTTCGAGCTTTCGACGACCGAAGAGGACCGGTGTTTCGTCCAGCATCTGTCGTTCGATCTTATGAATACTCATGGTCGTCGTCTCCTGACGGTTGTGTAGTGGTCTTCGGTAGATGCCGATGCATGGCGCAGTCCCCGATACCCGACGAATTGGATCCGGCCCACTCCATCGCGGCTTGGCTGCTCGGTACGCACTCGGCGCTATGCCAAAGTGCCGCCGGAACGCTCGGGTGAAGGTCTCGTGGTTCTCGAAACCCGTGGCTATTGCGATGTCCACGATTCGAGCGTCCATGCCGAGGAGCATCGCTGCTGCGAGCTGTAATCGAAGCCTCAGCTGATACTGCTTTGGACTCTCGCCAACCAAACGCGAAAAGACGCGTTGAGCCCTGTCTGGTGAGAGACAGACTTGCTCGCCGACCTCTTCGAGAGTGATCGGGCCGATTGCGCTCGCCAGCGAGTGCAACGCTGGCAGCACGTGTTCGAATCGGGTGGTCATCGACAGCAACTTACGACACGTCGCAGCGAGCTGCTTGACGATTCTTGTCGTTGTTCTTCCATCCCTTTTCGACAGTCCAGAATTGCAGTACCCCTCCCCTGTTGGGGCCTTTGACCCCTTATCTACCCCCTACCTTCGCCTATAGTTTTCTCTGTGGCACTGACGACGGCCGAGAGCGGAAACCACCATGTGCACAGCGATAGCTGTGACCATGACATCGAGCCGGGCGTCGACGCGCCCGAAACTCAAACCTCGGGGAAACGTGGTTACGGCCCGTATGTGTTGCTCATCCCCATCGCCATTGCGCTGCTCGCCCGCAATCGGGTCGATGCGTTCACGAACGAAGACGTCCGATTATGGTCGACGCTCTTCGTCTCGGTAACGATCCAGGCGCTCCCCTTTCTTGTTCTGGGTGTGGTGATCAGTGGTCTGATCGCAGCGTTCGTGTCGCCAGAGCTCGTGCAGCGTTTCGTCCCAAAGCGCAAAGCTCTCGCCGTCCCAGCAGCTGGTTTCGCAGGGCTGGCGCTACCGGGTTGTGAATGCGGATCCGTTCCGATCGCAGGTCGCCTGGTCGGAGCGGGAACCCCTCCCGCTGCCGCCCTCACATTCCTCCTTGCCGCGCCTGCGATCAACCCTGTCGTCCTGGTCTCCACCGCGGTGGCGTTTCCGGGCAATCCCTCACTCATCGCAGCCCGTTTCTTTGCCTCGCTGGCCACGGCGATCCTCGTCGGGTCGTGGTGGGCGCGGAGAAACGATGAGTCGTTGATCTCCTCGATCGTCGACGGAGGTGCGCACGACCACGCCGGTAAACGGTTTGCGACCTTCTCCGACGTTGCCGCAAAGGACCTGCTGCATGCCGGCGGCTACCTGGTTGTGGGATCGATTGCCGCTGCCACGCTTCAGCTCGTCATTCCCCGTTCGGTGATCAACACCGTCGCCGAGAACGAATGGCAGTCGATCCTGATCTTTGCCGCCCTCGCTGTTCTGCTGTCGATCTGCTCGGAAGCCGACGCATTCGTCGCCGCTGGACTGCCTCAATTCTCGCTCACCTCTCGGCTGGTCTTTCTGGTCGTCGGGCCCGTGATCGATCTCAAGCTGGTCGCCATGCATGCTGGTGTCTTCGGACGTCGCTTCGCCATGGTGTTCGCTCCGGTCACCTTGGTGGTCGCGATCGCGAGCGCTGTCGTCGTCGGGAGGCTGTTTCTGTGAACAGACTCGGGCGCGCCGTCATCATGCTGTACATCGGCATCACCATGACTCGACTGCTGTGGAGCGGATCGTTTGGTTTCTTCATCCAGCAGCGCATGCAAATTCCGCTGGCCCTCGCAACGGTCACGTTGCTTCTGCTGGGCGCCTACGAAGCGCGCACTGCTCTCCGGGAAGAGAAGGCCGACGAAAATGCTTGGCGCCGAATGTCTGCGCCGCGGGTGGGACTCCTGATGATTCTTCCGCTGCTCGTCCTTACCTCGGTTGCCCCAACCGGTCTGGGAGCTGCTGCGGCCGAACGTGTAGAGCCATTCCAGCCGGTCACCAACGATGTGGCCTTCCCTCCCCTCGAGGTGTCAGATCAACCGCTCGAAATGCGGGTGTTCGATTTCGTCGCCCGCGCGATTGCAGATCCGGCAGAAAGCCTCAACGACGTGCCTGTTCGTCTCGAGGGTCTGGTCGTCAACGACCCCGAGATCGATGATGGGTTCCGGCTGACCCGGTTCCTCGTGAGTTGTTGTGCTGCTGACGGCGTCCCCATCCAGGTCGCGGTGCGAGGTCTCGATACGACCTTCGAGGACGACACGTGGGTGATTGCCGACGTGGTGGTCCGAACGCCTGATGTGCCCCTCAGCCAGCTCCCCGCAGCCGAGCGCATCGTCGAAGTCGACGTCATCTCCATCACCGTCGAGACCGACCCACCAACCGACGCCTACGAATCCCCCTACTAGGGAAAAGACGGGTTTTATGAGACGGCGCCGTATTGGTTGAGGTAGGCGCGCATCTTGTCGACCATCTCGGCTGAGAGGTCGGCGTGTTCGATGATCTCCTCGACCGACACGATTGCGTGCGTGGCCATGTTGAACTCTTCACCGACCTGGACAAGGGCAGCCTTGTCGCCGGTCCCCCGTTCCATACGATCCACGCTGACGATCAGGCCGACGACTTCAACATCGGCCGCAGCTCGCAGGACGGGAACCGTCTCGCGAATCGACGTGCCCGCAGTGGTGACATCCTCGATGATCAGGACCCGATCTCCCGACCTTGGGACGTGGCCGACGAGCACCCCACCCTCTCCGTGATCCTTGGCCTCTTTGCGGTTGAACATGAAGCCAACATCTCGACCCCGAGCCGACAGCGCAGCAGCGGTTTCGACGGCGAGAGGTATGCCCTTATAGGCCGGCCCAAAGAGCACGTCGAAATCGGCAAAGTTCGCTTCGATCGCATCTGCGTAAAACTCACCGAGGCGACGGATCTGAGCCCCCGTTCGATACTTCCCCGTTTGCACGAAGTACGGCGTCTTGCGCCCGGACTTCGTCGTAAAGTCGCCGAAGGTCAACACCTCCGCCTCGATCATGAAGTCGATGAACTCAGCCTTGTATTGCTCCACTTACAATCCCCTCCTCGAAAAATTTGTAGGTCTTGACGCGCCTAGCGCCTCAAACCTACGAATTTTCCTGAGGTAGGACTCGGAGGCCGAGTTCGTTGAGGTGTGCGGGGTCGGCCGGGCTCGGCGCGTTCGTGAGCGGGTCCGAACCCTTCTGCGTCTTTGGAAAGGCAATGACCTCGCGGATGTTCTCTTCGCCGACCAGCAGAGCCGTGAGGCGATCGATACCAAAGGCAAATCCACCGTGCGGAGGAGCGCCGTACTTGAAGGCGTTGAGCAGGAAGCCGAACTTGGCCTGCTGTTCTTCTTCACCAATGCCAAGGATCTCGAAGATCTGTGACTGCACCTCGCGCTGGAAGATTCGGATCGAGCCGGAGCCGAGCTCCCAACCGTTGAGGGTCAGGTCATAGGCCTGCGAACGGATCTCGAGCCACTCATCGCCCTCGGCGGTCTTGAGCATCTCCACATCGTCCTCGTGGGGCATCGTGAACGGATGGTGTGCCGGAATCGGGTTGCCGTCGATGACGTCTTCGAACAGCGGGAAGTCGGTGATCCACAGGAAGCTGAAGTCGCCGCTGTTGACCGGAGGCTTGCCGAGCTCAAGACGGAGCAGGCCAAGAACCTTGTTTGCCACACGCTTGGTGTCCGCGATGAGAAAGACCATGTCGCCGGTCGTCGCGCCGAGCCGCTCGGCAACACCATTCAACTCCGACTCGCTCATGAACTTGGTAAGGCCGCCTTCGAGGCCGCCTTCCTTCATCCGGAACCACGCAAGACCCTTGGCCCCCCACTGCTTGGCTTTGTCGGTGAGTTCGTCGATCTTGTTGCGGCCGAGCGTGTCGGCGCCTCCAGGCATGCAGATGCCCTTGATCGAGGGTGTTTTGAACACGTTCGACTCGGTCTCTGCAAACAGATCGGTGAGCTCTTCGAGCTCCATGCCAAAGCGCACATCGGGCTTGTCTGAGCCATAGCGATCCATCGCATCGGCGTAGGTCATACGAGGGAACTCGGTTGGACGCTCGCCGGTGATGGCTTCTGTCGCATCCGCGACCGCCTCGCTAATGAACTCGAAAACATCTTCCTGGTCCACGAAGCTGGCCTCGGCGTCGAGCTGCATGAATTCGAACTGACGATCCGCACGGAGATCTTCGTCGCGAAGGCACCGAGCAATCTGGTAGTACCGATCGAGCCCGCCGACCATCGAGAGCTGCTTGAACAGTTGCGGGCTTTGCGGGAGGGCGTAGAAGTTGCCGGGATGCATACGGGATGGCACGACGAAGTCCCGCGCACCTTCGGGAGTCGATGCAATCAGCATCGGGGTTTCGAGCTCGCAGAATCCCTGACGTTCCATGGCACCACGGATCGCGCTGTTGATCTTGGCGCGGGCTCGAAGGTTGCGCTGCATCTTCTCGCGACGAAGGTCGACGTATCGGTGCTCGAGGCGGATGTCCTCGCTCACGTCGGTGCGGTCGTGAAGCGGAAACGGCGGCGGCTCGGCCTCATTGAGGATCGTGACCTCGGTGTCACGGATCTCGATCTCGCCACTTGCGAGCTTGTCGTTGACCATGTCGGCGGGACGCGCAGCAACCGTTCCGGTGATTGCAACGACGTACTCACTGCGCACATCGACCTTCTGGTCGACAACGACCTGGACTATGCCGGTGTGATCGCGCACATCGACAAACGCGAGGTGTTCGGAGTGGACACGGCGGGTGTCTACCCAGCCAGCGACCGTGACGGTTTGGCCGACGTGTTCAGAGTTGAGTTCACCGCAGTAGTGGGTGCGAAGTGACATGAGGTTTTCCTTCTTCGGATTTCGATTTCGAACGAGTATTTCGACTGGATGAGGCGCTAATTCGCAAGCTTTTCGACGAGCGTGGCGACCAGTTCTTCTCGACTAACGAGAGTCTGACCGCTGTTACCTCGCATGTCGCGGAGTGTGACGTTTCCGTCGGCGAGTTCGGTCTCGCCGATAATCACTGCCCATGGTGCACCAGAACGGTCAGCGACCTTCATCTGAGACCGCATGTTCCGTCCGTCGAAGCCTCGATCAGATGCAATGGCGGCACCGCGCAGCTGATCGGCAACGACGGTCGCCTCGCCGCCACCCACCAGATCGACGATGAACACATCGGGCGACACGTTGGGTGCCCCAAAGACACCTTCGGCATCGCATGCGAGCAAGATCCGGTCGACACCGAGCGCAAAGCCAATGCCGGGCGTCGGTTTTCCACCGAGGCTTTCTGCGAGGCCGTCGTAGCGACCACCGCCGCCGACTGCGTTCTGTGCGTTTTCCAGCGCTGTGGATGCGAACTCGAACGTGGTGCGCGTGTAGTAGTCGAGCCCACGAACGAGGCGCGGTGAGAGTTCATAGGGGATGGTGAGTGAGTCGAGTCCGCTGCGAACCCTAGCGAAGTGCTCCCCGGTTTCTTCAGTGAGGAAATCGACCATCAGCGGTGCTTCTGCAATGATCGCCTGGTCTTCGCGGCGTTTGCTGTCGAGCACACGGAGCGGGTTCTTGTCGAGTGTCTCGACCGACTTCTCGCTGAGGTTCGCTGCGTTGTCCCGCAGGTACTCCTCCAGTGCCGAGAAATATTGAGGACGACATGTCTCATCACCCAAGGAGTTGAGCAACAGCGTGACTTGGCTCATCCCGAGACGTTGATAAAAGCGCCATCCGAGCGCGATCACTTCGATGTCAACAGCGGGATCGTCGCTGCCCAACACCTCGATACCGACCTGGCTGAACTGGCGGTAACGGCCAGCTTGGGGACGTTCGTGACGGAACTGCGGGCCCTCGTACCAGACCTTCCAAGGCAGGTTCGGTGGGTTGTGCTGCACAAAGGCGCGAACAACCGACGCGGTGAGTTCCGGACGAAGCGCGATCCGCTTGCCGTCCTTGTCTTCGAAGTCGTACATCTCCTTGGTGACGACATCGGTCGATTCACCGACGCGAAGAAACACGCCGAGGTCTTCGAAGATCGGCGACATGATGTGGCCGTAGCCAGCCAAACGGGCCTCCTCGGCAAAGGCGTCGACCAGTGCCCGATGCCGTTCGGCATCTGGGGTCATGATGTCTCGTGTCCCGCGGAGGGCTTGAAATTTCGGCTTAGCCACGACGGATAAGGCTAGCCACCCGTCGCACGGTTGACCTCAGTCGACCCAAGAGAGTCAGAAGACCGCTCCAGCGCTCTAGGGAGCACCACCGGGAAGGACTCGATATGCATCGAAGACACCCTCGACACTACGCACCTGGTTGAGCATTGTTTCAAGGTGTGATGGATCGGCGAACTCGAAGGTGAAGAGCATGTGCGCAATACGATCCGAGCCCGTCCGAGTTTCGACACTTCGCACATTGATCTTGTGGCTCGACATCACACCCGACACATCGGAGAGCAGTCCTGGGCGGTCGAGCGCATCGACCTCGATCGCTGCCTCCAGCAAAGCTTCGTGCGCGTGATCCCACTCGACCTCGATGAGGCGATCCGATTGTTCGATACCGAGCGACCGAGCGTTCGAACAATCCGAGCGATGCACCGACACGCCCCGACCTCGGGTGACAAAGCCGTCGATCGAGTCTCCAGGCACCGGAGTGCAACAGGTCGCAAGGCGTACGAGAAGGTCGTCTAGCCCCTCGACATACACACCACCGGTGAGCGTGCGTCGATCGGATCGCCCTCGGACACGATCGAGCGTTTCGGGTAGCTGTTGGTTCGATTCTCCAGGTGCGTACTCGGTGTTGATGCGGTTGACGACCGTTCGCGACGACACGTGGCCCTCACCAATGGACGCGAGAAGCGCGTCGACGTCGGTGTAGTTCATCTCGTCGGCAACTTCGGCGAGTAGCTCGCTCTTCATCGTTCGCTGTACGGGTAGATCCGCCCGACGCAGCGCTGACATGAGACTGTCGCGTCCGGACTCGATGTATTCGCTGCGCCGTTCCCGGCTGAACCAGTTGCGAATCTTGTTCGCTGCCTTGGGTGACGCCACAAAGTTGAGCCAGTCCTTCGATGGTCCAGCGTCGGGGTTCTTCGAGGTGATGACTTCGACACGATCTCCCGATTGCAAGCGGGTTTCGAGCGGTACGAGCCGACCGTTCACTCGTGCTCCGGTGCAGCGCTCACCGACCTCGGTGTGGATCTGGAAGGCAAAGTCGACCGGTGTTGCGCCCACGACCAGTTCTACGACCTGACCCTTTGGCGTGAACACGAAGACCTCATCTTGATCGAGGTCGGTCTTCAACTGGTTCATAAATGCCGATGGATCGTCGGTTTCCTGTTCGTACTCGACGATGCGATTCAGCCAGGCAACTTCCTGTTCGGACGCTTCCTCCTTGTACCCCCAGTGTGCAGCGACCCCGTTCTCGGCTCGGGCGTGCATTTCGCGAGTTCTGATCTGGACCTCGACCTCTTTGCCCAGCGGGCCGATCACCGTCGTGTGCAGTGACTGATAGAGGTTGAACTTCGGCATTGCGATGTAGTCCTTGAAACGACCCTGCACCGGCTTCCAGGCCGAGTGGATCGAGCCAACTGCGGCGTAACAGTCGCGCACGTTCTCGACGACGACGCGAATGCCGACCAGGTCGTGGATGTCGTTGAACTCCAGGTTCTTGACGACCATCTTTCCGTAGATCGAATACAGGTGCTTCTGACGACCGGTCACCTCCGCGTCGATATCGAGCTCGGCCAATCGAGCTTCGATGTCGCCGAGCAGCTGGGTGATGTAGACATCACGTTCGGGAGCTCGCGTTGCCACCATGGCGTCGAGTTCCGCGTACTGTTTCGGCATCGAGGCAGCGAAGGCAAGGTCCTCGAGGCGCTGCTTGAGATCCTGCATGCCGAGGCGATGCGCCAGCGGTGCATAGATCTCGAGGGTCTCTTTGGCCGTTCGCTCCTGCTTCCATGCTGGTAGCGCGGCGATCGTCTCCATGTTGTGCAGCCTGTCGGACAACTTGATGATGAGGACGCGAGCATCCTGGGCGATCGCGATCATCATCTTGCGAACCGAGGCAGCTTGTTGAGCTTCCTTGCTGTCGAAGTGGACCCGATCGAGCTTGGTGACCCCATCGACCACATGGGCTACTGCTTCGCCGAACTCTTCGGTGAGTTGTTCGAGCGACACCGCGGTGTCCTCAACAGCGTCGTGGAGAAGAGCCGCGGAGATGGCAACATCGTCCAATCCGAATTCCGCCACCACCTTTGCGACCGCGAGGGGGTGCGAGATGTAGGACTCGCCAGATTTGCGGCGTTGATCGCCATGGGCTGCCGCCGCTATTCGGTAGGCCCGTTGAATGCGATCGATCGAGGCATCTGGCCGCCCCTTACGATACGCATCGACGATTGCGGTGAGTTCGCTTTCGACGCGGACCGACTGCCGTCGCCATGGAAGAACTCGGGTCACGGTTGGCATAGGTGAATCACCTCGGTCGGTCTCTTGATTGTGGCGCATGTGTCATGACACGACAACGTCCACCGGATCCCGCCGATCCCAAAGAACGTAGTTCGATTCTGCAAGACTCGCAGGATGACAGATCGAGATATTGAAAAGAACGTCCCCGTGACGCAGTTCGTCGACACCCTCCGGCGACTCGCAGATGCAATGGAGGCCGGCGAGCCGTTCCGGATTCAGGTGGCGAACCAGCGGTTCACTGTTCCCGCGGACGCGGTGATAGCGATCGAGCATGAAGTCGACGATGGCGACGAGGAACTCGCATTTGAGCTTCAGTGGAAGAGCGATAGCTAACACCCACTACGTTGACCGCAATGACATCCCGACCGAACCTGGCCGCAATCGATATCGGAACCAGTTCAGTTCATCTTGCAATCGCTCGACCGATCGAAGGTAGTCGTCCTGAACTGTTGCTTCGCGAGAAGCTTCCCGTTCGGCTCGGCTCGGGCGCGTCCGACATGAAAACCCTCGATCCCGCCGCGGTCGACCGAGCGATCGACGCCTTGAAGTCCTTTCGGGCGTTGGCCGACGCACACGACGCGGAGGTTCAGGCCGTCGCGACCAGCGCCGTGCGCGAAGCTGAGGATGCGAGCGACTTTCTGGATAGGGCTCGCGATGAGGCGGGCATCGATGTCGTCACCATTGCTGGGGTCGAGGAAGCCAGGCTGATTCACCTCGGCGTACTCGGGGCCATTCCGCTCGCGACCAGCAACCACCTCGTCATTGACATCGGAGGCGGCTCGACCGAGTTCATCGTTGGACACGGCGTGAACCCACGACTGCTCCGCAGCCTCAAGATCGGCCATGTACGAACCTCGAACCGATTCTTCCCCAACGGGGCCATCGACGACGATGCAGTAGACGAGACGAGGACCTTCCTCCGTGCCTTCCTAGCGCCGATCACGGTCGATGCAACAAATGCGGGCTTCGACCGGGTCGTCGGCAGCTCTGGCACGTTCGAAACGATCGTCGACGTCGTTCGAGCGCAACGAAAGGCCGCCTCGGCTGATGGAACCACAGGGGAGAACACAAACGTCGAGGTCACGACCCGAGCCGAGATCCAGCGGGCGGTCGAGCTCATTCTCGACGCCCGCACGGTCGAAGAGCGCGCAGCAATCCCAGGGGTTCCCGACCATCGCGCGGACACCATGGTCGCTGGTGCACTCATCGTCGAGGCCTTGATGGACTCGCTGCGCTTTTCCGAGTTCACGGTCTCCCCCGACGCACTTCGAGAAGGACTCGTTCTCGACCGCTTATACGCCCGGGCTCCGGGGAACGACGGGTTGCTCCACCTCAGCTCCATCCGGGCCAGCAGTGTTCGTTCGGTCGCCGAGCGATACGGCGAGAACATCGTCCACGCTCGTCGTGCCACCGATGTAGCTCTTGGGTTGTTCGATTCGTTGATCGACCAGCATGGTTACGGCGTCGACGAACGCGACGTCCTTGAGGCGGCATCGATGCTGCACAACGTTGGCCGGTTCGTTGGCCACAGTGGACATCATCGCCATTCGTATTACCTGATCCGAAACACCGAGCATCTCGCTGGGTTCCATGAGCACGAGACGAAGCTCATCGCGTTGGTCGCGCGCTATCACCGCAAGAGCGCACCTAAGCCGACCCACCGTGAGTTCTCTGGGCTATCGGCTGGCGACCAACAGCTCGTCCGCGTGCTTGCAGGCATGCTGCGGATCGGTATCGGCCTTGACCGTACCTATCGAACAGTCGCCAACGACGTGTCGGTGGCCGTGAAAGCAAACACGATCGTGGTGTCAGTCGAGGGCGAAGACCTCGATCTTGAGATCTTTGCGGCGAATCAGCGAAAAGCACTTCTCGAGCACTCGCTGAACATGCCGATCGTCGTAACGGCAACACCGTAACGGACGCAAAATCACGGCTTCGGCAAAAATCGCGGCGGAGCCGCTTGCGGAAGGGGTCAAGCCTGCGTGGCGTCTGA
>CAZSYL010000018.1:0-59548 GCA_964610745.1 uncultured Acidimicrobiales bacterium
CCAATCCTCGTCTGCGACGATGATTGGCGGAGGTGGACGGGAATCGAACCCGCCATACGGGGATCGCCCGTATCGCCTGCTTTGAAGGCAGGGGAGCCCACCAGGTACTCAGACACCTCCATGGTGACTGAAGCCTATCGGACAGGCATCAGTCGCGGTCTTCGTGAACATCACTCGCCATGCCGCGCGGACGGAGATCTCGCTCGCTCGGATCCTGTTGATTGCGAATGATGAAGCGAACAGCTAGCCCACCAACGACCGCGAAGACCACAAAAATGATCAACGCGTAGAGAGCTAGAATCCACATGTCAGGGGAAGTTAAACAGCTAGCAGATCGCGTGCGCCGGTGTCGCTGCTTGGATGACGCAGCTTTGACATCGCGCGAGCTTCGATCTGGCGAATGCGCTCACGGGTGAGGTTGAAGTGTTCGCCAACTTCTTCGAGCGTGCGTGGCTCGCCGCGGTCGAGGCCGAAGCGAAGTTTGAGGATCTCGCGTTCACGTTCGTCGAGCGGTGAGAGCAACCGGCTGATCTCGTCGGGCAGCAGCGCAGTCGCGGCAACCTCGAATGGCGAGTCAGCGCCGCGGTCCTCGACTACGTCACCGAGTTCCGCGTCGCCGTCTTCACGCAGCGGCTCGGAGAGCGACAGCGGTTCGGCAGCAAAACGGAGTGCTTCAGTGACCTTGTCTTCGGGCAGCTCAACTTCGGCGGAAAGCTCTGAGAGCGTTGCTGGGCGGCCAAGCTTCAGCTCCAGGCGAGAGCGGGCCTTCTGGAGACGGGTGAGGGTGTCGCCGGCGTGAACCGGGAGGCGAATGGTTCGACCGGTGTTTGCAATTCCGCGGGTGATCGCCTGGCGAATCCACCACGTGGCATACGTCGAGAACTTAAAACCCTTGCGCCAGTCGAACTTTTCGACGGCGTGCATGAGGCCAAGGTTGCCTTCCTGGATCAGGTCGAGGAGCGGCAGGCCAGAAGCTTGGTACTTCTTGGCAATGGAGACGACAAGACGGAGGTTGGACTGGACAAAGGTGCGTTCAGCCTGCTCGCCGCGGCGCAAGTCGCGGTTGTATTCGCGTCGCTTGGCAGCGCTGAGTTCTTCAGACCCTTCAATAGCGACGCGGGCTTCTGCACCCTTCTCGATTGCTTGTGCGAGACGAACTTCATCGTCCTTTGTAAGCAATGGGTATTGCCCAATGTCCGTGAGGTACAACCGTACGAGGTCTTCTTCGTCCCGCTCGACACGCTCTTTGGCCACGAGTATCCAATCTGCAAAATTTGTGCGTTTTCACGACCGCATCTGCGCTTGCCGCCATCCCTTCAACTGAAGGAACGGAAGTGTTCTCGACCAAACCTCAATCGAGCTGAAGTCAAATTCTACCGAGGGAACGGTGGTGGACCACCGCACAACGGGTCGAAAATGTGCCTCCCGTAACAGGAGTTAATACAGTGTGAACACCACGAGGGGTGAGGTCAACCCTCCAAAATGCTCAGTTTTTTGGTTTAAATCAGCTGTTTGAGGCTGTTGTTGCGGCCGCTACCGATAACCATTCGTGATGGGTAGGCGACGGTCTCGATCGAAGGACTTTTGGGTCACGCGAGCCCCGAGGGGGGTCTGGCGGCGCTTGAACTCCGAAATGTCGACAAGGCGGGTGATTCGGTCGACCATCTCTTGTTCGAAGCCCATCTCGACAAGTTCGCGTCGATTCTTGTCACCTTCGATGTAAGCCTCGAGCAGCGGATCGAGTTCTTCGTACGGAGGAAGGCTTTGATCGTCGCGCTGATCGGGTCGAAGTTCGGCCGACGGCGGCTTGGTTATCACCGACTCAGGAATGATCTCTCGGCCTGCTCGTTCGTTGAACCGTCGTGACAGCGCATACACATCGAGCTTGTAAACATCCTTGATCACCGCGTATGCGCCAGCGGTATCGCCATAGAGCGTCGAGTACCCGACTGCGGCTTCACTCTTGTTCCCGGTCGTCACGACGAGCCAGCCGAATTTATTGGTGAGGCCCATCAGGATCACACCACGAATACGCGACTGCAGGTTCTCTTCGGTGAGTCCTTCTTCTCGGCCCTCAAAGGACGGCGCAAACATTTCGAGAAACGATGCATGGGCAGGTTCGATTGGAATGGTTCGATGGGAAACGCCGAGGCGCTCTGCGAATTCTTCAGCGTCTGACACCGAGTGATCGCTCGAGTAGCGACTGGGCATGAGCACACAGTGCACGTTCTCCGGACCGAGCGCATCTGCGGCGATGGCGGCGGTCAGAGTCGAGTCGATGCCACCGGACAACCCGAGGCACACGTCGGTGAAACCGTTCTTGCGCACATAATCTCGGGTCGCCAGGACGAGCGCATCATGTAGTTCGTCGAGCTCGTTGAGCATCGGCGCAACACGAGGTGACGAACCTTCATGGCTTCGGCCCGTCGGGGCCGAGACTGGCACGATCGGAAATCGCGCAGCGGACGGCACATCGTTCTCTGCCGCCTCAACGTCGACGACGAGCAACTCTTCAACGCAGTGACCAGCGCGTGCAATCACATCGCCGCTCGCATCGAGAACGAAGGACGAGCCATCGAAGACCACCTCGTCTTGGCCACCGACCAGGTTCCCATAGACGAGTGGCACCCCTCCCGCTTCTGCGACCCGTAGGGCCATCTCAGCCTGGCGCACTTCGGTCTTGCGCCGGTAATACGGAGAGGCGTTCATGTTCACGAGGATCTGCGCGCCACCAGCACCCATGCGGGCCATCGGGCCGCCCGCGATCCAGCCGTCCTCGCAGATCGACATGCCAACTCGGACACCGGCGATCTCGTACAAGTTCATGGGTTCGGCACCCGGCACAAAGACGCGTTCTTCGTCGTACACGGCGTAGTTGGGCAACGCCCGCTTGTGATACGTGCCCTTTACTTCGCCTCCGGCAACCAGTCCAAAGGAGTTGAATGACTGGCCGTGACCCTCGCCGTCGGCGAAACCAATCACCGCAGCACAGTGGCCGGTGATCCTGGTCGCAACATCATGGAGGACCGTGATGTTGTCTTGGATGAAACCGGGCTTGAGCAACAGATCCTCAGGCGGGTATCCGGTGATCGTGAGCTCGGGGAAGAGCGCAAGATCAGCGCCTTCGCGCTCGGCGTCGGCCATGGTCGACACGATCTTCTCGGCATTGCCGTGAAGGTCTCCGACCTTGGTATTGATCTGACAGATAGCGACACGAAGCACAGTCACACCTCCGAGACTACGGCCCTCTGGTCCCGATCGGGGTGTTCGGCTCGCTAGGTTCAGGCTCATGAGAATCGGAGTCACTGGTGGGAACGGATTGTTGGGACGGGCTGTCGTAGCCGAAGTAGCGAATCGGGGCCACGATCCGGTTTCGCTCGATCTACGGACCTCCAGCGATCACGGCAAGATCGAACAACGAGTCACCGATATTCGCCAGCCCGAACAAGTCGAAGCTGGCTTTGCTGAACTCGATGCGGTGATCCATACAGCATCACTGATCGATCTTCATCTCGGTGAGCCGGACAGCTTGCGAGACGTGAATGTCGTTGGCGCACAGAACGTGATTGACGCGTGCCGAACCAATGGCATTGACCGTTTGGTCCACATGAGCAGTGCTGAGGCCATAAGTGGGGCTCAGCCACTGCGCGGTGTCACCGAAGCGGATGCGACCTACCCGAATCCGCACCTCACCTACTACGGAGTCACAAAGCAAGCGGGCGAAGAGCTCGTGCTCGACGCCGCGGACGATTCGTTGGGTACGTGCGCCATGCGGACGTACGGACTGTTCGGACCGGGTGACAACACGGTGATACCGCTGTTTCTCGACTCGGTTCCAGGCAAGTTGGTCGTCGTGATGCAAGACCAGAGCGCACGAACCGACGTGGTACACGCACCGAACCTCGCCCACAGCCTCGTCCTCGCAGCCGAACAGCTCACCCCCGACGCGTCCTGGTCTGGCACGCCGTTTCACATCACTGACGGCGAGACGGTCAACGCACAACAATTCCTCTCGTCACTCGTTGAACCGCTCGGATACAAACTGGTGGACAAGGTGGCCATCCCGCGTTCGGTCCTTAATGGCATGGCCCGCCTCTACAAGGCTCGATACGACCGCACCGGCTCTGAGCGTTTCGCTCGACCGCCACTGACCGACCACAAGTTGCGTCTCGCTCTCGACGACTACTACCTGGATTCATCCAAGGCACGCACGGTATTGGGTTATGAGCCACCGGTGTCCCGGGCCGATGCCATCGAAGCTACTCAGGAATGGTTGGTCAAAGCCTTCTCCTAAGCATCAGCATCTGTGGCTTTTGGATGGAAGACGTGCCGGGTTGGGTATCGTCGCTCGGGTGACAAGTCTTCGATCACGGCTCGCTGCAGGCGAGCGAATCCTCATCGACGGAGGCACTGGATCCGAGGTCGAACGCCAGGGCGCTGAGATGATTTCGGGTGCATGGTCGGGTGCTACCGCGATTACTCATCCCGACATCGTGCGCAGCGTGCACGAGCAGTTCATCCACTCCGGCGCCGAGGTGATCTTTTCCAACACCTATGCCAGCTCGCGCCATGTGCTTGCACAAGTCGGCCGAGAACATCAGTTTGAAGAGATGAACCGGGCGGGAGTTCGCCTCGCAGTCGAAGCTCGCGAGAACGCAAACGCGCCACACGTCGTCATCAGCGGATCGATGTCAACGACAGAGCAGGGCGGCGAGTTTCCACCGCACGATGTCGCCCTTCGCAACTACGTCGACCAAGCAAAGATCCAGGTCGATGCCGGTGCCGAGATGCTGACGCTTGAGATGATGCGCAACCTCGAGACCACCCGAACCATCCTCGAGGCAACAAAGGACACGGGCGTGCCGCTGTGGATCGGCATGAGCTGCATCATCACTCCTGACGGACCGCGCCTCGTCTACGAGGGTTCTCTCGTCGAGGCAATCCGCATGCTCGATGACTACAACATCGAGCTCCTTGCGATCATGCACACCGAGACCGACGACATCGACGCGTGCCTCGACGTCGTCGACGAACACTGGGACGGGCCTGTCGGCGTGTACGCGCAGGTCGGCGACTGGAATGGCACCAACTGGTTTTACGACGACACCGTCACCCCAGAAAAACACGCAGAACTGAACGCTGGCTGGGTCGAGCGCGGCGTTCAGGTGATTGGCGGATGCTGCGGTATCGGCCCCGAACACATCCAGGCCATGCAACGGCTGATCTGAGATGTCCGCGTCTTCGTAAGCTTGCCGCGAGAACTACTCGAGCACTGCGTTGGCGGCTCGACGCCTCGCCAACCAGTTCGAGAACGAGGGATTAATGATCAGGGTTACTCCGACCACGATCAGCCCGAACTCGATCAGCTCGGGGAGCTCGAAGATCCATTCGATGACAAGTAGCGACACACCGATCACAAAACTGACGACGACCTGTCGACGAGTGATGAGTTCGGAGGACATGTCGGAAGTGTAGCAAGCCCATCGATTCCGGCTGGTTGCGAACCCTGACCGAACACCTAGCTTTCAACCATGACCATTCCCGATAGCCATATTGATCTCCTCAAGCGTGCAGTGATCTGGCACGTGGCCACCATCGGGCCGACCGGTGAGCCGCAGTCAAGCCCGGTGTGGGCTGGCGTGGATGACCAGGGGCACCCCGTCATCTCGATGCTGAAGCGGCGACAGAAGGTCACCAACCTGATGGCGAACCCAGCGATTGCCCTCAGCGCCTACGAAGTAGACAGCAATGGCTACCGACATCTCGAGCTCCGAGGCACCGCCACAATCGAAGACGACCCCGGGGGATCGCTCATCCATGCAATGGCCAAGAAGTACCTCGACGCCGATAGGTGGGAGGAAGTTCGACCGGGTGATGAGCGAGTCATTATCCGGGTTGCGGTCGAGCACGCGAACACCATGGGCTAGGTGATCAGCCGATCACCGCTCGCAAAAACGCTGTTGTTGCCGCAGCGCTGAGGACAACGGCAAGGAATGGCGCTCGACGCCACACGAGCACTCCAGCAACGAGCACACCGGCGAGCCGTTCGTCGGCGACGAGACTGCGACCATTGGCGACGGTGAGCTGAACAATCACAGCCATGACCACCGCCGCGGGAATCAGCTTGGCGGCAGCGGTCAACGTGGGTCGGCGCTCGAGCCATGGTCCGATCAGGAATCCGCCGATCAGGCGTTGACCCCACACTCCAATCGTGAGGACGACGATCGAGAGCGTCGTCATGTCGCCTTCCCCTTCGGTAATTTCTCCTTCGGCAGTTTCTCCTTCGACAGGGCAACGGCCACGAACACACCGCCGAGGCTGAGGATGATCGGGAGCCCAGCCGGCACGATCGGCAGCAGCACAAGACACAACAAACCACCTGCGATACCTGCAGTTCGGCCATCGCGCGTCCGAAGCAGATTTCCAATGATCGCGAGGAGCGCTGCGGGAAAGACCGCGTCGAGCCCGAGCCGTGACGTATCGCCGAGAACGTCACCGAGGAATGTCCCGATACCAACACCGGAGAACCAGCCGATCATCATCCCAGCTGTCGTCCGCCAGAACTCCCGTTCCACACCTTCGGCTGTCGGTTGTTGCACCGCTATGGCCACGTTGGGGTCAAACGCGTTCACCGAGGCGAGCGCTCGTCGGAACACTCCCTTTGGGAGTCGCGGCACCAACGACACAGCGAGAATCCCGAACCTCGTCGCCACGATGAGGCCCGCGATGATCGCAGCCCAGTCTCCTCCCCCAGCGTCGCGCACCGCTAGATAGGCGAACTGCGAGGTGGCCGAGAAGATGACCGACGACGCCACGAGAGCTCGAATCGACGACGTCCCGGTGTCGATCAACAAGACCTGCAACGTCACCGCCAGCGAGAAGAACGTGATCGTCATCGTCGCGAAATCGGCGATGCTCAGTCGAGGAGCAGCTACCTCGGTCTGAGCGGGCTGATCGGTGGACATCGTGCCCACCCTATTGGTTGCGCGCCGATTGACGCTCCGTTAGCAACTAGTCGTAGCTGAGAAAGAGGTCGACGACATCGCGGATCTCTTTGGGCGTACTCGCCGGGCCGCCCGCTGTGCGCCAGGTCGACTCGCCGATCATCATGCGATAGAGAAGCCGAGCTCGGCGTGTGGCGACCGACTTCGTGAATCCAAGTTCGCCGAGCAAGCCCACTACGTACTCGATGCGACGGGCGTCGACACGTTCGGCGGCTTGAGCCACGGTTGGATCGGTCGCCGCCCAGGCTCGGATTCCGATCTCGATCCCATCGACCATTGGGTCGACAGCGAAGGCCCGCTTGGCGAGCTGCGCTAGACGCTCGCGAGGTTCGACGGCTGATTCGTCGACGGCTTCAATGACTTGTTCGGTTCCGAGGCGTTCCCACTCGGCGAGCATGGCCAAATGGAGCTCGCGGCGATTTTCGAAGTGGTGGTAGAAGCTGCCCTTCGTCACCCCGAGCTCGGACGCCAGAGGCTCAACACGCAACGCGTCAATTCCTCCTGAGGAGAGGGCGTGTAGTGCCCCCGCGATCCACTCTTCCCGTGACAGTTTTCGCATACATCTTTCAACATACGCTTCCGTACGGTACGATGACACCATACGCAACCGTATGTTGAAGGGACAGCCACCATGACCATCGCGCAAGCCACCGTTGCCGCCTGCTTCATCCTGCTCGGACTCGTCCACTCGATACTCGGAGAGACCGACATCATCCGTCCGTTGTTCGCGGCCGAATGGAAAATCGATACTCCTCGTTGGGCAACCGAGAGAATTCTCCGGTTCGCATGGCACCTAACTTCCGTGACCTGGTTTGCCGTTGCGGCGCTGACCCTCGGCGTCGACCTCTTTCCCACTGTCGGAATCGCAGCAGTGATCTCGGCCGCGATGGTCTTCGTGCTTCTGCGAGGTCACCTGGCTTGGCCGCTCTTTCTTCTCGCCGGATTGGCGGCGTTTCACGAAGCGGGCTGGCTGACCAACCTCACACTTCAGGTCGTCTCGGGTCTCACCGTTGCGGCACTCGGACTAGCGGCCCTACTCCATGTCTACTGGGCGGCCGGCGGCACGTGGATGCTCGATCAGGCGTTGCCCGAGGTAGAGGGTCGAGACTTCTCGCCGGGGCCTGTCCTCACGCTCGCCGTCGCCCTCGCGCTGGCGAGCTTTGCCGCACTGGTTGGCTTAGCTGCCTTCGTCGAAAGTCCTGCTGCCATTCGGTGGCTCACGATCGCCGGTGTAGTGGTCCTGGGCATTCGAGCAATCGGCGACGGCAAGGTCGTCGGGTTCACCAAAGCTGAACACGGTTCGACATTTGGGCGAGCCGACGATCAGTACTTCACCCCACTGATTACGTTCCTCGCTCTCGGCGCCACCGCAGCCCTGCTGCTGTAGCGGAAGTTGAAGAGCGTTAGCCCCACACCGGGTTAATGAGGCCAACCACCGTTCCTGGCGTCACGGTCACGACGCGACGCTGCTCGCGAACCATCGCCTCTCGAAACTCATCCCAATCCGGATGTTCCTTCTTTGCCACGGCTCTGAACGCATTGATAAGAGTGTCCATGGGCTTCCCGTGTGTCTCCGTCGGAGCCGGACTCACCTCAGCAGTCCCATCGAAACTCAGATAGCTGCCCTCATGCGAGACGTGGTACACCACGCGCCCGTCCCGTTCGATGTTCACTACCTTGGCCCGGTCGGGGCGCACGGAGAACACGATCGTCCCGTCGGCGACCCCATGGTGAACATCGGAGGATTGTGGACGGCCATCCTGGCGGAGAGTGATGATCGTCCCGAGCTGAATCCCGGAAGCAAACTCCAGTCCTTCAGCCAAGGTCAGCGGTTTGAGATCCATTGCTTAGGCTTCTGCCGCTGCTTTGAGATTGGCGAGCGTGGTCTCAAGCATCTGAGCGGTGTACGGGCCGACGCGGTCGTTGTACACCTCAGGCTTATCGTTGAACGCAGTCGCCATTGCTGGCGTGCGGTTGACCATCCACCAGTGCTCGGTCACCTTCGTGCCGCCCGAATCGGTCGGTTCGAGCTCGTAGCTCCACCAGGTGCAGTTGGCTTCCGTCCCGCCGACCACAAAGGTGAAGTCGCGTCCGGGCTCAGCTGCAGCAATCTGGCACTCCCGTTCCCAGCTGCGTTCAGGTACTTCATTCACTCCAACGAACCAGTCGCCGACTTGGCCAGTTCCGCCGTCCTTCCAACGACCGCCCACAGCTTCGGGAGACCACTCCCCCATGCGGGTGATATCGCTGACCAAGGCGTAGACCGCTTCCGGCGAGGCGTCGATCTCGATCGACGCGTGCTGTTGATGAATTGCTTCTGGTGATGGCTGCATGGCTCAACCGTAGCGGTGAAAAACCGAAAGAGCCCCGCCTCGAAAGGTGGGGCTCTTCACAAATTTCGGTTCGGCGAAGCGCCTAGGCCAGAGCGGACCCAATCGTGTCGGTCATCAGGCCAGCGACCACGTATGGGTCGGCGTTTGCGTTGGGGCGACGATCTTCGATGTAGCCCTTCTGGTCTTGCTCGACCTGCCATGGAATGCGAATCGATGCACCACGGTCGGAAACGCCATAGCTGAACTCATCGAAGCGCTGGGTCTCGTGATCACCGGTGAGGCGGTCCTCGATACCAATGCCGTAACCAGCGAGGTGCTTCTCTGGAACACCGGGGGCACCCATTGCTTCAGCAGCAGCGATGATTGCGTCGTAACCTTCGCGCATTGCCTTGGTCGAGAAGTTCGTGTGCATACCCGCACCGTTCCAATCGCCCTTCATTGGCTTTGCGTCGATGGAGACCTCGATGTTGAACTCCTCGCCTGCCCGATACAACAAGTAACGAGCAACCCACAGGTGATCGCCAACCTCGGTGGTTCCGGCTGGGCCGATCTGGAATTCCCACTGGCCGGGCATGACCTCGGCGTTGGTTCCGGAGATCTTGAGACCAGCATCGATGCACCACTGGGTGTGCAGTTCGACGAGATCGCGACCGGCGATGCGAAGGGCGCCGACACCGCAGTAGTACGGACCCTGTGGACCAGGGAATCCGCCTGGAGGGAAGCCGTAAGGCCACTTGGTCTCAGGATCGAGGAGGGTGTACTCCTGCTCCAGACCAAACCACGGCTCTTGGTCGCCGTACTTGTCTTCAGCAGCACGCGCAAGTGCTCGGGTGTTGGTCGGGATTGGGGACATGTCGACGAAAAGCGACTCGCACATCACGAGGATGTTGTTGCCACCCCGGATCGGATCCGGGAACTGTGCGACGGGCTTGAGCACGATGTCGCTCTTGTCACCAGTTGCCTGATTGGTGCTGGAGCCGTCGTAGCCCCAGATTCCTGGCTCGTCACCATCCTGCAAGATCTTGGTCTTGGATCGGACCTCTTTGGTCGGCTCGGTGCCGTCGATCCAAATGTATTCGGCTCGGTAAACCATCCGAGAACTCCTTGGTTGGGCCCCATTACTTGGGCGTGGACGCGCTTTACGTCCCAAGTTCCTGCGCCGACGGCAATGGCGGCCAACAGAGAACCAACGCAAACGGTACTCGCGACCTGGGGTTTGGAGACATTCGGACTGTTAACGCAGTGTGAAACCGCGTCGTTTTCGGTGTTGCATACGGCTCGTCAGGTAGCAGTTCCACCAGACACCTGCGACCATTGAGAAATGCAACCCCAGGAAAACTATGTGCTTCGCACCATCGAGGAACGAGGCGTGCGCCTGGTTCGTTTGTGGTTCACCGATGTGCTCGGACAGCACAAGTCGGTTGCGATATCGCCGGCCGAGCTCGAAAAGGTGTTCGAAGAAGGCCTGCAGTTCGATGGCTCGTCGATCGACGGATTTAGCCGAGTCCAGGAAAGCGATGTTCTCGCGCGACCGGACGCTCGCACCTTCGAGCTCTTGCCCTGGGCTGCCAGCGAGCCGTCTGCGATGGTGTTCTGCAATATCGAACAGCTCGACGGATCGCCGTTCGCAGGCGACCCGCGTCAGGTACTCCGGCGCAACCTGACAAAAGCCCACGATGCGGGCTTCACGTTCTTCATCGCCCCTGAAATCGAGTTCTTCTACTTCGCAAGCGACGACCCTGACAACGTTGAGCCTCTCGACACCGCCTCGTACTTCGACCTCACCACCGCGGACGTGGCGAGCGACCTGCGCAAGTCGACGCTGCACATGCTCGAAGCAATGTCGATACCGGTCGAGTACAGCTTCCACGAAGATGCACCCAGCCAGCACGAGATCGACCTCCAATACACCGAAGCCCTCGCCATGGCCGATTCGATCATGACGTTCCGCCTGGTCGTCAAAAAGGTGGCGCAAGAACGTGGCGTGCACGCCACCTTCATGCCCAAGCCTCTCGACGGCGTCCAGGGTTCGGGCATGCACACCCACATGTCCCTGTGGCGTGATGGCGAGAACGCATTCTTTGACGCAGACAACGAGTACGGCCTCAGCACCGTGGCACGTCAGTTCATGGCAGGAACCCTGCGTCACGCACGCGAAATTACAGCAGTCACCAACCAGCTGATCAACAGCTACAAACGGCTGAACGACGGGCTTGAAGCTCCTCGATATGTGTCCTGGGCCCGGAACAACCAGAGCACGCTCATTCGAGTCCCGGTCACCAAGTCCAACAAACCCGGAGCGACCCGTATCGAATACCGTGCGCCCGATCCGGCCTCTAACCCGTACCTTGCATACTCGCTCATCTTGGCGGCGGGCATGAAGGGCATCGAGGAGGGGTATGAGCTTGAAGCCGAGACCAAGGTCAACTTGTTCGACCGTCGCGAAGCGGCTCAGGCAGGGGTGCCGAACCTTCCTCGTTCTCTCGATGAAGCTCTTGACGAAATGGAAGGATCCGAGCTCGTTCGTGAGGCTCTTGGCGAGCACATCTTCGAGTGGTTCCTTCGCAATCGCCGTGCCGAATGGGCTGAGTACTCGCGGAGTGTGAGCCCGTTCGAACTCAACCGCTATCTCAGCCAGTGGTGACCCGAGGGTGATCTGACAGTGTCTCCAAAGCCAACCCAAAACCAGACAGTGCTCATCTACCCGACTCCAATGGGGTCGGGTCTCACCAAGGTGCTCGACTATCTCAATATCGGATGGAAGGCCGTCACCGACGCATCCAACGCCGAGACGCTCGAACCAGCTGGTGGCTGGTCGGGCGGCATCATTACCGTCGACGGCAATCCAGCGATGGCACTCCGTCTTGCCGAGTGGCTCCAATCTCGGAGCGAGGACAAGGCGGCGACGCTCATGTTGACCTCCGCCGAGGCGCTTCCCGAGCTCGCGGACAACACCGATCTCTTCGACGACTTCTGCCTCACGCCGTTTCATCCGGCCGAACTCGAAGCGCGCTTGGAACACATGCTCCGACGCACCACTGGCGACGAAGAATCGATCATCAACTTCGGACCTCTCAGCCTCAACGTGGAGACCTACCAGGCCATGGTTGATGGACGTTCCCTCGACCTCACCTATATGGAGTACGAGCTGCTCCGCTTTCTCGCAGCGAGCCCCGGAAAGGTGTTCAGTCGAGAGGTGCTTCTCAGCGAGGTCTGGGGTTATGACTACTACGGTGGCGCACGCACGGTCGACGTCCATATCCGGCGACTGCGTTCGAAGCTCGGCGAAGAACACGCGAACCTGATTTCGACGATTCGTTCGGTCGGTTACCGCCTAGGTTCAGCAAGCTGGGGCGGAAACTAAAGACACGCGCACCGTATTGGGGTCAGGTCTCACTTTCACCAACGCACTTCTGGGGTCAGGTCTCACTTTCACTCAAGGCGCCGTTGAGGCGTGAATACAGGCTTACATGAACCGCCGTTGTCCTGATCGCTGCGAGTTCTTTTGACAGTCCGCGAACGCGACTCTGTTGAAATCTGGCGAGTTTGCGGGCGTTCAAGTGAAGATGAGACCTGACCCCGTGAGGAATCGGGTGAAAGTGAGACCTGACCCCATTTGGTGGGACTTGTTAGGAGTTGTTCAGCTCGTCGAGGGCTTTGATTTGAGTTTTGTTTGCGGTGAGCCGGAATGAGTCTTCGACGAGCTCGCCGACTTCGTCCCAGTCGGGTGATCCACCAAGGTCATACCCAAGCCAACCCGACGGTCCCCAGTACATGGGGTTGTACGCCCGCGGGTGTTGCTCGAGCGCTGCCCGCTCGTCCTCCGCGACTTTGAACACCAGCGACTGGTTAAATTTGGTCGCGTTCTCGCCGTTGGTTGCACCGCCATAGATGGCGAACACCTTCTTGGTGAAGAATGCCGGTCGACCGTGCGACACCTTCTCGTCAGCGCTGGGTAGGGCGAGGCAAATCGATCGCAACTGCGCAAGGACCGGATCGTCGGGGTCGAAGTGCGGTGCGTGGGCCACGGGCAACTACGACTTTGAAGAACGGCCCGGATTTCCGTACGGGTTGGCCTGCGACAACGCAAGGTCGTCGGTGCCGATGAAGTCCCCATCGACCGACTCCTTCACGAACCAACCAATGAGAGCCGAAAGCGCAGCTCCGCTCATCATGATGCCGATGGGAAGGACCACAAGGAGTGCGATAAGGATAAGGATGACACCGACCATCACCCGATCGTATCGCGCTACAGTGCGGCCATGACGAAGCCTGTTGGTCCTTACACTCCCATCGTTCGCGCTGGCGACACCCTGTATGTCTCTGGTCAGCTCGGATTGCGCGACGGCGAACTGGTCGATGGTGTAGACGCACAAGTGCGTCAAGCACTCGCGAACATGGCGAGCCTCCTCGAGTCCGAGGGTGCCACGTTGAACAACGTGGTCAAGACCACCGTGCTGCTCGCGTCGATCGACTTCTACGACGAGATGAACACGGCGTACATCGAGAGCTTTGGCGATCACCGTCCAGCTCGCGCCGCCTTTGCGGTTGCAGCACTCCCTCTCGCTGGTCTGGTCGAAATCGAAGCAATCGCCGTTCTCTAGGGAGACTTCGAATCTGTGGTTGGTGAGCCGCGTATGTGCAGTCGAGCGACCACAGATTCGTAGTTTGTTAAGGATGCGGCTCTGCTGGGTGGCCGGGCTTCATCACCGGTAAGTTTTGACCATGACGCTTTCGTTCGATCGCCGAACCTTTCTCCTTGGAACGGCAGCCGCCGCCACTCTCGCCGCGTGCGGTTCGAGTGGTCCCAGCCCGGACCGACTTGCCGTGCGCTTTCCCGACGGATTCCGAGCACCAAGCGTTGCTGTTACGGGCCACGGTGAGCAGCGCTTTCCGTTCGTGGTGGTTGCCGATGATGGCCTACCAATGGCGATCAACAACCCCGAATCCATCGATATCGAGGTGGTCTTCGGCGGCGAAGTTGTCGAAACCCAGACCGTTGCAGCGAGCGGCGTGGGTCAGTTCATCCCGTACTACGCACTCACCTTCACCCCTCCGGCTGCGGGCAGCTACATCGCCCGCACCGAGTTCAGTGATTTTGATGTCGAGTTCACGGTCGTAGAGCGCGGGGACACGCCGCTGTGGCAGGTCGGTGAGACCCTCCCCGGCTTCGATACGCCGACTTTCGATGACGTCCGAGGCGTCAACCCGATCTGCACTCGCAGCGGCGAGGCGTGCCCGTTCCACGAGATCACCTTGACCGAGGCACTGAGCAACGGTCGCCCGACGGCGCTGCTCATCTCCACACCATCGTTCTGCCAAACCGATGTGTGCGGCCCATCGCTCGAGAACCTCATCACCAGCGCCACCGGACGCGACGACATCAACATCATCCACCAAGAGGTGTACGCAGACTTCGGACGCGACACGAACAATGGTGAATTGCCGCAGGTCGCGCCCCTACTCGAAGAGTGGGACCTTGCGTTCGAGCCATCGCTCTTCGTCGTGGACGCGGACGCGACCATTGTCGGGGCACGTCACTTCGCGTTCGATAGCGGAGAAACCGACGAAATGATGAGCTTGATCTAGTTCAGGCTTAGGTCGTTCGCCATTCGACCAGCCGAGGCACCTTAGGAGAAGGAGCTTCCGCAGCCGCAGGTGCGCTGTGCGTTCGGGTTGTTGATCTTGAACCCGGTCTCCTGAATCGACTCGGTGTAGTCGAGCGTTGCTCCCTCGAGCATCTCGGCCGATGACGAGTCACACACAAGACGCACGTCGCCATACTCTTCGAGCTTGTCGTCGTCGTTGAACTCCGAATCGAAGAACATCTCGTAACTGAACCCTGAGCATCCACCAGGACGCACAGCAACGCGGAGCGCGAGTCCTTCTTCACCTTCTGCGGTGATGAGTTCGCCGACCTTGGAGGTTGCGGTTTCGGTGAGAGTGATCATGATTTGCTCCCGGAGATGCGAGTCGATTGGTATCTATTGTACAAGGCGCGACGCCCGAGGCCGCACCGCGGTTGGGCGGCGCCGATTCAGGCCGCAACCGCGAAAATCCGGGCGGTTCCCGCCGATAAGCTGAAGGTATGGCTGAGCAACCCACAACAGAAGACCTCATGGGTGTGCTCAAGGGCGTCATCGATCCCGAGCTCGGCTCGAACATCGTCGAGCTCGGCATGGCCAAGTCAGCCAAGATGGACGGCGAAACAGCTCGGATAACCATTGCACTAACCACATCTGGTTGCCCCCTGCGGTCGCAGATCCAGAAGGACGTGAAGGCTCGCGTGCTCAGTCTTCCGGGTGTCGAGAAGGTCAAGATCAACTGGACCGAGCTCAACCAAGAAGAAAAAGCCCAGGTCATGAAGGTGGCCCGCTTCAACGTCAGCCAGAACGCGCCAGATACTTCAGTACCGTCGACCACACGCTGCGTCCTGATCGCCAGCGGTAAGGGTGGGGTCGGAAAGTCCTCGGTCACTGCAAACCTCGCGGCTGCTGTTGCGATCCAGGGATACCGAGTCGGCGTATTGGACGCAGACATCTGGGGCTACTCGATCCCACGGTTGCTCGGCGTCGAAGGCCGACTCGAGGGGTCGGTCGATTCGGGCAAGATCACCCCACACGTCACCGCAATGGGTGCTGGCGAGCTCGAGGTCGTCTCTATGGGGTTCCTCGTCGATGGTGAAGATACCGCTCTTATGTGGCGCGGATTGATGCTCAATCGAGCAGTCCAGCACTTCCTTCAGGACGTCGAATGGGGAGACCTTGACTACCTGTTCATCGACATGCCTCCGGGTACCGGCGACGTACAGATGGGCCTCGCAAAGATGCTCCCCCACGCGGAGATGCTCGTGGTCACCACCCCATCGAAGCTTGCTCAGACTGTTGCTGTGCGAGTCGCCAACATGGGTCGCAACAACTACCTACGCGTCGCTGGCGTGATCGAAAATATGAGCGCCTTCGTCGACGAGGACGGAAAGACTCACGAGGTCTTCGGCGTCGGTGGAGGCGAGGATCTCGCTACCCAGATCGACTCCCCTCTCATTGGACGAATTCCGCTCGACCGATCGGTCGTCGACGGTGGCGACACCGGCATTCCAGCTGTCCTCGGTGGCGGCGCCGCGGCCGATGCGCTGCGAGCCATTGCCACGGACGTCATTACCGAGCTCATCCCGCCGGTCGACATGGCCGGCTGTTCGACCCGGATCATCGATCAGGCTCTCGCAAACCTTGAGGCCATGGACGCCGGTCTACCGCTCGAACAAGTTGCGATTCCGCCCGACCGGTAAGGCCGATCTGGTCGCACCGGCGCCGCTGGGCTCAGCCCAGAGCCTGATACGCATCGGGTAGACCCGGAGCGAAACTGTCGCAGGTCACGCTGACCGTGCCCAAGCCGAGAGAATCGCCGATACCAGCGTCGTCGTCCGAGTCGACAAATCGAAGCGCACTACCGCGGACCTCGCCGGCCTGCACGAACAACTCCGCGGGGGCATCGATGGCGAGTTCGAGAACCCGGTCTGCACCGACGAGTACGGACACGTACGGCTGACCAAAGAACGCCTGCACGACGGCCTGCGTCGCCACCTGTGTCTCAGGTTCTTCACCAACGCCGAGGGCGAGGATGTCACCCGCACCGGCTGCGAAGCACTCAAACGCGAAGTCGTACTGCGTATCGCCAATGGTGACGTGGCCAACCGATGCCAGCTCGTCGGCTGGCACACGACGAATGGTGGTCACGACCTGGAGCTCGGTCGTGGTCGTAGTCGTGGTGGGAGGAACTGTCGTCGACGGCGGGGCAGCCTCCTGCGGTGCAGATGAGCACGCAGCGAGAGAAATCCCCAGCACGATGCTGAAAGCGACTATTCGCGTCACACGTTTCATAGCGCGGGAAAGCCTAATTGAAGTTTCTGAAACACCAACAGCGGGTACGAGAAAGTGCGACCGGCGACAGCGGCCGACCCGAAACCTCCACCGCTTACTCCTGATCCGTCGGCGGGGGTGAGATTCGCTCGACCGACCAGTTGCCCAGGTGGTCGAACCGGCTGAACAATCCCGATTCTGGATCCTCGGAAGGAAGGGCGGGCAAAGCCGTAGCCGTCTCGCTGCCGTACCCACTCCCAAAGACGACCACCCCGCTTGAGAGCTGCCCGTCGTCTCGCGGGCGTGTCAACACAAACCATCCGTGTGAATGGGTCAAAAAGGGGGCCAACCGGGGGTCGCTCAGAACTTCGGTGGGGTCATGAGCAGCAAGGTCGCTTCGCTTCGCCAGTTCCCACTTGGTAAACGAGTTTGGTCTCAATCGCAGGCCAGCCGAGCGCATTCGACGTATCAGCTCCCGGCTGTCGCACGGAGTAGCACCCTTTGCAATGGCAATCTCCCGGGTGTCGATATCGATGTCGTAGTGGTCGCCCTGGAAGCCAACCCGGCGGGCGCCTAGCGTCCCTGCGAAGGCATGCAACTCGGCCAGATTGTCGTCGCTGACCAAATGGCACCACTTAGTCCCGCGCCATGGCCAGCGGGCCTGGTCGACGAGAATCGTCATGACCTGACCCGTAGCGCGCCCGAAGGGCCGTAAGTATCGTTCGCTTCCGCGCTGCGGGCTGGCACACTCGAATACATGAGTGTCGCCGCCACCGAGCAGAGCAATGTAGAGACCAGCGACACCGACGTCATCTCATTGACCATCCCGGCCTGTGTGCAGTTCGTCCGGCTGGCTCGAATCGCTGTGGCGTCGATAGCTCGACGTCGTGGACTCTCTGTGCGCGCAATCGACGACCTTCGTCTGGCCATCGACGAGGCTTTTGCGTTGCTTCTCGACGACGATGATCGAGAAGGTTCGGTCGAGGTCACCTTCGAAGTCGACAGCCACGAACTAGTCGTCGTACTCGTCCAGCGAATTCCAGATGGTCCGGTTCCTGCAAACGAACAATCGCTCCTCGCGTTCGAAGTTGTCGTTGCGGACCTGGTGGATCGCTTCGAAACCGACCCAAAAGCTGGCGTCGTGCAATTCTCGAAGCGGCTGAAGAAGTAGCGCCCGAGCTCTGTTGAGCTCAACCCGCCGGACTCGAAACGCCGGTTGAACCAAAGCCGCCTGCACCACGGGCCGAGTCATCGGGTAGCTGATCTACCTCGACAAAGTTGGCCTGCTCGACGCGCTGGATTACCAGTTGAGCAATCCGATCGCCTCGTTGGATTTCGAATGTTTCTTCAGGGTCGGTGTTGATGAGCAGAACCTTCAACTCCCCCCGATAACCCGAGTCGATGAGGCCTGGCGTATTCAGGCAGGTGATGCCGTGGCGATAGGCCAGGCCGGAGCGAGGCTGAACAAAACCGGCGTAGCCCGTGGGTATGGCCACGGACATGCCTGTAGACACGAGCGCTCGTCCTCCCCTAGGTGCGAGGGTCGCTGCCTCAGCAGCGACGAGGTCGGCTCCAGCGTCGCCCTCGGTTGCATACGTTGGGGCGGCGAGATCGGGGTCAAGTTTTTGTAACGGAATCTCCAACACGGAAAGAACCTTAGGGGTAGAGCAGGTGAGTAACCTAGCCCGATGCTCGCATGGATGGATCTCGAGATGACCGGCCTCGACCCGGAGCGCCACGTGATCGTCGAGATCGCCACGTTGCTCACCAACGACGACCTCGAGATCATTGCCGAAGGGCCTGATCTGGTCATTCATCAACCCGCCGAAGCCATGGCGGAGATGGATGACTTTGTGAAGAAGATGCATACAAAATCGGGGCTACTTCCCCAGATCGAGGCGTCGACGGTAAGCCTGGACGATGCGATTGCTCAGACGATGGCGTTTCTCAAGGAACACATCAGCGAGGCTCGGACAGTCCCCTTGTGTGGCAACTCGATTGGCACCGACCGCCGCTTCCTCGCCAAGTACGCGAACGAGATCGAAGAGTTTCTTCACTACCGCTCCGTCGATGTGTCGACGATCAAGGAACTCACGCGTCGCTGGTACCCCGGAGTGCTCGGCAAAGCTCCCGAGAAGGGATTGAGCCACCGAGCGCTCGACGATATTCGCGAGTCGATCGACGAGCTGGCCTACTACCGAGAGGCAGTGTTCCGGGCGAAGTAGATATCTCGCCCGCCTATTTCGAGCTAGCTAGATGTATCAGCGAGCTCTTCAATTTCGACGACTGGGTCTGACGCTAACTCGGTTGTCGGTGCTGCAGGACTGGCTGCTTCTGCAGCAGCAGGTGCGTTCACTGCCTCCTGCGTAGCCTCAACAGGCTCGGCTGGGGCGGGTGCAACCCGTGTCGTCCTCTTACGAACCTCTGCGGCCACGAGAAGAATCGCAACGATCGCCAACATGCCGAGGCCGATCGTGCCCGGGTTGTTGGTGAAGAGGTTCGCAACCGAAGCCTGGACCTCTTCGACTCCTTCGATGATGAAGTTGCTGTTGTTGAGTGGATCACGCTGGAAGTTGCCGTAGAAGAGCAGGTAGACACCAGCGATGACGAGCAGGCCACCGGAGACCTTGTTGATCTTTGGGAGGAGCGAGCGCATCTTGTTGGCGACACTGTTGCGGCCGGCGGCGAGTGCCATCGTCAAGAAGAGGATGACCGAAGCCATACCGACGGCGTAGGCGAGGAACGCCCAGATCGACGCGCCCGGGGTATCGGCGTTTGCGACCGAACCAGTGACAGCGATAAGGAATGGGCCGATCGTGCAACCGAGCGACACCAGGCCGTAGCTGACACCGAAGAGATACATCGAGCCAACTTCACGGCTGCTCGTGCCCATGTTGGCCTTGGGCAAGTTCAGGACTGGCTGGAAGCCTCGCAGCATCGCAATGCCAAGGACGAGCACGAGAGCACCAGAGCCGAGTGTGACGATCCACAGCGAGTTCTGGACCGCACCTCGAGCACCGCCACTGAGGACGAGCTCGAACAAGACGCCGAAGATACCAAAGACGGTGACGAAGCCGAGGCTCAGCGCCAGCCCGACCTTTGCTCCGCGGATGAGACCCTTTGACAGCGATGGGTTCTCTTCACCGTCGTCGAGACCGAGGAAATATGTTAGATACGTCGGCAACATCGCGAACCCGCACGGGTTGAATGCAGCGATGAGGCCAGCAGCGAATGGAAAGACAATCCATTGTGGTAAATCGATCACGATATTTCCTTAGTGATTTTTCAGGCTTCTAGATGGTACGTCAGTTACGGCAGGAGGTCGGCTTCGATCGCCGCAGTTAGTGAATCTTCGGTGAGCACACCGGTGTGCACGTTGGCGACTTCGCCATCAGCGGTGATGAAGACGGTGGTGGGCATGCCGAGCCCGCCGAACTGAGTGAAGACGTCGCCTGGAGTATCGAGGCCGGTTGGGAAGGTCACGCCGGTCTCTGCAAGAAGTGCAAGCGAAGCTTCGGGAGCATCCTGTACGGACAGACCAACAAATTGAACGTCTCCGGCGAAGTTCTGGCTGACGGTCTCAAAGTCGGGCAGCTCAGCAATGCAGGTCGGGCACCAGGATGCAAAGAAGTTCAGCACCACTGGCTGACCAGCAAAGTCGGTGAGCTCGTGTCGATTGCCATCAAAGTCGTCGTAGCTGAAGTTGACCCTCTCACTACTCACCTCGGGCGCATCAACCTCAGGCGCTGGTGCGCTCAGGCCGTCGTCACTGAGGTCGATTGTGGCGGAGTCGCCACTGCTGCCACACGCGGCGGCGATGAGTGCCAGAACGAAGACAAGTGCGGAGAGACGCACAATCTTGCCCTTCTTGGCAGGTGCTTTGGCAGTTGACTGCTTCATCTGAAGTCCTTCAGTTCCCATCTAGGGATAAATCGGTTCCTTGGGGATATGACTTAAACACATAGTGTTGCAGTCGCCATTCCGTTGTGAAGGCGTCTGAGACCTTTGTTCGCGTTCTTCTTACATGTGTGAACAACTGCGAACTTTTGCTCTGTTGAGTACATTCGCGGGCGTGGACACCACGACGCCCGATCAAACCGCCAAGGAAGCTAGCCCCGGAGCGAGCGAACTGACTCCCATTCCGACAGCCGGACGAGTGTATTCGGGCTCTCGTCGGGTCTCGATCGACGATTGCTCTCCCGCTGGCCGTATGGAGTTCGATGCCGTTGCGCGCTTTCTTCAAGACATTGGCAACGACGACACCGACGATGCGGACTTCGGTGACCTCGGGCTGGCCTGGGTTGCTCGACGGGCGCTCATCACGGTGGCTACGCCAGCTCAGCCACGCGAAGAGCTCACTCTCTCCACCTGGTGCTCGGGAACCGGCCGCCGCTGGGCGGAACGACGGACCTCGATCACCGGCGAATCCGGCGCCGTCATCGACGCGGTCACGATCTGGATCCACCTCGACCCCGAAAATGGCAAACCGATTCCGTGGGGCGAAGAGTTCGCCGACATCTACCTTCCAGCCGCCGGTGGTCGCCGCGTCGACGCTCGACTTCGTCTTGCCAAGCATCCCGAAGCTGAGGAGACCAGTTCGACGCCTTGGTCGTTCCGCTCCACCGACAGCGATGCCTTCGGGCATGTGAACAACGCTGCGTACCTGGCTGTCGCCGAAGAATTTCTTGACCTCGATCGCCCCTGCACCCTCGAGATCGAATGGCGAACACCGTGTCAGGCGGGTGATCAGCTGACCGCGGTGACGTCGGCAGACGGCACGACCCTGCATCTGATCGATGAGGCACTCGACGAGACTCGCGCAGTCTTTTCACTCAGGGGCTAAGGATCGCCCGGCCCCACTTCGCGTCGACGAGGCTGTATCGGACCCTGTCATGAAGACGGCTCGGCTGACCTTGCCAAAACTCGATCCATCGCGGCGTCACGCGATAGCCACCCCAGAAATCAGGTCGTTCGACGTCGCGTCCGGCAAATCGGTCGGTCGCCTCAGCTAGACGTTCCTCGAGAACGTGACGTCCTGCGATCTCTACGCTCTGTTCGCTCGCCCATGCCCCCAGCTGGCTTCCACGCGGCCGCTTTGCGAAATAGGCGTCAGACTCGGCGGCGCTAACCCGGCTGACCGAACCTGAAACATGAACTTGGCGGTGCTGACCATGCCAGTGGAAGGTGAGCCCGGCGCGTCCCGTCGCGTCGACCGCGCGTGCCTTGGCCGATCCGTAGTTGGTGTAAAACACGAAACCGTTCGCATCGACTTGGCGAAGCAGCACGGTTCGACCGAGGGGCCAGCCCGCGGCATCGACAGTGGACAGCACCATTGCGTAGGGCTCGCCAACCGGAGCGGCCTCGGCATCAGCAAACCACCGGCTGAACTGGACGATCGGGTCGTCGTGAAGAGACTCCAGGTCGATGCCGGCGGTTTCGTAGTTCATTCGATGATCGGACAGGTCCATGCGAACAGCTTCGCACCGCTACGGTGACCCGTATGGGACGCAGCGGCCGAGTACTTCTCATCGCTGGAGGAGGAGGTGTCGGCGCGTTCATCCGTTACCTCGTCGATGAGGCACTTCAGAGCGCATCGTTCCCGTGGTCGACCTTCACGGTGAACATCGTTGGTTGCGCACTCCTTGCCGTGGTCACGTCGCCGACGAGGACCAAGAGCCAGCGGCAGATTCTCGGTACGGGATTCGCAGGCGGGCTCACCACCTTTTCCACTTTTGCTGTCGAAGTTGCCTCGATGACCAACGAGGGAAGGTCGACGATCGCGATCATCTACCTCCTGGCATCACTGGCTGCTGGTCTCGCGGCTTTCACATTCGTACGACGCCAGATCGAACCCGGCCCACCAGCGCCACGGTGGCCATCGAAATGAACGCCATCGTCGTCATCGGAATTCTCCTGGCCGGTGCGGTCGGGACGCTGCTCCGCGTGCTCATCACCGACTTGGAGGCCGACTTCAACCGGCAGTTGGTCGGCACGCTCGTCGTTAATGTCGCAGGTTCGTTTCTACTCGGTCTGATCAGCGCGTCGGACGGAAACGTTGCGATCATCAGCGGGATTGGTGGGCTTGGTGCGCTCACCACCTTCTCGACCTTCATCTCTCAGGTCGAGCGCATCAATCGTGAAAGCAACGCCGAGAAGGCCGCAACGTACGTACTCGCATCCGTCATCCTCGGCGTTATAGCCGCACTCATCGGAATCGCAATCGCGTAACGAACCCCCGTGTCTCAGCACAACAAAACGCGTCTTAAGACAACAAATCGGTCACATCGTTGACCTCTTCTGGACATTCAGGGAGCGTGACCCACTAACGTAGATTCATGGCAGCCGCAAACGAGAATTTCAACCCGAACAAAGACCTCTTCGCCAATGGCCAGGCGCTGACTTTCGACGATGTGCTCGTCGTACCGGGATACAGCGAAGTGTTGCCCGACGCGGTCGACACGACGACCGTCATCGGCGGCATTACCTTGCGCATTCCGTTGATGTCGGCGGCGATGGACACCGTGACCGAGGCACCGCTCGCCGTGTCGATGGCACGCGAAGGTGGTATTGGCATCCTGCATCGCAACCTGACGCCGCAGGAGCAGGCTCGTCAGGTCGATCTCGTGAAACGAGCTCAGGCCGGGATGATCTCAAACCCGATTTCGCTCAGCCCAACAGCGACGCTGAACGACGCCGAGAACCTGATGGCGACGCACAAGATCAGCGGTGTCCCCATCTGTGAAGACGACGGCACTCTCGTCGGAATCCTCACGAATCGCGACATCCGCTTCTGCACCGAGGACGAGTACGACAAACCCGTCACGGACTTCATGACCTCGACGGGTCTCGTCACGGCCAAGACCGGAACCACGCTGGAGGATGCCAAAGCAATCCTTCATGAGCACCGCATCGAGAAGCTCCCCCTCGTCGATGATGACGGCGTACTCGTTGGCCTCATCACCGTGAAGGACATCGACAAGCGAACCGAGAAACCACTTGCGAGTCTCGACGCTGCGGGTCGCCTGCGCGTCGGAGCTGCAGTCGGCGTAACCGATGTGGCCGAACGGACCGAGCTGCTCGCCGACGCGGGTGTCGACATGCTCGTGATCGACACCGCGCATGGCCACACCGCAGGCGTAATCGAGGCGGTCCGCACGATCAAGAAAGGCTGGCCCGAGATTGTCGTCGTAGGTGGCAACGTCGTCACCGCAGAAGGCGTCGAAGCCCTCGTAGAAGCCGGAGCCGATGCGGTCAAGGTCGGCGTTGGCGCCGGGAGCATCTGCACCACCCGAATCGTCGCGGGTGCAGGTATGCCGCAGATGAGCGCCATCTACGAGTGTGCCCAAGCGGCGAAAGATCTGGGAGTTCCGATCATTGCCGACGGCGGAGTCGTCACCTCCGGTGACATCGTCAAGTGTTTCGCTGCGGGCTCTCATGCGGTCATGGTGGGCAACCTGCTTGCCGGCACCGACGAAGCCCCGGGCGAACTCGAACTCGTCGACGGCGCCATGTGGAAGACCTACCGAGGAATGGGATCGGCCGGCGCAATGCGCGGCCGTGCCGCCGACCGTTACGGATCGGGCCAAGCTCCGGGCAAACACGTTGCCGAGGGCGTCGAAGCGCGGGTTCGCTATGCCGGTTCGATCTCTGACCTCATTGGCCAAATGGCCGGAGGCCTCCGTTCGGGAATGGGATACGCCGGAGCCGCCGACATCGACGAACTCCGTACTCGTAGCCGTCTCGTTCGCATCACCCAGTCCGGCCTTCGAGAAAGCCACCCCCACGACGTCGCCGTCATGCGAGACGAGTAGGGCCGCACGCCGTTACTCGTGACGCCTTGTCAGAATGGCGACCGAGTCGCTGACGGTTAAGCTCAGTGCCGTGATAAATCTTCGACTAATCGATGACGAGACCTACCGCGCTGGCGCCATTTTGAAGGGCGCCACCGCTGAACAACTCGATGAGTTGGCATCGGCCGAAGAGAACCGCCGGTCCACCCTCACCGTGGTCGAAGAGCTCCGGAGTCGGTCCAACGCTGTCTCCAAGGAGATTGGTCAGGCATCCCCCGAAGAACGGCCGGACAAGATCAACGCTGCCAACGCTGTGAAGCAGGAGCTCAAGGCCAAAGAAGGCACCCTCGCTGAGCTTCAGGCAGCCGTCGATTCCCTTATTCTTCAAGTTCCGAACCCCGCTCACGATTCGGTTCCTGGCGGGGGCGAAGAAGACTTCGAACTGGTCGTCACCGTGGGCGATCAAGCGCCACCTCCGCCCCTCGATCATGGTGAGTTCGGCGCGGCGATGGGATGGGTTAACACCGAAAAGGGCGCTGATGTCAGCGGTTCCCGCTTCGCCTACCTCCAACGCGAAGCGGTCATGCTCGAGTTCGCACTCGTCCAATGGGTGATGCAGAAGCTGGTAGCTCGCGGATTCATCCCGACTGTCCCCCCTGTTCTCGTTCGCGAACAGATGATGATCGACGCCGGGTTCTTCCCTACCGACGAACACCAGGTCTACGCAATCCCCGAGGACGACCTGTACCTCGTTGGAACCTCAGAGATTCCGCTCGCTGGCCTTCACCGTGGAGACCGTCTTGACCTCGCCGATCTGCCACTGCGCTATGCGGGCTTCTCCTCGTGTTTCCGCCGCGAAGCAGGCACCTACGGCAAGGACACCACCGGTATCTTCCGCGTTCACCAGTTCGACAAGGTTGAGATGTTCATCTGGAGCGACCCGGCCAAATCGTGGGACGAGCACGAACTGTTGCTCGAAATCGAGCGGGAGATTCTCGACGATCTAGGCCTTCCCTACCGCGTCATCAATGTCGCTGCCGGTGACCTCGGCAACCCGGCGGCAAAGAAGTACGACTGCGAGGTCTGGCTTCCGAGCGAGGGTGCATACCGCGAGCTCACGTCGTGCTCGAACTACACCGACTACTCCGCTCGTCGCCTCGGCACCCGGGCCAAAGGCGAGTCGGGCACCGAGTTCGTGCACACGCTCAACGGCACAGCATGTGCGGTTGGACGAATGCTGCTGTTCCTGATGGAGCACTACCAACAGGCGAACGGCTCATTCGCGGTCCCCGACGTGCTCCAGCCATTCACCGGTTTCAATACGGTCAACGCGCCGTAGATTTCCCCGGTTCGTTGAGTCGAACGACCGCGCTGTCGGCCTACTCGTTTGGCGTGGAGTCGATAGCCTCGGCCGGGTCGAAGCGGGGATCGACTTCACCTGGCTCCAACGGGATGATCATCAGATCGATCGCACTCCACAGGGTCCTGGAGATTGGGTAGAAGATCACGCCGAACGCCGCGGCGATACCCGCGACGATGGCAGCGACCCGGGCCGTCGACGACGGTTGACCGCCTGTGATGAGAAGCGCGCCAATGAGCGCGAACAGCACAACGCCGAAAGTCACGATCGTGTTCATACCCACGGCACCGACGAAGTGACCTTCTTTTCGTTCGATCGGAAAGTTGCAGCGCGGACAGCGATCGGAAACGTCGAGCCATCGTCGGCTCATTCGCCATTTGCCACACACGCCGCATCTACCGGTAAATCCACGCATGAGCAGCGCGGACCTCGACGGTGTCTTGCTCGATCTCACCCCTCCACGTTACGTCAGGATGGTGCAACTACGACCTAGCGCAGCCGCCTCATGACCTTGCCAGCAGCGTCCTTTACGACTCGACGAGATTCGAGGGCCGTTCGAGCGACAGGGCCACTGAGCTGAGCAGAACCCTGCTCCCACCAGTGACGATACGGCTGGCGCCGTACAGCATCGAGGACACCACGGGCTTCGGCGATTGGATGGCGGTAGGACTGATTGCCCCATCCGTCCTCAAAGGGGTAGGCACCCCACGCAGCAGCCTCGGCCCTGGTAGGCGAAGTCCAGAACAAGTTGAAGACATCGAGGATCGCTGGCCGAAGATCGATGCCGTCGACACCAACTAGCTCAGGGTCCACGATGAGTTCTTCAGCGACACGACGAACCGTTTCACGAACGATGGGAAGCCCCCAGTCCACTACCGGACGATTGCCGTCCTCGTCAAAGATCGGCACGACGACGCCGTCGTGGTCTTCGTATCGCACGACCGAGCCATGATCGGCCGTGCAGGCGAGCTCCACGAGCGTCAGCAGGCCAGGAGTACTCAGAAAGCCCACATGCTCATCTTCGTCGCGAACGTACGTAAGGGGCTTTCCAAAGCCAATGTCGGGTGCTTCGGATCGCAGACCGAAGTAGAAGCCGAGAGGTGGCGCCTGACCGACCGAATGAAGGATCGAGGCGAGCGAATTGAACAAGGTTGCACCCGTGCCAAGATCGACAAAACCGATCGGCTTGTCCGTGATTGCACCAACCTGTTCGAGATATCCCAGAACAAGATCTCTAGACCGCTTCGCGTTATCGCGCATCGTACGAGAGACCTCTGCATCCTCGGTGAGCAACCGACGGATCTCCGCTGGCTGCCCCTCACGAAGAGGCCGTCCCCAGGTCGCCCGGTGGAAACCGAGGTTTGCTAGTGGAAGGGAGATTTCCTCGGGCGTGAGTTCGACCCGTGCCAACACGTCGCGAAGGCTGGCCGTGACGTCACCCGAATCGGGAATGACGGCACTCAGACGCTCGACATGGTCCGACGTGATTCCTGCGAGCGACCACGCCTGGCGACTGCCATAGACGTAGGTGATGTTTCCGGTGTAACCAACGCGAGGCGCAAGCTCACGAGCAACGTCACAAAGCACCTGGCCATCGCGAGCCACAAAGAACAGATCGCTGAGGTTCTCTTTGCGAGCAACTTCGAGCGTCCAAAGGATGTTGCCGATAACGAACGGAGCAATGACTCCTGCTGCGACGTTAGAAAGGGCGGTGTGTTGGCGACTTGGCGGGTCGAGTCGCGCAAGTCGGCTCGCGCCAGCGAGGGCCGAGGTCAGACCATCGGTAGCCTCCCGGTGTCCCTCGAGAGCCTTCTCGTAACGGTTTGGATTGTTCTGTTCGATGACCTCTGTGGTCAATCCTGCCTTGCGGGCGGTCCGCCCATCGCTTCGAGCGTCGTTGCCGACGTGGTGCACCTGATTTGGAAACATGTGCAGGTCTTTGAGGACGAGCGGCCACAAGGCGCCTGTCGCCTTCGAGGCCCGCTTCTCATTTGAGACGATGAGTTCGTCGCCATCCTCGAAGAGTCCGCGTTCTCGGAGCATGTCTTCAAGGAAGTCAGCCGGGAGGTACATGTCGGAGACATAGGCAATCTTCTGACCGACGTCGCGGGCGCGCCGCACACGATCCCGACCGTCGGGCAGAGTGATGAGCAGCTCAGACTCGAGCTGAAGTTCAGCCTGATATATCCGTGCAGTTCGGTCACACGACCAATGAAGGGCGTTTCCGAGTTCGGAGTAGATATCACGGAGAGTGATAGGCGAGTCAAGGCCTCCAGCGTTGCGAAAAGCGCGAACCTCGGCCGCTGTTCGGCACCGCGCAAAGGCGTGCGCTGAACAATCGATTTCCCTTGAAGAATAGAGTCTTCGGCCGAGAAGAAGGAACGCCGACCTGGGGTCTGCGACCTTGCGCGTCACGACCGTATCGAAGATATCGAACGACCCTACTTCCACCGCTACACTACTACCGCCCGTAGTCATCCCGCGCCCCTTTGTGCCCTGAGTGTCACCATACTAGGTACGAACTCACCTAGCGTGGCAACTCGTACAGCATAGAATGCCGGCCGCCGCAATAGGTCGATCGTCCTACGATTCTAGTCGCACTTACTGTCCCTGTGACACGCTACGAGGCCTGCTCTCGGACGCTGTGGGGACCGAGTTCAGCGCACGCTGAACGCCGTCACCGCGGTTTGTCTAAGACTCGACCCGAGACGGCTCAGACTTTTTGAACTCGTTCGTGACCTCGTCATAGGTCAACGGACGAATGATCCGCTTCTCAAGATCTGCTGCCCGTTCCTTGTTTGCATAGCCAAAGAACTTGATGCCGATCATCACCCAAAGGAAGAAGCCACCGAGGATCTTCATGATGAAGCCAGCCATCTGCTGATCATTGACTGCACTGATGTTCCAGAGACGCTCGACGGTGTCATAGGCCGGGTAGACCGGGTTGTCGGCAAAGGTCAGCCAACCGGCGGGAATCGTTGGAATGATCGACATCAGGAAGAGATAGACGACCTGACCTGGAATGCTGAGGCGCAGCTCTGGAAGAGGGCCCATGACCGGCAGCCACATCAGTAGCGCCGAGCTGAAGATCAACAGGTGGATGCCGTAATGGAACGGACCGGAGTCGAACGATGCCTGAACAATCCCATTCCAGTGGGTTAGCGCCGCAAGGAAGTTGAAGATGATTCCGGCGACGACCGGTTTTGCGAGCTTGCCAATCCAGGTTCGTTCCTGGTCGCCACCACCGAGGATGAGACGGGCCAACCATTCGGGGGTCGCCTGAAGAAACAGAATCGGGATGAAGAACGAAATCAACAGATGTTGGAGCATGTGCACCGAATAGAGGTACCGCTCGGCAATATCGTGCATTGGCCAATCAGCGGCGATCGCAAGCGTTACCACGGCAGCTGCAAAGAAGCGGCGCTGGCGAACCGTGACGATCTCCATCTGATCACCATTGGCATCGAGGGTGTCCTCGGTGACAACCTTTGGCCCAATCACCCGGGTCGCGTAGAAACCAAGCCCAACGATGCCGAGCACGAGAACCCACACCTCAGGGTGAGGCTGGTACTGCCACGGATCGATCTGAGCCAGCATCACTGCTAACTGATCCCTCCGGGAAGGCCCGTGTCTTCGAGACCGTCGTTCCAGAAGTTGAACTCAAACGCGGACAACATGATGAAGTACACAACTACTGCTAACAGCAGCCCAAATACGAAGAGCTGTGTGAGGATCGGGTTATCAAACTTGAGGTGCATGAAGTACGAACCAACGATCCAGAACTTCACGATCATCAACGCGATAAGCGCAATCTTGACGCTTCCCACGCGAAGGAATGAATCTGCGATTGCATCTTCAAAGATGAACAGCAGAACCTCGATAGCGGTGAACGCCGCAAGCACGAGTGCGATCATCACGTAGCTGCGATCCGACGGATGATCGTCGTGATCTCCGTGGTCGTCGTGCTCGTCATGCTCGACTTCGGTGGTTTCAGTGACAGACATGTTGAACCCCGTTCCTATCCGATTGGGATGAGGTAGATAACGGTGAAGATGATGACCCAGACAATGTCGACGAAGTGCCAGTACAAGCCAACGAGCTCGACCGCTTCGCTCTTTTCCTTGCCAAGGCCCGAGTTGCGGGTCCCAAAGACGGTTCCCATCAACAACAGGATGCCGACGCTCACGTGCACACCGTGAAAGCCCGTCAGCGTGTAGAACGCTGAGGTCCAGGTGTTCGTCGAGTACTGGAGACCCTCTTCGCTAAAGATCGTGAACTCGTAGATCTGTCCACCGATGAAGACCATGCCGAGCGTCGCTGTGGTTATCAACCAGATCCGGCCGTTTCGCTCGTCGCCACGCTTGACCGCCGAAAGGGCGAGCACCATGGTGAGCGAGCTCATCAGCAACACGAACGAGCTGAGCGAGGTGAACGGGATATCGAACACATCAGCAGGTTCGGTGAACGGCGTGCCGTCGGAAATGTTCGTGCGGTAGAGCAGGAACGTGGAGATGAGAGCACCGAACAACAGGCAGTCAGACGACAAGAACAGCCACATGGCCATCTTGTTGTTGCTCATGCCGTAGTTGGTCTCGTGCTCCTCGTGACCGTGGGCGTCATGACCCTGGTCCACTGCGACGGTTGCGCTAGCCATCGATGGCCTCCGTTTCAGATCCTGCGCCCACAGCAACGAGCTCTTCGGCGTCGTCGCCGGCGGTGAGTTCGTCAGGTGCATCGCCGTGGTCGTCGTGACCATGGTCGTCATGTGCAGCGTTTGGATCATCGGGATGTTCGAACATCCAACCGACCATCGAGTACACCATGAGCATGCCGCCTGGGATGCACAGCCAAAGGCTGTAGATGAGTCCGTAGCTGATGATCGGCATGCTGAGGGCCAGCAGAATTGGGAAGTAGCTCGGTGACGGCAGGTGAACGTTCGTGTTCGAACCGTCCTGGGCGACCTCTTCTGCGGTTGCGATTCGAACAACGTTCTCGTTCTCGTCGTAGCCGTACTTGCGATGCCAGAACTCGTCCTGGCTCTCGACAACGATTTCCTCGTCGAAGTTGTGAACCGGAGTAGGCGAAGCCGTCATCCACTCGAGGCTACGTGCGTCCCACGGGTCGGGGCCGGGGTTCGGCATGCCTTCGGCCTTCCACTGCTTGCGGCTGACCGCAACGTTCACGAAGAAGAACGCAATGCCAATCGCAATGATGAAGGCACCAACGGTTGCGACCAGGTTCCAGAACTCGAACCCGAACCCGGCGTCGTAGGTGTCGATACGACGGCTCATGCCCTGCAGACCAAGGATGTGCATTGGACCGAAGGTCACGTTGAATCCCACGATCTGAAGCCAGAAGTTGGTCTTACCGAGTTTCTCGTTCAGCTTGTAGCCAAACATCTTTGGCCACCAGAAGTAGAAACCACTGAAGAAGCCGAGAAGCGTTCCTCCAAAGATCACGTAATGGAAGTGCGCAACGATGTAGTAGGTGTCGGTCTGCTGGGTATCGGCTGGTGCAATGGAGTGAGTCACGCCGGACAGGCCACCGATCGTAAACATCGAAACCACACCAACGGCGAAGAGCATTGCGGTGTTGAAGCGCAACTTGCCGCCCCAAATCGTCGCAAGCCAGTTCAGAATTTTCACACCGGTCGGAACCGCGATGAACATCGTCGACAGCGAGAAAGCTGCGACCGAGATTGGACCGATTCCCGAAACGAACATGTGGTGAGCCCACACGCCCCATCCCATGAAGCCAATGGCAACACCGGAAGCGACCATGAAGCTGTAACCAAAGATTGGCTTGCGGGAAAAGACCGGGATGACCTCAGAGACGATGCCGAAGCTCGGAAGAATGAGGATGTACACCTCTGGGTGACCAAAGATCCAGAAGAGGTGCTGCCACAGAAGTGGGTCAGCTCCGGCTTCGGTGTTGAAGAAGTTCGCATCGAAGAGGCGATCGAAGGTGAGCTGGAAGAGTGCGATGGAGATAACCGGCACAGCGAACAGCAGAAGGAACTGTACGACGAGGTTCATCCACGTGAAGATCGGCATCCGCATCAGGCTCATACCCTTGGGACGCATGTTCAGCACGGTGGTGATCAGGTTGATCGCGCCGACGAGCGAGGCAATACCGGTGATCTGTAGACCGAGTGCGTAGAAGTCGATTCCATGTGAAGGTGAGAATGTCACGGTCGAGTTAGGCGCGTAGTTAAACCAACCGCCGTCAGCGCCGCCGCCGAGCAACCAAGCTGAATTGAGGAAGAGGCCTCCAAAGAGGAAGACCCAGAAGCTCAGTGCGTTCAAGCGGGGGAACGCCACGTCTCGTGCGCCGATCTGCAACGGAAGCAGATAGTTCGCAAACGCGGCACCCATCGGCATGGCGACGAGGAAGATCATCGTCACGCCATGCATGGTGAACACCTGGTTGTAAACCTCAGGCGACAGTAGCGTGCCGTTCGGGGTTGCCAGCTGCAGGCGGATCAGCAGCGCCTCGGCGCCGCCGATGACGAAGAAGAACATCGCGGCAGCGCCGTACATGATGCCGATCTTCTTGTGGTCAACAGTGGTCAACCAGTCGCGCCAGGTGCCGGACTCCCGCGGGCGGGTGACCGATCCAAGCGGACGATCGGCAGTTTCGATCGCGTCGTCGCCAGCCCCAATCGCGAGCGGTTGGTCAATAATTGCCATTACTCGATCCCCGTTTGTTCGATGATGTCGATAGGTGGTCGCGGCCCCGTCGATTCGAGGAGCGCCACAAGGTCGTCCACTTCCTGAGTGGTGAGCCCAAGGTTGGGCATGCCACGAAGGCGGCTATCGGTCTCGCTGACCGGTTCGGTGAAGTTCGCTTTGATCGACGCTGGATCACGCAGCCACTGTGCAACATCGTTGGCGTTGAATTCGCCGGTATCGGTGTCGTAGACGTTCACGATTCCGCCAGCAAAGGTGGTACGGCTACCGAAGTGGGTGAGGTTGGGCGCAGCACCTGACACGAGCTGTTCCTCTGGGCGAGAAACGATCCCGTCGGTGACACCGTCGAGCACGTGGCACGATGCGCACTTGGTGCGGAAGGTGTCGACCGCACGCTGTTCTGCGCCTTCGGGTGGGATTGTCTCGCCAGCGGCGAGCTCGGCAACATAGGCAGCGGTTTCAGGCGAAAGCTCATGGCCGGTCATCTGTGCGGTGACCCATTCCTGGAATTCGGGCATCTCGAGCGCAATGACCTGCATCCGCATGCGTGAGTGGGAGAGTCCACAGAACTCGGTGCACTGACCGAAATAGATGCCCGGTTCGTCGGCCTGAATCTTCCACGGCGCACTCTGACGACCGGGCACAGCGTCGCGCTTGCCGTTCAGCGACGGGATCCAATGGGAGTGGATAACGTCGCGGCTCGTCACTTCGAGCTCGATTTCCATACCGATCGGGATGACCATCTGTGTAGCCGTCGTGATGTCGGCGTCAGGAAGGGTTTCTACACGCTGGGCGGTGAGCTCGACATCACCGAAGTGGTACTGGTACTCCCACCACCATTGTTGACCAACGACAACAATTTCGGGTTCCCAGTCAATTTCGGTGAGCCCGCCTCCGCCGTCGGCAACGTTGAGCGTGATCGGGTTATCTTCTCGGCCGTTGACCTGGAAGTGAAGAACGAGGGTGAACACGGCAATGACGGCGAGGATGATGCCGGGAACGACCGTCCACACGATCTCCCACTTACTGTGCGCGATCTGTGCAGGGAATTCGTCATCTTCGTAGTCGTCTGTCTTGATGCGGAACTTCCACCACGAATACAGGGTTATTCCCAGTACAGCTACGAACACCGCATACGCGATCCACAACACCCACCGCAGGAAGCTCTCGATCGAGCGGGCATCAGGTCCAGCGAGGTTGTCGCCGCGTGTATCGAGCGGTGCGTTGTCGGCACACGCTGCAAGTACGAGTGCTGCCGTCAGAACAGCAAGGACGCGGAACGCCTTGCGTGTCGACGGTGTAAAGCGGGTCATGGATGTTTCCTTCGGCATCAATCGAGGTAAACGAACACTTTGTGAAATTTTTCCCAAGCCTAGTCGGGACGTTGCGTGGGAGGACCAATCGAGACGGCTCACGAAGCGTCCTCTTGGACCTCTTCGCCAACCTCTTCGCCCGATTCTCCCTCTTCATGGTGCTCTTCGATCACACGTGTGCCAGAAACGGCCCCCCAAACACCTCCGAGAAGGATACCAGCTAGCACGACACCAGCCACCCCGGTAAGCGCATTCTTAGAAAGCCTCGGCCCTTGAGCTGCGAAGATTCCGACCGCAAGAATGATGACGGAGACAACGCCGCCGATCACGACGGCACCAAGTTCGGACGAGGCGAGCAGAATTCGGCTGACCGCAATGACGACAATGCCCGCGGCCATCAGGCCGAGCAACGGGATCTCGAAGGGACCCATAAGTTGACCACGAAGCGCTTCGTTTGCCTCTGGGTCGCCAGTGGCTCGATCTGACCAAGCGGTCATCGTCCACTCGAAGGCGACGATGCTGATGATGACGAGGCCCACGCCGGTGACCGCAGCATTTACGGCAATCCCAACCATCAGGAAGCCAGCGCCGAGTCCGGCGACGATCGGCCAGATGGAGGCTGCGACCGGACGTTGTCCAACGGGTGCGGTCGCGAGGCCCATCGAGGCTGCGACCGCGTTTGCGTCAGCATCGCGTGAGACAGTGAGCAAACTACCGACGATGATGGCGGCAAACGCCACGCCGACGAGAACGACGTAGCTGACATAGTCGCCAATGCCGCCCTTCCAGCCAGCGCTAAGAGGGCCAACGACGGTGCCTCCACTCGTATAGCCACCAACGGCAGCAGCCGTGAGCGCAGCGAAGGCAATGCCGGCATAGAGCTTAAATCCTGTTGGAATCATGTCAGGCTCACTTCGTAATGGTGATGAGGTACCAGATGGGGTGGTACAGAATCACCGTTGCGTACCAGAAGATTGCAGCGGCTTCGATGCCGTCAGCGTTCTTTGAGTTGAACTGTCCTGCGATGGCTCGCATGAACATGAGGAAGACAAACGCAATCGCCACGCTGAGCAGGACGATGTAGCTGCCGTAGAGGGTGTAGAGCAGCATGGCCGGTGTCGAACGGTCGACCGGCAGACCAAAGTCGAGGATGCCAAAGACCATCTGGTTGATTACTGCGGCACCCATCAACATGGTGAGACCGAGGGCGACGTAGGCGTTACGACGATCATCGTTGCGGATGGCCTGGACCGCCCAAGCGATCGTCGTGACCGAAATCCACGTCGTGAACAACATCATGGTTCCCGGAGCAATCTGCACTGCACCCTCGGGGAACCAGAGGCTGCCGCCGAGCAAACTCTCGATCTTCAGCTCATTGTTCTGGCGAATCGAGATGTAGACGCTGAAGAGCCCAATGAACAACATGATGACCGCAACGGACGCAAAGGCCGTTCCGACAACGAGCGTTCGGTTCCGGGATAGTTCGGCTGCGGGTGGGGCAGCGACTGACTGTGCAGCCATCAGCCGACCTCCTCAATCTCATCGAGCAATGGTTCTGGAGAGCGGACAACGCCGACTGGTTCGACGAAGTTGCCGACCGGCGGTGGCGAAGGGGTTGCCCATTCGAGCGTTTGTCCGTCCCATGGGTCGTCGGGCAGCGTTTCGCTGCTGCGACCGGCTGGCAGAACCGAGCCAATCGTGGCGAGCGCCCCGACTGCGATCAGTGCGACACCGACCGTCGAGAGGACGTTCATGCTGCTGATCAGACCATCGACGTTATCGACGAAGCGGATGTCGTCTGGCTGACCGTCGAATGCCGAAATGAGGTTGCCGAGACCGGCAGCGAAACCACCGGCGAGCATCGCTACTGCACCGAGGAGGGCAAGTGGTTCGACCGCGTATCCGCCGAAGATCTTGGGTGCCCAGTAGACGAGCGCTCCGAGTGACGATGCCATGGCGGCGGCGAAGACGAGCATGAGAATGCTGGTCGAAGACGACAACAGAACATCATCGACTTCGAGCGAATCGAAGAAAGGAATGACCCGGATCTCACCGGCGACAACTGCGCCGAGCAGGAGCAGAGCGCCCGAGACCGCACCGAGCAACGCTCCACCGGGCTTCGGTGCAGACCCACGTCGAATCTGATCCATCGCCCCGCTGAACGCTCCGAAGGCGGGCAGGAAGATCAGAATTCCGAAGGCGATGTAGAGAAATTCTTCGTAGATGAAGTTGCCGTCTGGAAAGGCCGGGTCAGCGCCCTTTGACCAGAAGCTCTGCGCCCAGGCGCCGAACGAAAGCACGCCGAATACACCGATCATCCCAAGCAGGACGGGACGACCAGCCTGACGACTCCGTGTCTGGGTTGGAATGATGTCGGCGAGAATGCCGAGCACCGGAATGGCATAGGCAAATACTTGTGGCTGACTCCATGCCCATTCGAGGCGTGCCCACAACAAGTCGGGGTTACCAAGATCGAGGAACGGGCGACCCTGGAGATCGACATAGGCGAGGATCATGTTCGAGATCAGGACCGGAAGCGAGAGCAGCCAGATCGAAGTCGCCACGAGCATCGACCACGAGAAGGCCGGTACGTCGATGAGCGTCATCCCTGTGGGACGGAGCGCTACGACGGTGGTGGCGATGCACACCGATGCGCCGAGCAGCGCAATGATCATGAAGCTGAGCGAAGTCATCGTCAGCAGGGTCGACTGCTGACTGGTGGTCTGGGCTGGACCGAGACCACCGTCGGCGAGAAACGACACGATGTGGACGAACGAGCCGAAGAGCCATGCCCAGAACGACGCCGCTGCTAGTCGGGGAAACGCAATCGAGGCTGATCCGACCTGCAAGGGCGTGACCACGGTCGACAGGCCGATGAACATCGGGATCACGACCATGAAGATGGCGCCGGTGCGGAAGAGTGTCCAACTCTGGAAGGCTCGACTCACGCTGCCCCAGATCTGGGGATCGATGGCGATGCGTTCGATGTTGTTGACCACACCGAGAGCTGCCAGAACAACGAAGAAAAGAAGTGAGGCACCTATCCACAAACGGCCGACATCTTTGTGGTCGTTAGAAGCAACAAGACGATAGAGCCCGTCTGCTGAATCGGCCATCTCCCCGTCATGGTTTTCGTCGAGGTGCTCATGAGCTTCTTGAGGCGTTTCGGTTGCTGTCATCGAGAAAGATTCACCTTGAACATGTGGTCGCAAAACGGGTGGCCGCGCACCGACCAAAAGGGACCCCCGAATAATACGGGAACTTTGAGCCGGACCGGCGCATTATTCCGATCGAAACCATAGTTCTCGCGCGGTTCATCAGCCAAGGTCCAGACGGGCGACCGACGTCACACACGGTATTTCTAACCCAGCGTTCACCAGAGGCTCGCTATACGCGCGAACTTTGGCCACCAACCGCGCGAATATCACCGTTGTGCCGGCCAGGAAAATCTCCGGCTACGTAACCGGAATGACCAAAGAATCGACGCCCATGGCAATGAAGAGCACCGACAGGTAGGTGATCGAGAAGGTGAACACCTTCATGGCGCGCTTGGGAGTCGGGTCGCGTAACAACCGCACCGCGTAGAGCGTGAATACCGCTCCGGAGATCACCGCGGCCGTCGTGTAAATCCATCCCATCGAAGCAATTGGTGTGAACGCAATCGATAGTGCCCACACCGCAAGGGTGTACGCGAGGATCTGCTTGGAGGTGTTTTCTAGCGTCGCCACCGATGGGAGCATTGGCACGTTCGCCGCCGAATAGTCCTCTTTGTACTTCACAGCCAGGGCCCAGAAGTGAGGCGGTGTCCACAGAAAGATGACGCCGAAGAGCACGACCGGCTCCCAGGCAACGCTGTTGGTCACCGCGGCCCAGGCAACAAACACCGGCATGCAGCCGGCGGCTCCACCGATCACGATGTTCTGCGTCGACGTGCGCTTCAGCCAGAGGGTGTACACAAAGATGTAGAAAGCCGCAGCTGACAACGCAAATACTGCCGACAACAGGTTGACGAACACTGTGAGCCATGCAAACGCAACGACGAGCAGTGCCACAGAGAAGATCAGCGCATTCTTTGGTTCGATCTCGCCGGTAGCGAGCGGGCGACCCTTGGTGCGATTCATGATCTTGTCGATGTCGCGATCGACGTACATGTTGACCGCGTTTGCCCCACCAGCAGCGAAGGTGCCACCGACAACGGTCGCCACCACGAGCCACAGTCCTGGCCAGCCGCGCTCGGCGACGATCATCGTCGGCACTGTCGTTATCAACAGGAGTTCGATGATTCGAGGCTTGGTGAGCGCAACGTAGGCCGCGAACGTTGAACGGGAAGCCACAACGGGCGCAACAGTTGTCACGGGATGCAGGTTACGGGTCGTTCCGGTGTTTATGCCAACGCCATCGGGCGTATCGTTGTCACATGTCGAAATTCTTGACTTCCGGCAAGGTGCCTGACTCTGGCGCGCGGGAAGCCGGTCAAGCTCTGACAACCGACGTAATCGTGTGGGGCATGCCCCTCAGGTTCTGGACTCGTTTTGCCCTCGTGTGGCTCATGTTTATTACCGTCACCGGCGCAGCCGTCCGGCTGACGGGGTCTGGCCTTGGATGCACCGACTGGCCCACGTGTTCGGTCAACACCGAACTCGAAGCTCCCGGCTTTCACTCCGCGATCGAATTCGGCAACCGCATGATCTCGGGTCTTGCCATCATTCCAGTCATCGCCGCCTGGATCGGATCTCGTCGGGGCCGGCCCGACCTCAAAGCGGTCATCTACGCCACCGTCTTCGGGTTTATTGGCCAGGTCTTGCTCGGCATGTTGGTCACCCGCACCGAGCTCGACCCCCGGGTCGTGATTGGCCACTTCCTGCTGTCGATCGTGTTGATCTGGCTCGGCGTCGTGATGGATTATCGAGCTCGCAATCCTCGACCGGTCGGCGCTGGGCTGCACGCGCCATCTGTTGATGAACTGAAGCGGCGACTCTTGTCCCGCGCAATGTTTGGCGCAGCCACTGCCGTGATCGTTGTAGGCACGTTCGTGACAGGATCTGGACCCCACACCGGCAGCGAAGCGTCGGGCGAACCAATCCCACGTCTCGGCTTCGACATTCGCGAAATTAGTCGGATCCACTCCATTCTCGGATGGGTTCTCGTCGTTCTGATCGTCATCGGCATGTGGAAAGCACGTAGCGCGAACGCTCAACACCAATGGTCGGTACTCGATCAGATGTGGTTCGGCCGAATCGGCACACTCGCTCTCATCCAGGGTGGAATTGGCTACCTCCAGTACGCAATTGGTGTGCCGGTCGGGCTCGTTGCACTACACATCGCTGGATCAGTCCTGCTGTGGACAGCAGTTACCTGGTACGCAATGGTGGCGGCCGATCCACTTACCGACAGCGACCAGTCCACACGCACATCCGAACTCGTCTCCTAGCGCACCGCACCCAATCCCGAGAACGCCGTGCACCCATTCGCCATGACAACACCACAATCGTTAGCCACAACCTCGAAGTCGTTGAATTCCGCGATGACCTCGTCTGCGATGACCTCGCCGTTGGAAGTTGCGAATCCCGACGTTGACACGAGTATCGAGGTCATACCGGACATGCCGTGGGTGGTGCTCGTGTGGAACGACCCGATCAACCTCATGTCGTACGTGACGTTCGTGCTCCAAAAGCTCTTTGGTTACAGCGAGGCCAAGGCGACCGAGCTCATGCTCGATGTCCATCACAAGGGCAGGGCCGTGGTTTCGAATGGTCCGAAAGAAAAGGCCGAGGCCGATGTGGCCCGTCTGCACGAACACGGCCTGTGGGCCACGATGCAAAAAGACGGCTCGTCAGATGTTTAAGCCCATGTTCGACCTCGACGGCGACGTGATCGTGACACGCATCGATGACACGTTGCGGGTCCTGCTTCGCCAAGTCACCGAAGAACTACGAGAGCTGTTGCTCCTCGATGAGGTCGATGAGGTACGGCGCCTCTACCCCACTGCGTACCCCGATGACGAAGAGCTCGAACAGGGTTACCGGGAGATGGTCCACGACCAGTTGTTGATGCAGCGTCTCGATGGCATCGACAAGGTGCAGGCCAGCCTCGATGACGAATCACTCAGTATCGAAACCGCCGACCACTGGATGAACACGATCAACCAATGTCGTTTGGTGTTGGGTACCCGCCTCGACGTTGGCGAAGAGGATGGCCTGATCGACGAAGACGATCCCGACGCGCAGGCCAAGGTCATCTATCAGGTGCTTTCCCACATCCTCGAAGAGCTGACCAGAGCCAGAATCAAGTCGCTCTAAAGGCGGGTTTGCGGAAGTCGCCAAGGCGACTGACGCAATACGCACCCCCAACGGGATTCGAACCCGTGTTACCTGCGTGAAAGGCAGGCGTCCTAGGCCGCTGGACGATGGGGGCCAATTGCGATCTGCACATGGCAGAACGATCAGCCATGGTATCGCGGCGAGATCAGAAGTCCATGCCTCGCCCTGTCGTGTGCCGCGTGTCAACCGGCCCATTACTGGTGACGACTAGTTGCGCTCGACCGTCATAGTGAAGTTGCCATCGGTCGCGCCGTCGAAACGCGCGACAAAGATGGTGTGGACTCCCGTGTTTGCCGTCGAGAGAATCAGCTGGCTATCGAACCGGCTGTCGGAAAACTGAACTTCGGCGTCGTCGTTGAACCCAACGTTCATTCCGTCGAAGTCCAGGAAGACAAAGGGGTCGAACGGTGTGGAGTCCGTCGCGACAACGGAGATGGTGACGGTGTCTCCATCTTCGAGAATGAGGTCGAACGCCGAGAGGTCTTCCAATCGTCCATCTATCGTGACCGATTCGCCCCGTTCAATGAACAGACTCGACTCGAGATCTGCTTCTAACTCTTCGAATGGCAAAACGCCGCCGCCGTCGCCTTCGCCTCGCTCGAGGGAAAAGGTGTAGTCACCGCCGAGACGGTTGAACGCGAAGACCTCTAAGACGTACGTGCCCGCGCGGGGCACGCGGATGGCCAGACTGCTGTCGAGGGCACCGCCCACCGCAGCCCCGATGGGGGCGTCGTCGTTCACGACCACGACGTCGCCGTCTGCTTCGGAGAGAACGATAAAGGGGTCGATTCCTGCGCCCTCGCCGGCTTCGACCGTGATCCCGACCGTCTCTCCTGCTTCGAGTTGGAAGGTGAAGACATCGATCGCCGTGCCGTCATCGAGCGCAGTGCGAACAACCTCGGCTTCGTTGGGCAGCGTGGACAGAACAATCGTGTCCTCGATGCCACCTTCGCCGAAGACCGGTGCTGTTGGGCCGTCGGGGTCAAAGACCCCCACGTCATCGGCTTGTTGCTCCACAGCCGAGATCGAACGGTCCACGGTCAGGACGTAACCGCCGACCTGTTGTGCATTAAATGCCAGCACCTCAAGGACGTAGATGCCCGACTGCTCGGCCTCGAAGCTGATCTGGCTGTCAAAGGTATTTGCAAGGCCCGCGGTTTCCGGCGCATCGTCATTTGCGGCTGCCTGCAGACCATCGGGATCGACTGCACGCAGCTGAGTGTCGAGCTGCTCTCCCGAGTCGGCCTCGACGCTGACGAGCACCACGTCGCCCGCCTCGAGAGCAAGCTCGAACGAGTCAAAGGCGTTCCCATCGATCGATCCTTCGAACTGTTCAACGCCGCCTGCTGCCACATCGATGACCGTGCGGTCCTCCGCGACAGGAGCGTCGAAGAACCCGGGGGTATCTGCATCGTTGACGGGGTCAGCGCCGCCGCCGTCGGGGTCACCGTCGATGTTTACATCGTCGGCTTCGGTCGCAGCGGCGTTGTCCGCGGTTCTCGCAGAGGTCTCGTCCGCGCTCGATCGAGCAAATAACAAGGCTGCCACGAGGCCTCCACCGAGTAGCAGGGCGAACAACAAACCAACACCGATGACCAATGGGGCCTTCGACTTCTTCGTCGCTGGGTGCGGCGCCCCGATCGAACCCACGGGAGGCTGACCGGGTGGGATGTATGGCGGCAGTGATTGTGTTGGCTGCTGTTGAGCGGCTCTCGCTGACGCCGCGCCAAACGGACTCGTCGATGGCGGCGGTGGCGCATCCTGTGGTGTTCCCGGCGAAGGGGGAGTTGCCTGCACGCGCGGAGGTGGTGGCGGTGGTGAATCGGCTCCACCAAAGGAAGCATCGCTATCTTCGGTGGAGCCGACCATGTTCGTACCTAGTTTCGTTGAACAGTAATGGTGAAGGTGCCTTGGCTTGAGGCAAAGCCGTCGACCACGACCACATAGGTACCAGTCTCGGCCACCGTTTCGATAATTTGGCTGTCACGGCTGTCGTTTACGGCTGTTCCATCAGCGGCATCATCGTTGACCGCGATCTCAGCTCCGCCAAAGCGAAGCGATGCTCGTGGATCGAGTGCGCCGTCCCCAGTCGCTTCGACGATGATATTGACCGTGTCTCCCGCTGCGAGATCGAGACTGAACCCAACTTCGTCAGCGACGGCGTTGTCGATCACCGCGTCGAGCGATGCGGTTGCACCGTCTGCGACAGCAAGCTCGGTCTCACCAGCAGCCGGAGGCGGGTTCGGTGCCGGCTCAGATTCGACCGTGCCGCCGCTCCCGTCGCCTCGACTGACGGTCAGGACGTAGTCACCGTTCGCCGCGCCAAAGGCGGAAATGTCTAAGAAGAACACATCCGTCGCTGGCGCAGTGAACTCCAAGAAGCTGTCGCGAGGGCCAAGTCCGACAATGGAACCCCCATCATCGTCACGAGCAAGCTCGGCGTCGGTCGCATCAAACACGCTGAGAATCGGGTCAAAGCCCGTTACATCGGTGCTCGCGACGCTCACTGTCAAGACCTCTCCCGCGTCGAGCTCGATCGAATACGAATCGACGAGCTGAGCGTCGTCGAGACGACCTTCAACAATCTCGGTCTCATTCGGACCAGTTGCGAGAGCGATCTGATCCTCGAACAGGTTGTCCACCGGATCGGCAGGAGCTGGGACATCGACAACGTCATCGAAGACGCCATCGCTGACGCGGTCGACGATGAGTGAGTAGTCCCCCGAGCTTGTTCCAAACCCTGCAACCTCTATTCGATACTGACCATCGACCAGCGCATCAATAACCAACAAGCTGCCCAACCCGTTCTCGAGGTTCGCTGCCGGGTCAGCATCGTCGTTGAAGCCAATCTGATCCCCGTTCGGGTCGACGACTCGCAGCGTGGTGTCGAGTTCGCCGATCGCACCTTCGGCGATGACGACCACTACCGAACCTGCCTCGAGGTCGATGAGGAAACTGTCGAAAGTGTTCGTCGAAACTCCGCCGACAAACTCTTCGATGCTTCCGTCGGCCACCGTGATGAATGAGGCGTCTTCTTCGACGGGATCCTCAAAGCTGCCAATGATGTCGTCGTCATCGATTGCACCACCGATCGAACCGCCACCGATCGCGTCGATCGCGTCGTCAGCGGCGTCGTCGGCAAGATCTGCAAACGTATCGCCGAAGTCCTCGAAATCGCCTTCTTCCAGTTCTTCAAGGCCGGTCAGGACGCCGCCAAAGACCGATCCAATCGGCGACACATACCAGCCACCATCGGTCTGGCGGGCGACCATTGGAATTCCTGGGAACTCGGTCGGCCAGTCTTCGAGGACTCGCAGGGCAAGCTCACCAATGTCATCGGGGGCACCCTCCTCTTCGAGACAACCTGACTCGTCCGAACCATCGCTTGCGGTGATAGCGAACTCCGAACAGCTTCCGCTTTCGTCGAATTGGAGGGAGAAGTCGAGCATTTCGCCGTCGAGATCGCCAGTTCCAGTCACTAGGCCAGTAGCTGGATCGAGCTGCACCTCTACATCGACGGCTGCACCATCGACGGTTCCCGAAACGGTTTGCGACGTCGGTGAGAAGCCGATCTCAATATCGAGCTCTTCGACATCGAAGTCCCCGGAAATCTGATCCCGGGAGTAGGTGACCGAAACCTCGCCGTCTGCGTTGACGAAGTCGAACGTAAAGCCACGAATCGTTACGACAGCATCGTCACCATCTTGTTCAACGTCGAAGTCAAAATTGCTGAACTCCCATTCGATTCCATCACCGCTGAGGTCGCCGCCAAGTTCGTCCAGGGCAGCCTGGGCCTCATCGATGAAAAGAGGTGCATAGCGATAGAGAACCGCCATCTCCTCGGGGTCGGTGTGGCCGATCATGGCTTCCATATCGAGGTCCGAGAACGCGGTCAACAATCCTTCAACCGCAGCCTCGGGAGTATCGCTTGGGATCGCTGCTGGTGACTCTGCGGGCGATGGGAGATCCTCACCAGCGTCGAGTCGAGCTGCTTCAGCAACCGTGAACCACATCGAGAAGTACCACCGACCGTCGCGTTCGACGAATACGGCAGGCGTGTCGTCAGGATCTTCTTCGATCTGAGTGCGATCATTCGTGTCGAAATCATCGGTATCGAAGAGGTCGGTGAATGGCAGCGTTGCGCTGTTGATATTGGTAGCGACTTCGCCGTCGGTGAGGAATACGTGCGCAATGTCGTCAGCGCCTTCGGGGCGTTCCACACGGTATTCGACATCGGTGAAGACGAGATCCAGACCCTCAAAATCACCAGCGTCGACGCTGTCGTCGAATACACCGAGCCGAACCATCTCGGGGAGCAGTTCGGTCAGGGCAGGCTCGGCCAACGTGCGACGCTCGCTCGGCTCGAGGAGCTCGGCCATAGTGACGAAGTCCTCCTCACCGAGGGCGACAAGCATTTGGTCAATCCCTTCTTCAGGCGATGCCGATCCACCCGAGGCACCGAATGCCGTGAGCGCAAAGAATGCGCCCCCACCGAGCAGCACGACAGCAGCTACGACGGCGAAGATCCAGGGAATCTTGGAGGACTTCTTTTCGGGGGTCGCAAAGCCGTCCCCTGCATAATTTGGAGTGCCGACAGCTGGAGCGTTCGCGCCGACTGCGCCGAAGGCTGTGGTTGGTGCAGGTTGGGTAGCGCCGGCTCCGGGCTGTTCCCATGTCCCTCCAGGCGGCGCCGTGGCAGGCGTCGTTGGTTGGCCCCACGCTGGGTTGGGAGTCGGGGGTTGCACTATTGGTGCTGTTGGCTGATCCCAGCCTCCCGGAGTGGGCGCGGCTGGTGGTTGCCCGTCGGATGGTCCAGCCGGCGTTGTTGGCATCGATGTTGGGGGTGTTGGAGGCACCGGATTTCCAGGTGCGCTCGGAATCGGCGGTGGACTTGGAGGCGTTGGACTCGCAGGTGCGCTCGACGCAGGAGGTGGTGGTGGCGGCGTAGCACCAGGTTCGCCGGGTGGATCAAACTGGCTGCCAATGGCGCTACCTAACTCGGGGCCATCATCACCTGGCTTCCCCCTGTAGATCGCGTCCTGTACTTCTTCCGGATCAATCGAGTCGTCGCCCGCGTTCATGATTGCCGTTCCTTTTTTGGTGTGCTCTGGAGCTGTACCGGTCGGTACCGGGCCTTACCTATCGGCTAGACCCCCCGCTCTCCTGAGGGATTCCTACACGCTCAGCGGTCGATAACGTCGAGATCTTCCGAAGAAATCAGCCCGGAACCCATTGCGTGCTCGACGAGTCGGCTGCGTCGATCGATTGCTTCAAAGCCCTTCTCGCCGCGTAAACCCCGCACTCCTTCTGCGGAAAGTCGGGCGCAGAGGTAGTCGAGTTTGCGGTTCAACTTCTTCGACGACCAGCCCAGTCGATGCGCTATCGAGGCGTTCGCCGGCAGGTCGGTTGTGGGCGCGGTCGAATCGATCAGTGAGCGTTCGGCAAGCGCGACGAGCAACTGGCGTTGTTCGTCGTTGAGCGAAACAACGCCGAACTGGGTCGTTGCCTCAACGTCGAGCTCGGTCTCACTACCCACCTGCGACATCGGAGGCATCATGGGTTCCTGGCCCGGAAGGGTCCAACCGAGCTCGTAGGTCGATGGCCCGGAATCGAATCGAACGACCCCGCTCACCTCGGTGAGCGCCGTCACCGAACCCGGGGTGAGGCGCGTCAGACGGCCTCCGTCACCTGCCAGCGTGAGGTTTCCGTGCTTGCTGTTGTTTGTCAGCCACCAGACGTTGTCCTGATCAAAGAAGGTTCCAACGATGCGATGCATGTACTGGTTTGCTTCATCGACCTCGATATCGCCGCTTCGGCCAAAGGTGATCACGTCACCGCTCTTCGCTGCGGTCAACTCGTCGATGAAAAAGATGTGTAGTTCGCTCATTGGGAACCGACCGGGTTCGGAGCTCGTACTGGCGTTGGGCGCGGCGTCACGAGCACCATGATCGCAAGGATTGAAGCGACGAGCGCGGCAGCAAGACCAATAAATGCACCCCAGACGAGCTCGAGTTCGTCAACGAACGCGCCAATGCCCACGACACCGACGGTCACTAGACCGACCGGGAGCAGCAGGATCGCCGCGGTTCGATGACGGCCCGCAGCGGCCAGAAGCATGGCACCAGAGACCAGGATCGGCGCGAGAAACCAGCCGAGGATAACGAGCACCTTGACGGCACCCTCGATCACATCGAGCACGCCCGCGCTCCGCACAATGTCGATACTCGAACGTTGACGACCCAACACATCGAACCAGGGCAAGACCAACGATACGACGGTGAGAAAGCCGGAGATCAGAGCAAGGGTGATCAGCGGCCCGCTCGAGAGTCTCGACATTGTGCGTGTTGTGTAGCTCTAGCTCAGGGCGTTGATCGCGGCGTCATAGTCTGGTTCGTCGGCGATCTCACCGACGAGTTCTTGGTGTACGACGTTGCCGGACTCGTCGAGCACGACGACGGCGCGAGCACACAGGCCCTCGAGTGGTCCATCGACCATGCCGACTCCGTAGTTGGTGAGGAAGTCAGCGTTCTTGAAGGTCGATGCGGTCTTGACGTTCTCGATGCCCTCAGCACCGCAGAAACGACCTTGGGCGAATGGCAGATCGGCCGAGACGCAGAGGACTGTGGTGTTGTCCATCTCAGCGGCACGAGCGTTGAACGTGCGCACGCTGGTGGCACATGTCGGGGTATCGACCGATGGGAAGATGTTCAGAACAACCCGCTGTCCAGCGAGGTCGTCGGAGGTGACAGCTCCAAGGTCAGAACCCGTCAAGGTGAAGGCTGGAGCGGCCGCTCCGACCGCCGGCAGATCGCCGGAGGTGTGTACGGGGTTCCCCTTGAGTGCTGTTTCTGCCATGAGTCGATTCTCCTCGTTCGTTTCGAATGTGGCGCCCACGCTAGCGGGCGTCGGTCCCGGGCGCGTGACTGCGCAAGTGCTGATAGACCGGAAACATGGCACTACATCCTCCGTCCCTCACGCCCGAACAGATCTCCGAGGCTGCCGAGCGACTTACCGCCGCACGCTTAACGATGGAGCGGATCGACGACCTCGGAGAATGCGCTCCGAGCGATCCCGAGTCGGCTCATCTGATTGCAGAGGAACACGCTCGCCAGCTCGGCATGAAGCGAGTTGGTTGGAAGGTGGGCTGCACCTCTGAGGAGGCGATGAAAATCTTGAACTCCCCTCAGCCGTTCCCCGGACAGGTCTTCGATGGCACGGTCTATGAGTCTCAGACCCTCCCACATGAGGACATTCACAACCCGTTGCTCGAAAGCGAGTTTGCGTTCATCCTCGGACGTCGACTCGCGCCGCGCGATTCGGCTTACATCGTCGACGAGGTCTGCGACGCAACCGCCTCGGTTGCCCCGGCCTTCGAACTCGTAACCTCGCGCTTTACCGACTTGCCCGCGATGCCCTATCTGAGCGTGGTCGCTGACTCTGCATCGAACGGTGGCGTCGTCATTGGTGAATCAGTCCCGGTCGCCGCTGCGCCAGACCTACGCGACATCGAGGTCGCACTCACGATCGGCGACGAGATGGTCAAGACCGGATCTGGTTCTGACATACTCGGCAACCCATGGTCTTCGCTCGCATGGCTGGCAAATCATCTAAGCAGCCGTGGTGTCGCCCTCGAGGCTGGTGAATTCGTCCTCTCAGGCACCTGCACCGGAGCGCTTCCGCTCCCGATGGGCACGACGGCAACAGCGAGCTTCACCGGACTCGGCAACGTCTCCATCACCCGCACCTCCCCCTGAACGGCATTCTATCTCCTTCGTTCAAACCGAGTGGTTCTCGTTGCCGAAACGCCGCTTCTGGGAGATAGCAAATAGTCCTGCACCAAGCGCCACGAGCAACAAACCAATGCCACCGAACAGTTGCGACCTGCTTCCCGTGAGCGCAAGAACAGGAACTTCTGGAGCAGAACCCATAAGAGCAAAGTCCGTCGCAGTTGACGTACCGTCAGCCACCGTCACCTCCGTAGAAAGCGCGGCACCGGCTCCTGCTACAAAGCCTGTGGGCAACGTCGACGTATCGATCACCAGTAGGTAGGTGCCGTCGTCAATGTCGAAGAACTCGAACGGGCTCGCAGTCGTCGTAGACGCCAGTAACACATCATCGCTCGTCGCAAGCTCGCCATCAGCGCCCGCAGCAAACAGATCCACATCGACACCGGAAACGTCCTGCTCAGCGCCGTCAGCCACCCCGTTACCGTTCGCATCGTCGAACACACGACCAGATACCGACAACACCGGATCGGCTTCGGTATCGCCGTCGCTGTCGCTCTCGGTATCGCTGTCGAGTTCGAACACATACGCCGAGCTCGAAGAGCCATCGGAAGGTCCCGGTGCGCCGACCACAATCGTGTCGTCAAACAGTGCCACCGGAATCCCAAATTGGTCGTTCGACACCGCGTCAGAGGCCGTCAGCTTCGCCTGCTCGTTCCACTCGCCGCCATCGCGCACAAACACACGAACAGCACCGGGAGGAGCTCCTGATTCCGAGTTATCGAAGACACCAACAACGACCGTCTCGTCAAACACTGCCACCGAGGTTCCGAAGCCATCGTCAGGCGCCGTCAACTTCGCCTCTTCGCTCCAACCGCCAACGTCACGGACATAGACATACGCCGCGCCGGGAGCGGTGCCCGTGGTTTGAGCGAACCCGATGCCCGTACCGACCACGATCGTCTCACCAGAAATCGAGACCGACACCCCAAAGCGATCGGAGTCTCCAGCGTCAGAGGCCGTCAACTCAGCTTCGGGCACCCAGTCAGCCCCATCGCGCATAAACACATACACAGATTCACGACCGAAGGCACCAACCACGACCACCCCGTCAGATGCCGATACCGAGATTCCGAAGAAATCGCTGCGGTCGAAATCGCTGGGGTCGCTATCTGGCGGCGTCAACTTTGCTTCTTCGGACCAGTCGGCTCCGTCATGGACAAACACATACGCTGCGTCAGCGCGCCATGCGCCTACCACAATCGTGTCTTCGAAAATCGACACTGACTGACCGAAACCGTCGGAGGTCACTCCATCCGTGGCGGTTAACTTCGCCGTCTCGCTCCAACTGTTGCCGTCGCGGACAAACACATGCGCCGAACCAACAACACTGTTGGTGGCCCCATCACCGCTGCTGGATGGAACGTACGAGCTGACCACGATGGCGTCACCGGAAATGGCCACAGACGACCCGAACTCCGCGCCTGGTGCGACATCAGATGGCGTCAGTTGAGCTTCGAAGACCCAATTCGCCCCATCACGCACAAACACGTAAGCAGTACCAGCACCTAGGTCTGGATCGTCGTCAACGCCGGTGGCTCCTATGACCATCGTGTCGCCCGAAACCGCCACCGCTACACCAAATCGGCCAGAAACGACCCCGTCGGTGGCAGTCAATTTTTGATCTTCTGTCCTGGCCTCAACGACCGGTTCAGTCTGCCCTTGAGCTTGAGCCGGGCCCGCTGACATCAACAGCGCTACCAAGGTGGCCGTGAGGAACAACGCAAAAAATGCCTTCTTCCTGGAACAAGCCAACTCACCAATCGCACCTGTCTTTGCAAACATCACTGCTGCCTCCGCGCTATTTCTCATCGCTACCGACGATGTTGCCAAGGAACCACTCGTTCTATTGGCGAAGTACCAATCGGTCATTGGGCAGAAAAATGAAGATCGGCCTGAATTAGGAAGTGAGCGCTTCGCGCAGGCCGAACTGGCCAATGAAATACAACGCCACCCGCCGAAGCGGCTAGTTGAGGACGCGAGCGATGGCTGCGGGTATGTCCGATGGACCCGAGACTGTGGTGACTCGAGCTCCTACCGCCTCGGCGAGCGCTCGCGCGTCGGACGGGTCGCTTTCGGGGGCGACGATGACCAGCTCATCGAGGCGGCGAGCTGCGGCGACGTAGTCACCGGGTTCGGTCGCCCGACAGTCGGACAACAGCACGGTGATCCGACGCTGAGCAGAGGCGTGTCGAAGCTGATCGTCGGCGGCCATGAGGGCACTGGCAACATCGGTTGTGCCGTGACCTCGTAGTGCCAGTGTTCGCTCGATCACGTTGTCTGCCGATCGAACTTCCCACATTGACTTCGGAGCGATGACCGTCTTTCCAAAGCTCAGAACCGCATACTCGCGGGGTTCGCGAGCAGCGACTGAAGCAGCGGTCAACCCTGCGGTGGCCAACGGTTCGCCGTGCATGGAGCCACTCCGGTCGACCAGTACACAAAATGCTTCGGAGGGGCGGGACCAAGCTCGCACTCGGAGAGCCTCGGGGTCGACGAGCTCCCCCGCCGCCCGGGATTCGATGATCGCCGCCATGCTCGAGTCGATATCGAGGTCGCCAGCTCCGGGTTGATAGCGGGTCGTCACGATCCGGCCAATGCCGGGAGCGTCAGCGCGCTCGCGTCGCGCAACATCGAGAAAGAGACGCGCCGCCAGGCTGCGAGCCAGAGCGCGGAGCCCCGCGTCGGTCGCGCCGCAAAGCTCTGCGAGCAGACCGAGCGCAACGTCGGCATCGTCGTCGAAGAGTTCATCGAAGGCACCCTCGTCGAGGACGCCGAGCTCGGGTGACACCTCACTGAATCCCTCAGATGTTTCGAGGGTTCGCCGCGGTGTCGAGCGCCGCTGCGCCTGCTCGATTTCCTCATCGGCGTCCTCGCCGGTAGCGACCGACGGCGGAGCTAGCTCTTGACCGCCCCCTTCGGGGCTGTCGCTTTTCCCGTATCAGCGGCGTCGGCCATCTCCAGCTCAGAGGTAGATCCAAAGACGTCCCGCCATAGCTCGGTAATGACATCTTCGGCCGTCCGATCACTCCCTTCGCGCACCTTGATCCGGCTCGACAACGCGACGAGGCTCGCGTCGAGCGTGACGTCTTCGGCATCTTCTGGATGTCCTCGCACTTCAGCGAGCGAAGTGATGAGTGCCCGCAAGTCGATTGCACCCCGGACCGACGACCCGATGCGAACGTCGGGATGTGCACGGGTCCGTCGGACCAGATCGACCGCGTTGACGACCGCTTCGTCGATCACGCCCGAATCGGTGGTACCTGCGGTGATGCCCCGTTCGTCAGCTGCGCTTTGATAGTCGAATATCAGTCGACAGAGCCGGTCATACACCGCCGCGGAGATCCGGGCGGTTCCGACCGAATCGAACGGGTTCATTGCAGCGACCAGTCGAAAGGATGGCTCAGCAATCACTGTGCCCAAACGGGGAACGGTGATTTCGCGCTCGCTCATCACGGTGACTAGGACGTTCAACGTTTCCTCGGGCACACGGTTGAGTTCCTCGATGTACAGCAACGACCCGTTCTTCAGAGCAGCGGTGAGGGGTCCGTCGACAAAGACGTCTGGGTCATAACCATCGGCCAGAACGCGAGCTGGGTCGAAGTGTCCAATCAAGCGCGCCGGAGTCAGCTCGGCGTTTCCTTCGACCAGTTCGAATCCGACCTCGTTCGCGTCACTGAGTGCACGCAGCAGCGTGCTCTTGCCAGTTCCCGGTGGTCCCTCGAGCAGGACATGACGACCAGCCGTGAGGGCGGCGACGACGAGTTCGATCTCGCGTCCACGCCCCACGACGGTCTTACGCAGGTCCTCGACTAGCTCCTTTGGAGAAGCGTGCACTCGCAGACTTAGTTGTAGAGGATGACGCCGCGGACGTTCTCCGCGTTTCGCATGGCCTCGTAGCCGTCGTTGATCTCGTCGAGGGTGTAGGTCTTGGTCACCATGTCGTCGAGGTTCAACTCCCCCTGCAGGTAGAGCTCGAACAACTTCGGGATGTCCCGGCGCATGTTTCCAGAACCAAACAGTGACCCGACGAGCTGCTTTTCGAACATCGTCAGCATGATCGCCGGGACGTCGATATGGCCCTCAGCGGTCGAGTGCAGGTTGGTCACGACGATCTTGGCGCGCTTGCCGCCCAGGTTGAATCCTTCACCGAGCGTCGCCGCGTCACCGGTGCCCATGGCCATGATCACCTTGTCATAACCACGATCCCAGGTGACTTCGCCGAGTGCGGCTTGAGCGTCGGCCATCGACGCAAAGGCATGAGTTGCGCCGAGCTCCATCGCTTTCTCCTGCTTGAACTCGGATGGGTCGATCGCTGCGACCACTCGGGCGCCAGCCATCTTGGCGCCCTGAACAGCAGCAGCACCAATGCCTCCGATTCCAACGACCGCGACGTAGTCGCCCGGTTGCACGTCCGCCGCGTAGACCGAGGATCCCCAGCCCGTGACGACGCCACATCCGAGCAAGCAGCCCTTCTCGAGCGGCCAGTCTTTGTCGACCTTGATCACCGATGCTTCGTTGACCACCGTGTGCTCAGAGAACGTTCCGAGCAGGCACATGAGGCCGAGGTCCTTGCCGTCAGCGGTGTGATGGCGCGAGGTTCCGTCGAGCATCTGCGTGCCCATTGGGAATGTGGCAAGTCCGTCGTCGCACAGGTTCGAGTGGCCTGCCGCGCAACTTTGGCAGCGTCCGCAGGCGGGAATGAATCCGAAGACGACATGGTCGCCCGGCTCGAGCCAGTCGACGCCCTCGCCGACCTCTTCGACGATGCCGGCGCCCTCATGGCCTCCGATCATTGGAGCGGGCGGAACGAGGCCAGCAATATGTCCATCGAGCGCGTGTTCATCGGAGTGGCACAACCCCGAAGCGACCATCTTGACGAGCACCTCGTTTCGCTGTGGCGGATCGAGTTCGATCTCTTCGACGCTCCACTCTGACGCGCCTTCGTGCAGTACTGCTGCTCGTGTCTTCATTCCAGTCCCCCTTGGGATGTCGGCTCATGCCGTCCTATGTGTGTGTGTCGAAGTCGATGAAATTCGCATCCTTCGAATCGATATCGAGATAACTGTGACGTACGCCACTATACGCAGGCCGATGGCGCACAGTCCAAAGCGCGCTGTAGCGCTAGTGGCGGCGAATCCGGGGCAGCAGCGTCCGAACCGAACGGGACGTCGTCGCCCCGCGCCAGAGACCGGCGCCGTACGCAACATGATCGACAGCGCGAAACCCGATGAACCGCGCAGGATCGAGAGCCCTTTGCCCCGACCACCAGTCGACCAAAGCAGGAGCCACGAGCGCAGTGATGAGTCCTCGGCGAGAGGCCCGGTTGAACAAGAGAAGTGGCCACCATGCTCGAGTGGCCGCGTTGGCCAACCAGAACAGAGCGGACCGGTGTGCGTCGGCAACGACGCTCGCCGCTATTCGCGGAGCATCGTCGACTCGGGGTTGGAGCTTTCTTCCGAGATCGACGACCGAGCTAGCAACGGCGAGACCCGCGCCGAGCTTCCCCCATCGTCGCCCAAACGCCGCTAGAGCCCAGATACCGAGGTGGACCATCGAGAGCTCGACGGGAAAGACGTGGTCCTGGTGTCGTTGTTCGAGAGGAGCAGCCGACGTTCCATAGGCAAACCGTTGACGCATAAGCGCCGGTACGTCTCGACGGCTCCGGTGGCGGACGACCGCTCGAGGCTCGTAGCGAACAGTCCAGTCAGAAGCGGTTGTTCGCCAGACGAAATCGACGTCTTCGCCGACGCGCATGTCAGCGTCGAAACCACCCGTTATTTCCAGGACCGCTGTCCGCACCAGCATCGTTGCCGATGGGACGTATGAGACCCGCGTACGGGCGGCGACCCGGGCTGGCTGCTGTCCCATGTCCAGTGGCGAGTTCTCCGCTTCGTAGGCGTGGAGTGCGCCGGACTCTCGGCGGGCAGCAACTCGCGGAGCGACGACGCCGAGCGCCGGGTCTGCATCGAGATGAGCCAGCAGCAAGGCCAGCGCGTCGCGATCGATCACGACATCGGCGTCGATGAACAACACCGCCTTCGTGGTCGGCCAGCGTTTGCGTACGGTCGACCATCCGGTGTTTCGCGCAGCTGCCGGACCACGGTTGTGTTCGTGACGGACAACCTCGGCGCCGAAGCGACCGGCAACATCGACGAGGTCGTTCGGATTGGTCGAACCATCATCGACGATGACGATCGGGAGCTCCGGACCAAGGGCCTCTCGCAGCGGCGCGAGGAGGGCGAGCAACCCATCGAGATCATCGAGCACTGGAACGATGGCCGCTATGTCGTGAATTCGGTCGGCCGGAACCGGCACCGGATGCGCCATGCCGGCGTCGACGATCCGTTGCCAGAGCGCTCGTGGGGCGCTAGCGGTGGGCATGTCGGCAGCATCGGTGAGCCAGGAATCGAGCATGACGCTCCCCGATTTGCTGAGCTTGAGGACCCGGAACGGACTCCCCCCGATCAGTGCAGTACCATCAGGGCTTCGACGCGTCAGCGTGTCCAACACAAGGCGAGTCTTTGTCGGAGGGTCGGCGTCGTTGAACACATCGATACGGTACCGAAGGATCGGTACCGAACTTGGGGGACACATGGAACCAGAAGCCGCAGAAGACACCACCACCGATGAGTCGGTTGCTCCGGCCGATGACGGCGTCGAGAACACCAACGCTGATTCACTGGTCGAAGAAGAGTTGCTCGTGGAGGAGATCTCGATCGATGGGATGTGTGGCGTCTACTAGGAGCGCTCGACCATGACGAACGTCGTCACCGAACCGAACATCGATATCGACGCTGCCTGGGCCAAGAGCGCTCAGGTCGGTCTTCGCCCAGAACCATTCGGCGCACTGGCGTACCACTTCGAAACCCGTCGGCTCGTCTTTTTGAAGTCGACCGAACTGGTCGAACTCGTCGAGTCCCTAGCGGATCATGTCTCGATCTCCGCAGCCATCGACGAACTCGATAGTTCGACGACCAGCCGACGGTCTTTCGAGGTCGCTCTCACCTCGCTCGCCGAAGCCGGAGTCATCGAACAAAAGGACTGCACATGAGCCTCACCGAACAGTTGAAGGGCGGGCTCGACGCACCGATTTGTCTGACCTGGGAACTCACCTACGCCTGCAATCTGGCATGCGTGCATTGCCTCAGCTCGTCGGGACGCCGTGACCCTCGGGAGCTCTCCACAGCCGAGGCGCTCAGCGTCGTCGACCAGCTCGCAGACCTCTCGGTGTTCTATGTGAACCTCGGTGGGGGCGAGCCAATGATCCGCAAGGATTTTGGGCGAATCGTCGACCACGCCATCAGCCGCAACGTCGGCGTCAAGTTCTCGACCAACGGTTACTACATCGACCAAGAGGCAGCGGAACGATTTGCTGCGAGCGACCTGCTCGATGTGCAGATCAGCCTCGACGGCATGGACGCTGCAACAAACGATGCGGTCCGCGGGGACGGCTCGTGGGCTCGAGCACGCCTGGCGATGGACCACCTGGCAGCTGCAGGCTTCGAAGGGTTTAAGGTCTCGATCGTCGCGACGCGCCACAACGTCGATCAACTCGACGAGTACAAGGCAATGGCCGATGACTACGGAGCCCAACTTCGCGTCACCCGCCTGCGCCCGTCGGGGCGAGGCGTCGACAGCTACCAAGACCTCCGCCTCACTCACCCTCAACAACATCAGATCTTCCGGTGGATCCTCGATCACCCCGATGTGCTCACCGGCGATTCGTTCTTTCACCTGAACGCGCTCGGCACCGAGACCGGCGAGACCTTGCCCGGCCTCAGCATGTGCGGAGCCGGCCGGATCGTGTGCCTCATCGACCCGATCGGCGATGTGTACGCATGCCCCTTCGTGATCCACGACAACTTCCTCGCCGGCAACGTCCGCGACGAAGGCGGGTTCGGTGAGGTATGGAAGCACTCCCCCCTCTTCACCGAGCTTCGCGAACCCGGTTCGGCGGGCGCGTGTGCGTCGTGCGGTTCGTACGACGCGTGCGGCGGTGGCTGCATGGCTGCAAAGTTCTTTACCGGAATCGACCTCGACGGCCCCGACCCGGACTGCGCCCTCGGCCACGCGGATGAGGCGGTTTCTGCGGCGGCGGGAACCAACTTGATCCCCAAGCCCAGCCAGGATCATTCCCGAGGGGTTCCGATCACCATCAGCTCTCGTCGTTAGCCGAGAACGCTCACGAGCTGCCCGACCAGATCGCTAAGCAAGTTCTGACCGTGTTCGGCCGACGCCGCGGTCGGGTCGCCGAGGACTCCGCTGGGCGATACAGACCGCACTCCGCCGGAGCGCAGATCTGACATCAATTCTGAAAGTGGCGCCGTGGCACCACGCTCGACAAGATCGAGTCGTACGAGTTCAGGAGCGATCGCGAGCATGAGTGACGTCTCGGTGTGGCCTGCATGCGCGTCGCCACCTGGGACCGAAGGCGACCACGAAACAACATCATGGCCTTCGTCGACCAGTTGGGCGGTTGCCGAGCGCACGCCGTCATGGTTGCCGCCGTGTCCATTCACGAAGACGGCGCGGTCGGCCCAGTCGAGAGAGCGAACAAGCTCGACGAGCACCGTGTGAAGTGCCTCGGTTCCGATCGATATCGTCCCGGCAAAGCCGGCGTGTTCGCCCGACGAGCCAAAGGGCAGCGCCGGGGCGACTGCGATAGCGGAGGCATCCTCAGCTGCGCGTTCGGCAATAGCGGTCGCGATACGCGTGTCGGTATCGAGGGGCAAGTGCGGACCGTGTTGCTCGGTCGACCCCAGCGGAATGAGCACGATCGAGACACCTTCAGCCTCCGGCCACGTTCGTTCCCCTAAACCCATCTCGAAACGCTACCGAATCATCCAGAACTTCTATGACCAAGCGCGCCTGGCACGCTCATACCTACACATTTTCGTTGGGGCCGGCATTGGTCGTATGCTCGCCAGATGAGCGACGACTGGTTCGAATCCGTAGCGGTTGCCAAGAAGCGCGCAAAACGCAAGCTGCCACGCTCGGTCTACGGTGCGATTATCGCTGGTGCCGAGGCGGGCGTATCGCGCAACGACAATCTCGCTGCCTTCGATCAATTAGGCCTGCGCCCAATCACCGCCGGCCAGCCGCCGCATCGCGAAATGGCGACCACGATCATGGGCGAGCCATTGTCGATGCCCGTCATGATCTCCCCTACCGGCGTCCAGGCTGTTCATCCCGATGGTGAGGTTGCGGTGGCGCGTGCCGCGGCCGCACGCGGCGTCGCGATCGGGCTCAGCTCGTTTGGCTCGAAGCCACTCGAAGAGGTCATCGCTGCTCAGCCACAAACGTTCTTCCAGATCTACTGGGCAGGCGATCGAGACTCGATGAGCGCCCGAATGGAACGAGCTCGTGCGGCGGGTGCCAAGGGCATGATCCTCACCCTCGATTGGTCGTTCGTTCACAGCCGCGACTGGGGTAGTCCGCAGATCCCCCAATCGATCGATTTCAAGACCGCACTCAAACACGCTCCCGATGTGTTGACCCGGCCCGCGTGGTTAAAGACCTGGGCAGATGCACGAACACTGCCCGACCTGACCGTTCCGAACTTTGCAACCGACGGATCCAAGCCCGGATTCTTCGAGGCGTACGGCACCTGGATGGGAACGCCGCCACCGACATGGGATGACATTGCCAGCCTCGTCGCCGAGTGGAACGGCGAGTTCATGATCAAGGGCATCGGCCGCCCCGACGAGGCCAAAGAAGCTGTGCAGGCCGGTGCGACCGCCATCTCGGTCTCGAATCACGGCGGCAACAACATCGATTCGACGCCGGCACCCATACGAGTGCTACCCGAGGTCGTCGACGCTGTTGGCTCGGAGGTTCAGGTGTTGCTCGACGGAGGTATCAGACGCGGCAGCGATGTCGTCAAGGCGTTGGCTCTCGGTGCTCGCGCGGTCATGCTCGGCCGGGCCTATCTCTGGGGACTCGCGGCCAACGGGCAGGCAGGGGTGGAGAACGTGCTCGACATCATGAGGATGGGAATCGACTCGACCCTCATGGGACTGGGCAGGGCATCGATCGACGAGCTGTCACCAGACGACGTGGTTGTCCCTCGGGACTTCTTCACTCCGAGGATGTAGCCATGCCCGTCGCCATCATCACCGGCGCTGCCCGAGGCATCGGCGCAGCAACTGCGATCGCTCTCGCCGAGGTCGGTCATGACATTGTGCTCATCGATCGATGTGGCCCGGACCCTCGACTCGGGTATGCACTCGCCACCGAAGAGGAACTGAACGAGATCGCAAAGCGCACCGGCGGCACTCCGATCATTGGCAACGCGGCCGACCCCGCCGTGCTCGATCGCGCGAAGGCGGCCGCCGAGTCTTTGGGCTCGATCGAGATTGCCGTGGCGGCTGCGGGCGTCATTGCCGGCGAAGGACCAGCATGGGAGCTGAGCAACGACGCCTGGCAGGCACTCGAGGAAACAAACATCACCGCGGTCCGACGTTTGGCAGCGGCCACGATCCCGGCGATGCTCGATCGACCGCGACCCCGCTTTGGTCGCTTCATAGCCATTGGTTCCCCCATTGCCCACAAGGCAACGCCCCGACTTGCCGCGTATGCAGCCTCGAAGGCCGCGGTGGAGAGCTACGTCAGATCACTAGCCGCGGACCTCGCCGGCACCGACATCACGGCGAACATTGTGCTCCCAGGGTCGACCGATACAGAACTGTTGGCTCACAGCGCAACCGTGTATGACCTCGACAGCCCCGAGCGGTTCGCCGAACACCATCTCGTCGATCGATTGATCTCGCCAGACGAGGTCGCTGCCACCATCACCTGGCTCTGCGGCAGCGGAGCCAACGCCATCACCGGCGCCGCGATTGCGGTCGACGGTGGCTTCTCCGCTCGCTGACCATCTTCTTGCAACGCTTACGTCGTTTTCGGACGGCCTCTAAATCGGGTGCAACGAGCCAGACCGGTTAGAAGTACCGCTACATCGCTAGCGCAGTGATGACCGCAATCGTGTTTGCGGCAACTACGCCGGCCATCATCCGGGTCGTATGGTTGCGAAGGTTAGCGATCTCATTACGCAGGCTGCCTTCAAGGCCAGTGATACGAGCATCCACGCTGCCTTC
>CAZSYL010000018.1:59648-61457 GCA_964610745.1 uncultured Acidimicrobiales bacterium
TCTCATTACGCAGGCTGCCTTCAAGGCCAGTGATACGAGCATCCACGCTGCCTTCAAGGCCAGTGATACGAGCATCCACGCTGCCTTCTAGGCCAGTGATACGAGCTTCGAGCTTTGCAATGTCGCGCCGGACCTCAGCCCGAAGTTCGGCCATCTCACCACGGAGTTCGCCTCGGAGTTCAGCCATCTCACCTTGAAGCTGAGACCCCATAGCAAGCACATCAGTTCTCGTCGCGAGCTCGTCGGCAGGTTGAAAAGGAAGAAGCGTCATAATGTTATTTGCAACACTCTCGCCGAAAGCACCTTCAAATTCGACGTACATGTCGCGTCTATCGCGTTCACTAATGGACATGGTTATGTTCCCAGAATTCACACCGCCCGTCTAGGGACAGCGATTTCCGAAGGAGAACGCACAACCGTTCACGAGAGTCAAAGACAAACTAGCCACGCCCTATGACAGCCCGTTTCCGCTCCGGCCCGATCTAGGCCATACGGCCCGTCTTCAGAAACTTCGCGACAAACCCGCAACCTGTCGCGTCATTCCATCACGAAGCAGCGCAGGAATCCCGCCTCCTGTGCTGCTTCCAAATTCGACAGAGTCGGTGAACGGCCAACGAAGTCCGCTCACTGTCTCAGCAAGACCTAAGCGTTGCAAGTATCCCGCCACTTGCAACGCTTACGTCGTTTTCGTACGACTTCCCTCAGCTAAGAGTCGTCGCCCTCTGGTTCCTCATAGGCCGCTCCGAACATGAGTCCGCTACTAACGTTGTTCCGAAGGTGACGGCCAGGGTCGCGACTTGCATCAAGGCGTTAACCACTTGGTCGTCTTGCAACTCTTTGAGTGGATGAATGAACGCGCTCCACAGGAACTCGCCCGAAATTGCGTAACGAGCGTCGAGCGCGCGATCGAAGTTAGCGGACAGACAAGACACCACCGCTTCGGAATCGAGCTCGCTCACTTCCACCCTGACGACCTGACCGGAGGACATCGTGCTCCACCCCGATTCATTGGCTGACAAACCTTCTTCGACTCTGGCGATGGCGAAGTCAAGAACAACAAGATGATCAACCCCACGATCTCGACCCCGCTCGCTTGCGTCGTCTCTTGCCTGGGAGACCGTGTAGGCCTGCCCGAGACATGATCAGTTCGATCGAGCCGTGACTGACGCGGCATGGATTTCGGTGATTTGGTCGAGCAACCAAGCATGGCGGATAGCTCGCTCTGATGGTGGCCGGTTACGCCACATATAGAAGCCGTTGTGTGAGACACCAACGATGCGACACGATCGTTCGATCGCATGTCCCTCGCTGCCCATTACTTCGACGGCTTCGAACTTCCTTTTGGGGGCACCACCGCCCTCAACAGTTCGTTCGCTCTTCGAGTCGCTGCGAGTTCTTTCTCAAGTTCACTGCTCTTGCGGCGTGCGGCGATCAGCTCAGAGTTCTCGACAGTTGGTGTTCCGGCCTTCCGGCCGCTGTCTACACAGATGCTGGTTCCACCAGCCATAGATCGTGGCTTCGGTCGGGTCGACCATCTCGGCGACCTCGCGAACCGATCGACCCTCCTCGATCAGATCGATCACGCGTCTTCTCAACTCGGGCGCATACTGACGTGGCATAACGGATTCCTCCTACATAGGAGCACGACCGAAATTCCAGAATAGCTAACCCTACAAAACGCAGGGCACATCATTCGTCGACCCTCCAAACGGATACTTCGACCTAAAGACAATTGAGCAAAGATCGGGTCTGCTGCACAAATAGGTGACAGGTTTGGGTTAGGCCGCGAGCGCTGCGGTTGGGGTCATG
>CAZSYL010000019.1:0-16186 GCA_964610745.1 uncultured Acidimicrobiales bacterium
GAGCTGGCGTTTCGCTGAAGACAAACGTGTTGGTGTCGCTATCGAGCGGGCCACCGATCGAGAGATCGGTGGGCGGCGGGTTGAGCCAGATTGCGCCATTGAAGACCGTTGGAGTCTCGCAACTTGTATCGGACGGTGCTGCCGCAGAGACGCGGTCGAGGCCGATGATGCTCGGAGCCACCCACGCCGTGGTTGCGAGCCCAGCCGAAGTGCGAAGCATGGATCGCCGGGATGCCATAGGCCACCAATCGGCACCTGGTAGTTGCAAATAAGGCTGGGTGGCCGGAATTACCGAGTTGGGTCTTGCTCGAACACGACCTTGATCGAGCCCCGTTGGCCGGCTTGGGCTGCGTGGGTGATCGCATCCTTGTACCGCTCTAGAGGGTATTTGGCCGAGACGAGTCGTCCGAGCTTCGCTTTCTGGGCCAGCTCCTTGGCCCGTTTGAAACTTGAAATGCTGGTGCCATCTGGCCACTCATCTGTTCCATAGGTGTAGGCACCGACGAGCTCGGTTTCACGGTGCCAGAGCGAGGTGAGGTCGATCTGAAGCTTGCCGGGCATGCCGACCATGATCACTCGCCCACGGGGGCGCGTAATGCCGATTGCGGTTTCGATCGATGCCGCGTTACCAATTGCATCGATTGTCACGTCGGCACCACCGGACAGATTCGTGCCGATCATGCGACATCCCGTCGCGCGGCGAACCGTCCGAGTCAGCTCGTCTGGCGCCACAACAATGTCTGCTCCCAGTTCGGCGGCGAACTGTTTCTGGATGGGGTACTTCGCGGACGCGATGATGGTCTCGGCGTTCGTGTATTGGCGCAACGCCGCAATCGTGACCAGCCCCATCGTCCCTGAACCTTGGACCACGACCACACCGCCATCGACCTGAGCCTTCGCTGCGGCATGAACACCGCCCGCAGCAGGTTCGGTCATCACCGCATCTTCGTCGCTGAGCGTCTTGGGGGCGCTGTGAATCTGGCTCTTGTGCGCAACGAGACGTTGTCCCCATCCGCCTCCGGTGCTGCTGCAAAAGCCCGTCTGTATCCCGTTGTCGATGTCGCCTGCGAGCAGATAGCCGTAGTCCAGTCCGTCACCGGGTGCTGCGCCTTTAAACGCCGGCGCTTCGTTTCGCGCCTCGGGACCAAGAACTGGTTCGAGCACGACCCGTTTGCCGTCCTCGGTGAGTCCTACGACCTCGTGGCCTGGTACGAACGGGAAGCTCACCAGGTCGTCGAAATAGCCAGATGAATGGCCGTCGATCGTGGAAAGGTCAGAACCACAGATTCCGGTGAGAACGGGCGAGATCCGAACCCACTTGCCATCGGGCAGAGTCGGTTCGTCGATGTCGGAGAGGTGTAGCGGCCCAACGCCCGCTCCAGCCCCGGGTCGGACGCGTGATGCGACCGACGCAGCGGCATAGCGGGCTTCCTGGCGTTCGAACACGAGAGCTTTCACGAGGCCATTCTGCCCGCTGAATACCCTGGTAGCGAACCGCGGGCACGATCGATCCTCACTCACGAGCAAAGCACTGTCCCGCGCTCTCCGATACTTACGTTGCTCACGGCGGCGATATGTGTCGTGTCGTACAATCCACCTATGAGAATTCTCTGTGCCGATGCATTGGCCGACCATCTCCTGGCGCCGCTGAGGAACCAAGGCCACGAGGTCGAAGTCGATGCGGGGCTCACCGTTGACACCCTGCCCCAGGCCCTGGCAGCGAACCCGGCCGACATCGTCGTGGTGCGATCGACGAAGGTCAGTCGAGAGGCGATCGAGACGTCGAACAGGCTGGGCCTGATCGTTCGTGCGGGCGCGGGAACCGACAACATTGACAAACTCGCCGCGTCAGAGCGAGGCGTCTACGTCTCAAACGTGCCGGGACAGAACGCGATCGCGGTCGCCGAGCTCGCAATGGGCCTCATGTTGTCCATCGATCGAAACATCCCGGCTGGGATGGCGGACCTTGCGGACGGAAAATGGGACAAGGCTCGGTATAGCAAAGCCGACGGCATCTTCGGAAAGACACTCGCCATTATTGGCCTCGGGGAGATCGGGTTAGCTGTCGCCGCGAGAGCCCGAGGCTTTGGAATGGCCATAACGGCGCTCGCCAAGCCGGGCCGGTCGCAGCGCACGCTCGATCGTCTTGAGGCTGCAGGAATCGAACTGGTCGACTCACTCGATGAACTTCTGGGAGGCGCGGACGTTGTGTCGTTGCACGTGCCGAAGTCGCCGGAAACGGCGGGCATGGTCGACGCGGAGTTTCTCGCCCGCATGAAGTCGGGTGCGATTCTGATCAACACCGCCCGCGGCGAGGTGGTTGACGGCGAGGCACTTCTTTCGGCTATGGACGAACGCGGAATTCGAGCTGGTCTCGACGTTTGGCCCGACGAACCTGCGACGTCTACAGGCGTTTGGGAGTCGACCTTATCGACCCATCCCAATGTGGTCGGAACACATCACATTGGAGCGTCGACCAGCCAGGCGCAGGCAGCGGTTGCAACCGGAACCGTCGAGGTCATCGAGGCGTACCTCGCGGGTGGGGTCATCAATTCTGTCAACCTGATCGCGGAGCCGCTCGGCGGCCTCACGCTAACCGTTCGTCACTTGGACAAGGTGGGCGTCCTCGCGAAAGTGTTCGGCTCACTGCGCGCGGCGGGATTGAACGTCCAACAGATGGAGAACAACGTCTTCACGGGCTCGGTGGCGGCGGTGGCGTCGATCAACCTTGAGCGCGCTCCATCTGAGGAGTTGATGGAACAGCTTCGCAGCGACGCCGACATACTCGCGGTCTCGATAGCTGAGCGGCCCCCAACCGAGACTTCCTTCTAGATGGTCGGGTTCAGTCCGTTCATCGGGTCGGTGATCCGTAGCGAATTTACTCGGCGTGTTCCCGCGCCTGCGTTCGATTCGATGTCGCGATCACAGCGAGCGCTGTATCTGGCTGATCATCCGGAGAGCTACACCCTTGTTACGCGGTCCCCCAACGATGGGGGAGTTGAAGACGATGCTTCCGTCGAGAGGCTGATCCAACTCGGTGGTGAGGCGCTCGATCGAATCCTCGAAGTCGGCGCGTTCGAGACGATGGAGCAGCCAGCGTTCTTTCTCTATCGGCTCAAGCGCGACGACCTCGTACAGGTCGGAATCGTTGGGTTGGTCGACACGGCTGATTACGACGCTGGTCGTGTCAAACGCCATGAGAAGATCAGCCATAGTCGCGCCGAACATCTGTCGCGGCACTTCGAAGCGCTCGGTGTCCAGTCGTCGCCCATTGCGGTCAGTTACCGTTCCGACCCACACATTCGATCGCGACTCGACGAGATCCTTGGCCGAACCAATCCGCTGGTTTCTTTTGTTTCGGGAGATGGCCTCGATCAGACGGTCTGGATGATCGACGAAGCAGAAGACCTCGACGTCCTCTGCGCCGCCTTCAGCTCGCACGACTTCTACATCATGGATGGCCACCATCGGGCAGCCGCGGCAGGCCAGCTCCTCGCCCGGGTGGGCGAAGAACGGGGAGGCAAGATGCTCTGTGTTGCCTTCGCAGACGATCGGCTCAACATCGAGCCGTTCCATCGACGAGTGTTGATTGCCGCAGAGCTCGATGTTGAACCCGTGGCCGAGGCGCTGATCGATGCACTCGACCTGACCGCTGATGCAACCCTTGAACATGAGCTGCCAGCACCGGGCCACGTCGGCGTCCATCTCGACGGGCAATGGTGGTGTGGCACCATGCCTCCACCGTTAACGGACTCGCCCATCGATTCCCTAGACCCGGTCCGCCTGCAGAACCAGGTCATTGGACCGGTGCTTGGCATCGACCCCGAGCAGGGTGCGGGTCAGATTCGGTACTTCCTCGACAACGCGGACCGCGCGGGTCTCGCACAGCGGATCGATCGTCGAAACGTGTTGTTTCTGTTGCGTCCGTTGACCGCTGCGGAGGTCTTCGCCGTCGCCGATGCCGGACTCGACATGCCGCCCAAGAGCACCTACGTCACACCGAAGCCACGCTCAGGCGTTTTTCTCCGCCGCTTCTAACCAAGATCTGTATGACCGAGCGCGTCATCCGCGCGAAAACCTATGAATTTTCTTCGAGGAGGATCTCGTCCCAGCCGCGGACCGAGTTGATGGCGAAGATTCGGTCGGCCGAACGTAGGTCGTCGAGCGTCAAGATTTGTTCTTGGATCTGGCCCCGGTCGAGCAACTCTTGACGAAGGGTTCCGGGAAGAAGGCCGCTGTCGTTGTGGGGCGTGACCAGCTCACCGTCGATCTCAAGGACGAGGTTCGCAATACATGTCTCGGTGAGCTCGCCGCGACGGTTCCAGAGAATCACATCGGGGGCGTGCGGGAAGCGCTGCTGGGCTTCCTCGTAGCGATTCCTGGTCGTGGTCTTGAAGACGAGAAATTCGTTGTAGGGGTCTGTTGGCTCGGAATCGATCGGGAGCGTTCGTATCTCGTCATACTCTTGGGGGAGCGGGCCGACCTCCAGGCTTGGCGCTCCCGCGGCATCGACCAGCAGGCGAAGCCGAAGTGGGGTGTCGGAACGAACGGTGTTGAGCAGTCGCATGACTTCGTCCATATCGACCTCGATCCCAAAGTGGTCGCCGGCGCGCAAAAGACGGTCGATATGACGCTGCCGAAGCGAAACTCCTCCGTCGGGGGTCCAGGCCATTGTTTCGAGCAGACGCAGCGGCTTGCTTGCGCGGGTCAGCACCCGGGACTTGTGTTCGGCTTCTTCCCATTCGTTGGCCGCATCGGAATCCCACACGATGCCGCCGCCAACGCCGTACGTGCCGACACCCGCCTTGAGGTCGAGCCAGACACTTCGGATAATCACGTTGAACTCCCACCGGCCGTCGGGGGAGAGCGCGAATGCCGACCCGCAGTAGGCGCCGCGCGGTGAACGTTCAAGGTCTGCAATGATCTCGGTCGTGCGGTACTTGGGTGCTCCGGTGATCGAGGCGACCGGGTAAAGGGCTTCGAGGGTCGTCACGAGGTTGGCGCTCGACGTTGCCTCAACGGTGGAGGTCATAGTGTGGACGGTGGGGTAATGCTCGACTTCGAGCAACTTGGAAACGTTCACCGTTCCAACGTCGGCGATTCGCCCAAGATCATTGCGAACCATGTCGACGATCATCACATTCTCGGCCCGGTCCTTGAGACTCGAAGTCAGTTCTTCAACGATCTGTCGATCTCGTTCGGGGTCAAAGTGTCGGGGGCGAGTTCCCTTCATGGGGCGCGATGCCAACACCTCCCCCTCCCGCGTAAAGAAGAGCTCGGGCGAGGCGCTGCATAGCGCATGGCTGCCGAGGTGGAGGAAGGCGTCGTGTTGGGCGTTTTGGGCGCGCACGAGCGATGCGAACAAACCTTCAGCGCTACCCCAGAACGTGGCGTGTCTGCGGACCGTGTAGTTGACCTGATATGTCTCGCCGGCAGCGATGAGCTCACGTACCTCTGCGATGCTCCTGCTGTAGACCTCTTCGGTCTGATCCGGAATCCAATCGCCGATCTCGAAGGGGGCATCTATCGGGCCGTTCGAAGCGTCGGGGTCGTGGAAGATTCCGTACGCGAGAAGCGGCGTGTCCTCGTCGCGCTGCGACTGTACGGCGTCGTCAAACGCCGGCCCAGCGTCGTAGCTCAAGAGGCCCACCACCCATTTGCCGGCCGCGGATGCTTGCTCGGCACGCTGAAGAGCGGGCTTAACCTCATCGAGGTCCCAGATCGTCACCGTCTCGATTGGGTTGGTGAACCGGAGCCACGACCGGTCTTCACCGAATCGCAAAAGGCCGGTATTGAGTTCGGTGCCGGCGCGTCCCATGTCCTTTACGCTAGGGCGCGAGAGAGTGGGCTCCGCGTTAGCTTCGAGGGCATTCGCCGTGGGTTCTAACCGGTGGTGACGAGGATCCGGGAGCTCGCAAAGGCCCCGACGCCCACGTGGGTGCCGGCAATCTCGATCGTCGTGGTTCCATCGGGCGACCGCGACGTAATCGTGCCGATGTTGCCGGGAAGAATCGCAGAGGACTCGAGAAACTCGAGCATGCCTTCGCGGTACTCGAGCTCTTCGGGGATTCGTGTCACGGTGAAGGTGTCGCCCGGTGCAACATCGCGGAGTGCCGATGATGCCGGCTCCTCATAGGGAGATCCAGGGATTGGGTTACCGTGCGGGCACGTCGTTGGATTCTCGAGAACTCGAACAAAGGCCGCCTCGACATCTGCGGAAATCACGTGCTCCCAGCGGCCAGCTTCGTGGTGGGCCTGTGTCCATGACAGTCCAAGGACGTCGGTGAGGAATCGCTCGGCGAGTCGATGCCGACGAACGACTCGGTTGGCCAACTTCGAACCTTCTGAGGTCAGAACGATCTGTCCCGACTCAACGCTGACGAGTTGTTCCTTTTCCATCTTCTTGATCATCTCAGAGACGGCGGGGCGAGAGACTTCGAGACGCTCGGCAATACGCGCCTGGATAACCTCGACGTCGTCCTCGGCGAGTTCGAAGATTGCTTCGCAGTATTCCTCAAACGCCGGGTGGAACTCTGGAGTCTCGTAGCTCATGACCGTACTGTAGGCGAAAGTCGTATGCCTTTGGCCAGTCTTTTTCGGGCTCGTTTCCGTTGCTTGCCCTTGAGCTCGCGCTTCTTTAGGCGATTTGTTGGCTTCGTTCGCTGTCCCGTAGCGAGGCGGATCACGTCGGCGCGAGCCTTCGACTTCTGTAGATCTTCGAACCAGCGAGGGCCGTCCTCGTCGACCAGAACAGCTGTTGGTCCGGTACAACTTCCTTGGCAGCCAACCAGCCCAACCGGAACCTCGGCCGATGCCGCTGCTTTGGTCAGCTTCCGGTACGCGCACTTCTGTTTCTTGGCACAATTCTTGCCCTCGCAGAGCAGAAGTAAGGGGTTTTCGCCAGGAGGTAAGGCCTCTAGCGGAACGGTGTTAGCCATGCTGAACACAAGGGTATCGCCATGCTCATCAAAACGGTAGGGCTGGAGCCTCGATTCTGTCGGTGTTCACATATCGTTTCCTCGCTTCAGCGGCTATGGTCAGGCATCGAGACCGAGACCCAGGACGGGAAATGACCGTGAACACGAACGACCCAATCGACGAAGCTGAAGTCATCAAAGCGCTCAACAACCTTTTGGAGGCTGAACTATCCGGCGTCGTGCGCTACACGCACTACTCGTTGATGATCACCGGTCCGCACCGCATTCCGCTGGTGGAGTTCATGAAGGCCCAGGCCAACGAGTCGCTGCTACATGCCCAGCAGGTCGGGGAAATCCTGACCGGTCTCGGTGGCCATCCGTCGCTCGGTATCACCAACATCGAAGAGTCCCACGAGCACGGCATCGACAAGATCCTCGAGGAGAGCCTCGAACACGAACTCAACGCCGTACGCCTCTACCGGGAGCTGCTCGCCCTCGTCGAAGACAAGTCGGTCTTTCTCGAGGAGTATGCGCGAGGGCAGGTCGCCACAGAAGAAGAGCACCAGCTCGAGCTACGCAAGATGTTGCGCGATTACGCGTAGCGAGCAGACTCCAACCGTGTGTTCGTGGCCACGTCTAGCCAATAGCGTCGGGCATTTCTGACTTTCGCTTCTGGATGTAGGCAAGCATTTCCGCGTCAGCGGCGTCGTCGAGTTCCGGCGGCTCATAGTCGCTGAGTGTTTGCTTCCAGGCTTCGTTGGCTCGCTCGGCCGCGCTCGGTCCACCCTCTTGGGACCACTGCTCGTAACTGTTGTTGTCCGACAAAGTGTTGCGATAGAACGCGGTTTCGAAGTTTGCGAGCGTGTGGGCATTGCCAAGGAAATGGCCACCGTGTTCGTTGGTGCGAAAGGCATCCATTGCCTGGCCGTTCTCAGAGAGGTCGACCCCCTTTGCATACACATCCATTGCACCGAGTTGATCTGCATCGAGCATCAACTTCTCAAGGCTGATCGCCAAGCCACCCTCTATCCATCCAGCGGCATGGAGAACGAAGTTCACGCCGGCCTGGACGGTTGGAAGGATGGTGTGGGCCGACTCGTAGGCGGCCTGAGCGTCGGGGGCCTTTGATGCCGTGAACTGACCGCCCGAACGAAACGGTACGCCGACACGGCGGGCGAGTTCGGCCATGATGTAGATCGCCAGGCCACCTTCAGCGGTGCCGAACGTCGGGGCTCCGGTCGCCATCGACATCGACGTGGCGAAGGTCCCGAAGATGACCGGGGCGCCGGGAGCGACGAGCTGGACAAACGCCATGCCCGCCAAGGCTTCGGCGAGGGCTTGGGCAGCGAGACCTGCGACGCTGACCGGCGACATGGCGCCCATAAGAATGAACGGTGAGATGATCGTTGCCTGGTTTGCTCGGGCGTAGACCTCGGCTGCTCCCAACATCGTGGCATCCCAGGCCAGGGGGGAGTTCGCGTTGATCAAGCTGGTCATCACCGTTCTGCCCCCGAGATCTCCGCCGAAGGCGATTCGACTCAATTCCACCGAGTCAGCAGCATTCTCGGGAGCCGTCACCGAGCCCATGTACGGCTTGTCCGAGTATTTGATGTGCGAATAGACCATGTCGAGGTGACGCTTGTTCACCGGAATATCGACCGGCTCACACACAGTGCCGCCGCTGTGATGCAAGTGGGGCAGGCTGTAGGCGAGCTTGACGACGTTCTCGAAGTCTTCGATCGTCGCGTAGCGGCGACCCTTGTCGAGATCGGTAATGAATGGCGATCCGTAGTTGGGAGCAAACACGGTGTGCTTGCCGCCCACCTGCACGTTTCGCTCGGGGTTGCGAGCGTGTTGGGTGTAAACGGCTGGCGCATTGTCCTGGACGATCTTACGGGCGAGGCCTTTGGGGAAATAGACCATCTCGCCGTCGATCCGGCACCCAGCTTCCTCGAGCAGCGTGAGCGCCGAGGGGTATTCGTTGAACTGGATACCGATCTCGGAAAGGATGATTTCGGCGTTCGCTTCGATGATTTCAAGACCCGCTTCATCGATCACCTGTACCGGCTCGAGTGTGCGGGTGAGGTATGGCTTGGTCACCGCACCTGCGGCAGCCCGTTGAGCTTGTCGACCAGCGCGGCCACCGCCGCGTCGGCTTCTCCGTGGGGCATCGTTGCTCATCGTGTATCTCCAGCTTCGTGGTCAGCGCCCGCCGGGGTCGTTGGTTTGGGACGGCGTCGTTTGCGACGCCCTGTCGATGCTCCGCCCGCTGCTGCAGCGTTCGCAAAGCGGCGCTCCGGCAGCGTCATCACCTCATTGAGGTGTGGGTACTCAGCCGTCGCGTGAGGGATGGCCATAGCCTCCACGAAGTGTTGCTGAAAGCTGGCCTCGGTCGCCGTCTCGATCTTGGTGATCGTCGGGATGAGGGCTTCGATCTCGCGTCGTGCCGAGCCCGACAGCAGCGCAATGACCGCACCCGTGCCCGCAGCATTGCCAGCGGCTGAAACTTTGTCGATATCACAGTCTGGAACCAAGCCGAGGGCCACGGCGTACTTGGGCTCGATATGGCTACCGAACGCACCAGCGAGGCGAATCTGGTCGACGTGGTCGATACCGCGGTGTTCCATGAGCAGCGTGATGCCCGCATAGAGCGCTGCCTTTGCTAGCTGAATCGCCCGGATGTCGTTCTGCTCGATGTACACGTTGGGCTCCCCTTCGTGGAGCAGGTAGGAGAAGGTGCGTCCGTTTTCCACGATGCGGTGCGTGCGCGAGGTGAGTGCTCCATCGATGACGCCATCGGCCGAGATGATTCCAGCGAGCATCATCTCGGCCACGACCTCGATGATCCCGGATCCGCAGATACCGGTGATGGTGATATTTCGGGTCTGTCCAGCAAAGTCTGGTTCGTCACTCCATGCTTCGGCGCCGATGACCTGGAAACGTGGTTCGAGCGATTCGGGGTTGATGCGTACCCGCTCGATCGCCCCGACCGTTGCTCGTTGGCCTGCGGAAATCTGTGCACCTTCGAAAGCAGGACCCGTGGGTGACGACGCGGCGAGTAGGTGTTCATCATTACCCAGAACGATCTCGGCGTTGGTCCCAACATCGACGAGCAGCTGATACTCACTCGACTGGTCGGGGCGTTCGGAGAGGATCGCTCCGGCGGTGTCGGCGCCGACGTGTCCAGCAATACATGGCAGTACGTAGACACGGGTGGTGTCCCTGCACGAAATGCCGAGCGATGCGGCTGAGGTTTCGACCGCTTTGTCGGTCGCTAGTGCAAACGGGGCACCTCCGAGGGGGACCGAGTCGAGCCCCAGGAGCAGATGATGCATGATCGGGTTGCCGACGAGCACCACTTCGAGAATGTCAGAGTGAGGGATTTCAGCTTGGTCCGCAAGATTTCCGACGAGCTCGTTCAGTGCCTCACGGACCGCGCCGGTAAGTTCGGCTTCTCCGCCGGGATTCATCATGACGTAACTGACCCGGCTCATCAGATCCTCGCCGAACCGGATCTGCGGGTTCATCTGGCCGTCGGTGGCCAGCGCTTCGCCGGTGCTGAGATCGAGGAGATGGCCCGCGATCGTCGTCGAACCAATATCGACCGCGACGCCATAGACCGCATCGTGGAACCCGCTCCAAGCCGCAACGAGCTCGACGTCATCACGAACAGCGACGGTGATTTCGCGGGTCTTGGTCAGCACGGTCTGGATCTCAGAAATGACCGGGACCGAGGCAGCAAGGTTGTCGAGCTGCCAATCGCTGAGCAGCGCATCGCGTAAGAGATCGAGTTCGCTGCGCGGGGAATCGAGAACCTGGTCGGCAACCGTGGTGAAGTAGAGGCGGGTGACCGGGTCGACATCGATTGCGTCAACCTCGAGCCGTTTGCGGACGACCTGGCGGTGCACCTGGCTCTCCGCTGGAATGTCGATGACGAGGTCGTCGCACACGTTGGCGTGACAGCCGAGGCGATGGCGCTCAGAACCGAGCGGGCGCCGGCCGCGGTACTCGGTTGTCTCCGAGGGGCCTGGGTCACTGATGCTCTCTGGCTCCGAGGTGATGCCGTGTTTCGCGAACTCGCCAACTTCGGGGATCACCTGGCAGCGGCCGCAAATGCCGCGCCCGCCACATACCGTGTCGAGGTCGACGCCGAGTGTTCGAGCAGCGTCGAGGATGCTCGTCCCGCGTTCAACCTCGCCCTGGCGCCCTGACGGCGTGAAGACGATGCGAACCGGGTCGGCCATTGCTAGCTGTTCGCTCCGCCACGGCGTCGTCCACCACGTCGGCGCGCTCCGCCTGCTCCGCCACCAGCGTCGGGGTCGCGCTTGGCTGCAATCCATGCCGCGCAGTTCTCGTCATGACCGTTGAGCACATCGGCCGCCATGACGCAGTTTCGAACCTCTTCGTGTAGCGGGCTCATGATCGCCGATGTCATGCCCGCCCCGATCGCCATCGACAGAAAGTTGCCGGTGATGTGATTGCGTCCCGGGAGCCCGAAGCTCACATTTGATGCGCCGCAGGTCGTGTTGACACCGAGTTCGTTGCGAAGACGTCCGACCAGCTCGAATACCTGGCGCCCCGCCGTTCCCATCGCCCCGATCGGCATGACCAAAGGATCGACGACCACGTCTTCTTTCGGGATGCCAAAGTCGGCAGCTCGATTGACGATCTTCTTCGCGACCTCAAATCGAACGTTTGGGTCTTCGGAGATGCCGGTCTCGTCGTTGGAGATCGCAACGACCGCAGCGCCATGTTTCGCCACGAATGGCAGCACTCGCTCGAGGACTTCCTCTTCGCCGGTTACCGAGTTGATGAGAGGCTTACCTTCATAGACTTCGATCGCTGCTTCGAGGGCTTCTACGATCGAACTGTCGATGCTGATCGGAACGTCGGTCACGCCCTGAACTTCCTTGATTGCTCGCACGAGCAACGCCGGCTCATCAGCGAGTGGGATGCCCGCGTTGACATCGAGCATCTGGGCGCCGGCTTCGACCTGGGCGACAGCGTCAGCGACGACGCGGCTGAAGTCGCCGTTCTTCATCTCTTCGGCGAGCAGCTTGCGCCCGGTTGGGTTGATGCGCTCACCGATCATCACGAACGGACGGCCGAAGCCAATGACGACCTCTTTGGTCGCTGAGCTGATGATGGTCTCGGTCATGGTGTCTCCTCGGTACTGGCGTGTCCGGTTGGCCCGGAGGATGTGGGCGCAAAGCCGCCGTTTCGTACAAATTCGTTGAGCCGCTCCATGTCGAACTCGGCTTCGATGGCTGCGACGAGTGTCGTCACCTCGAGCTGCAGGTCGTCGCCGGCAACGGGGCGGACTTCCTGGCCCATCTCGGCAATGTAACTGTTGGAGTCCTTCTTGTCCGCGAGCATCGCAGCGCGGTCGATCGCTGCCTGGAAGCGGTGGGGGAGTTCGATCTGAATCTTCTCATCGCCAGACGTAGCGTTGACCTGCGCTGGAATGTCGCGCCACTTGATGATTTTGAGGCTGGGGCCGCCCCGTCTGCGTCGGCCCGCGGTGCGGTCTCCCGTGGCACGGTCGTCGCTCGACGAACGCGTTCGACGCTTGATCGGCCGTCCGGACGGCGCGGTTTGATCGAGCGGACCTTCAGGCGGCACGACGTTCGTTGACGAGCTGGCTCGCCATCTCCGAGGCAACTGCAGCGTCACGGCAGTATCCGTCTGCGCCGACCGCGGTGCCGAACTCTTCGTTCAGGGGAGCTCCACCGACGAGGATGATGTAGTCGTCACGCATGCCTCGCTCGGTAAGGGTATCGATGACGACCTTCATGTATGGCATCGTCGTGGTGAGCAGCGCCGACATGCCCAAGATGTCGGGCTTGTGCTCTTCTAGGGCCTCGATGTACTCATCGACGTCGGTGTTGATGCCGAGGTCGATGACTTCGAAACCTGCACCCTCAAGCATCATGGCCACGAGATTTTTGCCAATGTCGTGGATGTCGCCCTTGACGGTACCGATGACCACCTTGCCAATCGGTTCAGCGCCGGTCTCGGCGAGCAGTGGGCGCAGGATGGCCATGCCCGCCTTCATGGCGTTGGCCGCCAAAAGCACCTCGGGCACAAAGAGGATGCCGTCGCGAAAGTCGATGCCGACGATGCGCATGCCTTCGACGAGCGCGTCGTTGAGGACCTTGTCTGCTGACCAGCCCCGTTCGAGCAAGATGTTCGTACCTTCAGCAATTTCGTCGGCCAGCCCGTCGTACAAGTCGTCGTGCATCTGGCCGGTGAGCTCATCGTCTGGAAGGTCGCCCAGAATTAGTTCATCTTCTTCTTCGCTCACTTCGGCCTCCTCTGATCCCCGTCACTGCAGTTCCGCATCGTGGAACAGAACCGTATCATGAAACAGCTCCTTCGGAGATGACAACCTGCCGCCAGGCCTCGGTACTGGCGACCTGATTGAACGTGAACACGTGCAGACCGTTGATTCCGAGCTCGCCGAGCTGGTTGGTCAATGGCAGAAGGATGTCATCGGGGTCATAGGCTCCCGGTGCCATCAGTTTGGTGACCGCTGCGCGATTCTTCTTCAGGAAGCGCAGAGAGGCTCCCACGCCAAGTCGGACGCCCATGGTCATGAGCTTTGATCGATCGACCACCCCTGGAATGCCGAGGTGGATCGGCAGGGTCAGTCCAGCATCTCGTTCCGTGCGAATCCAGCGGGTGATGAGTTCGGTGTCGAAACACATCTGAGTCGATGCCCAACCGTCGACGCCCGCCTCGGCGAGAAGTGCCTGCTTTGCGTGGAGTGCGTTATGGAGAGCCTCGCTGCTGATCAAAGCATGCCCATCGGGATACGCCGTGACGCCGACCGCCGTGAGGGCATGGTCGTGGTCCAACAAGTCCGAGAGAAAGCTGTGCGCGCCTTCATACGGACCGGCAGGCTCCTCGGAGTCGCCAGCGACACAAAAGAGCGTGTCGAGGCCTTCGTTTCGCATCCAAGTCGCCAGTTCGGCGGTGTGCTGCCTACTCTCCACCAGGCGAGCTGCAATGTGAGGAACGGGCCGATGCCCTGCCTCCTGCACAGCGTGGGTGAGCTCCCTGGTGGCGTCGAGCCCCTTGACCGGCGACGCCGTCACCGAGACCGTGCTGTTCGGCGGCAGGGCCGCGATGGCATCGGCTGCCGACTTGAGCGGGATAATTTCGAACACCATCTCGTCGACAAGCTCGCGGCGCTGGGCCATGGCTTCGGCGCCTGGATCTGGCTCTTTCTTTCCAAATACTGCCATTGGGTGTCTCGTTTCAGCTCAGGTTGATGACGTTGCCGTCGGCATCGATGTCGATCTTCTGCGCCGCTGGGGTCTTGCCAAGGCCCGGCATCGTGCGCATGTCGCCGCAGATTGGATAGACAAATCCAGCACCGACCGATGCGCGCACCTCGCGGACTGGCAAGGTCCATCCGGTCGGGGCACCTTTGGCCGACGCCGTCGATGAGATGGACAGGTGGGTCTTGGCAATGCACACGGGGAGATCGCCAAACCCGTTGGCTTCATAGTTTGCAAGCTGCTTGGCGGCCGCTGGAGACACATCGATGCCGTCGGCGCCATAGACCTTCTTCGCAACCGTTTCGATCTTGTCATGAAGTGACATGTCGTCTGGATAGAGGGGAGCGAAGTGCGATTCTTCTTCGGCGGCCTCGGTGATCGCGGTGGCCAGTTCGGTTGCTCCGCGGCCGCCGTCGGCGAAGTGTGTCGACACGGCAGCCCGAGCCCCGAACTCGTCGGCAATCTCATGGATTGCTGCAATGTCCTCGTCGTGGTCTCCGGGAAAGACGTTGATTGCCACGACGGGGGTGACACCGTGTATCTGCATGTTCTCAAGCTGCTTGCGAAGGTTGTCTCCGCCCTGGTGAACTTCGTCGGGGTTGGCTTCGAGGAGCGCTGCTGGAAGCTCCTTGCCGGCGACGATCTTGTGTTTGCCGCAGTGGGCCTTGAGGCCTCGTACGGTGGCGACAAGAACCGCTGCGTCCGGTGCCATTTTCGAATAGCGGCACTTGATATTGAAGAAGCGCTCTGCACCCATGTCGGCACCGAAGCCAGCTTCGGTCAGGAGATAGTCGGCGGTCTTGATCCCGATCTGATCAGCGACGATTGAACTGTTACCGGTCGCGATGTTTCCGAATGGGCCGGTATGGACCAGAGCCGCAGTGCCCTCCAGGGTCTGCATCAGGTTTGGCTTGATGGCTTCTTTCAAGATGACCGTCATCGAGCCCGCCGCCCCGATCTCTTCTGCAGTGACCGGGGTGCCGTCCTTGGAATAGCCGAGGACGATCCGACCCATACGTGTTCGCAGGTCCTGCAGGCTGGTCGCGAGGGCAAGGGCAGCCATGACCTCCGATGCTGCGGTGATGTCGAATCCGGTTTCGCGGGGGACACCGTCCAGGCGACCGCCGAGGCCGATCACGGTGTTTCGCAGGGCTCTGTCGTTTACGTCAAGAACACGCCGCCAGGTGATGTTGTTGAGATCGATTCCGGTTTCGTTGCCGTGATAGATATGTGCGTCGAGCATTGCCGAACACAGATTGTGTGCTGCGGTCACCGCGTGCATGTCGCCGGTCAGGTGCAGATTGAACAGCTCCATTGGGACGACCTGGCTATAACCGCCGCCCGCCGCTCCTCCCTTGATTCCAAAGGTCGGGCCCATCGATGGTTGACGAATCGCGATCGTTGCTGACTTGCCAATGTGCTGGAACGCCTGGCCTAGTCCGACCGTCGTTGTCGTTTTGCCTTCGCCAAGTGGGGTGGGAGTGATTGCTGAAACCACCACATATTTGGCATCGGGACGGTCGCTCATCTTCGGGATGGCTTCGAGCTGAATCTTCGCTGCACCAATCCCGTACGGCTCAAGGTTCTCGGCCGGGATGCCTGCGTTGGCCGCGATTTCTGTCAGCGGTTGAAGTTCGGCGCCCTGGGCGATCTCAAGGTCGGACGGAAAGCTCATTCTGGCCCCTTTGCCATGTGGTTTTCTTCGCCCCAAAGGGCACTGTGCGATTCGCCCCAAAGGGCACTGTGCGAACGGTAGTCCTCTGGGCCGTCCAGCTCGCGAACCCCCGTTGCGTCACCGCTTGATTTCTGACTCTTGCCAGTTCGTTATCTGGCCAGATCCCCGTATTGCGTTTGTTTACGTCTGATGTTGCCGTTCCGCATTGTGGAACAGGACCACGATGCAGAACATGGCTAACCGTAGCGGTCGCTGCTAATTGTGCGCAAGCAACTTTGTGATTGTGCGCAAGCAACTTTGTGATTGTGCGC
>CAZSYL010000019.1:16286-59607 GCA_964610745.1 uncultured Acidimicrobiales bacterium
TTTGTGATTGTGCGCAAGCAACTTTGTGATTGTGCGCCGTCGCGTTTCGAAGGTGCGCGCTTGGGCCTGACGATGTAGACATGTGGTCAGCAGAGTTGAGGAGGTCCGCGATGTCGGGATTCGACAAGGTAGTTGCGAGCTATGACGAGGCTCTCGATGGCCTGACCAACAACATGACCATCCTCGTCGGCGGCTTTGGCTTGTGCGGCATCCCGGAAAATCTGATCGCCGCAGTCAAACGAACTGGCGTGAGCGGGTTGACGGCGGTGTCGAACAACTGTGGTGTCGATGGCTTTGGACTCGGGGTGCTGTTGGAGGATCGACAAATTGCCAAGATGGTGTCGTCCTACGTTGGTGAGAACCAGATGTTCATGGATCAGCTTCTCGACGGGTCGCTCGAAGTCGACCTCACTCCACAGGGAACCTTGGCCGAAAAGATGCGCGCCGGCGGGGCGGGCATCCCCGCGTTCTACACGGCTACTGGTTATGGCACCGCGGTTGGTGATGGCAAGGATGTGAGGGAGTTCAATGGACGGCCGTACATCCTTGAAGAATCAATCACCGGCGACTTCGCCCTCGTGAAGGCCTGGAAAGCCGATCGTTATGGCAACGCGGTCTACCGGGGCACCGCCCGGAACTTCAACCCCGAAGCTGCGACTGCGGGCAAGATCACGGTGATGGAGGTCGAGGAGATCGTGGAGCCGGGCGAGCTCGACCCCGCCGAAATTCATACCCATGGGATCTACGTCGACCGTCTCATCGAGGGCGACTTCGAAAAACGGATCGAACAACGAACGGTACGGGAGGCCTGAGATGGCGTTGACGAGAGAACAAATGGCTCAACGGGTGGCTGCCGAACTGCGCGACGGCTACTACGTCAACCTAGGCATTGGCATCCCAACGTTGGTCGCCAACTACATTCCTGACGGAATCGACGTCATGTTGCAGTCCGAGAACGGGTTGCTGGGAATGGGGCCGTTTCCTGCCGACGACGAGGTCGATCCCGACATGATCAACGCCGGCAAACAAACCGTCACCGCAATTACCGGCGCCTCGCTCTTCTCATCATCTGAGTCCTTCGCGATGATCCGCGGTGGTCACGTCGACATGACCGTGCTCGGCGCGTTCGAGGTCGACACCTCGGGGAACATTGCCAGCTACATGATCCCCGGCAAGCTCGTCAAAGGTATGGGTGGTGCAATGGACCTCGTCGCCGGAGCCGACAACATCATCGTCATGATGACCCATGCATCCAAGCACGGTGACTCGAAGCTGTTGCCCGCATGCACGCTGCCGCTGACCGGGGCGGGGTGCATCACCCGGGTTCTCACCGACCTCGCGTTGCTCGACATTGCAGACGGAGCTTTTCACCTCGTCGAACGTGCACCGGGCGTTTCGGTCGAAGAGATCGCCGAACTCACCGCAGGTGAACTCGTCATACCGAAGGACGTCCCAGAGATGACGGTCTGAGCGATCTCTACTCGGGGGACTTTGCTGTTGCGACGTCTCCGGTGATGAGCCTCGCCGATCGTTGGTCGGTGATGTACTGCCAAACCCAGCTCGACATCGTGCGGGCCTTCGACCTGAAGCCGATCAAGGAAGCAACGTGGACGAGGCCCCAAAGCGCCCAGGCCGCATAACCGCCGAACTGGATCCTGTCGCCGAGCATCGCGACAGCCTTGGAACGGCCGATCGTGGCCATTGAACCCTTGTCGTTATAGACGAAGGTTGGGCGGTCGGTTCCTGCGAGATCCGCTTTGATGGCCGCCGCGGCATGCTCTCCGCCCTGTTCGGCCGCAGGCGCCACGCCGGGCACGCTCTTGTCCTCGCCGTCCACGACGGATGCGACATCGCCGATCACGAACACGTTTTGGTATCCGGCGAGACTCAGGTCTTTTTCAACCACCGCTCGACCTGATCGGTCGACTTCTCCGCCGAGTGCTTTGCCGAGCGGCGAGGCTGACACACCAGCGGCCCAGACGACCGTACCGGCTGGAATGTAACCCGTTGTGGTCGTCACGCCGCCAGCGTCGATGTCGGTCACCATCGTGTTGGTTCGGATGTCGACCGCCATTCGAGCGAGCTGGTCGTTCGCTGATTGTTGGAGCTTTGGCGGGAACGGTGGGAGCACGGCAGGGCCAGCTTCGATGAGGATCACTTGGCTTCCCGTGGTCGTGTCGATGTGTTGGAAGTCCTTGTGAAGGGTCCTGGTGGCGATTTCGCGAATGGCGCCTGCCATCTCGACGCCGGTCGGTCCAGCGCCGACAACGACGAACGTCATGAGACGCTCGCGCTCCTTCTCCGACGTTGCAACCTCTGCCTTTTCGAACGCGAGGAGGGTTCTGCGACGGATGGTGAGGGCATCCTCGATGGTTTTGAGCCCAGGAGCGTGCTCCTCCCAGTGGTCGTTGCCGAAGTAGGCGTGTGTCGCGCCGGTTGCCACGATGAGGTAGTCGTATGCGAACGGCCCCACGGTGGTCTCGACCGTCTGGGCTTCCTTATCGATTGCCGTCACCTCGGCGAGTACCGGGTGGCAGTTGCGCTGCTTGGCGAGAATCTTTCGTATCGGCTGGGCAATGTCGGAGGGGTTTAGGCCCGCGCTCGCGACCTGGTAGAGCAGCGGCTGAAAGAGATGGTGGTTGCTGCGATCGATGACGGTGATATCAATATCTGCGTCCGCGAGGGACTTCGCTGCGGCGAGACCCCCAAAGCCGGCTCCGACGATAACGACCTTCGTTCTGTCTTTCCCGACCATCTTCTACACCTTCTCGTTACCTTCTCGTTGCAACCGGATTCGCAGTTCGATCCTACGACAGTGAAGTGGGGCAGCGGGCTGGCCGATCAAAGGAGCCCATTTGTTCAGGCGAAGTTCCCAATAGCTCCGAAACGGCCGTCGGGGTCGTGTTTTCCGGTTGTTCTCCGCATCCAGGGAACACCTTAGGGTCGTAGGTCGTTTGTACTGGCATACCCACTAAAGAAAGAGATGTGATTCTCAAATGAGGCAATCGATTCGACTTGGTTCGATCGCCGGAATCCCCGTAGGACTTAACTGGGGCCTCTTGGTCATCGCCGCCTTCTACGTACTCAACCTGGCCGTAGGCATCCTGCCAGGTGAGGTTCCAGACGCTTCCACGACGGCCTACTGGGTGGCATCCACCGTGGCTGTCTTCTTGTTCTTTGCTTCGATCCTTGCTCACGAGCTCGGCCACAGCCTCGTAGCCCAGCGAAACGGCATCAAGGTCAACGCAATTACCCTCTGGCTCCTCGGAGGAGTTGCTCAGCTCGATAGCGAGCCTGACAACGCTGGTGCCGAGTTCCGCATCGCAATCGCAGGTCCTGCGGTCAGCGTGGCGCTCGCCGCCGTGTTTGGGGCGGTTTGGTTCGTTGCCTCGCCGTTCATTGGCGGAACGGTACTCAGCTACGTTCTCGGTTACCTCGCCGCGATCAACGGTGTCCTCGCCGTATTCAACATGATTCCCGCAGCTCCCCTCGATGGTGGCCGAGTTCTCGCTGCTGCCCTGTGGTGGAAGCGGGACAACCGCCATTCCGCTCGGGCATCTGCTGCGAAGTCAGGTCAGGTGATTGGAAACATCATCCTCGCCGTCGGCATCCTGCTCCTCTTCACCGGCACGGGAAGCATCTTCACGATCATCCTCGGCTGGTTCATCCGAAGCGGCGCCACCCACGAACGACGCCGGGCAGAGCGGCTCGACCGGGTTCGTACGGGCGATCTGGCGAGCGCCATGCAGCCTTTGGTCGCTCCGATCAACCGAGGCATCACGGTGTCAGGTCTTGAAGCGATGAGCTCGTCCTATGACCAGCCGATTGCGTTCCCCTTGTCGGGACCGAACGGGGTCAGCGGAATCGTCAGCTCGACTGCGGTTCACTCGACCCGACCCAACGAGCGTCACCTCACCTTCGTCGAGGACCTGCTCGTCCCCTGGGACGATTTCACCAGCGCTCGAGTCGGCGAAGACATGATGGTCATTCTCGATCGGGCCCGGCAGGCCAACAAGGGCCACGTCATCGTCTATGACCAGATGGGTCGCCAGGTCGGTTACGTCTCCCTCACCGGATTCCTTAGCGCCGCCTAAACCTTTATAGGTCCTCCACCAGGCCCCTTCGGCTCGTCAGAGCCGGAGGGGTCGCCCGCGTCCGGAGGCGCTCTGTTCTCAGATCTGGATCGTGTTAACTCGGTTTTGAATTGCCCGCGCGAGGTTGAGCGCCGCCATGGCGGAGGTCTTTGGATTGCCGGGCAACGGATTGTTCGCGATCGAGACATCGAGGTTGCCGAACGCTCCATACGCCGAGATCTCGTGTCGGTTGGTCGTGGTCGTGGGGTCGGCGACGAGGCTGATCGTGGTGCGCTGCGGTCCAATGCCCGCAAGCGCCGTTGTCATGGCGACGTTCGCGTTCTTGGGAAAAGCGTTGGCGGTTTCGCGGGCATTGCCGGTGAAGAAGACCGTTGGTTCGCTGAGTGCAGCGAGCTCGCACAGCTTCTCGGCCCGGGTCTGGCTCCAGGCGCGAGGTGGCTTGACGATGCGATGCTCGACTACATCGATGCCTATCAGCCGTGCCGATGCGAGGGCATCGACGCCAGCGAGTGCACCTGGCTGAATGTGGAGCTGAGCATTGCGAGCTGCGGCGAGATCGGTCAGTTCGTCGAGCAGCGCCTGGTCCGCAAATGCCGATACGGAAGAGATGATGACGTCGGCGCCGGCTTGGAGACCTGCCCGTCCCCACGGCCCGACGCTTTCGCGGCCCGCCGCTTCGGCAACAACATCGGGGAGATGTTCGGCGAGTCGTGTCGGGTCGTCGATCACCGCAGCGCTCGAAGGGATGCCATCACGCTCGAGTCGGGCATCGCGGACGCCAACCGCCACGAGCTCAACCGCCGTGTCGGCGAGCAAACGCCCGGCGTACTGGCCAATGGCGCCCCATCCAACGAGTGCTACGCGCATGGGCTCCGCCGGAGGTTGCTCATCAGACTTCGAGCCCGCAAGCTTCGAACGCCTCACGTGTGGCGGCTTTCTCCGCGTCCGTCAGTTCGAGCAGGGGAGCCCGGACAGGCCCGCCGCGTTGTCCAAGCAGCTCCTGCCAGTACTTCTGGTGAGCATTTGGTTTCTCGGGAGGTCGCGTTCCCCACAGTGCTTCGCGCACCGGGTCAAGGCTTTTGCTGATCGCACGGGCTTCGTCCAAACGTCCCGCAAACGCAGCTTGGGTGTATTCGTGCATGCGTCGATCCTTGGCCGTCTGGAGCAGATATGGCGGAGACGAACAGAGATACAGCCTCCAGTTGAGGTCGATGATGTTGTCGAGCCATTCGGGCTCTGATGCGGTGCTCACGTGGATGCGATCTGAAGCCAGCTCGGTGAGCTCTGCATACATCTCTCGCGGAACGCTGTATTTGATTGCGACGACGTTGTCGATGTCCGCGAGTCGGTTACATAGATCAGGCGACATCAGGTAGCCGCTGTAGGGGTGACTCCACAACGCAATGCCGATGTGCTCAACGCTTTGGGAGATGGTCTCGTAATAGCGCATGAGGGTCTCGTCCTGCGCCGTCGTGAAGTGCAGCGCCGGAGCGTGTACCACGATGTAGTCGGCGCCGACTTTTTCGGCGTGCTGGGCCAGGTCGATGACGACATCCATGTTCTGGTCGGAACAGGACATGATCGTCTGGCCGCCATCGGCGGTTGCCTCGACGGCAAGTTCGAATGTTCGTTTGCGTTCGTCGAGCGTCATCGACGAGAACTGGCCCTGCTTACCCGAGATGAACAAACCCTCGATGCCAAGCTCATGAACCCAGTGGTGCACGTTGCGACGAAATCCGTCTTCGTCGATCGATAGGTCGTTTGCGAACGGCATCAGCGCGGCCGCCCAAATGCCTCGCATGTTCGCCCGAGCATGATCTTTGGCTTCGCTGCGCGTGTATTCCATGGATGGCCTCCGGTCTCAGACGACTTCGATGCTGTGAGACACGTTCTTGACGATCGTGTAGTGGTTGAGTCCCTCGGTGCCGCCCTCGCGGCCATAGCCGCTCGACTTCACCCCGCCGAACGGAGTTTCGGGAAGCGACGCCTCGAGGGTGTTGATCGACAGGTTTCCGGCTTCGACACATTCGACCATTCGATCGGCGTAGTCGGCTCGGTTGGTGAAGCCGTACGCAGCCAGTCCATAGGGGACGGAGTTCGCGAGGTCGATCGCTGTTCCGAGTGAGTCGACCGGGTTGACGATAGCGATCGGGCCGAAGGGCTCTTCTTGCATGACCCGCGCATGGGCGGGGACATTGGCGAGGACGGTCGGTTCAAAGAAATAGCCGGAGGTTCCAATGCGGTTGCCGCCGGTGAGAAGTTCGGCACCAGCGTCGACCGCGTCAGCGGTGAGCGCACCCATGGCGGCGAGTCGGCGTTCGTTGGCGAGGGGCCCCATCTCCACACCTGGTTCCATCCCGTCGCTCACCACCGTCTCGGCCGCTCGTTTGGTGAAGATGTCGACGAACTCGTCGTAGACCTGCTCGTGAACAAAGAATCGGGTCGGTGATGTACACACCTGGCCGGCGTTGCGGTACTTGCGAATGGCCGAGCTCAGGGCGGCGGCTTCGACGTCGGTGTCCTCGCAGACGATGACGGGGGCGTGGCCTCCAAGTTCCATGAGCACCGGGGTCATGTGATCCGAAGCAATGCCGGTGAGGTGGCGTCCAACCGCGGTCGACCCGGTGAACGCAACGAGTTTGATCGCCTCGTTTGGGATGAGTTGGGCCGAGATCTCGTTCGGTACGCCAAAGACGAGGTTGAGAACGCCAGCGGGCAGGCCAACGTCGTCAAACGCCTGGACGATGTGCATGGCGCCAGCCGGGGTTTCTTCGGCGGCCTTGAGGATGATCGAACAACCCGAGGCGAGCGCGCCGGCGATCTTGCGCGACGGCTGACTCATGGGGAAGTTCCACGGAGAGAAGGCAGCGACGGGCCCGATCGGCTGGTGATGCACGATGTACTTCACACCCGGGCCGCTCGGGATCACGCGTCCGTAGGTGCGGACCGCTTCGCCGATATCCCATTCGAAGAACTCGCACCCGCGGATCACTTCGAGTTGGCCTTGGCGGAAAGGTTTACCGTGTTCGGCGGTGATCGATTCGCCGATCTCGTCCTGGCGTTCCCGGAGCAGGGCAGTGGCTTCGCGGATCAGCTCGGCGCGAGCCTTTGGTGAGGTATGGCTCCACTGGTCAAAGCCTGACTCAGCAGCAGCGACTGCGTCATCGATGTCAGCGGTCGTCGCGATTGGAACCTGACCAATAACCTGCTCGGAAGACGGGTTGACGACGGGGATGGTGTGGTCCGCGGTTCGCCACTCACCGGCGATATACATCTTGATCTCTGGATACATCAGAACTCCATTCGGATTGCCCACAGGTCGGGGAAGACGGGCTTGAACAAGGTGGTGGCGAGGTAGGAAGCGCCGTCTGAACCACCGGTTCCGGGCTTGGTCCCAATGGTGCGACGAACCATCATCACGTGGCGGTACCTCCACTCTTGAAGACCTTCATCGAGATCGGTCAGCATCTCGCACAGGCCGGCGAAGCTCCCCTCGGCGTAACGTTCGAGGATGGTCGCTTGCAGCTCCGCGTTCTCGACGATCGACTCGCGCACGTCTCGATGGAGGACTTCATCGGGCACGTTGAATCCATCTCGGTGAAGGACCGAGACGAACGCATCCCACAGCGTCGGCTGTTCGAATCGGGCGGCGAGGCGCTCGGCCTCGTCGCCAGCGAACCAGTCGATTTGAACTCGATCCTTCACGCCGAGAACAAATTCGAGCTCGCGAAACTGCGCGGACTGGAATCCGCTCGCATTGGCTAGGAAATCTCGGAAGCTCGCGAACTCGGCTGGGGTCATCGTTTCGAGGACGTCGATCTGGTCGACCATCGTCTTCATGATCTTGAGCACCCGCCGCAGGTGATGTTGTGCCGAGCCGATCCGGCCATCGTTGAGTCGACTAATGATGTGGTCGAGTTCGTGTAGCACCTGCTTGAACCACAGCTCGTATACCTGATGGATGATGATGAACAGTGTTTCGTCGTGCTCGGGGTCGCCGGTGTGTTCGTCGACCGACACGCACTGTTGCAACGACAGCAGTTCAGGGATCTTCAAATAGCTGGTGTAGGTGAAGTCACCGTTGTTTCCAGGGGACGGGCTCATGTATCTGCTCCTTGGGAAACCGACAGAGCATCTCGGTCGGCGAGGGGGTCAAGGTCGGGGAGTTGGGGGAGGGTCTGGACCGCGGAGTCGATGTCGAACGACGGGTCCGCGACCGAGGTTGCGATCAGGTCGGCTTGGGCACGAGCGCGAGACTGTGCCTCGGCATAGGGCATCGTCGAGAACATCACCATGTTGTAGCGAGGACTCAGATGGTTTGGATGACGTTGCTCAAGCTCCAGGGCCAACTCGCGTTTGGCGAGGTAGTCGGGGTCGACGACACCCGATCGCATCTCCACGTAGTTGTCGAGCGCCATCTGGGCAATTGCGTCGCCGTCGGGTTTGCGTTCGGCTTCGTAGGCAGCGAAGGCGGAGTCGAGGTCGTCAGGGGAGGATCGCATATGGCGATCGAGCGCCCGGGCCGATTCGAGCGCAGCGTTCATTCCCTGTCCGTGGAACGGCACGATGGCGTGCGCTGCGTCGCCCACGATGACCGCTCGTCCCTCATGGCTCCAGCCCGATGCCCAGAGCGTGCCGAGGGAGCCTTGGGGGTTCTCGGCGAATTGCTCGGCGAGATCGGGGACCATCGTTGTGAAGTCTGGAAACTCGGTCGCGAAGAATGCGGAGACTTCGTTCGGGCTTCTCAGCGTGTCGAACGTGGCCTTGGGGGCAAAGAACGTGATGGTGAAATCGCCCTCGGGGTTTGCGAGCGCAATCAACATGAACTCCCCGCGCGGCCAGATGTGGAGCGCGTTCGGGTCGAGTCGGTGCGTACGGTCGGCGTTGGCGGCGAGCGTCAGCTCTTTGTAGTCGTGGTCAAGCCACTCGGTTTCAAAGGTTCCCGAACCCGCATCGGCAATGGCCTTTCGAACGCGCGAGCCAGCACCGTCGGCGCCGAACAAGAGGCCGAATCGACCGGTCTGCCCGTTGCTGAAGTGGAGTGTCGAGGTGTCGAAGTCGACGTGGTCGAGCGTGGTCTCGAACTCGATCCGAACCTTGCCGGTGGCTTCTGCTGCGTCGAGAAGGATCGCGTTCAGGTCGGTTCTTGAGACCGAGTGGATCACCTCGTGAGGTTTCGAACCATATGGCTGGAGGTCAGGCGTTGGGTCGCCTGGCGTGTGGATCATCCGGCCTCGCATCGGGATGGTGATGTCATCGACGCGGTCGATGACACCGACTTCGATGAGCGGGATGATGCCGCGAGTGGCCAGGGCGAGGTTGATCGATCGACCAGCGTCAATATCGGTGCGGCGAAGGTCAGGGCGGCTTTCATAGACGGTGACGTCGTATCCCTGCCGGGCGAGGTAGATCGACAACAACGTTCCTGCCTGGCCCGCGCCGATGACGACGGTTGGGTCGTTCATGTGGTCGCCCGATCGAGTATCTGTACGAACTGCTCGATATCTGAAAACGAGTTGTAGAGCGGTACGGGAGCGACCCGAATCACGTCGGGCTCGCGCCAGTCGCAGAGAACGTGTGAGGCCTTGAGCGATTCGTACACCTCTCGGCCATTGCCGGCCGCTACCTGGAGCGCGAACTGGCAACCGCGTTCAGGCAGCGCCGGAGGGGTGATGTTATTGACGCGATCGCCGAGCACCTCGGACAGACGGCGATCGAAGTATGCAATCTGGAGCTCGGACTTTTGGCGTAGTGCCTTCATCCCGCCCGCTTCGGTGATGATGTCCAGCGAGGCTCGTAACGCTGCCAGCGGGAGAATCGGGGCGTTCGATAACTGCCAGGATTCAGCGGTTGGTATGGCGTCGAACACCGTTGCCATCTCAAAGCGTGTGTCGGGGTTTGTTCCCCACCAGCCGGTGAACTTGGGGAGGTCTTGATCAGCGACATGGCGGTCGTTCACGAACACTCCGGCGACTCCACCCGGACCACTGTTCAAGTACTTGTAGGAACACCAGGCCGCGAAGTCGACACCCCAGTCGTGCAGAGCCAGCTCGACATTGCCAACAGCGTGGGCGAGGTCGAACCCAACCGTTGCGCCAACGGCGTGGCCTGCCGCGGTGATCTCGGCCATCGGGAAGACCTGACCGGTGTAGTACTGCACTCCAGGCAGCAGCACGAGAGCCAATTCGGTTCCGTGTTCTGCAATCGCGGCGACGATGTCGTCGGTGCGAAGCGACTCCTCACCGACGCGAGGTGTCAGCATGATGAGGGAATCGGCTGGGTCAAAGCCCCGCTGCTCGATCTGAGAGACCGCAGCAAAGTGGTCCGATGGAAAAGCGCCGGCTTCGATGATGACCTTGTGGCGCAGCGGCGTCGGTCGGTAAAAGCTGACCATGAGCAGGTGCAGGTTGACCGTTAACCCGTTCATAGCAACAACTTCGGTCGACCGTGCGCCGACCAGTTCGGCGAGTTGGGTCGTGACGAGCTCGTGGTAGTCCTTCCACGATAAGTCGCCAGTGAAGTGTCCTTCGACGCCGAGTTGACCCCATCGGTCGAGCTCGGTGTTTACGAACTCACGGGTGGTCTTGGGCAACGCACCGAGTGAGTTCCCAACGAGATAGATGCCATCGGGGATCTCGAAACGGTCTCGAAAATCGCGTAATGGATCAATCGCGTCGAGTTCGTCCGCGGTTTGTCCGGCCTGGTGTTGGGGGTCGCTCACAGACGGCCGTCCTTGCCAGCGTGCAACGTACCGCAGTGGGGGCAGGTGCGGGCTTGTTCGTCTTCGTTGAATGCCGCGAAGAGGGCCGGAAGATCCTTGTCGATCTCCTGGACTTGAAGTTCGACCCGGTGCACCTTGTTGGCGCAGTTCGTGCACGCCCATTCAAAGCCGTCAAGCTCGCCGATGTCGCGCTGGTACTCGACCACAAGCCCGATCGATTCGGGATCTGGACGCTGAGGTGAGTGGCGCAAATGGGGTGGCAAAAGGTACACCTCGCCCTCCCGGATAGGCATGTCGACCGGGTGGCTGCCCTCCTCCCAGATGATCAGGTTCATGTCGCCTTTGATCTGGTAGAAGAACTCCTCACGCGGGTCGTCGTGGAAGTCGTTCCGTTCGTTGCCGCCGCCGACGATCATCACGATCATGTCAGCCTCGCGCCAGACTTGTTTGTTTGCGACCGGGGGAGTGAGTTCTTCTCGGTGATCGTCGATCCACTTCATCAGGTTGAAGGGACGGCGTTCGGTTGCTGGTTTCGGGTCGTAGTTCGTCATCGCTGTCGCTTGCTCATGTTGCGGATAGGGGCGTGTCGGCCGTCGATGATCGAGCCTGGGACTGTTCGATCTTGGCGGTGAGCCGTCGCAGCTCGTCGACGAGCTCGGTCAGGTCACCGGCACTGGCCAGCGCCTCGGTCTCGAGTCGTTGCGCGTGTGAGACGAGTGTTTTGGTCAAGTCTTTCCCCGCGTTAGTAATGGCGACGATCCGTTGCCGTTTGTCATCGACGCCCGGCGTTCGGGTGACGAGCTTCTTCTTCTCGAGACGTCGAAGGGCGTGTGTCACGGTTGGTTGGGGGCTGAGAGATGCTGCAGCCAGGTCGAGCACAGACATCTCACCGAGGTCGAAGAGGACCGCCAGTAGCCGCCATTCGGAGCGGGCAATGCCGTACTCGGTGAGCACCCCGTAGAAGGGGGCCGACAGGGTTTGGTCAGCGCGGCGCAGGACATACGGAAGGTATTGGTCAAGGAAGTAATGGTCGGCGGTGGGCACGTGGGCAATATATATTCATACGAATATGTGGTCAAGGATCGACCGTGGGCATTCGATAGGGCCAAAAACATGCACATGAAAACGGTGGGCATGGCAGGGTTCCTCGGCGGGTTGATGACAGCATCGAGTACGAGCTGACCGGAAGAAGAACAGAACATGGCAAAGAGCACGGGCACATTCGATCGGGACATGAACTACATCCCAGACCGCATCACCGTCGACGGTGGCGATGGATGGCCCGTCGAAGCTGATCGATATCGGCTGGTCGTGGCCCATGCCTGCCCGTGGGCGAATCGTTCGCTCATCACCCATTACCTCCTCGGCCTCGAGTCAGTGATGTCGGTCGGGGTAGCTGGGCCCTTGCACGACGCCTCGAGTTGGAATTTCCACCTCGACCCGGACGGCCTCGATCCTGTTCTCGGTATCCACAAACTGCAGGAGGCATTCTTCAATCGTTTTGCTGACTATCCCCGCGGGATCACCGTGCCGGCGATCGTCGAGATCGATTCAAAGACCGTCGTCACCAACGACTTCCCCTCGATCGAAGAGGATCTCTTCCGGGAATGGTCCAAGTTCCACCGAGAGGGAGCGCCCAACCTCTGGCCCGACGAACACCTCGATGAGATGGTCGAGATCAGTGAGCTCATCTTCCACGACGTCAACAACGGTGTGTACAAGAGTGGATTCGCATCGAGCCAGGCTGCTCATGAAGAGGCCTACGACGTGTTGTTTGCTCGGCTCGACTGGCTGGAGGAACGGTTGACCAACCAGCGCTATCTCGTCGGAGACACCATCACCCAGGCAGATATTCGTTTGTGGACCACCCTCGTCCGGTTCGACGCGGTGTACCACAACCATTTCAAGTGCAACCGAAACAAGCTGTCGGAGATGCCGGTGCTGTGGGCGTACGCCCGCGACCTCTTCCAGACGCCTGGCTTTGGCGACATGATCGACTTCGACAACATCAAAGCTCACTACTACGAGGTCCACACCGGCATCAACCCGACCGGCGTCACACCGAAGGGTCCAAACAACGACGGTTGGGTCACCGCACACGGGCGTGAAGCACTCGGCGGAAGCCCGTTTGGTGATGGAACCCCGCCCACCTGACAGCGGTGTTTGGCGTAGTGATCGAATACGTATCGAGAAAGTAAGGATCAGAGAAGGCTGGGAAGCAGCCCGCAGGGCTGGGGGTTGAGAGCGATATGACGAAAAAGGTTGATGGGCCGTCGCCCCTAATTCTCGGCGCGATGTTTGGCTTTTTGCTCGTGATAACCGGTTGGGCATTCACCTCCGGTGGCAACTCCCAGACGCCGGTCGCCTCTGGCGTTCGAGCAGATCCTGGCGATGTCTATGACCCGGTTGCCGCAGGTGAACCACTTCCCGAGGGCTTCCGACAGCTACTCCCGCGCGACGGCATCACCCCGATTTATGATCCGACCTTCGTGTCGAGTGCCCAGACCCCATGGGCGGCTGGCACCGAGGTCATCGGTGTCACCATCAACGGCGAGTCAAAGGCGTATCCGGTCAGCTTCCTAAACGGGAGGGAACTCGTCGTCGACGAGCTCGGCGGCGAACCGATACTCGTCAGTTGGTGACCGTTGTGCGCAACGGCGATGGTTCATCGCCGCCAGTTGGGAGACGAAACCCTGGTCTTTGGCGTCCATGGCGCGCTGTGGGGCAACGCCATGACGTGGTGGGATCACGACACGGGCAGTATCTGGAGCCAGCCCACCGGTGAGGCAATAGCAGGCCCCCGCAAGGGCGAAACCGTTGAATTGCTCGCCTCACAATTTACGACGTGGTCCGCATGGCTGGCCGAGAACCCCGACACCCTTGCGCTCGACGCTCCCGCCGGCCCATCGGGGTTCGATCTCGGCGAGTTTCATCTCGTGGTCGACTTCAGCGAAGAGGCTCGCTCGTATCCCGTGAACGACCTGCGCCGGGTGGGGGTGGCCAACGATGTGGTCGCAGGCGTTGAGATCGCCGTTGTTTCAAACCCGACGAACCCACAGAGCTGGGCGATCTTCTCGCGCCGGGTCGGCGACAACCTCGTCGAGCTTGAAGTCGACGGCGATGTTCTGCGAGACACCGTCACAGGAACCACATTTGACCCGGCCCGAGGGCTCCCACTCGACGGACCCATTACCGAAATCATGGACATCCTGCCGGGATTCACGTCCTTCCCAGGAGACGTTGAGACGTTCTGGCCCGATGCGGAAACGTGGCAGCCATGATGGCGTTCAAGACATTCTTTGCGCTGCATCCGGCGCGCTGGCGAACAATCACGTCCGAAATGTTCTTTGTTGGTGCCTTCACCGCGTTCGGAGCATCCTTCGTGCTTGCATTCAACCGGTTTGGGGGATTGCTCCTCGACTCGCCCCGCCAGTTTGTCCAGCTTGCTCTGTACGGCATCTGGGGATGGCTCTTTCTCGGCACGAGCATCTGGTTTACGGGCCGTCTGGTAGTCGACCGGGTTGGATCGAACGCCGACCAACCGTCGTTTATCAAGACCTTGACGACCGTCGGCTTTGCCCATCGTCCACTGCTCATCCTCGGAGCGGTGATGTTCTTTAGTACTGGGCTCTTGCAGATCAACGGACCCGGTCTTGTCGTTGCGGTACTCGCCCTTGGATTGTGGATGCCAGCGCTGCTCGCCCTCTCGGTTCAGCACAGTCGCTACATCCCGCTCACCAACGCACTTGTCGCTATTGCTGCTCCTTACGCGCTGTGGCTGGTCATCGTCGCACGACACATCCTCAGCCAGGTCTCCCACCTCTTGTAGCAATAATCCACGCGTAAGGTCTTCTGCGCTCTAGAATCCGGAGATGTACTCGTTGCCGATTGGCGCAAGCGCGGTGGCCTTCGTGGAATCGTCGGGTGAGGCAGATATTTCTGGGTTGCCCGTGACCATCATCATCATCGTGATCATGCTCGCGCTTAATGCACTTTATGTCGCTGCTGAATTCGCCACGGTCGGGGCTCGTAAGTCCCGTATCCAGACCGAAGCCGAGAGCGGAGGAAAGTCCGCGGCGCGCTTGTTCAAGATCGTCGATGACCCGGTCGCGCTCGACAATTACGTCGCGACATGTCAGGTCGGGATCACGCTGAGCAGCCTCGTGGCCGGCATCATTGGCCAGCGTCGACTGACCCCACTTTTTGAACCGATCTTTGGTTCGGCCGGCCAGATTGTTTCGATCATCATCGTCTTGCTTATCGTGACGTCGCTGCAGGTGGTCTTTGGCGAGCTGCTCCCCAAGACCGGGGCGTTGCGATACGCCGAGAGGATTGCGGTGGCCACGTACCCAGCAATGGCGGTCAGCCAGACGCTGCTCCGTCCGCTGGTGAAGATCTTTAACGGTTCGGCGTTTGCCATCATGCGCGTCTTTCGGCTGAGCGCCGATCACGGCCACAGTCACGTTCACTCTCGAGACGAGCTCCGTACCCTCTTCAACGAGAGCGCAGCGGCAGGGCTCATCGATGTTGCAGAGCGCGACATGGTCGCTGGAGTCCTCAACGTAGAGCAGCGGTTGGTCCGTGAAGTCATGACACCGCGACGGCGACTCGTTGGCGTGTCGGCGGGTGAATCGGTGGCGGCAGCGTTGGAGCGCGTCGTCGAGACACCACACAGTCGTTTCCCCGTTTGGGATGACGACTCCGACGACGTGCTCGGAATCGTGCATCTCAGAGCGTTATATCTCGGGGCCCAGCACGAGCCGGAAGCAACGGTATCGTCGGTGACTCGCAAGGTCCTCGAGGTGACCGAGACCCTGTCGGTTCCATCGTTGTGGGAACGTCTCGACGAAACCGATCAGCACTGCGCCTTTGTGATCAACGAGTATGGCGATGTCGCTGGACTAGTCACCATCGAGGACGCCGTCGAAGAAGTCTTTGGCGAGGTGCGAGACGAGTTCGACGTCGATCCCGACCCGATCGTGATCGAAAATGGACGCGTCTCGATGTCGGGCGAGGTACTCGTCGAGGATGTCAACCGTCGCTTCGGTATGGAGCTTTCCACAACCGATGTCGACACCGTCGGTGGCCTGATCTGGCACGAGCTTTCCCGCAAGCCAGGCGTCGGCGAAAATATCGAGCTTTCGGGCGGCCTCGGACCGTTCCGCGTCGACGCCACCGATGGCAACGCAATCGATCGAGTCAGCTTTGCTGAGCCGGTCGCTGGACTCGCAACGAGCGATGATGCGTCCGGTCATGAGGAGGCAACATCATGAGCGCGCTGTTCTTTGCCGCCGAGGCTCCCACCGAGATCACACTGTTTGGCGGAATCATCCTGCCAGCGATCGCGATCATTGTTCTGGTGGTGATCAATGGTCTGTTCGTCGCTGCTGAGTTCGCACTCGTCGGTGCTCGCGTCGGTCGGCTCGAGGGGCTGGCCGACCGTGGTAGCGCGGCTGCGCAGTGGCTGATCGATTTGATGAAACGACATGCGGGCAAAGACAGCTACATCGCTGTAGCCCAGCTCGGCATCACGCTCGCCTCGATCGGGCTCGGCATGTACGCCGAACCTGCCGTGGCCGTTCTGCTCTTCGGGCCGCTCGAGGATCTTGGTCTTTCCGGCGGCATCGTGTCGACGTTGAGCTTCGTGATAGCGCTCAGCATTATTACCTATCTCCACGTCGTCCTCGGCGAGATGATTCCGAAAGCGCTCGCCCTGCAGGCCCCCGAAGCGGTCAGCGTGAAGCTCAACCCGATCATGCGCTTCTTTAGCACGCTGTTTAAGCCAATGGTTGCGGTGCTGAACGGGATCGCATTCTCTCTGATGCGCCTGCTCCGTGTACCCGAGCCGGACAAGACCGCGTCGCTGTTTACAAGCGATGAGCTCGCCATCGTGACCGGAGAATCGGCTGAAAGTGGTCATCTCGGGGAGCTGCAGCACGGCATGATTCGCAACATCTTCGAGCTCGACGAACGACCTGCCGAAGAGATCATGATCTCTCGGGCGAACATCGTTGCGCTCGACCAGGACGCCTCATCGTCAGACATCGCCGATGTCATCGCGTCCTCAGCTCGTAGCCGGTATCCGGTCATCGACGGCGACCTCGATCACGTCGTCGGCATGCTCCACATCAAAGACTTCATCCGTTCGAGCCAGCTCGGCACGTACACCTCGCTCGCCGAGATACTCCGCCCGCTGCCCGTCGTGACAGCCCGGACCACAGCGGAAGGTCTGCTCGACGACTTCAAAAACGGCAGTGCTCACGCGGCGCTGGTGGTCGATGAACACGGCGCCACCGTCGGCTTTGTGTCCCTCGACGATGTGATCGACGAGATCATGGACGACGAACTCGCAGACTGGGAGATCTCACACGAAAATGGCGTCCTGATCGTCGATGGCGAGGCGCCGCTCAGCGAGATCCGCCAGCACCTCGGGATGTCCTTCGATGGGCACGACGATGTCGTCACTATCGCCGGCCTTGTCTCGGACTACGTCGGTGAGATCCCAGCGGTCGGTACCGAAGTCCAACATGGTGATTTCCGCCTTGGAGTTGTTCGGGTTGAAGGGCGAAAGATCGAGCAGGTCAGCATTGTTGTACCATCGTTGGACCCGGAGGAGACGGACCGCCCTTGACGCAGAAATCGAGCGCCACCGAGATATCAGAAGGCGGGGTGCTGGGAACGTTTGGTGGGGTGTTCACGCCCAGCATTCTGACGATTCTTGGCCTGGTGCTCTTCCTTCGAGTCGGTCAAGTGGTCGGCTCGGTGGGGTTGCTTCAGGCGCTGCTGATCCTCGCGATTTCTACCTCGGTGTCGGTGTTGACCAGCATCTCTCTGGCGGTCATTGCCACGAACATGAGGGTTCGTGGTGGTGGTGAGTACTTCCTGATCTCGCGCACGCTCGGCATCGAATTCGGCGGTGCGGTAGGTGTTGTTCTGTTTCTTGCTATCTCGGTATCGATTGCGTTCTACGCGATCGGCTTTGCCGAACCGGTCGTCGTTGCGTTGGGCAGCGACTCACAGCTGCTCACCCAGGTGATAGCCGCCGCGCTTGTACTACTCCTCGTCGGAGTCGCGGCGGTCGGCGCAGACCTAGCCACCCGTCTGCAGTACCTGGTCATGGGTTTGCTGATCCTCGCCTTGGGCTCATTCTTTATTGGGGCAGCCGGTGACTTCAATCCTGAGATTTTCGCCGAAAACGCGACCGGTGGAACCGGTGAAGATGGCTTCTGGGAAACATTCGCGGTCTTCTTTCCCGCAGTGACGGGGTTCAGTCAGGGCGTGGCAATGTCAGGAGACCTCCGCGAACCCAGCAAATCGATCACCCGTGGCACCTTTATGGCCGTAGGGCTTTCGACCGCGATCTATGTCGGTGTGATCGTGCTCATCGCTGGTGTTGCGCCGGCGGCGACGCTCGTAAGCGATACGACGACGATCATGGGCGACTTCTCGATCATTGGTTGGACCACCTTGGTCGGTGTCCTCGCCGCAACCCTGTCCTCGACGCTCGCTTCAGCAATGGGCGGTCCGAGGGTTCTCCAGCGCCTTGGTGAGGACCGGGTTCTGCCTCGCCTCGAATTCTTCGAAGTCGGGTCCGGGCCGATGAACAATCCACGTCGAGCATTAGCGCTTTCGGCGGTGATTGCGCTGATCACCGTGGCAGGTGGAGACCTGAACGCGATCGCTCCCATCATTTCGATGTTCTTTTTGGCGAGCTACGGGTTGATCAACTACGCCACCTTCTTCGAGATCCGGGCAGGCGGCACGTCGTTTCGACCTCGCTTCAAATGGTTCGATGCGCGCCTAAGCCTTCTGGGTGTGGCGATGTGTGGTGTGGCGATACTGGCTATCAACCCAATCATGGGGCTTCTGGCCGCGCTCGTGTTCGTCATCCTCTACAACTACCTGCGCAACCGGGACACCCCGGATCGTTGGGTGGACAGCTCGGGGTCGCACCACTTCACCAAAGCCCGACACCACATTCAGTCGATCGGTGACGAACCTGCGAGCAACCGCGACTGGCGTCCAAGCATCCTTGCGTTCGTGCCACGGCACCCCGAGCATCGGAGCCGCATGATCGAGATGGCCTCATGGCTCGAAGGGGACTCAGGGTTTCTGACCGCGGTTCGAATGATCGAGGGAAGTGGTCCCCGTCTGCGGCAGCGTGTCCCCGAAATTGAGGCGGATCTGGCCAGCGAGGTCTCGCGGGTAGCCCACGGTGCATTCGCCCGTGCCGTTCTCGTCGAGAACGCCGAGCTTGGGGTGCAGACGCTTATCCAGTCTCATGGCCTTGGTACCGTCAGGCCCAATACGACGTTATTTGGCGTGCGCGACCTGCGTGGGACGAACGACGAACAAGAAGCGTACGGTCGCATGCTGCAAGGCAGCGTCCGCTTCGGCATGAACGTGGCCGTTCTCAACGTCGATGATGATGCATGGGAACGTTTCGAATCCACCCCTCGCAAGGAACGGACGATCGCGCTCTGGTGGTCCGACGATCAGGTCGGCCAGTTCGTGACCCTGCTCGGGTGGTTGTGTCAGCGTCACGAGCACTGGCGCGATGCCTCGATCATCGTCTACGTGCCACCGGTCGACGACGTCGATGAGGTCGAGCACGTCAAGTCGATTCTCGAAGCAGGACGTATTGACGCAGAGGTACGTGAGGTCGACGGAACCCCGGCGAGCTTCGCGGAGGCAATGGCGTCAGCAACCATGGCTATGGCCCCGCTTCGGGTACATCGGGGACGTGCGATCGGCCCCTTTGAGACCCCGTTGGGCATGCTGGTGGAGAGCCTGCCGCTCGCGGTGATGGCACTCGCAACCGAGTCGGTCGAGATCGACGCTGAGGCCGACGATGGGGGATACGCAGAATATGCAAAGGCGGTCGAGCAGGCGGATGCGGCTCGGAAGTGGGCTGGTGACCTCGACAACGAGGCGGCCGTGCTCATGGTTCGCGCCGAGTCGGCTCGTCAAGAACTCGAGACGCTACGAGAGACCGATCCCGATGCCGACACCGCGAGTCTCGAAGCATTTCTCGAAGAGATCGATTCGTCGGCGCGCGCTGCCTACAGAACCTACGTCGATGCGCGATCGCGTTGTCGCGTGCTCGAACAACGTGTGGAGGAACTCGACCCCAGCCGGCTTGCACCAACCGCGGATCCGTCGATTTGGCAGAGTTCCTCCACCGATGCCTCGAAGTAATCACACGAACGAGCTGTGCGAATCTGCGAAATACTCACCGACTTCAGCGATTGGTTGATTAGGGTCTACTCACCAAGAACAATGTGAGGTTTGCCAATGGCCGGTGGTCTGGTTGGATTGCTCGATGATGTAGCTGCGCTCGCGAAACTCGCCGCGGCGTCAGTCGACGATGTCGGTGCCGCAGCAGCACGGGCGGGCGCAAAGGCTGCGGGCGTGGTCGTCGATGATGCGGCTGTTACCCCCGCCTATGTCCAAGGTCTGGCCGCCGAACGCGAACTACCCATCATCAAGAAGATCGCAACCGGTTCTCTACGAAACAAGCTGTTCTTCATTACACCAGTCGTCCTACTGCTCAGCGCGCTGGTACCGGTTTTGGTCGAGATCATCCTGATATTTGGCGGTGCCTTTTTGAGCTATGAGGGTGCGCACAAGATTTATCACAAGCTCGCCCACAAGGATCATGGTCACGCCGAAGCAACGCCGTCTGTCGTTCTTGGACCCGAAGCTGAGGCCGAAACGATCAAGGGTGCTGTCCGAACCGACTTTATTCTTTCGGCCGAGATCATGGTGATTTCGCTCAAGGAGGTCATCGAGGAACCGCTACTCCAGCGGGCGGTGATCATGGTGGTCGTCGCGATTTTCATCACGATCATCGTGTATGGAGCCGTTGGGCTCATCGTCAAGATGGACGACATTGGCCTGGCGATGATCGGGCGGGACAACGAAGCATCCCAGGCGACTGGTCGCAAGTTGGTGGCTGCGATGCCGGTTGTCCTGAAGTGGCTCACGATCATCGGAACCGCTGCAATGTTGTGGGTTGGTGGTCACATCCTCATCGTCGGCGCTCACGAACTTGGGTGGGATTGGCCCTACGACGTTCTCCTCGCGGCCGAAGACTCGGTGCACGGTATTTCCGGCGTGGGCGGGTTTGTTGGATGGCTTGTGAACACCGCGCTCTCGGCCCTCGTCGGCCTCGTCGCAGGTGCGGTGATCGTCGCGGTCGTCTCGCAGTTTCAAAAGGATGACGAGAGCCACGGTGCGGCTGCGCACTAGGGCGAGAAGCGCCATAGGAGAACTCGCTCGACCTCTAGGCAGCCTTCTGGTTGGTTTCTCGCTGTAGGTCGATGCATTCCTGTAGCGAGAGGGCCTTCGAATAGATCCAGCCCTGTACGACATCGAATCCGAGATCTCGGACATGTTCGAGCTGTGCTTTGGACTCGACGCCCTCGGCGACGGTGGCGAGCCCGAGTCCGTTGGCCAACGACAACATCGCCTCGACGATCGACAGATTGACTTCACCGCGATCCAGTCGTGAAATGAAGCTGCGATCGACCTTCAAGCCAGTGATCGGCAGGTCTCGAAGGTGTGCCAACGATGAGTACCCAGTCCCGAAGTCATCGAGCAGAATCTGAACTCCGGCGGCGGCGAGGCGGTGCAGAGCCTGGGAGCCCTGTTCGCCGACCTCGAATGCTGAGCTTTCCGTAACCTCGATAACGAGCTCTTCGGCTCCAATGCCAGAGTCCCCGGCCATGGACAGGACGGTTTCGACAAAGTCGGGCTGACGGATGCTGACCGATGAGAAGTTCGAAGCGACGTAGATGCTCTGGTCGCCGTGGGCCGCTCGGAGTTTGGGCAGAGCGCGCAGCGACTGACGGTAGGCCGCGCGGTCGAGGTCCCACATCAATGAGGTGGACACCATGGCGTCGAGGAACGAACGCGGCGCTAGCAGCGTGCCGTTCTGGTCACGAATTCGAGCGAGGGCCTCGTATCCGAGTGGATTCCCGGACTGTGCGTCTACGAGCGGCTGGAAGTACATGACGAGCCGTTCGTCTTCCAACGCAGTGCGGAGAAGCTGGCGTCGCAGTTCCTGATCGAGCACCGATGCTTTCAACGCCTGGTCGAAGCGAGCGACCCTGTTTCGGCCGTTGTCCTTGGCTGCATACAACGCGAGGTCGGCATGGGAAAGAAGCACGTCCCCGTCGAGCTCGGAGCTCCGTTGCATCGACACTCCGATCGAGCCGGTGATATCGAGACGCTGGCCAGCGAGGCTGTACGGGGTGTCGAGCACCTCTCGGAACCGCTCCGCGGCTTCGACCGCTTCGTCCATGTCCTCGTTCCCTGCGATGAGCACGAGAAATTCGTCTCCGCCTTGCCGAATCAGAAACTCTCCGGGGCCCAGTTGCGACGAGAGCCGTTCCGCAGCGATCTGTATGAGTTGATCGCCAATGCGGTGTCCGTTGGTGTCGTTCGCTGTCTTGAAGCCGTCGAGGTCGATACACAATGCAGCGACATTGATTGGAGGCTGGCTTTTGGCGAGTTCTTGCAGGTGGGCTTTCAACTTTCGGCGATTTCCGAGGCCGGTGAGATGATCGTGAAGAGCTTCCTCGCGCAAGGCTTCGACCGCGAGGTACTCGGCGGTGATATCGGAGAAGACGACGAGTCGGCCGAGTCCAACGTGTCCACCGTCTTCGACAGCGTGCTCACTGACGCTGAGATAGACGGGGTCAGAACCCTCCGTGCGACAGATCACCGGCTCGGCGGTGTCGTTGGTCTCGTCCGCGGTCACTCTGCTACCCAGACTCTTTAGCGGATTGAATGGCTCGCCGTCGAGAGTCGCCAGTTCGAAGCTGCTGGACTGGATCTGCGCCGGTGCGAGCAACCAGTGAATGCCGAACATCTTTCGAGCTTGATCGTTGATCGTTGAGATGGTGCCGCCGGGGTCCACGGCAATGACTCCATCGCGCAAGCTGTTCACGAGCGTCGATGAGATCAACCGGGAGCGCTCCATCACGTTTAGGAACTCAGCCTCGCGCTCGCCGTTTCGGAGGCTCAACACGACCCCGTTGACCGCCGGGACGCCAGTGAGGTCGTTCCCGGTGACCTCGACCGAAACGTACTCGCCGGTCGAAGAGAGAACCCGCACGGTGACCCGATACACCTCCTGACCCTCCCGAAGGCGGATCATTGCGTCGAAGCAGGCATCGACGTCATCGGGGTGTAAGAAGTCGAGCACACTTTGGAATCGCGCTTCCTCCACGCTCAAACCGAGCATCGAGGAGATGTTGGCGGTCGCCCACTTGATCCTGAATTCGGTGTCGAGCACGATCGTTGCGTCGCGCTGTCCGAGAAGAACTTCGGTTAGGAAGTCGCCGTTGGGGCTGTCGAGAGCGTCGACGATTCCCGCTGAGATGGCGTTGGCCAAACGTTCAAATCCGGCAAGGTCGAGTTCTTCGCTACTGGAAAAGATGCTGAGCGAGGCGACGGTTCGGCGGTCTGGGGAGAGAATTGGGACGGCTATTTCACCGTCGACCATGGTCGCCGTGCCTGAGGTGCTATCCAGCATCATCTGCTCGGCCCTGGTCAGTGCCCTCGGGGTACGGATTCCTTCGCGATCGCTCGATACGGATATGTAGGCTGTCCGGTCCTGAAAGACCACGATCTCCGCGCGACCGTCTCCGAAAGCCGATGCGGCGTTCACATACTCCGCACACAGCGAATCGGCATAAAAATGGTGCCGATACCATGTTGGGTCGTCGATCGATGGAGAACTCACAACGGGACTATCGGCATTGCTCGGGGGCGACTGAATGTGCTGAAGGATCTACGCACAAAGGCGGCCGGAACTGGGCTTTCTCGGCAATAGCGGGCGGACGTACACTCTCCAGCATGTGGTTTCCCCGCTCATCGGAGCTTGCGTGCTTCGTTGTTGCTGGCCTGACCTTGGCGGCGTGTGGAGGTGCTGGGAGTAAGGACACCGTCCAGGTCTTCGCCGCAGCGTCGCTTACCGACGCGTTCACCCAGTTGGAAGCTGACTTTGAGGCTGCGAATCCGAACGTCGATGTCGTCATCAACTTTGGAGGAAGTTCGTCGCTTCGAGAGCAGATTCGCGCGGGTGCGCCTGCAGATGTTTTTGCCTCTGCCAACGAATCCGTTGTTGCCTCGTTGGTCGAAGAATCGCTGGTTAACGGCCGACCCGAAGCGTTTGCGACCAACTCGCTGATTCTGGCCGTGCCCGCAGGAAACCCCGGCAAGATATCAGGACTCTCCGATCTCGCCAACGACGACCTCCTCGTCGGCGTCTGCGCGGCGGAAGTGCCGTGCGGCCAGCTGGCGGTTGAGGCGTTCGAAACTCAAGGTATCGAAGCGAGTATCGACACGAACGAACCTGATGTGCGCGCCCTACTCACCAAGATCGAACTTGGTGAGCTCGACGTCGGTCTGGTCTACACGACCGACGTCCTTGCGTCGGACAAAGGAGCCGAGCCGGTCGCGATCGGTGGAGACACGCCCTTTGTGACCACATACCCGATCGTCACGCTGGTCGACGCACCGAATCCCGAAGGTGCAGCTGCGTTTGCAGACTTCGTCACGGGTAGTCGAGCCGAGGTCACCTTTGCTCAACTCGGTTTCGGTGCAGCGCAATGAGTGCAAAAAGGCGTTCTCCGAGGCCGTTGCTGATGTTGGGGACGATCGGCGCACTCGTGTTCGTGCTACCCCTCATTGGACTCGCATTTGAGACACCGTGGTCCGAACTGCTTTCTCTCGTTTCCGATGATGTCGTCACCGACGCTCTCCGGATCTCGCTTATTACATCGCTGAGCGCGGCGGCCATCTCCGTCGTGCTCGGTGTGCCTTTGGCCTGGATGCTTGCTCGGGTCCCTGCTCGCGGCATGGGCGTGCTCCGTTCTGTGGTCACCTTGCCGATGGTCCTCCCTCCGGTCGTGGGTGGCGCGGCGTTGCTTTTTGCCTTGGGCCGCCGAGGCATCGTGGGAGAGCCTCTGAACAACGCCACGGGCCTGCTCCTGCCCTTTTCTATTTGGGGTGTGGTCTTGGCGAACGTATTTGTTGCGATGCCGTTCCTCGTGGTGACCGTCGAGGGGGCAATTCGCAACCTCGACACCGAATTCGAGGACGCTGCTGCGACCTTGGGAGCGTCATCACTTCAGATCTTCCGGCGGGTGACTCTGCCATCGATCGCCCCGTCGCTTCGCGCCGGAGTTGTTCTGGCTTGGGCACGAGCGTTGGGCGAGTTTGGTGCCACCATCACCTTTGCTGGCAATCTCCAGGGCCGGACCCAAACGCTGCCCCTCGCTGTCTTCGTCGCCCTTGAGTCAGATCGCGATGCTGCGGTGGCTATCAGCCTCGTTCTCGTCGTCATCTCGCTCGCTGTGCTCCTCACGATGCGCAATCGGTGGTGGGGGCGCACATGACGATCGAGGACCAGACGTTGTACGCGAGGATGACACTCGAGCGAGATGGTGGGTTCTTGCTCGACGTCGACCTTGAGCTGGAGCCGGGCGAGATCACGGTGATGCTTGGCCCGAACGGCTCGGGGAAGTCGACGCTGGTAGCCGCCCTCGCTGGCTTGGAGCCGGTGGGCTCAGGATGCGTTTCTTTGGGTTCGAAAATTCTTGACGATCCCTCGGCGGCAATCTTCGCTTCGGCTCAGGACCGCCATGTGGGAGTTGTGTTCCAGCGATACTTGTTGTTCGAACACCTCGACGTTCTCGACAACATTAGTTTTGCAGCCACCGTTCGAGGCACCCCGCGGGCCGATGCCCGTCGAGATGCCGAGAGCTGGCTGGAACGACTTGATCTCGGCGGACTGGGCGAGCGCAGTCCCTCAGAGCTCTCCGGAGGCCAGGCGCAACGGGTCGCTATCGCACGAGCGCTCGCCAGTGAACCGGCGTTCCTCTTGCTCGATGAGCCTCTGGCCGCACTCGATGTTGAAACGAGGGGCTCGCTACGACGTGTATTGCGTTCTCAACTCGACGAGTTCTCCGGGCCAATACTGTTGATTACCCACGATCCGGTCGACGCCTTTGTTCTCGCTGACCGAGTGGTGATCATCGAGGGTGGGCAGATCACCCAGATCGGTTCTCCAAGTGAAGTCGCGCAACGCCCCGCGACGGCGTACGCAGCTGCATTGGCAGGACTAAACCTGCTGACGGGTTCCAATGCAGATGGAACGATCGAGCTTGAGGGCTCCGCGCAATCCCTTGCGACAGCGAACACACAAGTCGAAGGACGGGTTCTGGTGACTATTCACCCGAACGCGATCTCGCTGCACGAGAGTCAGCCCGGTGGAAGTCCCCGAAACAACTGGGCGACGCGGATCGCGACGATCGAAAGTCTGGGCGACATCACCCGCATCACGTTGGAAGATCCCCTCCATCTGAGTGTTGACATCACTCCTGGAGCAGTCGCCTCCATGGGCCTTCGACCTGGTAGCGAAGTTTGGGCGTCGGTGAAGGCGACAGAAGTTTTTGTCAATCCGGCGTGAGGCTAGGGTCGCGGTGTGATCGTGACGTTTCAGGCCGAGCTCTACCCATGGGACGCAAGTCCCTCATGGGTGTTCGTTACGTTGTCGGCTGATGACTCCGATGCCATCGATGACGCGACGTCGTTGACCGGAGGCTTCGGCAGCGTAAAGGTCAACGTGTCGATCGGTAAAACGCACTGGAACACATCGCTGTTTCCCAGCAAGGAGATGGGGGCATACGTGCTCCCGATTAAGAAGGCCGTACGAACGGCCGAAGGCATCGAGGTTGGAGATACCGCCGAGATCACGATTGAGGTCGTACACGTTTGAGACCGGGAGCAGCGGTGCCACGAGCACGCCACCAATTAGCGTTGCTGTGGCTGTGGACTGGTTCGAGGCCTGCCTCGGCGAACCACGGGCGCTCGGGGCCGCTCTTGACCACCACCCAGCGCCGCGCGATCCGGCGTGCTTCCGAAATCCACGAGGGATCGAGTTGGTCGGCGTCAGCGACCGACCGAAGCAGTTCGAATCCGGTGTCCGATGCCTTGGGCTCTTCAAACATCGGGTCGACCAGCACCACATCAGCGGAGCCCGATTCAGCCTCGGCTAGCCAGGTTCGTGCATCTGCCCAGATGAGCTCGATCGGAGATGGGGCACGCCCGGCAGTTCTGGCCAGCTCGGTGAGCGACAAGGCGCCTTCGGTGAGTCCGAACCAACCCAGGTGAAAGAGCCCAGCGCTGGATTCGAGGGCGGTAACGCTCCCGCCCGGTGCGACAGCACTAGCGGCAATGACAGCATCTCGACCAAGTCCAAAGGTCGTGTCGATCACACGATCTCCCGGTTGGAGTTCTCCCGCTCGGACGAGAGGATCTCCCTCGCCGCGACCGAGCGACTTGAGTCTGATGAACGCCGTGCCAAGGTGCGAGCTCAGCGAACCCGCATGGGTGATGAGCCGGAGCTCGCTGTTGGTGACGACCAGTGCTGCGTCGTCAGGTCCAATGAGTTCTTCGATCGGCAGATCATCACGGGGGACATAGCGGTAACCCCACTTGTCCGCGAAGTTCTCCGCATGAGAAATAGCGGCTGGCCGCGCCTTGTGGCTCGTGGTGACGACAAGCGCGGTGTTGTTGGGGCTGGGCCCGGTATTGCGCGGGCCGGTGGGTCTGCTCAGTGGAGCAGACCCTTACTCAGCGGTGAACGCGTTGTATCCCGCCGCGTCCAGGAGACCGTCGAGTTCGGTCGGGTCCGACATCTCGACCTTGAACATCCAGCCAGCTCCGTACGGGTCGCTGTTGACCGCGGTTGGATCATCATCGAGTGCGCTGTTGACCTCGGTGATCGTGCCGGTCAGTGGGGCGAAGATGTCCGAGACCGACTTTGTTGACTCAACCTCTGACAACGTCTCGCCACTCGTGGTCGCTGCTCCAACGTCGGGTAACTCGACGAAGACGACGTCGCCGAGAGCATCCTGGGCATAGTCGGTGATGCCGACCGTGGCGATGTTTCCATCGACACGAACCCACTCATGGTCTTCGGAGTACTTGAGCTCTTCGGGGGTGTTCATATCAGTCTCGTTTCTTGTCAGATCAACTATGGGGATGGCCCTGTCCGCAGACTACTGGTAACTGCTCATCGGAGGACAAGAGCACTGGAGGTTGCGATCGCCGAACCCATTGTCGATCCGCGCCACGGCAGGCCAGAACTTCGATGCGTTCAGCCACGGGGCCGGGTACGCAGCATGTCGACGGGAATAGGGATGGGTCCATTCGTCGCTCGATACTTCTGCAACGGTATGGGGAGCGTTGACGAGGGCATTGTCCTCAGCATCGGCTTCGCCAGCTTCGACGGCTCGGATCTCGTCTCGGATGGCGATGAGCGCATCACAGAAGCGGTCGATCTCGGCTAGGGACTCACTTTCGGTCGGCTCGATCATCAGTGTGCCCGCGACCGGCCATGACATGGTAGGAGCATGGAAGCCGTAGTCGATGAGACGCTTGGCAATGTCCTCAGCCGATGCGATCTCCTTAAAGTCACGGATGTCGATGATGCACTCGTGGGCGACGTGGCCACGCGCCCCCCGATAGAGAATGGGGAAGTGCGGGTCGAGTCGAGCAGCGATGTAGTTCGCATTGAGGATCGCTAGTCGACTCGCCTCGACCAACCCCTCTGGACCCATCATTGCTATGTAGGCATAGCTGATCGGCAGGATGGCGGCGCTGCCCCACGGAGCTGCGCTGACAGCGTACGCATCGTCTGCGGACCGGTCGCCGTGGGCGGTGGGAAGGTGCTCGGCGAGGTGAGGGGCCACACAGATTGGTCCAACGCCCGGGCCACCACCGCCGTGAGGGATGCAGAACGTCTTGTGCAGGTTCAGGTGGCACACGTCGGCGCCGAAGTCGCCCGGCCGGCTCAGGCCAACCTGGGCGTTCATGTTCGCGCCGTCGAGGTACACCTGTCCTCCGTTGTCGTGGATGATCTGGCAGACGCGTTCGATCGATTCTTCGAACACCCCGTGTGTCGAGGGGTAGGTCACCATTAGGGCGCCGAGAAGGTCCGCATGTTCGATGGCCTTGGCTTCGAGGTCGGCCATGTCGATGTTGCCGTCCTCGTCGGTTTTGACCGCCACGACCTTCATGCCTGCCATCACCGCGGACGCCGGGTTCGTTCCGTGAGCTGAATCAGGGATCAGACAGATATTGCGATCGCCTTCGCCGTTGGCGCGATGGAATGAGCGGATCGAGAGTAATCCTGCGTACTCGCCCTGTGAACCAGCATTTGGTTGCAGAGAGGTGGCAGCAAAGCCCGTAATCTCGGCAAGCCAGGCTTCGAGGCGGCTGGTGAGTTCCGCGTAACCCTGCTGCTGATCGAGCGGCGCAAATGGGTGGATGCGGGCAAAGCCCTCCCAGGTGATGGGGATCATCTCGGTTGTGGCATTGAGTTTCATCGTGCATGATCCGAGCGGGATCATCGAGTGAGCAAGGGAGAGGTCCTTGTTCCGCAGGCTCGTGATGTAACGGAGCATTTGGGTTTCCGAGTGGTGGCTGTTGAAGGTCGGGTGCGTCATGAAGCTCGAGTCACGCACGAGCTCGATGGGGAGCGGCGCACCGCAGGCCTCCGGCGGCTGACGATCGAACAGCGCGTTCGTGAGCGCGGCAAGATCGGTGTTGGTGATGGTCTCGTCGAAGGAGACACCTACAGATCCGTCATCGAACGCCCGCAGGTTGAAGCCGGCAGCCAATGCACGTGACACGAGGTTCTCGAGGTCTGGACCCTCGGTCAGCACGACCGTGTCAAAGAACTGGGTGGAGTCGAGGCCGTACATTGCCTCCTGGGCAGCGGCCGCGAACTTTGAGGTCCGGGTGTGGACGTCGCCTGCGATTCCGGCGATTCCGGCGGGCCCGTGGTAGACGGCGTACATCGATGCCATCACGGCGAGGAGTACCTGTGCGGTGCAGATGTTGGATGTCGCCGAATCTCGACGGATGTGCTGTTCACGGGTTTGCAGCGCCATACGAAGCGCTGGATCTCCGTGGCGGTCCTTCGAGACCGAGATCAGGCGTCCGGGAAGGTTTCGGGTGTGTGCTTCTGCGGTGGCGAGAAAGGCAGCGTGAGGGCCGCCGGCGCCGAGGGGAACACCAAATCGCTGCGACGAGCCGACCGCGATGTCGGCTCCCCATTCGCCAGGCGGAACCAGCGCTGCGCACGCGAGGAGGTCGGTCGCAGCGATGACGTAAGCGCCAGCATCATGAGCCCGGTTTGCGAGGTCCGCGAAGTCATCGACCCGGCCACGGGTGTCGGGGTACTGAACGAGAACGCCGAAGACATCGTCGTCAAAGGTGGCGGTTGAAACATCGGTGACCACCGCGTTGATGCCCAACGGTTCAGCGCGGGTGGTGACGACGTCGATGGTCTGCGGATGGCAGCGATCGGACACGATGAACGTGCTCGCCGTGCTCTTGCGTCCCTGCAGTCTGCGTGCCATCGTCATGGCCTCCGCGGCAGCGGTTGCCTCATCGAGAAGAGATGCGTTACTGATCTCCATGCCGGTCAGGTCCGCAACCATGGTCTGGAAGTTGAGCAACGCTTCGAGCCGGCCCTGGGCGATCTCGGCCTGGTAAGGGGTGTAGGCGGTGTACCAGCCCGGATCCTCGAGCACATTTCGAAGGATGACCGTTGGAGTATGCGTGTCGTAGTAGCCCTGGCCGATCATCGACCTCAACACGGTGTTCTGCTCTGCCAGCTCGCGCAGTTCAGCCAACGCCTCGACCTCGGTCCGTGCCGGAGGCAGATCCAGTAGGTCCGGAAAGGCAATATTCTCCGGGACGGTCTCGGCGATGAGCTGATCGAGCGAATCAACCTCGACGGTCACGAGCATCTTGTCTCGCGATGCGCTGTCTGGGCCGATGTGACGGGAGGGAAAATCCATTGGAGTCTTTCTTTTCTTTCGAAGTGTTGCTGTCCGCGAACGGTGTAGGAATAGGTGAGCGTGTTGGTCAGAGTCGGTAGAGGGGACGTTTGGCCACGACAGCGGATTTCAGCCGCCCACGAATGTTGATTGCGAGCTGGTTGCCGACGTCGCCATGGCCAATTGGCAGGAAGGCATTGCAAGCAAAGACATCGGCGGTCGGAGCGAACATGCCGCTGACCACTTGGCCGAGTTCGACACCGTCGGCATCGACGACGGTCGAACCCTCGCGGGGGACACCTTTGTCGATCATGGTGAGGGTTTCGAGCCTGCGAGTGATGCCGGCTGCCTTGATCTCCCGCAAGGCAGCCGAGCCGATGAAGTTCTTATCGTTGCCCTCCGCGTCGGTCAGGTTGACAGCCCAACCGAGTCGGGCTTCATAGGGGTTGATCTCGCGGCTGAGCTCGTGTCCGTACAACGGATATCCGGGTTCGAAACGAAGGCTGTCTCTCGCACCTAGACCGACCGGCATGGCGGCGATGTCGAGCTCCTCAGCTTTGGCGAGTAACCCGGTCCAAACATCGACGACATTTCCGTCGATGTAGAGTTCGACCCCGTCCTCGCCGGTGTAGCCGGTGCGGCCGAGGAGCGCATGTGAGCCGAACAAGTCAATAGTGGTCGACGAGAAGCGCTCCACGGCTGCGACGTTGGCGTTGGTTACGGCATCGACGAGTGCCACCGCATGAGGTCCCTGGATCGCAATCATCTCGAGGTCGCTGGAGCGGTCGGTTACCGTCACGTCGTGGCCGCTGCTGTGTTCTTCGATCCAGCTATGGTCGACGTCTCTGTTGGCGGCGTTGACCACGATCATCATGTGGTCAGCCGCGAGGCGGTACACGATCACGTCGTCGATGACGGTCCCATCGTCGTGGCAGAGCAGGCCGTACTTCGCACCACCGAGCTCGAGTGTTGTCATATCGGAGCTGACCAGTTCGTCGACGAAGTCGACCGTTCCCGGGCCTCGGACATCGATTTGGCCCATGTGGTCGATGTCGAATAGCCCGACCGAGTTGCGGGTCGCGTGGTGTTCCTCGATCGCTCCGGTCTCATAGAAGACGGGAAGCTCCCAACCAGCAAAGTCGACCATTCGGCCGCCGCGATCGACGTGCCAGTCATGAAGGGCGGTGTGTTGAAGAGTGCTCATGTGAAGTCCGGTTGGGTCGGTGATTCGAAAAACCAAAAACGCAAGGCGATTTCGCCTTGCGTAAACCCTGTCCTGGACCTGAGAGATGGTGCCCCGTCGGTGCGGACCAGCGAACTGATCCGGCTCTCCAGAGAATGCCACCGGGTCGATCCTTTTGCCTGAGAGATTCGGTATACGGCTTTGGCAAACCGTTGACCTTGCACCTTCGGCGTCCCTGTCGTCTCCTGGCGGAGACGGCGGAAACTCTCTCGATCCGGCTGATGGCAGATGAAGTTGTATTTCTCACCATAGCGACCGGCCGCCACCGTGGACAGCCCCGCGGGTAGGAAATTTGCAAACGTTCGCCCGCGGGTTACGCGTCCGCTGCGGTCAAGATCGTGTTTGTCGGAGATGGCTGGGGCCACGGCGGAACTTTCCGGTGATGGCCCAGGCGAACGACACGGTGATGATGCTGCAGTTCCCGATGGTCATGCCCATCTGTATCGCCAGTCCTGCAACGAGTAGAACATATCGGCTCGGAGCCGATATGTGCGGTATCGCGCCGGCGGTTGTTCCTTGTGTACCGTGTCGACTCGGGCAGCTTTGCCGAATTGTCCACACCCAAGGGGGACCCTGTGTCAGACACAACACTCGATCGACGCCAGTTCTACATCAACGGGTCCTGGGTTGATCCGGTCATTGCCAACGACTTCGACGTGATCGATCCGTCGAACGAGGAGGTGTGTGCGGTCATCTCGCTTGGAGGCGAAGCCGACACCAACGCTGCAGTGGCCGCGGCAAAGGCAGCATTTCCCGCGTGGGCTGCGACCCCGGTTGAGGAGCGCATCGAGAAGCTCGAAAAGCTCGCCGAAATCTATAAGGCCCGAGCATCGGAGATGGCCGCTGCGATCACCGCGGAGATGGGTGCACCGCACGACATGTCGGCGACCCAGCAGGTCGGAGCGGGTATTGGTCATATCAAGAGCATCATCCGGGCGCTTAAGGAGTTCGAGTTCGACCGTCCGCTCGGCGACCACGCCCCCGACAATGAGATTCTCTACGAGCCCGTTGGTGTTGCTGCACTGATCACGCCGTGGAACTGGCCAATGAATCAGGTAACCCTCAAGGTGATTCCCGCGATCGGTGTGGGCTGCACGATGGTGCTCAAGCCGAGCGAGATCGCCCCCCTCAGCGGTTCGCTCTTTGCTGACATGATTCACGAAGCTGGCTTCCCGCCGGGCGTGTTCAATATGGTTCACGGCGACGGTGTGGGAGTTGGCACTCAGTTGTCCGGGCACCCAGACGTCGACATGGTTTCGTTTACCGGCAGCACCCGGGCCGGTGTCGCCATTACGAAAAATGCGGCAGACTCGGTCAAGCGCGTTGCGCTCGAGCTTGGCGGCAAGGGTGCGAACATCGTCTTTGCCGATGCTGGGGAGAAGGCGGTCGACTGGGGTGTGAAACGCTGCTTTAACAACACTGGTCAGTCTTGCAACGCGCCAACCCGCATGCTCGTCGAGCGCTCGATCTACGACGAGACTGTGGAGAAAGCCAAGGCGGCTGCGGCAAAGGTCGCTGTTGGTGATCCGACCGAGGAAGGTCGCCATATCGGCCCTGTCGTGAGCGAGACCCAGTGGAACAAGATTCAGGGTCTGATCGCCAAAGGTGAACAAGAGGGGGCTCGTCTCGTCGCCGGTGGGCAAGGTCGTCCAGATGGGTTCGACAAGGGGTACTACGTCAAGCCGACCGTGTTCGTAGACGTCGATCCCGACATGACGATCTCGCGCGAGGAGATCTTTGGTCCCGTCCTAGCAATTACGCCATTCGACACCGAGGAAGAGGCGATCGCGCTCGCTAACGACACTCCGTACGGCCTCACGAATTACGTGCAGACCACCGACAAAGACAAAGCCCGCCGCGTCGCCCGCCAGCTTCGCTCAGGCATGGTCGAAATGAACGGTATGGCGCGAGGAGCAGGAGCTCCCTTCGGTGGCTATGGCCAGTCCGGCAACGGTCGCGAAGGTGGCGAGTGGGGCATCGAAGAGTTCCTCGAAGTCAAGTCCGTCACCGGCTGGAACTGAGATTTGTGATGACTTTCCGACCTATACGGTCGGAAAGTCATCACAAATCCTGTCTTGGGTGACTGGTGGGTAACTAGAGCGCTATACGGCAGGATGAAGAGATGAAGACATCGACCGTTGCGATTCCAGCCGCCGGTATCACGACCGCGATTGCCGGGACGCTGGCGCGACGACGGACGATCGCCCGCTGGGCCGACAATCCCGACCCGCTCGACGGACGGCCGGTGCGCTTTCCCGACGCTGAGCGTCGAAGCGTGCAGCTCGCCGACGGAGCAGAGATCGCAACGTGGTTTCTTGGTTCCGGGCCAACGATCGTTCTTGTGCACGGCCTCACCGCCTCTCGCCATGACTGGGGCCCGATCGCTCCCGCACTCGTCGAGTCCGGCTATCGAGTCGTCGCCGTAGAACAGCGGGGTCATGGTGAATCGACCGCGGGCACTGCTGGGTATGGGTCGACTCAACTCGGTATGGATCTCGGCGATGTCTTCTCCGCTCTCGACCTGCATGCCACGTGTCTGGTGGGTCACTCCATGGGCGGTATGGCATCGATGGGATTCGCTGCGACCCGTCCTGGATTGTTTTCCGAGCGCGTCGATTCGTTTGTGTCCATCGCGAGCGCCGGGGCGATCAACGTCGCGCGCCAATCCCTCGGACTTCGACTCGGGGGGATCACGTTGCCAGAACAACTCACCGACGTTCCAGCAACCCGACTGCGCCTGATCGCCGGTCTCGGAGCCTTTGGCCGCAACCCAAGTTTGCACATGATCGATGAAGCGATCGCGTCGTTTCAGAAGATCCCGGAAGAGGTCCGCGGGCCAGCTACCGCCGCACTTGCGTCGCACGACCTGCTCGAGGACCTCCGGGGCCTTGAGGTAACTAGTCTGGTGCTGGGCGGTGGCCGCGATCAGCTGATTCGTCCAACTCAGGTTCACGAGCTCCACGAGACACTCCCGAACTCCGAGCTGTACATGTACCCCGACGCTGGTCACTTGCTGATCTGGGAACGCCACGACGACATCGCTCGACGCATCGACCGATTCGCACAATCGGTCTTGAGTACAGTGAGCGGCTAGCCATGGTGTCCGTCGACCGCTACCCCGAGGTGTGCCCGCACACGATAAAGCGGACGCCGCTGCGCATGGAATGGGAAGACCTCACGATGCTCCATTGGCGCTACGAACCAGAGGAGGTCCAGGCGCTGTTGCCCGACGGGTTCACCGTCGAGACCTTCGATGGTTCTGCATGGGTGGGGCTCGTGCCGTTTCAGATGCGAGTGGATGTCCCGTTCTTGCCAGCAATGAAGTCGATCCTGCACTTTCCAGAGACCAACGTTCGTACCTATGTGACCAGCGAGTCGAACGAGCCCGGCGTGTACTTCTGGTCGCTCGAGGCTTCTTCGTTACCAGCGGTCGTCACTGCCCGAAGCTCCTATCAGGTGCCGTACTTCTGGGCTGAGATGACGATCGAACGTTTCGATGCTGAAGGCGTTTCGATCGATCGGCGCCTGAGCGACGGTGATCGAATCAGCTACGCGTCTGCGAGACGGTGGCCGAAACCGACTCCAGCAACCTCCCTGGTCTCGGTGACCGTGGGCGAAGCCTTTGGTCCGGGCCAGCAAGGACCGCTCGACCGCTTCCTCACCGCTCGTTGGGCTCTGTACGGGGATCTGTGGAAGTGGCGGAGCTACGCAACGATGTACCACGAGCCCTGGCCGCTTCATTACGCAACTGCCGATTTCGTGGACGATCACCTGTTGACCGCTGCTGGACTCACCGAGCCAGAAGCTCCGCCGTTAGTGCACTTCTCGCCCGGCGTTAGCGTCCGGTGTGGCTGGCCCGGAAAGGCCTAGCCCGCAGTACTAGCTGATCGTCCAGCGGGTGGCCTCTTCGGTGCCGAACAGCACGACCTCGTCGCCGTTGCTCGTCGATAGTGACGTCGCCAACTCGACATCGACCGGCTGGGCGGTCAGCGTGATTGTGTCGGTCGGCGCCTCGACACCGTACACCGCACAACCATTGGCCGAGACAAATGCCGCGAGCTGATCGAGAGCATCGTGACGGGCGAACACATCGGTCACGACCTCGAGGCCGTAGGCAGCATTAAACACACCAGCCTTGGCGGTCGGTCCATATTTTGCCGTCGTTGGGTGCGGGGCAGAGTCGGTACCGAGCATGAACGCTGGGTCGCCGCTTGTGGCGGCGGCGACGAGGGCTTCACGGTCGGTCGCCGAGTTGATGACCGGCTTGCAGTACAGGTCGGGCTTCATCCCGTGTGCCAGCAGGTCTGAGCGGTCGCGTGCGAGGTGGTGGGGGGTGATCGTGGCGGCGGTCTGGGGATGGGCGGCAACGAAGTCGACGCCAGCACGAGTGGAGACGTGCTCGACGGTCACGGCGAGGTCGGGAAAGGCAGCGCACATCGGTGCCAACTCATCTTCAAGAAACGCTGCTTCGCGATCAAAGATGTCAACTTCTGGGTCGGTCGACTCTGCATGGACGAGCAATCGCGCTCCGGTCTCGATCAACACGTCGTACACCGATTCGAACGCCATGAGCGATGTGCCGCCCGCGTCAGAGTTGGTGGTTGCGCCCGCGGGGTAGTACTTGACCGCTGCGATCACGCCACTGGTGATGCCCTCGCGAAGGTCGTCGGGGTCGATCCGCGGAGAGCAGTACACGGCCATGACCGGTTTGAAGTCTGTCGCCTCAGACGGAGCGGCCTGCAGTATCTGATCGCGGTATTCGCTGGCGGCACTGGTCGATGTGATTGGTGGGACCAGATTGGGCATCACCATTGCGTAACGGAACCGTCGGGCGGTGTATCCAACAACAGCTTGGAGCATTGCGTCGTTGCGCAGATGGACGTGCCAGTCGTCGGGGGTCGGGATAACGACAGAGGTCATGGGCGAGAGGTTATCGGGAGCGGCGAGAGGCTCAGGCTCCGCCTCGCCGAAGTACCGAAGACGCGACATATGCAGAAACGAGCAGGGCCGCTCCGGCGATGAGGAAACCGACCGTCACCTCGACCTCTTCTTCCTGGAGCACGATCTGACTGGGAAGTTGGTTGAAGACGTCGAGCAGCTGCGCGGAGTCCTCGGCTCTGAAGTACTGGCCACCAGTGGTCTCGGCCACGTCGATCAGCGTTGGCTCATCGATCACAAGGAACGGGCGAAGATCATCGAGCGTGGTGTCGCCGAGATCCGGGCGGCCGTTGTCGAAGCCGAACCCCGGAGCGAACGAACCCGGTCCAATCTGATCGGGCGAGCACACCATGTCGGCAATTTCGTCGCCTCCAAAGCCAATCGTGAATACTCGAACCTGGCGGTCGAAGGCCTGTTGGGCTGCGATGAGCGGATCGATGCCCTGACTGTTTGCACCGTCGGTCAGCAGCACGACGATGTCGGGTACGAACTCACCCGATGCAGCGATGGCGTCGCGGTCGACGACGTCGCTCAGATCGATGGTGGCCCGTTCGACATCGGGGTTCACCTCGGCGATTGCGTCGAGTGCGGTGATGGTGGCGTTGCCGATTCCGGTGCCGAGCGTCGTGGTGAAGCCGTCGACGGCCTGGACGAGTTCGTCGGTGTCGTTGGTCGGCGGAACGATGAGCTCGGCGGTTCCGCCGAACGCAACGATGCCGATCTGCGTACCATCGTCTCGGTTTTCAACAAACTGGCGAGCTGCATCCTGGGCAACGGCCAAACGGTTGGGCATGACGTCGGTCGAGCACATCGAGAGCGAAACATCGAGTGTCAAGATGATCGAGGTCCGGCTGAGGGGAACCTGGGCAGAGACGATCGGGCGGGCCGAGCCAACCGCTAGAGCGACGAGCGAGAGGAGCAGTAACGCTGCTGGGAAGTGGCGCTTCCAGGAGGATTGGGTAGGCGCTGCTGCCCGGATGAGCGAAAGGCTGGTGTAGGTGATCGCCTGCTTCTTCCGTTTCCTCAGCATGACGATGTATGCGATCAATAGAAACGCTGGAACGATCAGCAGAAGCAGCAGGGGAGGCCAGGCAAAGCTCATGGCAACCTCCTTTGGGTCACCATTGCGGCCACTGCCGCGAGAGCGATCAAGGCAACGCCAGCAACCGCAAAGAAACTGGAGATCTCTAACCGTTCTTCTTCGATCGTGAGGTCGCGTTCGATCGAATCGGTGACCGCAGCGAGGTCGGATTCTTCATCAGCGAGGAAATAGGTGCCGTTTGACTGCTCGGCGATCGCCTGAAGCGTTTCTTCGGCGAGTGCGGTCGAAACGCTGAAACCGTCGACATCGAGGGTGGTGCCCGCAAGGGTGCCCACACCGACAGGGTAAATACGGATCCCGGCCTGCGCGCCGAGCTCGGCGAGTGGGAGTGGGTCGGCCTCGGTCGTGTCCTCGCCGTCGGAGAAAAGCACGATGATCGACGAGCCAAACGAGCCGAAGTCGACGTCGGGGATGTCGACGTTTCCGTCTTCATCGGGCAGGTAGATGATCGGATCTTCCGCGATCGCGCTCAGCGCGGAGAACAGGCCTTCGGAGAGGCTGGTCGCGCCAGCGGGTTGCAAGCGAGTGATCGCCGCTGCTACCTCGTCGCGTTCTTCGGTCGGGCGAAGAGTTATCGCACCGGCTGATCCGAACGAAACAACGCCGATATCGACCGAGTCGGGTTGCTCCTCAAGGAACTGCAGTGCCGCGACCTTTGCCGCTTCGAGTCGCGTGGGCTCAAGATCGTCTGCCGCCATGGATTCAGACGTATCGAATGCCAAGATAACGGTGCTGCGAAAACGCGGGACGTCGACGGTTGCCTGCGGTCGAGCGAACCCGACCAGCAACGAGGTGAGCGCGAGCAGCGCAAGCACCGGCGAGAGGTGTCGAGTCCATGAGCGGCCAGCCACGTCCACGTAACCACTGCCGAGCGTCGCTTCGGTGGCGGTCGAACGCGACTTGTTCGAGCGGATGTACAAAAGCGCAAAGATGGGAACGAGCACCAGGCCCACCAGGGCAACCGGCCACAAAAACGTCATCGGCCTCGCCGGGCCTTGCGGTGGGCGACCATTTCGAGCAGCTTGCGGGCGATGTCGTCTTCGGTCGAGATCTCGAATAGGTCAACTCCGGACCGAACTGCGGCAGAAGCGATCTCGATTTCACGAGCGTGGGCAGCCTCAACGAATCGTTGACGGAACTTCTGGTTGGCGGTATCTACCGTCATCTGCTCGCCGGTTTCGGCATCTTGAACCACGACTAAACCGGCATTGGGCAGCTGACGTTCTTGTGGGTCGGTCACCCGGATGGCGATGACCTCGTGACGCACGCCGAGTCGGCGCAGCTCGATGTCCCAGCCTGGGGCGCTCACGAAGTCGGAGATCACAAAGGCCAGCGATTGGCGTCGGGCAACCCCGTTGGCCGAGGCGAGAAGATCGGTGAGCGTCGTTGCGCCGACATTGTCCGAGACCCCGCTCCTTGGAGGATCGAGGAGCTTGCGAGCCATTCGCAAAACCTGGGGGCGCCCAGTGCGTGGCTCGAGAAGCGCTTCGAGCTCGTGAGACCACAACAGGGCTCCGACGCGGTTGCCCCGGTTGCTCAGCAATCGAGAGAGCGCAACGGTCAGTTCGGTGACGACCTGTTCCTTCGTGCGTCCGCCATGGCCGAACTGCATCGAGAGGGAGCGATCGACGAGAAACCACGCCGTGACATCTCGGTCCTCGTCGTACTGTCGTACAAACGGGCTGTTCATTCGCGCCGTGACGTTCCAATCGATGCGGCGGACGTCATCATCGGGTTGGTAGTCGCGCAAATCTGAAACATCGAGGCCTTCGCCCAGGAAAACGGTTCGGTAGTCGCCCTGGAGCTGCCCTTCGAGTCGTCGCAGAATCTGCCAATCGAGACGCTGCAAGAGCGCTTCGGGCGTCGGCGACTCAGGCTTGGCTAAGGATGGTGTTTGTGCGCTCATTCAGCGTCACCTCAGGCAGGGGAACTGCGGCGAGTATCTGGGCGAGAAGGTCATCTGACCGAACGTCGTCGGCAAGCGCTTCATAGGAGAGCACGAGACGGTGACGGAGCACGTCGAGGGCGAGGTCGCGCACGTCGTGAGCCAGGCAGTAATTGCGGCCTCGAACAAATGCGAGCGCTTTCGCGGTAAGGATCAGGTTGATCGACGCTCGGGGGCTGGCGCCGTGGGTGATGTACGGGGTGAGGTTGGCCAATCCCAACGATGCAGGGTTCCTCGTGCCATTGACCAGTTGCACCGAGTACTCGATGAGCGCCGGGTCGACATAGACCGCGTCGGCCGCATCCTGAAGGGTCAGAAGCTGGTCGGGGGTGATGACTTGCGATAGTGCTTCGACCGATGAGGTCATGCGCTCGACGATGACGAACTCTTCGGTGGGCGTTGGGTAGTCGACGAGGACCTTCATCATGAAACGGTCGAGCTGGGCCTCGGGCAGTGGGTAGGTGCCCTCTGACTCGATTGGGTTTTGGGTAGCGAGGACAAGAAACGGCTTTGGGACCTCGTGAGTCTCCCGTCCAATCGTGACCTGGCGCTCCTGCATGACCTCGAGCAGGGCTGACTGCACTTTGGCTGGAGCACGGTTGATCTCATCGGCGAGAAGTAGGTTCGTGAACACCGGACCGAGGGAGGTCTGGAACTCGCCTGACTTCTGGTTATAGATCCGGGTGCCGGTGAGATCGGCCGGCACGAGGTCAGGCGTGAACTGAATCCGTTGGAATTCGCCGCCGATCGTGTCGGCCAGTGTCTTGATGGCGAGGGTCTTTGCCAGACCGGGGACACCCTCGACGAGCACATGTCCTCGCGCCAGGAGTGCCACGATGAGCTGTTCGAGCAGGAGATCCTGACCAACGATCACCTTCTTGACCTCATAGAGGACCTGTTCGAGCGCTGCATGTTCGGCGCGCTGTGCGGTGGGAAAAGTCTCAGGTTCGGGAGTGGGCTCATCCCTACGGATCGACACCTGAGGTGGCGCCGACGGTGCAGGTGTCACGCTCGTTGGCGGGACCGGTGCTGCGCCAACGGCTGGCGGCGGACCGACCGTGGGAATCGGCGCTCCCGGCGGTGGCGGCGGAGGGGCTCCATTGGAGATCGCCTCTGCGGCCATATCCACGGTGGTCGAAGCGCCTTCGTCCGTTTCGATGACGGGTTCGCCGATGGAGGGATCATCGCCCACGTCGGACTTATCTGGTCTGTTGAAAAATTTGCTCACTGTTCCGGTCCTCCCGCAGCTGCTCCTGCGTTTTGGATTGGCACCGCAAAACCAATGCCGGAGAAGAAGTCCTCCCCGGTCGGGTTCGCCAATGCAGTAACGATGCCGATGAGTTGTGCGTTGTCATCGAGGAGTGGTCCGCCCGAACTCCCCGGGTTTACCGCTGCGTCGAATTGAATGAGATCTTCGAGGGGTTCGCCTTCGTCTCGGCCAATGGTGCGGCCGGTCGCCGAGACAACACCGGTCGAAATCGAGCCGGAGAGTCCGAGCGGGTTGCCGACCGCATACACCCGGGACCCAACCGCTGGTGTGCCCCCGAAAGTCGCTGGCACGACGACATCGGGCCGCTGGTCGGTCTGGATGATGGCGATGTCCATCTCCGGGATCGATTGGATGACCTGGCCCGGCGACACGGTGCCGTCGGTAAAGGTGACCGAAATCTGATCTTCTCCGGCGACGACATGATCAGACGTCATGATCGACCCGTCCGCGTTGATGATCACACCGCTGCCAAGGCCTCCGCTCTCTCCGTCGCCGACCTGGATGAAGACCAGTGAAGGGAAGATGGTGCCGTAGATTGCTGGACCGCGGTCGGGTGCGATGGTGGTCGACGCGAAAGCGTCTGTGAGAGCTTCATCGATCGCCGCGTCCACTTCCGACGGTGCAGCGGTGGGTTCCCTGCCAAAGAACAGGAATGCAACGACCGCACCGAGCCCGATGGCGGACAGCCAAAGCAGCAAGACTCCGAGCTTCGAACGCCCGGAAGATGCCGGTTGTTCGCCAGCGGATTCGTCGCCCAGATCTCGCCCATCGACATCGGGGCTGTCAGGATTGTCGAGGTTGATGTGATCGCCACTTCCGTTGCCGTTTTGGGTTCGGGGCAGGCGCGAACGTCCAGGAACCGACACCCGCGGTGGCGGGGTGCGTGGTGTGGGCGGGCTTGTGAATGTCATGAGATCTACACCCACGGTAACGGGGTGACGGTCCGACGATCTGTCATCTAGAAAATCAGGGGTGATCCTTGTGGATTTCTTGAGTCCACGCGGAGGCGTCAAATTATCCGTTTTTGTCCGGGTCGACGCCGTCGACGTAGAACCAGCGTCCACCGTCCTGAACAAACGCGCTGAGCTCGTGAAGCTCCAGGTGAGCATCGTTGCGACGGAAACGAGCCTTGAACTCGACCGATCCCTCCCGATCGAGGCCGGTACCGGTCGTGTTCAGCACCGTGAGCCCGTGCCACTCAACTCCTGTCGACATGTCGATTGACTCGGGTCGGGTGCTCGGGTGCCATGTCGCTAGCAGGAAGGCCTCATCACCAATCGCGTAAGCGGTGTACCGAGCCCGCATGGTCTGCTCTGGGCTGGTGCCGAGGCCGGCAAAGCCCGCGACATGGAGTGGCTTGCAGCAGTTGGCATAGGAGCGGCGTTCCGGGGTGGCGGCCGCGGACCCTGCTCGACAGAGGCATGTGCTCGAGTCTGACGGCGGTGTGGCTGTGTTCACCGCTGCGATGTTAGCGGGGAAGGCTCTGGTACGGTCGGTACGACATGCGTGGCGCTGACACTCAAAACACGATTCTCGATGCGGTGCAGTCCGTGATCATCCGGGACGGTGTTGCTGGCACGAGTATGCGACAGGTCGCGCAAGAGGCTGACGTCTCTCTCGGCCTGATCAGCTACCACTTCGACGACAAAGATCGACTGATCTTCGCGATGTTCGCTCGTGCTTCTGAGGAAATTCGCGCGGCCAGCATCGAGGCGGCCGATGCGATGGAGGGTCCTGATGAAAAGGTGCGAGCATTTATCCGTGGCTCCTTCACGGACGAGTTTCTCGATAGCGACTACCTGCGCCTGCGGGTGTCGCTTTGGGCGGTCGCGCTCACCGATCCCGAGCTCGCCAAGGTCGACGTCGACCACTACCGACGTTACGAGACTGTTTTAGGAAGCTTCATTGCTCAAGCACGACCTCGATTGACCCAACGTGAGATCGATGAGCGGTGCACGAACGTTGGATCGTTAACCAACGGGCTGTGGCTCGACTGGGCTCGTTTTCAAAACGATGGAGCGCTAGAGCGCGGACTCGTCTTGGCCGAAGAGATCGCGCTGGCCTGAGCGAGGACCGAGGCGCTACCACGGCGTGTTCGTCTCACTGCCGGAGCCTGGCTGACCTGGAGGATTGGCTGGTCCCG
>CAZSYL010000020.1:0-36198 GCA_964610745.1 uncultured Acidimicrobiales bacterium
TGTACCGCCCACACGTCGACATCCCGTTTGTCCAGACGGTCGAAACTCGCACCGCCCAATTGCACATCGAGCGGATGCTGGTCCGCGGCGAAGCAATCGAGGTCGACCCCGGGCGGTTCCAGCGTTCTTAGGTGCGTTCGAGGTCGAGCGTGGTCGTGTCGGTCACGGTGCGGATGGCGAAGTTGGATCGCACTCGGGTCACTCCCGGGAGCACGGCGATCGACTCGCGGTGGATGGTCTCGTAGTCGGCGACATCTTTGCAGGTGACGTGGACGAGGTAATCGGCCATGCCAGCCATCAAGTGACAACTTTGTACGTGGGGCACGTTTAGGACCGCAGCCTCAAACTCATCCAGTAGGTCTTCGCGCTGGCTCTCGAGTGAGATTTCGACGAACACCGACACGCCACGCCCGACCAGTTCGCGGTTGACCATGGCGGCATACCGTTCTATGACACCTTCGGTTTCGAGGCTCCGAACACGACGATGACACGCCGATGCGGAAAGGCCGATCGTGTCGGCTAGTTCAGCGTTCGTGACACGCCCGTCCTGTTGTAAGACTTCGATGATCGAATGATCTATGGCGTCAAGGTCCATCATTCGAAGATTCTACGATATAGGTAGCAATATTCCGCAGAAGAGCGGCAGGTTTTGGCCATGTGGTAGACGAATTTGCAACCATCTTCGTGGCTGTTCTCTCTACTCTGGGTACTAGCTAGAACAACCCAAAGATCGAAAGAAGGTGCGGCATGCGTATTGGAGTCCCAAAGGAAATCAAAAACCACGAGCAGCGTGTCGGACTCACGCCCGACAGCGTCTCGGAGCTCACCCGTCGAGGGCATTCGGTAATCGTTGAAACAAGCGCTGGCGCCGGCATCGGCGCTGACGATGCCGCTTACGTCGCCGTCGGGGCTGAGATAGCCGCTGACGCACCATCGGTCTTCGACGACAGTGAGCTGATCGTCAAGGTCAAAGAACCGCAGGCCGTTGAACGGGCCATGCTGCGCGAACACCACACGCTCTTCACCTACTTGCATCTCGCGCCTGATGCTGACCAGACCGCCGACCTCGTCCAGAGCGGTGCGACCGCAATTGCCTACGAGACCGTCACCGACAACGCTGGTGGCCTTCCGCTACTCGCTCCAATGTCGAAGGTTGCAGGGCGTATGTCGATCCAGGCTGCAGCCAACTTCCTCCAGCAACCGAACGGTGGCTCGGGCAAGCTCATTGGTGGTGTCCCCGGCGTGGCTCCCGCAAAGATCGTGGTCATCGGCGGCGGTGTTGTTGGCCAACATGGCGCTGAGATGGCCGTCGGCCTCGGTGGTGACGTGACGATCCTCGATCGCAACAACGATGTGCTCGATCACGTCGCAGCTCGTTGGGGTGCAGCCGTCAAGACCTTGTATTCGACCAGCGCTGCTCTCGAAGCACAGGTCGCAGCTGCCGACGTGGTGGTCGGTGCTGTTCTGGTCAAGGGCGATACCGCCCCGAAGCTCGTGACCGCGGACATGGTCAAAGGAATGAAGCCAGGTTCGGTACTGGTCGATGTCGCAATCGATCAGGGTGGAGCGTTCGAAACCTCACACGCAACGACCCACGCCGATCCTGTCTACATGGTCGACGACGTCGTTCACTATGCGGTGGCGAACATGCCGGGCGCTGTTCCGCTCACGTCGACGTATGCGTTGAACAATGCCACGCTGCCATTCACGCTCGCGCTTGCCGACATGGGTCCGAAGGCCGCCATGCTTGCGATGCCACACCTGCGCAACGGGCTAAACGTCAGTGCAGGTTCGGTTACCGAACCGCACGTCGCCGATGCACTCGGCTACGACTTCGTAACTGCAGATGAGGCGGTCGCCAAGCTCGCGGCGTAGCGCCCTTGTGCGATTAGTGACCCAGGACATTCCTGAGCGTCGTTGTCCCCATCCTTCTCATCGACGGGTCGTCATTTGAAAATTGGAGGACGGCGGTGCCGTGGGCTAGGGCCCAGGCCCGAGCGCGCTTCCAGGTATGGACGTCGATACTGCGTCCATTGATGGCCGCGCGCTGACGGAAGGCATTGCGGTCGTCACTGTTGCTCAACACCATCCACGCAATCATCAGGTCGCTCGCTGGGTCCCCCGAGGTGATGTCGCCGAAGTCGATGACACCGGTCAGCTTTCCGCCTCGAACCAGAAGGTTCATCGGATGCAGATCGCCGTGAAGCCAAACGGGATCGTCGTTCCAAGGAGGTGTATCAGCCAGCTCGGACCACAGGCTGGCCACCGGTGCGGCCTCGATGCCGATCTCCTCGAAGACCTGTCCAAGACCGGCGATTCGTTCAGACACGGCGTCGGCGCGTTCGGCGAGGGGAACACCGCGGAACTTGTTGACCGGAGCGTCGGCTGGTGCCGGTTTGTGCAGCGCACCCAGGAATGAAGTCAGCTGACCGATGAGTGTTTCTGAGTCGAGCTCAGGAGCGTGAGCGAGCGGGACTCCCTCGATCCACGGGACGACGCTCCAGTGCCACGGAAAACCAAAGGCGGGTCGACCAGCGTGGGTCGGCGACGGAATTTGCAACGGCAACTCGTCGACAAGTTCGGGAAGCCAGCGCTGCTCGTGCTCGACGAGGGGCGCTCCTTCCTTGCGGCGGGGGAGGCGAACTGCATGGTGATCACCGACACGGTGGATCTCGTTGTCCCAGCCAGCGGCGAAGAACTCGATTGGTAGGCCTTTGAGGTCAGGGACGAACTCCTTGAGAAGGGAGTCGATCAAATCGTGACTGATCTGAATGTCTGCGGGGGGCTTGTTAGCTGGCATGTCGTTCCTCCGGGGTAAATAATCCTAGAGTCGGATCTCGGTGGGACCTGGAAGTATCGAGCCAATGACGGCGCTCGAATGGCCAAGTGCGTTGATCGTGGCGACGACGTCTGCGGCGTTCTCCGATGGAACGGCCGCCAACATTCCACCCGCTGTCTGCGGGTCATAGATCAGCGGGACGCGGGAGTCGCTGGCGCTCACGGTGACCGGAACGAATCCGGCGTTGCTCTCGTAGATGTGAGAGCGGACCCCATCGGCTGATGCCTTGAGCGCTCCGTCAAAGAAGGGGATCGAGTCAAGATCGAGCGCAGCGGCGAGTGGTTCGTCTTCGGTGGAGGACTCTCGGATCATTCCGTACAGATGCCCAGCGAGACCAAAGCCCGTCACATCGGTCATCGCGGTCGCGCCAGCATCGACAAGCGCCGCGGCGGGAGCCCCCTGAGGTCGTTCGAGTATCGCCAAGAGCTCTGTGATGTCCTCGCCACGAGCTTTGCGTTGCATCTCGGCGGCGAAGAGCACACCCGAGCCGATCGGCCGCGTCAGAACCAACTTCTGGCCTGCTGCGGCACCGGCAAGACTCACCGGAGAACTCACGATGCCGGTGACCGAATAGCCAACGGATAGTTCGGCACCCATAGATGTGTGGCCACCGACGATCTCCGCACCGGTCCCCTCGAGAGCGAGAGTCGTCCCAGCCATGATCTCTCCGAGCCACTCCTCCTGCAGGCCCCTGCCCAGCTGTGGCAGCGTGACCGTCACGAGCACTGCTTGAGGCGATGCGCCCATCGCCCATGCGTCCCCGAGTGCGTGAAGTGTGGCGATTCGGGCCATGCGAAACGGGTCGGTTGTGAAAGCGCGAACCTGGTCGGTCGTGATGACCTGAAGAATCGATCCCATCTGAAGGATCGCTGCGTCGTCACCGGGTAGTCGACGGACGTCGGTACGTGTTGACGGGGGAAGCTCGCCGAGGGGGCCGGCCAGAACATCGAGGCCAACCTTGGCCCCACAACCACCGCATAGCGGAGGGTGTTGGTCGAGTTGATTCTTCAATCCAAGCACGGACCTCTTCGGTGGAGGTTCAGCCTCCATCTCTGGAAGATCGTTGAGCTTGTCCATGAAGTCGCGGTCGATCTTGTCCTTTAGACGCCACATCGCCGGGCCGCTCACGAAGCGCTTGTATTTATCGGCACCTGCTGACTTTCTGCCGAGAGAGATCAGCTTGAGGTAGTCGATCTGCGGGTCGAACGTATCGAGCTTGGTGTCGCGGAGTAACGCCTCGATGTTCTTGGCCAGAACCGGCGCTTGACGAACGGCGAACACACCGGCCTTTGGCCGAGGATCGAAGGCCATATTGGCGCAGTCGCCGACGGCGAAGATGTCTGGGTGGCTAACCGAACGCAGGGTGTCATCGATCGTGATGAATCCCTGGTCGGTCTCAACGCCGATCTCCTCGATCCAGTCGTAGGGTCGGGCACCGGCGACCCCCACCACGAAGTCGGCGTCGACGATCGTGCCGTCATTGGTAACGACGCTGTCGCCCGTCACCTCCGTGACTCGGTGTTGCTCTAATCGCGTGATGTCGAACCCGTCGAGTAGTTCGGTCAGTTCCGTGCGAGCCTTCGCTCCTACCTCCCGAAGTACGTTCTCCTCGTCGATGATCGTGATCTTTGGTATTCGACCAATCTCGCTCAGGCGGTGGTGCATCGCCATGGCGAGCTCGCTGCCGCCTATGCCGCCTCCAATCACCGCAATAGCCGGACCGTTCTTGTCAGGCTCAGCTGCCAGCTGATCGACAAAGCGGGTCCAGATGTTCGCGAACCGGTCGAGGGGTTTTGCAGGAGTGGCATATTCTGCAAACCCGGGCATTGTCGGCATCTCGGTCGTGATGCCGATATCGATCGAGCAGATGTCGTAGGGAATCGGTGGACGGCCGGGGATGGTGACCGTCCTCGACGTTGGATCGATCGCGGTTGCTTTGCCGAGTACAAATCGAGCATCCGCGAAGCGGGCGAGTTTGACGAGGTCGATGTCCAATTCGTCGCGGGTGTAATGGCCTGCCACATACCCGGGAAGCATGCCGGTGTAGGGCGCCGTCGCATGTGGGTTGATCACGGTAAGTCGAGCGCCGGCCACAGGGTTCATTGCCCACTTCCGCAGAACGAGAGCATGCGAGTGTCCGCCGCCTACTAGGACGACATTCTTCAGCAAAGGAAGTGGAAGTTGCATACCCTCTCAAACCGATAGACCGATGACTACCGAGCGTATCGAGGGACGGAGGGGCTGTCGCTCAGTACTTCCAACGCCGGATAGATCCGCCCTTGGTGTCGATCAGCGTACGATCGAGCCGAGAGTGAACGGCTGGGTTGAAGGCGCTGATTCGTCCGGTGAGCGCTCCCTGGGAAATGCTCCAGATGCCGAGACCCTGCTCGTCAGCGGAGAACAATTGGTCACCGTCGGCGAAGAGCTTTCCGGCTGGTCCTGCGAAGACGTTTACCTCTCGAGCGAACTCGGTGTCGACGTCGGTTGGGGCGACATCGAAGATGCGGACGCCGGCGATCATTTCGTCTTCAGCGTGACCAATACCTTCGACGGCGACGTGACGGTTGTCGACCCAACAGAAACCCTGGTTCCAGTAGTGGTTCTGGTGAGGGATCGTTCGGCGGGTGGAGCCGTCTTCGGATTCCCAAACATTCGAACGAAGCCATTCGAGGAGGCTCCAGACAACGGGGCGTCCAACGGGTTCCCAGTTCCAACCGTCGTTGAGCAGCTGATTTCCGTCGGGGCTGGGAAACAGCGCGCCGTGGAAGTAGTCGAGTTTCTTGTTCTGGTCGTTGCCTTCTACGAATGGAGGAACGGTGCGTTCGGTCAGCAAAGTTCCGTCGGCGGGATCGGAGACATCGAGTCGATTCCAGCTCGTGCGATGGACGACCACCGTCTCGCCTCGGTACTCAGAAAAGGCCAGAGAGAACGGTACGGAGTCGATGTGATGCTCATCACCATCGAGCCGCATGGTGATCTGGCGTTCGTCGAGGTTGACGACCGAACCGGACTGGCCAAAGTCGGTAACGACGGCCGCGTACCGGCCATTGGGTGAAACGTGAAGCTTCGGCTTGCGGACAGGGCGAGGTGCGCTGCCGGGGGCCGAATTCGCATGCAGCGGTACGGTGCCGCGCGAAACCGCAGAATTCTGTGCATGGTCAACCCGGATGATCTGACCATCGGGCGTGAGGACGAACGTCGTGTTCGGGACGTCCCGAGCAACGGCAATGTCGGTGATGGAGTCGAGTGCGAGTTCGGTAGCGACGAGTCGGGCATCTACTGGCTGCGGACGGTTCCGGACCTCGGGCTCGCCAATGTGGCCGCCTTCATCGCCCCAGACCTTTACGACGCCGTCAAAGCACTCATTGCACAGTGGCTTGATCGGGACATCGTGTCCTTCGGCTCTACGTTCCACACAGACTGGACAGAGAAGCTCGCAATCCATTCCGGTGCCGAGGTACCAGCGGTGATACGGGAGTCGTTCGCCGGTGGCGACCTGGAGGTGCTCGCAAACGGGAGCTTCTGTTGATGTGCCGTCGTGTGCGCACCACCGCAACTGCGGCGTTACATCTGTTGAAACTCCTGTCATCTCCCTATATTCGGCAGATCCGCTCTGCTCTTAATGCCGACGCGTGGGCCGTCCGACTCATGTTGGTCCGTCGGCGGCGAAAATTGGCCTGAAGAACACCAAGATGGGTCGATCGGCATCCTTCGGTCTTGGGATTCTCAAACCAAACCCGCTAGAACCGTGACGTGAGCGCGCGATCGGTGTTGGCCCAGGCGGATGGGGAATCTGGAATCGAGCTGGTCGATTGGCTGCCGGCGATTCTGGCGATCATCGCGACTGTCATTGTGGTAGTTGCTGTTCGATGGATCGTGCGTCGACGTGCCGGGGTCGATGTTGTCGAAGCACGGTTCCGTTCGCAGTTGGCGACCGTGGCTGTCGTTTTGCTTGGACTGTTGTTCGTTGTCTTCCTGCTGCCGGACGAATCGAACTCGGATCTGGCGTTCTCGATAGTTGGTTTGATCTTCACCGGTGCTTTGGCCATCTCTTCGCAGTCGATCATTGCGAATGCCATGGCCGGGTTGATGCTGCGTTCGGTCAGTAGCTTCAAACTCGGAGACTTCATCGAGGTTGCCGACAGCATGGGACGGGTAACAGAGCGAGGTCTCTTTCATACCGAGATACAGACCGCCGACCGCGACTTGATCACGTTGCCGAACGCCATCATGCTCAACCAACCGGTTCGCGTGGTTCGGGCCTCGGGCACGATTGTCTCGGCCACGGCGTCACTGGGCTATGACGTGTCCCGACACACGCTCGAAGACTTGTTCGTCAACGCTGCCGAAGCTGCGGGGTTGATCGAACCCTTTGTGCAGGTGGTCGATCTCGGCGACTTCTCGGTCAACTACCGCATCGCTGGCTTCCTCGAGGATCCAAGATCGATGCTCGCTGCTCGCTCGCGTCTGCGCTCCAAGATCATCGACACGCTGAGCGATGCCGGAATCGAGATCATGTCGCCGATGTACGTTGCTCGCCGAGAGGCATCGAACGACCTGCTGCTTCCGGTGAGCGACGGCGCCCAGCGAAAGAAGTTTCGGCGGACCGCCGAAGCGCGGGTCTTCGACAAAGCCGAGACGGTGGCCGATCTTGAAGACACCCGAACGAAGCTCGTCGAGGCAACAGAGAACCTCGATCTGCTGAAACTCGAGCTTCAGAATGAGGATCCGGATATCGCCGAGCGAGCGGTCAAGGCCGTCGAGCGGGCGGAGCGTCGGATCGAGTTGCTGCAGGGCCGGGTCGCCAATCTGACCGAGGCCCAGCAACAGGATTAGAGGTATCCGAGGTCTCGATTGTCGAAGTTTGAGAGCTCGGGGAAGGCCTGATCGAGCTGTGCTTCCGACAGTCCCATCCAGCGGGCAAGTGTCGCCCCGTGTTGGCTTACCGAGGTGGTCGGTATCAGACGACCGGCAAAGTCGTCGTTGCCCTCGCTGATGTCATCTGGATTTGAGGCGCTCGCGGTTAGGTCGGGGAAGGTTCCGTAGCGTCCTGGAGTCACCGCGCCGCCAACAATGAACGCATTGCCTCCCCATCCGTGGTCGGTGCCATCGCCGTTGTTCGTGAGTGTGCGGCCAAAGTCCGAGGCCGTGAAGGTGGTGACCGATTCGGCCACACCCATGTTGTTCATCGCGTTCTGGAACGATGCGACAGCGCCGTCGAGTTGGGAGAGCAGTACGGGAAAGCGCCCCGCCTGGTCTTGGTGGGTGTCCCAGCCGCCGACCCGAACGAAGAAAATCTGGCGAGCCATATTGAGTTCTTCTCGGTTCTTGATCAGCCGCGCCACCTCGCGAAGTTGAGCGCCGAGGATGTTGCCATCGATGTCGTCCATGCCGACATCGTTTGCAGCGGTGTCGGCAGTAGCACTCTGCAACTGGCCGGTGGTCGTGATCGACTGGGTGATGCTGTCGGCCGCTGCCCGATCGAACACATTGGATGAAGACCGTGCCAGCGCAAGCTGCGAATCGAGCACAGCGCGAACTCCCTCGAACGTGGGCTCTGACGATCGATTTGCTGAGGCGTATCCGTCGAGGAGCGAAATCGGAACCGTTGCGGAGAGTCGCGAGTAGCGAGCGTCTGCAGATGCTTGCCACCGGTTTGAGCCGTTCAGGGAAAACGACGGCGCCACTTCGGCATTCGGAGCCACGATCGAGGCCAGCGATCCTGCCCATCCAGTCGAGCTCGTCAGCGTTGGTCGTGCGGTTTGCCACAACTTCTGCTGCGCATCGTGAGCGAAGAGGCTTTGCGGTATCGAGCGACCAGCGAGATAGTCGGCTTTTGTGATCGGCGATGCGAGGGGTCCGACATTTTGGAGCACCGCCAACTGGTCCTGCTCGGCGATCGCCGCGAGACCAGGTAGCCCCGGGTTGAGCCCGAACTGCCCGTCGAACACCGGCAGAAGCGAGTTTGCCGGGACGGCGAGGTCGCGTCGGGTAGCTGCATAGACATCATGCGTCTGGCCCGCAATGGCATGGTCTCGTGGCACGAACAGGTTGAACGAGTCGGCGCCGCCTGCAAGAAAGATGCACACGAGGCTTCGAGAACCCGTTTGTGCTCCCGCGGGACCAGCGAATCCGAAGGGAAGTGTCGACAGCGTGACCCCGGCGGCAGCGGTGGCCGTGGCCAGGGTGAGGAAGCGGCGACGGTCCATGTGTCCAGGTCCGGGGTTTGTGTTTGTAGTCATGTTGTCGCTCATTTCTGAACCAGGTGGAAGGGTGAAGCAGTGACGAGGAACATTGCATCGAGGGCACGAACGAAGTGTCCGTCGGGCGAGTCTGGGATCGTGTCGAGGTGGTCGACGATGACCGATCGAGCCGACGCCGGAAGAGCGCCGGAGGTCAAGAGAAGGTCGAGGTGCTCGACCAGAGCCGTCGAGTCACTGGCTAACTGCACTTCCCGCTCGACTTGGAGACGACTGACGACCCCGTACCCGTCGCTGCGATTGTGGAAGAAGTAGATCTGCTCGAAGAACATGTTGTTTGTCGAGGCCACGTTGATCTCCGACAGGATCGATAACTCGGGAGCGACTAGGTCGCTGTCAAAGCCGATCGGATTGTCCGGCAGGAAGAAGTTGAACACCGATCTCGATCGCAATACGCCCTGTCCAACGATGTCCTCAATGCGATCGATCGTCCTGCCCCGAGGCACATAGATGCCATCGGCGATTGGTCCGGGCTCAGCCTCGAACGCCCGGAAGACCTGGGTGAGTCGGAGCACCGGCTCACGGAGCTTTCCAAACTCGTTCCGATTGGTCCGGTGTCCAGAGCGGGCTTCGGGGTCGAGGAGAAGTGCGCGGACAACAGCGGCGAGATTGCCGCGCTCACCGGTTCCGTCGTTATTGAAGACCGCCGCGACTCTTTCTACGTAGGCAGGTGTTGGGTTGCTCGTGACGAGGCGCTGGATCAGATGGGTTGCGATGAACGGTGCGACATTGGAGTGGGCAAAAATGTTGTCGAGTGCGTCGGTCAGGTCCTGGCGGGCACTCTGGCCTGCGGCTAGGACGGTGCCGCTGAGCAGCTGTTTGGAGCCGGTGTCGTGAAACTCCTCGTAGGGAACCATCGGCTTTTCTTTCTCCTGGAACCCTGCGTTGGGGTCGTTCCAGCGGCGAAGGCCGTCGTAGGTCCAGCCGGTGAACACTCGAGCAAATTCCTCGACGGTCGCCTGATCATAGGTGGGGATGGGTTGGCCATTTCGAAGCTTTTCGGTGCCGTCGATGTTGAGCTCGTTGAGCCCGATCGTGAACAGCTGAAGGACCTCGCGGGCGTAGTTCTCGTCGGGGCGAACGTTGCGGCTCGGGTCGGCCTTCTCATTTGCAAGCATGCTGAGAAATACGCCCATTGTCGGGTGCAGTGTCACCGTCTCGAGCAGGGTGCGAAAGTTACCGAGACCTTGTTCTGCGAGAAGGTCGTAGTACTGGCTGACCGAGTATTGAGAGTTGCTCAGTACGTAGTCGCGATCCGAGATGACGAACAGCTCACTCCAGGCGAACGCGATGCGCTGGCGGAGCTGGTCGGGACCATTGAGTGCGTTGTCGAACCAGATGTGATGGCGGGTGGTGCTGAGGCTGCCGTTGCTATTGGCTTTGACGTAGGGGAGGGTCAGCGAAGTTGGCGCTTCGAATTGCTGATCGATCCAGGCTTCGTAGCTGCCGAGTGATTGCAGTTCACGGATCGACTCGAGGGTCGGACCGTAGGTGGCTTGTGTGAGAAAGCGTGCCGCTTCGGCGCTGGAGAACTGTTGGTTCGGCGGGGGAGTCGTCGGCTCGTTGTCATTGATGACCTCAATGTCGAGCGTGTGCCGGGTCCGAACAAAGATGCGATCGACCGATGTGATGATCGTGCCAGGCTCGATGTCGGAGGCGAGCGCCTGCAGGTCGAGGACCACCGGTTGAAGTTCGCCATTGCGCAACCCGTTGCCCAAACGAATCTCGTACCGATATCCGAAGCGAAGCTCCGGAGCCTGTACGGCGGCGGGAGAGAATTTGTACTGGCGACGGCGGCCGGCGTTCGTGGTGGTCTCGACGTAGAGGGCGAAGTACCTGTCGGTGCGGATCGTTCCCAAGACGGTCGTCGACTCGGGTTCAGTGGATGTGGTGAACTCCTCAAACCCTGACCCCTGCGCCGTCAAGCGGGTGAGTCCGGGGTGTTCGGCTGCGGGCACTGCTTCGGCGGTGCCGGTCGTCTTCGCTTCCCAGGTGATGATGGCCATTGGACGGTCCTTCGATCGAGTGAATCTGATCGGTAACACGCACGACTACCCCACTTCGGGGGACACGTTTCTCAAAGAACTCAAAGAACGGTCTTCTGGAACGTTTTCATAATGGAGGCTTTGGTCTCGGCCCATGTCCTGACGTGGATGCCGTAGTTCGGTACGGGTGACCGCTGCGGGCCAAAGAAGTACTGATGCTCGACGACATCAGATATCGCCCGATTGACCTCTGGGTGGTCGTCGATGAAGTATCGCCGGAGTATTTGTCCGCGAGCGAGTAGCAGCTAAGGAGGCCTCGAGCCTGCTATCGGTGTGGTCCGAAGCCGAACGTGAAGGTTCGAGTTCCGGTTTCGACGGTCATGCCGTCCTGGAGCACGACCGACTGGCCCGACCGCAGGCGGGTCCGAGTTTGACGCTCGCCTTGGAGCATGGTGTAGGTGCCGTTTTCTGACTCCATGTCGACGATCTCGACGTTCCATCCGACTGGTCGGACTTCGAGCTGTACTGAGGAAACGCCACCATGACCATCGTCGAGTCGAACGATCGTGGTGGGTTCATCGTTAACGACGTAGCCGGTCGGAACATCGGCACCGACCACGGCGGGACGGTCGATATCGAGCACGGCACCGTCGTCAAACATCAGGTGGCCAAGAATCGGCCGTATGGCGCTGATCTGGGGAGCCTTTGGATCGACGTCGGCTCCACACGTCCGGCAAATTGGTTCATTCGCAGGCGTGAAGTGCCGGTTTGGACATTGCACTCCACGCAGTTCAGGACGGTCACGCCACATGGTTGCCGTAGCTGATGCGCCCGGTGCGACCTCTTTGTCTGCAGGTTTGATCGGCGGTGGTTCCAGACCATCGAACGGTGAAGGGCCCGAGGCTGGAAGAGACGTCACCTCGTCATCGTCGGATGCATCGTCCTTAATGTCACCGATCAGCGAAGTTGCCTGTTCTCGACTTAGTTCCTCAAGGCGGGCAAACATGCCGGTCACAGCTTTGTCGTCGCGATGGTTCGCGTCGTCTGAGGCCACGGCTGGCGCGCTCTCCTCATCGGAGTGAGCTGGGCTTGGCCGTACAGAATCGGACTCATCCGGCTCTGGCTTTGGGTCGTTTGACGGCGTGGTTGCCGGGGAGCCTTGCAGCGCCTGGACTGCTGCGTCCCACTTTCCAAGATCCTCGAGGGGACCACTTGCGTGCAGCAAGAATCCACCAGCAGGAACGACACCGTCATTGAGAATTCCGACGATAGACGTTTCGGTTTTTGAGCCGGCATGGACGTGTTCGACCTCGCCACGGAGGACAACATCGATCCAGGTACTGGAGTCGCGCCCGTCGAGAATGGTTGCTTCGCCGTCGATCATCACGGTCAGCTCGACCGATCCGTAGACGAATGCAGCGACCTTGTCGCTTTCGACCGAAACACAGGCGACGCTCGGGTGGTCGTAGTCAGCGTCAGCAATCCCGCCCGTGATGGTACGGACCGCGTCTTGCCAGCTGATGTTGCCCAGCGATTTGAATCGAGCGATCAGGTCGACCAGTTGTTCAGGATCACCCTTTGCATAGGCAGTGAGGCCTTCCCAGTTAGCAACGATGCCGTCGCCTATTGAGACATGCACCCCGCGCCGTGAGCTCTCCATGGACATTGCGACTCCTCACAAACTCTTACCCCTCAATGATCGGTCAAAAGTCCGGGCAACCAAGTTATTTCTATGATTCGTTCAAAAAATTCTCACGCTTGGTGACCAGACGTGTCTCGGTTTGCTCGCTAGAGGAGCGAAACCGAGAATCAAACGACGCGAAGCAGGGTGTCCCCGACCCTGATTTGATCGCCCGAGGCGAGACTCTCAGGAGCATCGGGCGTGACCTGCTTGGACTCGCCGGAAGCCCGAACGACCCAGGTGCCGTTGTGCGAACCACTATCGCTGAGTGACACTCCATCGGCCGTCGGCGTAATCACCGCGTGGAGTCGAGAGACCGCTGGATCGTTGAGGATGAGGGGTTCAAGCGTGTCGTCGAAGTCCGGGTGCGAATATGGCCAGCGCCCAAGGACAAGGCCGTTTCCAATCTCGACCCTGCGGTCACCGAGCTCGATCTCGAGCAAACTGTTTGGTAGGTGGATGTTCGACTCTCGCATCGTGTCGGTTCCCCAACCTCGATGGAAGTGCAGGCGAAGACCACTCGCCCGTACCACGCCTTCGACGAGCATCCCCGATGCCGACTCATCCTGATCGTTGATGATCAGGTTCGCAATCTCGCCCAGCTCGTGAATTGTGGGTTCAGGGTTCGCCTCGACTTGTTCGGTTGGCTGTTTCGGCTGGGTGATGAAAACCTCTTCGATTCCATGGTTCAGCACGCGAACGTCCGACTCCAAACTGATCAGGATCATTGGCGGCAACGGCACGCCGGTTTCGATCCACTTCAGCATTTCGCGGAAGCTGTCCTCGACACTGCGAGGGATAAGCAACGGTTCGATCACATCATGGGCCGTATCGATGGACTCTGCCATTGGCAGAAACACGATGCGGTCACCTTCGCGGGCCAACCACCCAGCACCTGGGGCCATTTCGACAAGAACATCCATTACTTCGGAGTATCGCACAGGCAGACTCAACAGATGAAGACAATTGGGTTACTCGGTGGAATGAGCTGGGAATCGTCGGTTCTCTACGAAGAGCTGATCAACACTGAGGTTCGAGAACGTCTCGGCGGAGTGCACTCCGCCGATCTCATCGTGCGCAGTTATGACTTCGCCACCATTGAATCGTTGCAGAGCGCTGGGTCGTGGGAGGCCGCTGGTGAACTCCTCGCACAAGACGCACAGAAGCTGGAAGCAGCAGGGGCTGAGCTCATTGCGTTGTGTACCAACACCATGCATACCGTTGCTCCCGTCATCGAAGCAGCGATCGACGCTCCGTTTGTCCACGTTTGTGACGCGATCGCGAGTGAGGTGAAGACTCTGGATCTGTCAACGATTGGGCTGTTAGGAACCAAGTTCACGATGGAGCAACCCTTCTATCGAGATCGACTCGAAGACGCGGGTATTTCTGTCGTGGTTCCGCCTCCCGATGAGCAGGAAATCATTCACAACGTGATCTACGACGAGCTTGTGAAGGGTGTCCTGAATCGTTCATCGCAGGAGGACTTCCTCGACGTTATCGATCGGCTGGGTTCTGCGGGTGCCGAAGGTGTGATCGCCGGATGCACCGAGATCGAGCTGCTGGTTTCTGAAGACGATGTTTTCGTACCGTGGTTCCCGTCTACTGAGCTTCATGCTCGAGAGATCGTCCGAGCCGCGTTTAACTAGATTTTGGTGAAGTCAAAAGTAGGGCTTAAGGCCCAAGCCATTGCCGTCGATCTTCCCGTTAATGAGGCCGCTGGACGAAGACGAATTGAGTGGGGCGCTATCGCGTCGCGTCTTGGTTCCCCTGCTCGTCCTTCTCCTCGGCGTCGCGCTCACCACGGCTGCGGCGCTGGTGAGTCAAGCCTCTGCTGAACGGGAGCAGGAACTGCTCTTCGGAAGCGCAGTCCTGGCCGAGCAACAGAACTTTGAGAACAGGCTCGATTCTTGGACCGGCGAATTCGATAGTGCTGTCTCGTTCATCGGTGCGACCTTTCCTGCTTCGCCCGAAGAGTTCCATGCCTTCTTCGAGGACACACTCATGGGCTCGGTGACCAGCCCAATCGATCCTGGGATCAGCTTCGTCGAACTCGTCGAACCCGAGGAGGTCGCAGCTGTGGAGGCGCGCGAGGCCGCCTTTGGACGCTCGGACTTTCGAATCTCGTCGCTCGGCAGTGGCGACGAAACAATGCTCGTTGTGACACGAACGAGCCAGGAGCCGGCACCTGGTCGGTTGTCCTTTATTGGACGGGATCTTCGTCCGCTCGTCGGTGAGGAGTTCGTCGAGAGCCTTTCATCGCCTCGTCGATTTCTGTTCGTAGTCGATGAAACGGACGGGCTTACGAACTTCGGGAGCACGGAGGGCGAATTTGGGTTCCCGGTTTCGGTGCTGGTCGAGCAGATATTCGATATGGGAACGGGAGAGCAGATCGGGTGGGTGTCGCGGTCGTTCGATGTCGATGCAGTGCTGAACGACACCGTTGCCCATTCCGATGCCGAAGCGAATCTGCGGGTGGAGTTTCTTGGCGAGGTCGTTGATGTAATCGACGTGAGCCCTCAGAGCAACCTTTCATTCGAAGACGCCACTCTGTCCGAGCAAGTGGTGGTGAGTCGCGGTGACCTGGAGTTCACGGTCTCGATGTGGGGCGATGACGATTTCGGGGTTCCGACCGGGCTCGCCGACCAATCGCAGATCTGGCTCCTCGGGCTCATCGTGACGATGGCAGTGTTTGCTGCAGCGGTACTTTGGATCACCCAACAGCATCTCCTAGCCAACCAATCGTTCGAACTTGATCACGCCCGGACGTTGGCGAGGACAGACCCGCTCACCGGTCTACTGAACCGCAATGGTCTGATCGAGGCGGCCGAGCAGAGCGATCTGGCGCTCGGGGGAACGGTGTTCTTCATCGACCTCGATGGCTTCAAGAGCGTCAACGACACCTTTGGCCACTCCGAAGGTGATGCGGTTCTCCGTTCTGTCGCACAGGTGATCCGGACTCAGTTTCGCAACGCCGACCTCGTTAGTCGGTTCGGTGGCGACGAGTTCATGGTCTTCACGCCGGGTCTCTATGGCAGCGAGTCCGAGGTTGAGGTCGCGGAGCGAGTCGTGGACGCGATCAAACAGGCCGTTCTCGATGTGGGAAGCGGTAGCGAGACTGAGGGATCTAACGAGTACGACATCACCTGCAGTATCGGTGCGGCGGGGCGCGAACCATTCGAGCTGACGCCAGTCGAAACGCTTATTCGTAAGGCGGATCGGGCAATGTACCGAGCCAAGGAAGCCGGAGGCAACCGGTTCGAAGGAGCAAAGCCGTCCTAGAGACGTCGGTTCGCAGAACCCAGCGCGCTACCAGTTGGCGGCGATGTACTGGGTTTCGGTGAACTCGTAGATGCCCTCGCTCGAACCTTCTCGGCCGAGACCGGATTCCTTCATGCCGCCGAATGGGGCGGCGGGGTCGGAGACGACGCCTCGGTTGAGGCCGATCATTCCGGCCTGGATTTGCTCGCTGACGCGAAGCCCGCGGGCGAGATCTTTGGTGAAGACGTAGCCGATGAGACCCATCTCGGTGTCGTTGGCGATCGTGATGGCCTCGTCCTCGGCAGTAAACGGAATCAGTGGTGCGACCGGCCCGAAGATTTCTTCGACACACACCGCGTCGCCCGCTGCAACGTTCTTTAGCACCGTCGGAGGGTAGAAGTAGCCAGGACCGTCGATGGGGGCGCCACCGGTTACAACGGATGCGCCGGCAGCAACGGCTCCCTGGACGAGACCATCGACGGTGTCGACCGCCGCCTGGTTGATCAGTGGACCGACCTGGGTTCCGTCCTCGTCACCGTTGCCGACCAGCAATGCCGACATTGCAGCGGCGAGCTTCTCACTGAAGGCGTCCATGATCGAAGCCTCCACGATAAAGCGATTGGCTGCTGTGCAGGTCTGCGCGGAGTGGCGCATCTTCGCGGCGATTGCGCCCTCGACGGCGAGGTCGAGGTCAGCGTCGGCAAAAACGACAAAGGGTGCGTTGCCACCGAGCTCCATAGTCACCTTCAGCACTCGATCTGCGGCCTGACGTAGCAGCGTCTGACCAACTGGAGTCGAACCGGTGAACGACAACATTCGTACCGCATCGTGGTTCATCGCAGCCTGCACCGGCTTCGATGCAGACTTCGTCGTCACCATGTTGACCAACCCCTTGGGCAGTCCAACTTCGTTCTCGAAGAGGTCGGCGAGGGCTAGGGCGGTGAGCGGAGTTTCCTTCGCAGGCTTGATCACCACCGCGTTGCCCGCGCCGAGCGCGGGCGCAACCTTGCGGGTGATCATCGCGGCGGGGAAGTTCCACGGAGTGACCATGAGAACAACGCCTACCGGTACGTGGTGAACAATCATGCGTGTCGTGCCCGCCGGGTTTATCCCGACCGTGCCGTGCATGCGAACAGTCTCTTCGCTGTTCCAACGAAAGAACTCTGCCGCATACGCAATCTCGCCCATTGAGTCGGCCTTGGGCTTTCCGTGTTCGGCAACGATGATGTCAGCCAGGTCGCTCTGGTTTGCCATCATCACCTCGTAACACTTGCGCAGAAGTTCGGCTCGGTCACGAGGCGGGACGGCAGCCCATTCCTTCTGCGCAACGGCGGCGGCATCGCACGCAGCGATCATGTCATCGACGGAACCCGCGTCGACGGTGGCAACGAGCTCGCCGTTGGCCGGATTGAGCACGTCGATGGTCTCGTTCTCTGAGCCGCTCCGTCGATCGCCGTTGATTACTAGTGCGGTTTGCATGTTTTCCCTTGCGCTAGTTCTGCAGACTTTTGAGGTTACGGCAGGTTTACGAACTAGGTGGTACTCAGCCTCTCGTTGTGCAAAGCCTCCACTCCGGGCTGGATTCGGTCGATGATGGTTTCATGGGTGCCGATACGCAACCGCCGGAGTTTGCTGGCGATAGGAAGTCGGGCCAGTCGTTTCTCGGTCCGGCTGAACGGCGGTTCATCGACCGCTGGGTGACCCGGATTCCCGCACCCATCGAGGGATGGCACCTCACCATGCTCACTCTCGTGTGGTCGTTCGGCACGGTCTTCTTCGCGTATCTATCGCTCGAGAATCGATGGTGGATTTGGGCAATGAGCGCACTCGTGTTCCTGCAATGGCTGACCGACAGTTTCGATGGTTCGCTCGGGAAACACCGCAAGGCGGGATTGATCAAGTGGGGCTTCTTTATGGATCACCTGCTCGATCTGATCTTCGCTGGCAGCATCGTGATCGGCTACTACTTTCTGGCTCCGGAAGGAACGGCGTTCATGTTCCTCGTGCTGATGCTCGTCACCTGCGCCAGCATGGCGGTCTCGTTCTTGTCGTTCGCTGCGACGAATCAGTTTCAGATCGCTCACTATGGCATTGGTCCGACCGAGATCCGCATCGGTTGGATCGCGCTCAACACGTTCGTCTTCTTTGCGGGCGAAGGGGTCTTCTGGTGGGGACTTCCGTTGGTCATCGTGCTGAACATCGCAGCGCTCGTACTCCTCGCCTACCAAACCCAAAAAACACTCTGGGAGCTCGACAAGGCAAACAATGTGGATGCGAACTGAACCTGCACAACATTGTTTGCGCGCGTTACCTCCACAGACTTCAACCGTTAAACACCTTGATAATGGTTAGAACCTTCTCTAACCTGCAAAGCACTAGTCAATGGTGTTTGCACCTCAACGAACGGTAGGGAAGAACCAATGGGCGCCTTGCTCATCATCAACTATGAGATCACCGACCTCGAAGCCATGGAGGCATATAGAGCGAAAGGTGGAGAGCACCTTGTTGTGAATGGGGGAGGCAGGCCTCTCGTATTCACCGAAGACTCGCTCGACCTTGGGGAAGGCAACGGCGTTGGACCCTCGACCGTCGTGATCGAATACGATTCCGTCGAGGATGCGAAGGCGGCGTTCTATGGCGAGGGCTATCAGAGCATCGTGCATGAACGTTTGGAGGCGAGCAGGCCGTTCTTTGCTCAGATCGTGCCAACGTTGTGAGTGCGCTCAGGTAAGGCATTGGTCCACCTCGGTGTTTGCTCATCTGGCGCACGCTGACCGACGGACTCGTGCGTCAGCCGACATGGTCGGCTACCAGTGGGTAACATCAGGTCATGAAAATCTCGATGACGATCACCTACAGCGACAATCCCCTCGAGGCAGTCGCCCATGCACAGGCGATGGAAAAGGCCGGTGTTGATCAGGCGTGGGTCGCCGAGGCGTACAGTTTCGACGCAGTATCGACCTTGGGCTTTCTTGCCGCGAGCACCGAGACACTGGAGCTCGTGTCAGGCATACTGCCGATCTACAGCCGTACGCCCGCGCTGATCGCCATGACCGCGGCGACGCTCGACTCGCTCTCGCAGGGTCGTTTCTCGCTCGGCCTCGGCGCGTCGGGTCCGCAGGTCATCGAGGGGTGGCATGGCGTCCCGTACAACCGTCCCCTCGGTCGAACGCGTGAGGTCGTCGAGATCTGCCGACAGGTGTGGAAGCGCGAGCGGTTAGAGCATGACGGACCCAACTACCAGATGCCCCTAAAGGAAGGTGGCACTGGACTTGGTAAGCCATTGAAGCTGATCAACACGCCTTATCGCGAGGACATCCCGGTCTACATCGCGTCGATCGGCGAGAAGAATGTCGAGCTCACCGCTGAGATTGCAAATGGTTGGATACCGGTCTTCTTCCACCCCGGTAAGGCGCAGAACGCCTGGGGCGATTCGCTGGAGGCAGGTAAGGCCAAACGAGACGCGAGCCTCGGTGAGCTCGAGATCATCGCCGGCGGAATCGCTGCGATCACGAACACCGAAGAAGAAGCTGCCCAGCTTCGCAACTTCGGTCGCCCTTCCGCAGCTCTGTACATCGGTGGCATGGGAGCAAAGTCGAAGAACTTCTACAACACCCTCTTCAAGCGCTATGGGTACGAGGAGGAGGCTGAGAAGATCCAGGATCTCTATCTCGAAGGCAAGAAGGACGAAGCAGCTGCGCTTATCCCCGACGAGTTTCTCGCTGCTACCAACCTGGTCGGCACCGAAGGCTTCATCAAAGAGCAGTTGGCTGCGTTCGCGGAGGCTGGAGTTACATCGCTGTCGCTCAATCCCGTGGGCGAAGACCCACTGGAGGTCATCTCCAAGATCAAGAGCTGGATGCCGTAGAAGTCGAGCTCGCTCAGCCTGCCATCATTTGGCGCATCTCGTTCGCAACCGACACTGGATTCTGCAGCGGGCCGAAGTGCGTCAGCTCGGCGAAGTTGAGCAGTCGTCCGTTGGGTAACGTGTCGGCGACATGCAGGGCCAATTGTGCAGCGACACCCTCGTCGCCGCTGCATCCCACGACGACGTCCATGTCGACCTCGACGAGCGCCTCTAGAGGGATGGTTCCAGCTTGACCGTAGATTGTCGCCTCGTTCTCGGGGACACACTTCAAGGTGACATCTCCTGACTCGGTATCACGAAAGCCGTGTTCGACGTAGTCGTGAAGTACGTCGGCGCGAAAGAGCCCGAGCGGAGGACGGGCCGCGTAGCGCTCGAGGGCGTGCCCACGACTTGGGAACGAGCGAAGCCGTGCGGCCGCAGCTTTTTGGAGAGGTGACTCTCCTTGGAACGAGTGAGGTGGGACGATTGGTTCGAACACCATTGCGGTGCTGAAGGTGCCTGGTCGTGAGCGTTCGACTTCGAGCAATGCTGCGCCACCCATCGAATGACCGAACCCATGAAGTCGGTCGATGTCGTGAACCGTGTTCACGTGGTCGATCGTTCTGGCGACATCGTTCGCCATGCCGACCCAGCTGAAGTCCGCCTCGACGGATGGCGCCGCGCTGTCACCATGAGAACGGAGATCCATCGCAACGACTCGCACATCCTGGTTGAGCTCACGGGCAAAGGCTCGATAGGCGGGTCCATGAAACCCGGTTGCGTGGCAGATGACCAGCATCTCTGGCCCGTCGCCGCCGAGGTCGTGGATGGCGATCGGGCCGACCTCGCCATCGATCAAAGTCGGGCTGCTCATAGGCGTTCGTAGATCCATTCCTTTGGGGTGTCGCCGTCGTAGGGCATCGTGCCATGGAAGGCCCTCGGGTCGTCATCGAACACCATGGGGACGAAGTATCGATCACCAGCCCACATTGGGAGGTCAGCATCAGCGCGCACAGCTTCGTCGCTGCTGCAAGCGGCCAGGAGCCGTGATCGGGGGATCCATTCGAGGCTTCCCTCTTCGTTCGAGTCCGGTGCAGTTCCCGTCCACTCGGTCACGAGGAAGATGAAGCCCATCCAATCTTCGAACTTGGGTCCGAAGTTCGTCCACGTGATCGTTCCCCGGAGCGTGATCTCGTCGAGTACCAATCCAGCCTCCTCGTCGAGTTCACGTCGGAGGCCAGCCACGATGCTTTCGTCAGGTTCGAGCTTGCCGCCTAGACCGTTGACTTTGCCGAAATGGTCATCGTTTGGTCGAGCGTCGCGGCGGATCATCAACACGTTGTCCTCGCTCCGATCCCATAAGTAGGCAAGGGTTCCAGTAATCGGCACAAACGGCATCGAGACAACCTACCTGCCGAAGGGGTCGTACCCCTTTGCCCCCAGAGGGGTCTGACCCCTTTTTCGAAAAAGGGGTCAGAGTAGGTTACGAATTGTCACGTTCGATCTCGATCAGTCACCATTACTGAAGCCGCTTCCCCCTGGTGATTTTGAGTCTTTCAGGAGCGAACGATGCCTCGTCCTTTGCGGATCGAGTTTCCCGGTGCTTGGCACCATGTGATGAATCGCGGAGCGTCTCGAAGAGATGTCTTCCTCGATGTCAACGATCGATTGGTGTTTCTCGACTTGCTGGCCAAGTACAGCGCGAAGACCTCAATCGAAATCCACGCGTACTGCTTGATGGGGAATCACTTTCATCTCCTTGTACGTAGTCCACTGGGAAACATGTCCGAGATGATGCAAATGGTCAGCGGCCGATACGCACGGTATTTCAACGATCGGCACGGTAGGGACGGTGCGCTGTGTCGAGGGCGGTACAAGTCGATTCTGATTGACTCAGAGCGGTACTTGCTCGCCGTATCCCGATATATCCATCGCAACCCATTGGTGTTCTTGGACAAGCCACTTCGAACGTACGGGTGGTCGAGCTACCCCGCCTACCTCGGACTCCGTCAACGAGCAGATTGGTTGTACTTGGGCGAAACTCTTGCAGCCGTGGGAGGGAGAACCAGGTACGAAGGGTTGGTGGAGAGCCCGCTCGATACTGATGTCGATGAGCTACACCGGCGACCCAATACACCCGCTGTTCTTGGCTCCGCAGACTTCAAGACGAAAGTAGTGAACTCCAACGGGGTCTGACCCCTTTCGTCAAAAAGGGGTCAGACCCCAATAGGGCAATTGGGGTACGACCCCGTTAGGTGCCGTGGCGGCTGCCGGCTGGTGGTTTGTAGGTGCCGAAGCGGGCGCTGAAGGTCGCGGGAGGGAGTTCGTCGTCGGGCCAGGCTCCACCGCCGAGAGCCAGCGCCGCTCCAAGCGCGCCAATGGCGTCGGCGCTCTTGGCAGCATGCCCATTGCCGCCGAATGCAACCGTCATGGCGTCATCGACGCGATCGACATAGGGCAGCCCGGACGCGGTATCGGTAATCAAACAGGGCTTGGCGTGCCACGAGAGAAAGTCGATACCGGTCAGAACGCCGGTCAGCACATCACGCAGCGCTGGGATCTCGTCGAGCGCGTCGCTCGAACGCATCCAGTGATCCATCGCGGCATCGTCGACCAACGTAGGGACCGAACGACGCGAACCTCCAATCTTCACGTACCACTTGCCGTCGGGGTACAACGCTGGCGGGACGACGTACACATCGTCGAAGGTGGGGTGGTCGATCAGGTAGAGGATCGATGGCATCGCGGCTAGCGACTCGGCTTGCTCGGGGGAGACCTCTCCCATGACTATGGCCTCGGGCCGAACCACCATTGCGAGCGGTTGAGAAAAGAATCGGCCGGAGTACGCGCCAGCGCTAATGAGTACCTCGCGAGCTTGGTGTGTTTGTCCTCCAGCCGTCAGGAGCTCAAAGCCCGAACGGCCGGGACGAATAGACACGACAGCGTCGGAGACAATGGTCGCTCCGGCCTTGGAGGCGGCAGCCAACTGTGCGGTGAGCATGGCCCGAGGGTCGATCGCTCCCGCAGGTGCTGGCTCACGAATCGAAGTCCAACCGGCGGGGAAGGACAGTTGTGGTTGGTCCTCGAGTTCGTCGGAAGCGAGGCCAACCGTTGCATCCAGCCCTAGATGGCGTGCCACGTCGGTCACGCGTTCGATCCCGTCTAGATCGTTTCGGACGAAGACGACTCCCGTCGGTCGGTGGAAACCGATTCCTGACGCCTGTTCTATCACCCGATACTGATCGATCGATCGAAGCGCCAGGGTCGCCCATTCGCGGCGAGCATCGATTCCGCGGGTGATTCGGCCCGAGTCGTAGTGGCTAGCGAATGGGCCTTCGTGGTTTGCCCAGTCGGTTGGCTCTGCAGGCCCTATCCCGAGGACGGTTGCGTCGGCCGCAGCGTGTCGAAGCGCAGCCGAGCCAATCAAGCCCAGACCCACAACCGCGAGATCGGTCATCAGCCCGAGCTAGTTGATGTGGATGTCGGCGGTCATGTTCATCGGTGCGACACCGGGAACGCGAGACTCTCGGGAGAAGAGCTCCTCCATGAGAGGAAGGAACTCGCTGATGGGCAGCGTGGGGTAGTCGGGGTCGAAGCAGTTTTGATCGTACTCCTGGCAGAACCGTACGCAGGCCTCGTAGTGCTCGTTGTCCTTGTGGACTTCGCGTGCGTTTCGATCACCGTCCATGTGATGGAAGTAGTAGTAGCCCTGAAACAACCCGTGATGTTTCACGACCCAGTGCGTCTCGTCATCGACGAACGGCGCGAGCATCGCGGCCGCGGTTGCGCTGTGATTCTGCGGGGCGATCGGATCTGCGATGTCATGCAGCAGACAACCAACGATCAGGTCGAGGCGTTCATCAGCGCGGAGCGCTCGCGATGCCGATTGAAGCGAATGCTCGTAGCGGTCGATCTGGTAGCCGAGCTTCGGGCCCTTCATCACGTTGAGCAGCCGAACCATATTGTCGACCAACTCGCCTTGCGTGTGATCGGAATAGAGCTCGCCAAGCATTTCATAGTCCTCGCGAGTGCCATCGGCCATCTGCGTCCAAGTAACGGGCTCCATTCGCAGAGGGTACCGCAATGGCGAACACCGTCTCAGCCGCATCGCCTCCTAGCGAGTGAACGCTCCCGAAAAGAGCTCTAAATCACGCCGGAACCGTCCGCTCGATCGACGACCATCAGGACCGCAGCGGTGAGCACCATCAGAATGACGCTGAGGGCCATTGCTTGGCCGCGGATAAGTTCGCCCGGTTGACTGAGCAGGCGGCTGATCGCCAACGGCACGGTCATGAACTCGGGCCGGCGGCCGACGAACGATGTCGCCCCGAACTCACCGAGCGAGATGGCGAACGCAAAGCCTGCTCCGATCGCCAGTGCTCGTCGAGCGATAGGTAGGTCGATGTCCCGTCGGATCCGACTCGGGCTGGCGCCCATGCTGGCTGCCGCCTCACGCAGCTTCGGGTCGATCGCTCGCAGTACCGGCACGATTGCCCGAGTCACGAACGGGACGCCGATCAGGGCTTGGGTGAGCGGAATGATGACCCAGGACTGACGGATGTCGTACCAGGAGGTGTCGAAAGTGATGAGCACACCGAAGCCGAGAGTGACCGCCGATGTACCGAGCGGAAGCAGGTACGCGGTGTCGAGTAGGCGACTCCACCCCTTCGAGCCGTACACGATGCCGAACGACGCCCAGCCACCCATGATCGATGCCAGGACCGCAGCGACGAAGGCGAAGGCGACGGAGTTGAGGATGGCTCGAGCCGGTGTCACGGTCAGGAACGGAGGACGATCGCCGAGGGCGAGGTAGTTGGCTAATCCGAAGCCATCGCCGCTACGGAAGGACTGTTCGACGAGAGCGGCGATTGGAATGGCGAGCAGCCCGAGTGTGACGACGATGGTCGTCCAAACGGCGACCCGGCCGGCGGTCGTGCGGGTCGGTGTCAGCCGTTTGCCAAGACGGTCGCTGGTCGCGAGTCGACCCCTCAGTCTCAGGTTTACGGCGACGAGAAGAACGACAACAACGAGCTGCACGACCGAGAGCACAGCGGCGGTCGCGAAGTCGGTGCGGCTGATCGCAAAACGAAAGATCTCGGTCTCGATCGTTCGTTGACGGGCGCCACCGAGGATCAGTACGACGCCGAACGAAGTGAAGGTGAAGAAGAAGACCAGCGAGGACGCTGCGAGTAACGATGGTCGAAGACGCCGCAGGGTTATTTGCAGAAAGGCACTCACCGCGCTCGCGCCAAGTACACGAGCAGCGTGCTCGTCGTCTCTGGATAACTGGCTCCAGTATGTGCCAACGGTTCGAACCACAACAGCGACGTTGAAGAAGACGTGGGCCACGAGGATGGCAAACACCGATCGGTTCAGCGCGAACGTTCCCGACGTAAGCCCGACCCGATCGCTGGTGGCAAGAAAGGCGCCAGCGACAACGACCGTGGGCAGCACGAACGGAACGGTCACGAGTGCGTTCACGACCCGCCGACCTCGGAAGGACACGTTTGCCAGAACCGCCGTCAACGGCATAGCCACGATGAGCGTGAGTATGGTCGAGACGACGGCTTGCCAAAGGGTAAACCACGCAGCAGATCGAATCGGCGCTGAGCTCAACGTGTCGATGAACGCGGCTCCACCCCCGTCACTCAGACCTCGAACGAGGAGCTGGCTGACGGGAAGGAGGAAGAAGACAGCGAGGAAGAGGGCTGGGCCAGCAAGCAGCCCAATCCTTCCTGGTTGGCGGGTTACTAGCCGAGGACGATGGCGTTCCACCGCTCGGTCCAGTCGTCGCGGTTCGCTTCGATCTCGGCCGGGTCGATGAGTACCGGGTCGTCGGCCAGCGGACCAAACTCGACGAACGCCTCGGGCAGCACTGCTTCACTGTTTGCTGGGTAGACGAACATGTTGAGCGGCACGTCCTCCTGGAAGGTTGCGCTGAGCATGAAGTCGATCAACGCTGCCGATGCTTCTGGATGCTCGGTTCCCGCGAGGATGCCAGCAAACTCGATTTGCCTGAAGCAACTGTCGAACAAGACAGCTGTTGGTGGTTCCTCTACTGGAGGGTCGGCGAACAGGAATTCGGCTGGAGGGCTGGAGGCATATGACGTGACGATCGATCGTTCGCCACCTCCGGCGGTGAACTCGACGTTATAAGCGTCGCTCCAACCAGCGGTGATGGTCACACCGTTGTCGACGAGCGAGCTCCAGTAGTCCTCCCAGCCGTCCTCGCCGAAGCGATCGATCGTGGCGAGAAGAAAGGCAAAGCCCGGCGACGACGTTTCTGGGTTCTCGGTAACGAACTGATTTGCATTCACCGGGTCGATGAGATCATCGAGTGTGGCGGGCGCATCACCGGGAAGCGCATCTGACCAGTAGTTGACACAGACGTCGCTGAAATCGATTGGCGTCACGCGGTTCAGGGGATCGAGTTGGAGGTCGGAGGAGACCGTGTCTAACCCGGCTGAGGTGTAGGGCGAGAAGAGATCTGCTTCAAGGCCGCGGCAAAGGAAGCTGTTGTCGATCCCAAACATGACGTCGGCGGTGGGTGTGTCCGCGGTGAGCACGGCCTGACTTACGAGCTGACCAGCGTCGCCGACAGCGACCTGTTCGACGGTGATGCCGGTTTCGGCGGTGAACGCTTCGAGTGTTCCTTCTGACAAGAAGAACGAATCGTGTGTGGCGAGGGTGATCGTCGTGCCGTCGAGGCTTTCGGGGTCATCCGTTGCCTCCACGGCATCAAGGCCGGGATCGGAAAAACACTCGCTGGAGGACGCCGCGGTATCGTTCGAGCTCCCGCATGCTGCGGCAATCAGCGCCAACAGGACGAGGAGCGCTCCCGTGCGCATCGAGGGCGTAGCTGTCTTCATCATCATCTTCTTCCTCCGCTGGCATTACCCAGTTCAGGTCGTGCGGGTCGGTGACGCAGTGTCACCCTCTCAGCCCGGCATGTGCCCGAGCTCCCCGGTGTGTTGTTTTGGTCAGCTTATCGAGTTGCGCCCTTGAGCGACAGCTCGACCTTCTGTGCGGTCGGGGTGATAGCCAGACCGCCGAGGCCGGTGCAACGAAGCTCGCGGGCCATCATCTCGCTGACGCTGCGGTGCGCGTCGAGCACTTCATCGAATGGGATGAGATGGTCGTATCCGGCGAGCGCCATGTTGGCGCAGCTCAGCGCGTTGGCTGCACCGGTGACATTTCGCCCAAGGCAGGGGGCTTCGACTCGGTTGCCGACCGGGTCACAGATGAGGCCGAGGACGTTCTGGAGCGATTGGCTCGCGGCGGATAGCGATTGCGCAGCGCTGCCACCAGCGAGTTCGACGAGTGCGGCAGCGGCCATGGCAGCACCTGCGCCGGTCTCGGCCTGGCAGCCGCCAACCTCGGCCGCGAAGCTCGAGCGGTTGGTAACGAAGATGCCGACGAGACCTCCGGTCAACAACGCCCGCTGGGCGAGTTCTGGTGAGGCATTGACCGAGTCGACGGTGGCGAGCAGCGCCCCGGGGAATGTCGCGCACGCTCCCGCGGTCGGAGCAGCCACGATGACCTCCATTGCGCTTTTGGCTTCCATGAGCGCTGTCACGAATGCGATCATGTCATTTAAGAGGCCACCGTCGAGCAAGTCGTTGGCTCGCTGCCGTTCGACAAAACCACCGCTCTGCCAGCCGAGGATCCGATCGTCGTATTCAGTTCCGGCCAGCCCGGTGTTGACCCCGGTTCGCATGATGTCGAGCATCTGTTGTGCGAGGTCGAGGACGGTCTTCTCGTCAACGCCTCCGCGAGCTGTCTCATATCGAAGGGCCCAGTCCGACAGCGGACGGTCATGTAGCTGGTCGGGGTTATCAAGTTCACCGGCGTGGTTGTAGGGCACGGTGCGTTCCTGTCGCGACAAGATCGGCAGCACAGGACGAAGACGGTGGATCCGAGTCACACCTGGAGGCGGTGCGACCGAAACATCGGGAAGTTTCTGGCCGGAGAGAATCATCAAGCTGTCGCCATTGCCCGGTTCGCTCGATTCGATCAGGTCGAAGTCGGGCCAGGCGTCATCGGCATCGATCTGGGCAGCGATGCTTGCCGCGTCCGCGCCAGCATCGAGGGCCAGCAGTGTGACGGCGTAATCACCAAACAGTGAAACCGGCCATCCGTCGATTTCGATCACTTCGATCATTCCGCCACCAGTGGAGAGTGCAACCACTTCGTGGGCCACCCCGTCTCGCTCGACTCTCATGCGGTAGGTGTTTGGATGTGGGTCACCCAACTCGGGCTTAGTGATCGCGATCTTGGTGCCCGCATTTTCGAGCAACGCCGGGGCGTTCGGGAGTCGTTCATCGTCAGGCGACATGTCCATCAACCCGCCGTATAGACCCATGTCGGTTCCTTGGCTGGCGTGGGTGGTGGCGAGCGAACCCAGGCTGTCGTACTGCAGCTCAACGACCTCTGGAGTGCCTCCGCACAGGTCGTAAATCAGACGCCCGATTCGTACAGCGGCAGCGGAGTGAGAGCTCGATGGACCACGCATCACGGGCCCAATAACGTCGTTGAAGATGCTCGGTGCTCGGTTTGGCTGCATATTTACCTTTGTCATCTTGCTCGATGGCTCGTTCGTCCGATAGGTCAGTGTGATGGCTCAGAGTTCGCCCCTGATAAATAGCGTGGTGTTTGCTTCCGCGGAGGCCGCACCTGTCGCCCGGGTGGGTGGGCTTGCCGAAGCCGCTGCTGGTCTTATCCGCTCCATTCGAAGTACGACCGATATCGACCTCACCGTCGTTCTTCCAGACTACGGCGGCGTTCCGCTCGAACACGAACGCCGAGAAGCGCTCGCGCTTCCCGAGTGGGTCGGTGAGACAACGATTCGTTCGGGCGTTGCGCCGGAACTTGGCCATGTCAGCCTGGTCGGTTTTCCAAGGATGACGCGGCCTCATCCCTACGTCGACGAGTTTGGTCAGGGATGGCACGACAACGACCAGCGCTTCTTCGGTTTCGCAGCCGCCGTGGCGGCCATTGCTGAAGCGAAAGATCCAGATGTTGTTCACCTAAACGACTGGCATACCGCCATGGCGCTTGGCTGGCTGAATTCGCCAACGGTCTACACCATTCACACGCTCGGGTATCAGGGCCACGCTCCGTTGGGATGGCTCGATCTGATCGAACCAGACCGTCGGGCTGCCTTCGAGTGGTTTGGAGAGACGAACCCTGCCGCAGGCGCAATCCGGCTGGCCGATCGGGTCATTGCGGTGAGCCCGAACTACGCGAGCGAGATACTCGACTCAACCAGGGGCGCAGGACTTCACAATATTCTTGCTGCCCGCGGAAGTGACCTCGTTGGTATACGTAACGGGATTGATACCGAGCTGTGGAATCCGTTGACCGATCAAGATATCGCCGAACGGTATGGGCGAACAAAGCTCGCGAACAAGGATGCGACCGCTGACGAACTGCGCACGCTCGTTGGTTGGGAACCAATCGAAGGTCCGCTTATCGGTATGGTCACCCGGCTCGTGGAACAGAAGGGGATCGATCTAGCCCTGGGGCTTGTTCCTTACCTCGAGCACATGGATGCACGGATGCTCTTGCTCGGCAGTGGCGAGGAACGCCTGTCGAACTGGGCCCGCGAGCTCAGTGTCGAGTATCCCGATCAGTTCGCATTTATCGATGGTTACGACCTCGTGGTGGCTCATCAAATCTTCGCTGGAGCAGATCTGTTCTGTATGCCGAGCCGGTTTGAACCATGCGGGCTCGCGCAAATGCAGGCAATGCGGTATGGGACGATCCCCGTGGTGACTCCGGTCGGTGGCTTGGTCGACACGGTTATTGACGCCGATGAAGATCAGCGCAACGGAACTGGTTTCATTGCGCGGACGGTCGATTCGCTTGGAATGCTCGACGCGCTACACCGGGCCGTGCGGGCTTGGACGGTTCGTCGCCGGCGCACCGGAATTCAGAAGCGAGGGATGGCCGTCGACTGGAGTTGGGACTCACCTACTCAGCAACACCTCGCGGTTTATGCCGAGGCATTGAACGCTGTCAGTGATCGCCGCAACGAATCCTAAAGAATCGTCGGCGAGCACCGATTCTCTATCGATACGTTGTGCTGAATCGGTCGAGACGAGAGCCGATGTCAGTTCCTGGACGGGAGATTAGGAAACCATGAAACTTGTAGCAGCCGCCTTTGCCGGAGCCCTCATTCTTGCGGGTTGCTCCGATGGTGATAGCACGACCCGAACCGAGGACGGTGAGATCGTCGAAGGTGGAGAGGTTGATGTCTTTGCTGTTCAGGAAGGCGACTGCATCAGTTGGCCAACCGAAGTGGACGCAGTGAGTAGCTTCGACGGCGTTGCATGTGATGAACCACATGACGGCGAAATCTATGAGCTGTTCGATATCACTGGGTTTGATGAATACCCCGGTGACGCGGTCGTTAGCCAAGAAGCTGATGCAGGTTGTGAAGCCGCATTCGAGCCATTTGTCGGTATCGATTTTCTGAGCTCACGCTTCTTTGTCACCCAGTTCGTTCCAAACCAGGACACGTGGGACAACTTCGATGACCGCGAGGTCATTTGCATACTTGTGCCAGGCGAGGGCGAGCCACAGCTCACCGCGTCGTTGGAAGGCATCGCCGAGTAACACAGCGTCCGCCTGCGCTGCATCACAAACCCACTAGCCCGATTCGCTCCGCTGCTCGAAGGGCCTGCGCGGAGGTCACGGGAAGACAACTACGGCGTAATGATCGAGTTTTTCGCGACCACGGTTACACCGCCGTCACTGACGGTGCTGTACTCGGCATCAACGGCAGGGTCGACGCCGATCTTGACGCCGGCGGGGACGATGACGTTCTTGTCGATCACGCAATTACGCAAGACGGTATCGGGTCCAACGGTGACGTCGTCGAGGAGCACGACGTTTTCGAGGTCGGCGCCGTGGTGGACGTGTGAGCCAACACCAATCACCGAGTTTGCCACCCGTGCGCCCGAGACGATCACACCCGAGCTCACGATCGAGTTGTTCACCGATGGGTCACCGGTGCGCCAGTCGCTGACGAACTTCGCTGGTGGAAGGTTCTTGCTGTAGCTGAAGATCGGCCAGCTCGGGTTGTACAGATTAAAGATCGGTTCTGGCTGGACCAGGTCCATGTTTGCTTCGAAGTACGAGTCGAGCGTTCCGACGTCTCGCCAGTAGTGGCGGTTGCGGTCCGTGTCGCCAGGGACGACGTTCTCGGTGAAGTCGTAGACACTGGCCTCACCTCGGTTGACGAGCGCCGGAATCAGGTCTCCGCCGACATCGTGTGCGGAACTGTCCTTGCGGGCGTCGTCGGCAGCGAGGTCCATCAACATCTCGGTCGAGAAGATGTAGTTACCCATCGAGGCAAGTACTTCGTCGGGTGAGTCGGGAAGGCCCTGCGGATCTTCTGGCTTCTCGTCAAAGCGAAGGATTTTGCTCGATCCTGGTCCGATGGTGATGACCCCGAACTGGTTGGCCTCGGCTCGAGGAACGCGAATTCCAGCGACGGTGGCGGCACTCCCGGTCGACAGGTGGGCGTCGAGCATCTGACGGGCATCGATGCGGTAGATGTGGTCGGCACCAAAGACGATGATGTTCTCCGGACGCTCGTCGTCGATCAGGTTGAAGTTCTGATAAATGGCGTCGAGAGAACCCATGAACCACTGCGGCCCTCGTCGCATCTGAGCTGGAACGGTCGTGACGTAGTTGCCGAGTTCGCTAGAGAGATTCCATGTCCTGGAGATGTGGACATCGAGACTGTGTGATTTGTACTGGGTGAGCACCACGATCTTGCGGTACCCGGAGTTGACGAGGTTCGAGATCGCAAAGTCGATGAGGCGATAGCGGCCACCGAATGGGACAGCGGGCTTGGCACGCTGAGCTGTCAGTGGCATCAAGCGTTTTCCTTCACCGCCTGCGAGGACCATGCAGAGGATGTTTGGGCGCCGACCAGTGTGCAACATTCTTCCGAGCATAGGGGTCTCGGATTGACGAGGCCAAAGGGTGGTGCGCGTCAGCTGATCGAGGACACTCCCGCTCGTCCAGCGTCGACGGTGAAGGTCGCCGCAGTGACGACTCCAGATGACTCATCGGTGACGTTTTCGAGGACGTGTAGGCGGGTCGTCCAGAGCTGAGGCGTGACTTCGCATGTCATGTAGCCGTTCTCCGGCGAGAAGTTCCGAACCTGCGGGTTGATGCCAATGACCAAGGGTGCGAGCCCTCGTAGTGAGGCTGGAAAGGTTGAGCTGATGGCCGGGGCCATGAACTCGGTGGCAACGATGTCCCCTGTCGAGTCGAACGGGTTGGTTCGAAGGTCGGCTGCGGTGCTGGCGTGAAAGTCCCCCGACAGCACGATGAGGTTGGCGTCAGAGCCCCCGATCTCGTTCAGAAGCGCCTCGCGTTCGCCAAAGTAGCCATCCCAACTGTCGGTGTTGATGGAGACGGTTTCGCTGGGAAACGCGTTGAGACCATGCATGTAGACCTGATTGCCGAGGGCATTCCAGGTCGCTGATGAGTTGTTCACTTGGGTTTCCAACCACTGCAGTTGAGTCGGTCCGAGCATCGAGTTCGATGGATCCCGGGCGGTGTCGCTGAGTTCGCGGACCCCGATGTCGCCGATTCCTGGCAGTACTACCGGTGCTCCGTCTGTGGGCTGCGGTGATCGATATTGTCGCCCGTCGAGCATGTGGATGTGCGCGAGGTTGCCCCATTCGATCGACCGGTAGATGACGAAGTCCTCACCAGCCACAGGAGGAGCGATGCGAACAGGCATGTGCTCCCACCAGGCCTGGTACGCAGCTGCACGCCGTGCCGCAAACGCAGCGATGTCCTGTCCGTCTTCGGTGCTGTTGGTTGCGTGGTTGTTGTCGACTTCATGGTCGTCCCACGTGACGAGCCATGGCCGGGCGGCGTGATGGGACTGAAGGTGCTCATCTGACTTGTACAGGGCGTAACGCTGTCGGTACCCGTCGAGGGTGGTCACCTCGGGTGAGTTGTGAACCCGCTGTCCAGTTGAGGTGACGTCACCGTTGTTGCCCGGCCCAGACTCGTAGATGTAATCGCCGAGCCACACGAACAGGTCGAGGTCTTCATCGGCGAGTCGTCGGTGTGCTGCGTAGGCGCCGCTCTCCCAGTTCTGGCACGACGAAAACCCGAAGCGAAGAGGAGAGGTATCGGCGCCTTGAGATGTGTTCGACGGGAGCGTGCGCATTCGGCCGGTCGGTGATGTATGCGCACCGATTCGAAAACGATAGTGAAACCAGGTATCTGCAGGCAGGCCTTCTGCGAGGGCATGGACGCTGTGCCCGTGGTCTCTCGGGGCCGTCTCCAGAGTGGACGAGATCAACTCGTCGAATTCTTCGTCAATGGCAACATCGACAGCGACGCGAAGGTCGTCATCCGCGGCGGGAGCGGCCGTGTCGTGGGAGGTGATCAACCGCGTCCACAGCACAACCGACGAAGCGTCGGGGTCGCCGGAGGCAATGCCGAGCGCAAAGGGAGGATCACCAACGTACGCGGGAGCGTCTACCGGTGTAGTTGTGGCCTGCGGGGCGGCGATGGTCTCTGACGTCGAAGTCTCTGGAGCGGGAACCTCTGAGGTGGAGGCGATGTCCGGGGGCGGTTCACCACTGGTGGGGGCGGCGGCGTCAGGGTCTGAGGTTGAGGTGCAGCCAACGGCGGCGACCCCGACCGTTCCAATCAGAAGATCTCGTCGGGATATGGCCACGCAGATGTTGTAGCAGCCCCAGCTAGCCCGAGGGCTTCAAGCAGCGCATCCTCGAGCGACCGGCAGCGTCGTTAGGCCGCCTGGTCGTCGTTCCAGGTCTCTTCACCTGGGAGGTAGATATCGGATCCCTGGTACGTCACAGCGCTGCCAGAATGTGATGTCTCTGGTGGAACCCACGAGTTGGGATCGTACGGGTCGTTTCCATACGGGGTATAGGTCTTGTCCGAAATTCCCTTTGCGACCATGAGGTAGATCTGGAAGAGGACTCCGATAACTGGTACGAACAGCAATAGAGCCCAGACGAACCCGAGGTTCATGTCTTTCAAACGTCGAGCGACGTTGACCCACCCGACGTAGAAGGTGATGGCGTAGCCGACCGCGAAGAGGCCAAGATTACCTTCGTTGAACACGAACCGGTCTGTTGTAAAGCCTTCCTGAGCGACTGAGAACGAGACCTCGAGAACATTGACGAAGAGAAAGTAGGTCGCTGCGAAGATCACGAGCTGTACCAGGAAATACTCGAGTCGGCCCGCCTTGTGGAGAGTGGTAAAAAACCTCATGGTTCTTCATCGAACGTCGGGACCGTCCGATTGAGGGTCGATTTGGATTTGGGCCAAATTGCTCAACAGGGGGCTGAGGGGATGTTGGCGCTCAAGAATCGGCGCTTCGGAACATCGTGAGCAGCTTTAGAGATGCGCCTTTTCGCGGGTTCGAGCGGAGCATGTGTGTACTTCTGGCCTGATGCGCCGCAAAGCCGCTAGCGTCACGGCGTGATCTTGAGCGACCGAACCATTCGCGAGCACCTAGCTGCTGGCACCATCACGATCGACCCCATCGACGACACGGCCGTACAGCCTTCGTCGGTGGACGTCCGTCTCGACCACCGTTTCCTCGTGTTCCGGAACCACACTCGCGGCCTGATCGATGTGAAGCAGGACCTGTCCGATCTGACCGAACCAATCGAGGCGTCCGATGCAGATCCGTTCATTCTCCATCCTGGCGAGTTCGTCCTGGGCTCGACTCTCGAACGGCTCGCTCTGCCGGACGATCTCGTCGCACGACTCGAAGGAAAGTCGAGCCTTGGACGGCTGGGGCTTCTCATCCATTCGACGGCTGGCTTCGTCGATGCGGGCTGGGATGGGCAAATTACCCTTGAGCTCTCGAATGTCGCGAGCCTCCCAATCACCCTGTACCCGGGCATGAAGGTTGGCCAGGTGAGCTTTATGCAGATGACAACTGTTGCGGACAACCCGTACGGCTCGGGGATTATTGGCTCGAAGTACCAGGGTCAGGTCGGGCCTCGACCGAGTCAGTACTGGAAGAACTTCGAGTGACGCTTCCCCGAGTCGACCCGGCGAGAGTCTTCGTTCGTGGGTTTGGATTCGGCGAAGGACTCACATGGGGCTATTGGCTCGCGCTAGCGGTCTTCTGGATTGTCGAGCTCGATCTCTCTCCTGGCGAACTCGTCTTGCTCGGAATCGTCCTTGAGGTTGCGGCACTTCTGTCTGAGACGCCGACGGGGGTTGTTGCCGATCTGCATTCGCGACGAACATCGCTCATCGTCGCCCAAGCCCTCATTGCTCTTTCGCTCGTCTGGGCATTTTCGAGCACGAACTTCTGGGTGCTGCTGCCAGCACAAGCGCTCTATGGCTTTGGTTGGACGTTCCGCTCTGGTGCTGACACCGCGTGGGTGACCGACGAGCTGAAAGGTCGCGCCGGATTGGCCCACGAACCGGACATCACCGACCACGACATTGAGAAGATTCTTCTCCAAAAGCATCGATTTGGTTTGGTCGCTTCGCTGTTCGTGGGTCCCGCGACGATCGCGCTCGGCTGGTGGTGGTCGGTTCGAGGTGTCGGAATCGTCCTCGCACTTCTGTACGGCGTCATGGCGATTTGGATGGCGGCGGTTATGAGCGAAGACCACTTCACGCCCGGGAAGGATCGCGACAGCGGCTTTCGTGAAACGTTGCAGCAAGGGATTAGCGTCGTTCGATTTCAACCGCGGCTCCGCGTCCTGATCCTTGCGGTCGTACTGATGGCCATGGGGACGATCGTGTTCGACCGTCTCGGTTACGTGCACTTTCTTGACAATCTCGGAGTGAACGAACTCGATGCCAGCGGTCAGTCTCTGCTCGCGGTCGGAGTCTTGTTCTTCGTCGCGGCCGCAGGAGGGATCGGCATCAACGTTGCAGCGCAACGCCAGTTGCAGGCTGGTCGGGGCGTGGTTCGGGTCGGTCTGGCGTTGTTTTTCTTCGCCGCAATTGGTGGAGCGATCGCCGCGGCGAGCAGCGCTGTCGTGCTCATTGGGTTAGGCATGCTGTTGCAGGACAGCATGCGTGAAGCCGCATGGCCGGTATTGGAGGGCTGGGCAAATCGCGACGCGCCGTCAGAGGTACGAGCCACCGTGCATTCGCTGGTTGGCCAGACGAACTCCATTGGCGAGATCGGCGGCGCCTTCCTGTTCGGAGCGATAGCCGAAGCGACCTCGGTCCCGCTGGCTATGGCAGGGGGAGCAATCTGTTTCGCCCTAGCTACAGCAGTGGCGACGAAAGGCATCGACAAGTAGCCGGTCTCTTCCGAATTTCGAGATCGTGCGCTTTTGGGGTCA
>CAZSYL010000020.1:36298-59420 GCA_964610745.1 uncultured Acidimicrobiales bacterium
GGTGAAAGTGAGACCTGACCCTACGGCCGAGGTGGTGAAAGTGAGACCTGACCCCAATGGGTCAGGAGCTGACGAATGCGATCGATTTAGTCTTGGATCGTGGCGTTTTCGGGGGTGTCGTCTGGGATTGGAGGGAGCACTGCGGTCTTGCTTGGTCGAGAGTTCGCAAGTTCGGCTGCCTGGCCAACCCAGTCATCACGTTCGATGCGGCCAGTGAACGACAAGAAGTCATCGAGGTCCGAAATGTACGATGCCGGGAACGCAGCGATCTGTTCGTAGGTGCGAACACCGATCTCGTGCAATAGCGACTCGAGCTTCGGCCCGATGCCCTTGATTACTTTGAGATCATCGGGTTCGACAGTGCGCCAGGCCGCGTCCTCGCTGGTATCAACTCCAGACGTCGGAGCGGGCGATGCGACGACCTCGGGTTCGGCGTCAGCTACGACCTCGATCTCGTCTGTGGTCTCGCTTGCATCGGCATCTCCGGCTACCGCGGCCTCCGTTGGAGTCTCTAGAACCGCTGTGGCGCTGCTCGCTCCGGCGATCGATACCGGTGTGTCAACGGAGACGAAACGAGGAGACAGCGCTGCGTCTCGAGCGATCTCGTCACCGCGCTCGAGAGCCTCGAGCATGTGGATGGCAATGTCGGCGACCTTGACTTCGTCTTCGTCTACGCCCTGGCCCTTCACGCCATCGTCGATCATGACGTAGCAGAACGGGCAAGCCGTCGCGATTCGGTCAGCGCCGGTCGCGAGCAGCTGCTGGCTGCGTTCGACGTTGACATCCTTGCCAACGGTCTCTTCCATCCAGAAACGTCCGCCGCCAGCGCCACAGCACATCGACTTGGTGCCGTTGTTCTCGGCTTCGAGAACCTGCACACCGCCAAGAGAACCAATGACCTTGCGAGGCGCGATGTAAACATCGTTGTGACGGCCGAGGTAACAGGCGTCGTGGTAGACGATCCGTTCAGCAAGGGACGCGTTGGACATATCGAGATCGCCATCTTCGATGAGCTGCTCGAGGAACTCGCTGTGGTGAATGACCTCGTAGTGGCCACCGAGCTGCGGGTATTCGTTGGCGAGCGTGTTGAAGCAGTGCGGGCACTGGGTGATGATCTTCTTGACGCCCATGCCATCGAGCGTCTCGATGTTTTGTTGGGCGAGCAACTGGAAGATGTACTCGTTGCCTGTTCGGCGAGCCGAGTCGCCAGTGCAATTTTCGGCCGGTCCGAGGATTGCGTAGCTCACATCAGCACGGTTCATGAGCTTCGAAAGGGCCTGGCTGACCTTCTTGTTCTTGTCATCGAATGAACCAGCGCAACCAACCCAGTAGAGGTACTCGGCTTCGAGTGGCTCATCTCCAGCGATCACCGTGACCGAGTCGTCGACGACCCAATCTGCTCGGTCGCTCTGGCTCAGTCCCCATGGGTTCATCTGGTTTTCCATGCCCCGATAGGCAATTCCGAGTTCGGTTGGGAAGTCAGACTCCATGAGCGACAGATAGCGGCGCATGTCGAGGATCTTGTCGAGGATCTCAATGTTGACCGGGCAGATCTCATCGCAGGCGCGGCACGATGTGCAGGCCCACAACTCTTCGGATGTGACGCGGTCGAACATCCAATTCGATGGCACGGGGATTTCGGCGTCGACCGATATTGGAGGGGAGACTTCGGGAGTTCCGGTCCGGGCCATTACCTCGCCGGTCTTGAGCACGATCTCGCGCGGATCGAGCGGCTTGCCGGTTGCGTTCGCTGGGCACACGCTCGTGCAACGACCGCACATCGTGCAGGCATCGGTGTCGAGGAGCTGCTTCCAGGTGAACTCCTCGATCTTCGCGACGCCGAAGGTCTCCGCCTCGGTCTCGAGGAGGTTGGGCATTGGCTTCATAGCGCCCTTTGGGCGGTCCTTGTGGCTGAGGTACATGTTGAGCGGGGAGGTGAAAATGTGTCGCAGCATCGTGATCGGCAACAGGATGAGGAAGCCAACAAAGCTTGCGACGTGGGCAAGCCACCAGGCCTGATGCCAGCCAGCGATCGATCCAGTTCCCTCAATCAGCGTGGCGAATGGATAACCAATGAAACTCCAGCGCTCGTACTCGGGAAGACCATCGAGCGCAATGCGATAGGCCTCAGCGCCAAACCCGGTCACACCAATTGCGAGGAACGTCCCCAGGATCACCGCGTGCTCGGGCTTCGACTTCACTCTGATGCGGTATGGGCGCATGGAGCGTGGTCCGTACCGACGCAGGATTGCCCACACGATCGAGATCGTGAAAATCAGACCGGCGGCGTCGCCGATCAAGGCATACGCCCGATAGGTGTTTCCGTGGAGGAACTTGAGTGCCGTGGGTGCTTGATGGTCGATCTCAAGAACGGTTGTTACACCGAGCAGGATGACGAAACTGAAGTACATCATCGAGTGCATGAGTCCCGCGCCCGGCTCACGCATCAGCGTGCGCATGTATACCCCAGCGCGGAAGTCCTTCAAGCGGTGCTTGGCGTTGTCCGCAGTGGTTGCACGATTGTCGGGCTTGCCTCGCTCCCAGTTCTTCATTCGCAGCGAGAAGACCCAGGCGCCATACACGATCATCATCGGGAGGAGGATGTAGAAGGCGAGCCTGATCGGGTCTGGAATGTTGCCGAAGACGGCGCGGTGCACCGGATCGTCGGTCTCGAAGGCAAAGATCTGGGAGGCGAGACCGGACAGCGCGGTGAAGACGGCGATGGCGATTCCGATGCCAAGCACGAGCTTCTGCGGCGAGAGGCGGGAGTTCATACGCGACAATCTAGTTGCTGGTATCTGCGAGACGCGCACTGTGCGCTACGGGATTTGTGCTCGGGGTAGCCCCACTAGCCCGAAGCGCTATAAGTGGCTCCGGCGAGACCTCGAAACGGTGTGGGCAACGTCGATTGACAGGTCGAGGAAGTCCTCGATTGGACCGGGGCGTCCAGTAAACCAACCCTGAATGAGGTCACAATTGACGGCGCGAAGCGCCAACAGCTCTTCGTGAGTTTCCACCCCTTCGGCGGTCACTCTCATACCGAGCCCGTGGGCCAGTTCGATGGCCTTCGATACCAGCATCGCTGAATCCGGGTCTTTGGTCATCGGAGTGATGAGGGAGCGGTCGAGTTTCAGAATCTGGGCCGGCAGATCTTTCAGATAGGACAGGTTGCTCTGTCCGGTTCCAAAGTCGTCTATGGCAATCCGGACACCGAGTTGGCGAAGGCGGTTGAGCTGAGCGAGGCCTTCTTCGGTCGCTGTAGCTCCTTCGGTCACTTCGAAGACGATACGCCGACGATCGATCTGATTATCGATCAGAATCTGTTCGGTCACGTCGATGAGATCGATGTTCGACAGCTCCACAGGGGAGAGGTTCACCGAGACGTACGGGTTGCGACCCTTCAGACGCGGCAACGCATCGCACGCGGTCTGCAGCACGAACTCGCCAATCGAGATGATCGCACCGGTCTCCTCTGCGACAGGAATGAACTCTGCTGGCGACAGCGGTTCGCCGAACATCTGACCTCGGACCAGAGCCTCGTACCCTTCCACCTTCGTCGTGAGGGCGTTGACGATCGGTTGGAAGTGCACGGTGAGCTCGTCGTTGGCGATGGCGTGTGGCAGCCAATCGGTAATCGTTGCCCGGCGTTGCAATTCTTCGCGATGCTCGATCTCGAAAGGCACGACCTCGACCTGGCGCCCATCGGCCTGGGCTACTGCGGCCGACACGTTCGTGATTGCCTTGGTCAGCTCGCGATCGTCGAACGCGATCGCATCGTGAGCGATCGTGGCCCCGATCGTAAGCTCGCGCTCGTCGACGAGGAACGGCTGTGAGAAGCGTTCGGTCAGCGCGTTCGTGAGCTCGTGCTGTACGTCGCCGGGCACGACCATCGTGAAGTCTGGACTTGTCGTGCGTGCGAGCATGATCTCGGTCTCGAGCCGGTCGGGGGTGGGTTGGCAAACCTCGGCGACGACGGTGCTCAGCGCATCGCCGATCGTTTTCAGAAGGTCGTCGCTGCTCGACCGGCCGAGCAAGCCGTCGAGTTCATCGAGACGCTGAACGTGCACACCGATCATCGACCACAGGGTTGCTCGGTCAGCGTTGGTGGCGTACCAGGTACGCAGGAACGCTTCGTTCGGTAGTTCGGTCAGCTGGTCGTGTTCGCGGTCGTGGGTTGCCTGGATCTCCGCAGCCTGTCGACGGTGCGCCTGGGCTAGTACCTGGGCCGCCGTCGCCACGAGCGTGACGTAGGCCTCGACCTGCACGGGCGGTGTTGGGCCGAAGGAAAGGATCAGCACCGCAGGTGGCCCTTCGGGAAATTCTACGAGCGCGGCAATTCCCTGTCCGGCCGAGTCCAGTCCGTCCCGGAGTTGCACAAGCCCTGCTCGCTCGGCCGGTGATGGTAGTTCCAATGCCGAGATGCTCGGCTCGAGTGACATGCCGAGATCGACAAGCGGTTCACCCAGCGGATGGAGATGGAGATGTGCTTGTGAATCTGCCAATGCTGAGGGCAGGTGGTGAAGAATCGATGCGGTCAGCTCGGCTGGAGTGGTGGCGACGGCCGCCGCGTTCGAGATCTGCGCTAGCGCTCCGCGCCGGTCGAGTTCGTCCTTGACGATGATGCGATGTTCCTCACCCGTTGCGAGCATCTCATTCATCGTCGTAGCGAGGCGTAGCCAATCGCCTTCGAGTCCGGCTGTGCGAACGCGTGTGTCGAACCGTCCTTCGGTCATGGCTGCCGAGACAGCATCGACGTCGACCCAGAGGTTTCCAACGGTGGTCGAGATTGACACGAACGCCCTGCTCATTTCGCCGATCTCGTCGATGGAGTTATCGCTGGCGGTCACTTCGTGCCCATCGGCGAGGGAGTGAGCGTGTCTGGTCAGCAGAGTGAGTGGGTTGACGATGCTGCGTCGAAGCCGGAGCGTGAGCAGCCCTGCAAAGCCGAGGATGCCCGCAGCGGCGACTGCGAGTAGGCCCAGGGTGCGGAACTCATCATTTGCCGTCGACGCGACCTCGCTGCCAAGGAGCTGGGTTTCGTTTGCGACAATCTTCGCTAGCGAGTCTTGGCGGATCGAGGCAGACGCGTCCCATGCGTCGTGATCAAACTCGACGGTAGCTTCGACATCGGCGGACCTATCGCCGACCGCTGTTGTAGCGGTCAAGGAATTCAGGCGAATGAGGTTCAGTTCTCGCCACGGATCGGAGCTGATCGCGTTGCTCAGCTGTTGAGCGCCGGACGGACTTCCGTTCTCCTCAAAGACTCCAAAGGCTGCGATTGCGTTGTTGTGAAAGTCATTGAGCGTGAGCGGGTCGACGGCTGGGCGCCGGGTCTCCAGGTCTTCTCGGAGCAGTGCTTCTTCGGCGGCGAGCAACGCTCGGAGTCCCGTTCCCCGCTGGTCGGCAATGCCCAGTGGGGCTGATCGTAGGGATGAATCGATCGTTGCTTCCAGAGATCTGATCAGGTCTGTGTAGTGCAGTGTTGCCTGGGCATGTTGGCCCTCTGCGGCGAGTGTTCGTGCAAGGTCGAGGTCCTGAGCAAACTGCGTTCCGTCGATGATCCCGAGCTCGGCCAGGTGTGAGTCGATCAAAAGGCGGTCAGCATCGAGGTCTGGGTCGGGTTGTGGCGAGGTCGTTCGGTGGCGCTCGAGCTGGAGCGCGGCGCGCGCCTGGACTTGGGCGGTGATCTCTGAAGCAACGTCAGAAAACTCACGAAGCTCCTGCAGCGATCGCACGTCGTTAGCGAGCAACGTTCCAATGACGGCGAGGAAGGCGAAAGAAGGAATCGCGATCGCAAGGGCGATACGGGACCTGACCGGAATGCGACGCGAAAGAGACGGACGCGCGGCAACTTTCTTCTTAGCGCTGGTCTTGGGGAGGGCCCACATAGGCCTCGGATCGGCTGATCTGGATAGGTTTCCATGGGTCGCGCGGACGGGGAGTCACCACATTGATCACGCACCGACGTCCATCTGGGCAAAGTGCCACGCTACGTGGTGAAGTGCTCTAGAGATGGACCGTGATATCAATACTCTGTGGGCGCTCGTTGCTGGGTTGGCCCTGTTTGTTGCCAATGTGGGCGTCATCGTGATGGTCGAAGGCCTGACCCGGCGTCGTCGCGTGCTTACCGTTTCAGCCCGGTACATCGCCGGAACCAGCGGAGCGGTATTTGGGGCGATCGGAATCTCTCGCCTGGACCTTCCCTGGCTGAATGCAACAGCGAACGCCACTGCTGCCGATGGTGTTGCGTTCGACTCGAATGCCCAACTATTCGTTGGCGTTGCCTCGTCGGTCCTGTTGACAACGCTCGTGGTTGCCGGTCTGGCGGAACGAGCAACCGTCCTTGCTCATCTCCTCGTTGGACTACTCATGGGGGGATTCCTTGGGCCGCTCTCGGCGTCCTCGCTCCAACCCGAAGGTTCATTGTCAGCCATCGAGATTGGCGAAAGTGGGTTCGTCGATGCGGCGGCAGCGTCGGTCTTTGCACTCGCGGGATTGTCTGCGCTGATTGGAGCAGTGGTTGTCGGCCCTCGTCGTGGTCGCAGCGACAAGGACGGAAAAGTCCGGTTTATCCCGGGAAAGTCCATGCCGGCTGCTGCGATCGGTGCGTTGCTTACCTTTCCGATGTTGGTTGGAGTTCTGGCTCGCCCTGGCAGTGGTTGGAATGATGCGATTGTCGACGCGGCGCTGGTCATGGTGTTGGGCGGTGCTGCGGGTGCAGTTAGCGGAATTCTCGTCAGTCAGATGATCTTGGGCAGGGTTGGTGTCATACACGTTCTGCACGGGTTGCTCGCTGGACTGGTCGCGACGACGGGTGATCCGTTCAATTCCAATTTGATCGAGGCGGTGATCTTCGGTGCGGTGGGTGCCGCCATAGCGCTAGCGGTGCTGCAGTATTTGAGTTCTGTTCAGATTGACGACCCGGTCGGGATTATCTCGGTCTTTGGCGCCGCCGGAATCTGGGGGTCGCTCACGGTCGGCTTCAGCAACGGAGATCAATTTCTTGCCCAGGTCGTCGGGATCGTGCTGATCGTTTCGATCGCCGCGATCGTTGCCGGTGCACTCTTTGGCCTTCTCCGAATTCTGCGTCTGCTGCGCGTTCGAACAGACATTGAGGTTGTTGGGCTGGAGTGAAGGCCCGCCGCTGGCCGACATGGGCGTTTGGCGGTACTTTCTCGGTCATGGTCACCGCGATTCCGTTTCCTCAGTCTCTACCACCAGGTTTCGCGGCGCTGAAGAACGAGCCGATCTTCGACCCCGAACGTCATCTGCAGCTCGAGGACCCCGATGAGATCATCATGCTCGCGGACCTTGGGTACACCGCTGACGAGATCGAGGGCACGGCAACGCCGGTGGCGTGCTCGTCGCCATTTCGAATGTTGAGCGAGGAAGGCGCTGAGATCATGCTCGACACGGCTCGTCGGTTGCGAGAGTTTGCGACTCCAGCGGGCGATCGGATCGAACGCGTTGTCCGCGGCGGTTGTTACCGGTCGACATGGTTGCGCGATCTCGCACTCAGCCCAGAGGTGACAGCGCACCTCTCGAGGATCTATGGCATCGAGGTAGCGCCGCACGCGATGACGATGCATCTCGCTCACCTGAACTTCGAACCCTCGTCTATCGAGAACTCGATCGACAAATGGCATCACGACACGCTCCCACTCGACTACGTGATGACCGTGACCGATCCAGCGAAGGTAGCGGGCGGTCGTTTTGAGTATTTTGTTGGGACCAAAGGTGAAGCGGCCGAGCTCGCCGCCAAGGGAGAGACACCACCGATCGACCGGCGGGTAGCGCCGGAGTTCGCAGGGCCCGGATACACGATTGCGCTCCACGGCAACATGGTCGTGCATCGTGCTGGCGAGATGTCTGAACTCGGCGAGCGAATCTCGATGGTCAATGGCTATGTTGCTACCGACACGGCCCTCGACAATCAGAGCCGGTCGCGCGATCTCATCGGCGTCGATCCTCCCGAGGTGCTGTACTCGGACTGGGCAAAGTTCGCAGCATGGCGCTCGCAAGGCCGACTGGGCGCACTCGTCGATTCACTCGACTTCTGCGACAGCAAAGAAACCGTCATTAGCGAACTCGAAGACGCAATAGCCGATGTCCAGCAGGCCATCGCCGAGATGCGCACGGGCCAACAACCCATCGACCACTACGAAAAGTAACGAAAATTTGCAGGTAAGTGGGGCTACGCGGGGATCAGGCTTTTTGCTGCCCGACGAAGTGCGAGTGAGTTGAGCGGCTTGACGAGCCATGAATCAGCATCGGATTGCTCGGCGAGCCAGGTGTCGGCCTCGCGATCGAGCAGTAGCAGGATTGGGATCTCCTCCAGCCGCCCGGCCCGTTGCTCCTGCTTGACGAGCAACGATGTGGCAACGCCGCCCATGTTCCCGATTTGGAGATCGAGAATGATCAGTTCTGGTTCGACCGTTTTGATTGCGTCAGTGACGTGAGATCCCTCACGCACCCGGTGAACATCGTGAGTTCCCCCGAGCGTTGCGGCGACGTCATCGAAGAGCCAATCGGCATCGGTGGCAAGTAGAAGATTCGACACGCCCCACAGGGTATCGGCCTCGGAGCGTCGTGGCGTTCTCAGGTTGCGAGAGGATTACAGGAGTGTGTAGGGCTCGCGCTGTCAGTGTGTCGACCAAGCAGCGGTGGGCTAACCTTTGACCTTCGCTACGAGAACGAGTCAGGGCCGACCGGCACTGCGTGCGGGCAAAGCGAGGTAACAAATCGTGTTGGAAATCAATGTCGAAGTAAGTGAAGACGGCGAGGGCTACCACATCCTGCGACTTGCAGGAGAGGTCGATGCGTACACGGTTGGTGAGTTTCGTGAAGCTCTAGCCGGAATCGAGAACGTCCACTGGCTGATCGTCGACTTGTCCGAAGTTCCGTTCATGGACTCGGCTGGTCTCGGAGCGCTCATCGGCGGTATTCGTCGTGTCCGCGAAGCCGAGGGCGACGTCGCCGTCGTCAGTACCACCGCTGGGCTCAACCGGCTGCTGCACACGACCGGCTTCGATCGGATTGTGCCCGTGACCGAGTCGCTCGAGGACGCACTCTCCGCTCTCGGCGAAGACTGAAGCTTCGCCGGATCTATCAATCGAGTTGGCTGGCCAGCTCTTGAATTCCAGAGAGGCTCGTCACTGGAGTTGCCAGGTCGTCGAGCCTCACGAGCGGCAGTTTTGAGTTGGCGACGTGTTCGGCAAGATTCAGACTTTCAGACGCGCGCCGAGTCAGTAGATGCTCGACGATCGACGCCGCTGCCTTTGAACGTCCGGCAGGGGGTACGTCGGGGGTACAACGATTCGCGATCGTCATCGCCGGTTCGACCTCGGCTTCGCGAAGTTGATCGATGAAGTCCCTGGCGTTGCCCAGCGACTGTCCAGTTGGCGAGGCCACGACGATCACGCTGGTCTCGTCGCTTCGCAAGACCTCGTGGATTTGGTCGCCCCTGGTCCGAAAGCCCTCTTCGATGCCCTCGAAGCTCTTGAAGAAGTCGACGGCATCGCGGACGACCGACCCACCGACGGTGGCGACGAGCTGCCCAACCACGCCGCCGATCGCGCGGTTGACGAACGAACGGCGTTTGCCATGTACAAGGACTTTGTAGATCCGGTTGTCGAGCAGGCGGGCGAGCAACGTGGGTGCGTCGAGAAAGGCCAGCGCATCTGACGATGGCGGAGTATCGACGACGACGAGATCGATCTCCGGATCGTTGTGCAGTTGCCAGAGACGTTCCACTGCCATGTACTCGGTCATGCCGGATAACGAATCGGTCAGCTGGCCGGCTAGTGGCGAGCTGAGGATTCGCTCGGCGTGAGCAGCATCAGCCGCCTCAGCCCGTACCACTCGTTCGAATGTCCGGCCGGGGTCGAGCATCGTTGCCTGCAGTCGGCCGCCGCCGGTGACAGCTACGGGCCGCAACTCGTCGTCGAGCGTCTCAAGCCCTAGTGCATCGGCGAGACGTTTCGCTGGATCGATCGTGATGAGAGCAACCGAGCGCCCGCGTGAGGCTTCGCGCCATGCGAGGGTGGCGCCGAGCGTCGTCTTGCCAACGCCGCCCGTACCAACGGTCACTACGATCGGAACATCGAGCGCTGTTTGGAGGTAATCGAGGTCCGAGGCCGCGAGTTCGCCAATGGCGCTGTCGTCTCGTTCCTCAACCTCAAACTCGCCCTTGATGAGCTCGTCGACATGGTCCGGGTTGCGGACGCCATGGGGGTTCTCTGGTGTCGTCCACTGAGGAACCGGAAGTTCGTTCGTCAGCCGTTCGCACTGTTCGACGTTTGAGTCATACCGGCGCTTCACCGCAGCTCCGAAGGGATGTTTGTCGAACGCCGCTGGCGGTTTCACGTTGGGGAAGACCCGGTTGACGACGACCCCAGCGAGGTGGATCCCCGGCTCGTCCTCGGCATCGAAGGCGGTTTCGATGGTCTCGTTGACCGGTGTTTCTTCCGGCAGCGTGACTAGCAGAAGCGCGGCCTGCTCCGCGTTTGTGAGCAACTCATGACCCCGGCTGGCCTGGTCATAGATGGGTCCTTCGCTCGCTGCCTGGGCCACCATCATGGGCGCTCTCAGCAGTTCTCGAGCTCGCCCGGACGCCGGTCCGTCAACGATGATCCGATCGAACCGACCAAGGTCGACCAAACGGCGGAGATAGCCGATCAGCAGCACGTCCTTGATGCCTGGAACTGAAGTCGCGATCACCGAGAGCGCACCGGATCGTTCGAGGCGGTCGGCAATAAGACCCATTGAACGACCCGAGAGCCATCCAGCGAGCAACCGGTCAGGCGAGATGCCCAACCATGACATGTTCTCACCAAGTTTGATGATGCCTTCATCGTCGGGTTCAGCCAGATCGGAGATATCGGCAGGTCCGTCGTGGACGAGCGTGAGCAGCTGTTTTTGGCCGCCGAGTTCTATAAGAAGTGTCGAATGACCAGCCCTCGCGGTTTCGGTTCCGACCGCCGCAGTCAGTACGGTCTTACCGACCCCGCCCTTACCCGCAACAATGAGGAGCGGAAATGGGTACTGAAAATCGCGCTGCAAGTAGACGTCCGTTCAGTTCTCTTCGCGCGCTCTTGGCGATTGCGCTGGTGGTTGTAGCACTCATTCTGTCGGCAATCCCGCTGTCTGCGCAGGATTCTGGCCAGAACGCTGACGACAGTTCAGAAATCGAGACCACCGAACCGGTCGGATCTCCCGGTTTTGTTGACGTCATCAGGGTCAATGGATTGATCGATCCGGTCATGGTTGATTTCATTGGACGCTCGCTCGAGGACGCCGAAGCCAACGAGGCTCGATTCGTCGTCCTGCAAATGGAGACTCCCGGCGCAGCGGTCAACGACGATGAGATTGCAACGCTCGCGGCAACGATTTTCGAACTCGATGTTCCGGTTTCGGTGTGGATTGGGCAGGCAAACAACGGGCTTGCGCTAGGTCGAGCGGGACAGCTTGTCCTGGCTGCAGATCAGATTGGTATTGCTCCGGGAAGTGAGTTTGGCAACTTCGGCGAGTCGGTTCTCACCGGTGACGTGGCCTCAGCAGAATTTGTAGAGGTCTTTGGCGCTGGCTTTGAAGGTACGTTCAGCTACGACGATCTGTTCGATGACCAAGGCGTCGCTCTTACCGATCTGCCCGTTCAAGATGCACCCTTGGTGCTCAACCATCTACTCGAGCTCGATGGGTTCCAGTTCGATGTCCTCAACGCCGGTGACGTGCTGCCCGATGGTTCGCTCGTCCCCGAGGGGTCAGATGCCACTCGCATCCCACTCACTCAGAGTCGTTTCATCACGCTGCCGCTGATCGACCAGCAGTTCCACACGTTTGCATCGCCGCCGGTTGCCTACCTGCTCTTCGTCATTGGCCTTGGCTTGCTCGTGTTCGAGTTGTTCACCGCCGGTGTCGGTGTTGCTGGTGTCCTCGGCGCTGGTTCGTTCCTCGCTGGCTCCTATGGGCTTGCTGTCCTCGACGCCCGCTGGTGGGCGGTGTTGCTCCTGGTGATCTCGTTCGTTGGTTTCGCGATCGACGTGCAATCGGGCATCCAGGCATTCTGGAGCGCTGTTGGTGTCGCGTTCCTCATCATTGGCTCGTTGTGGCTCATCGGAGAACACAGCATTGGCTGGCTGCCGCTACTCGTCGGAATCGTCGGAATGCTCTTCGCGATGCTCGGTGGAATGCCTGCGATGGTTCGGACGCGCTTTTCGACGCCGACGATTGGTCGTGACTGGATGATTGGCGAGATTGGCCAGGTCACTCAGGACGTCGACCCAGATGGAGTGGTGGTCCTTCGAGGAGCTCCCTGGCGTGCGCGCACGAACAGAGCGACCCCACTCGTTGCAGGCGAGCAAGCCCGCGTGGTCGAGATCGATGGGCTCCTACTCGAGATCGAACCTCTCGAAGGCGGCGCGATCGACTACCGCGAACGTCGCCGCCAAGAAGACGAGCACGCAGCGCTCGATGCCTTGGAAGAGGTCGCTGCCGAAGACGGTTAGAAGAGGCCGCGGCGTTCTTGTTCGCTCAGTCCGCCCCAGACACCATGCGGCTCGCGGATCGAGATGGCATATGAGCGACATTGCGACAGAACTGGGCATGCAAGGCAGATGTCCTTTGCCTTTGCTTCACGCGCGAGCTTCTCGCGCTTGCGCTCGGTGGTCGGTGGCGGAAAGAAGACCGAACCCAATGGGCCACGGCACGCCGCTTCTTCCTGCCAGAGCAGGCCTCCAGTGATTTCTGCTGAATTATCCTGAACCGCCAATTCCATTCCCCCTGAGGATCTTCCTTTCAGCGTCGGTGACTACCGCCGCCTCTCCTCAACTCGTTGTTCCCCTGTATCCAGCACGCGCTCAGTTGCACGTTCTTCCGAGGGCCCATCTGGACCGCATGTCTGAAACCTAGGCGAGTGATGTGACCAACGACAAGGGGGAGTTTGAAACTTCGGGTTCAGCGCTGCGGAATTCGAGGTCCGGCGATCCGTACGTTGTCTCGTCGGCGGGTAATTCCGCTGGCATCGAGTCGAGCGATCAATGGCATGGCGTGCTTGCGGGTGTTGCCCATTGCTTGGCGAACCTCCGAAACCGTCACGCCCTCGGGCTGGTCCTTCAGCAGATCGGCCAGAAGGTCCGCAGCAGCGTCGATGACCTCGGGTGCAAAGTAGACGCCGTCTTCGACGATCACCTCACCTCGGCGCACGAGTTCTCGAAGTTCGCCCCGGTCGACGCCTTCAGGATCCGGCGGGGTGTAGCCGCCGTCGCGCAGTGCTTGAACGTACGGGTGCGCCTGTAACGGATCAGCCGCCGCGGCCTGAGAGGCTCGGCCACCCGAGACGACCACGTCGTTGAGCAATGCGAGCGTGGCCTTCTGTTGGTCGGTCAAAGTCGCTGTCTCGAGACCCAGGCCGCCTGCCTCTTCGATGCTGTCGCGCAAGTCGGCGATCGTCGTCTGGAGTGCGGTTGGGTCAACGACCCACGAACCCACGTCTGGCTCACGTTTCTCGCCGGTCAACAGCAGAAGCTCGTCAACGTCGACCCAACCGCGCTCGGAGATGACTCGGTCGACCGACCGGTCAGGGCTGGCAACCGAGGCTTTTGTTCTTGGGTCAACATCGAGGATTTCGCCACCCCCGATCGTTTCGGCTCGTCCGGACTCCCGCAGCACAAAACGGTCACCAGGGAGCAGTGGAAGTTGATGGGGGAGATAGACGCGAATGTTGCCGGAGTCGCCCGGCGAAATGGCGTCACCGAGGATACGGATTCGAACGGCATGCTCGCCAGCCCCGAGGTAGAGCAGGTGGGCACCGCGTCGAGAGACATCGTGGTCGAGCGAAGCAAGAACATTGAGCCGACCGTCAAAGACGGTGGTTTCGTGCCATTCACCGTCGCGGACGAGCACATCGCCCCGACTCACTTCATCGTGACTGACACCGGTGAGGTTGATCGCTGTGCGATTGCCCGGACCAACCTTTGTTCGTTCCGCGTGGAGACTCTGTAACCCTCGAAGACGCACCGTCTTGCGCTGGGGAAGCAGCAGCATTTCGTCGTCGACTCGCACCCGGCCGCCCGTAAGTGTGCCGGTCACTACCGTGCCCGAGCCCTTGGCCGAAAACGCACGGTCGACCCAAAGTCTTGGCGTTCCTCGATCGACCGCTCCGGGAGCGGTGAGCAGCATCTCATCTAGGGCTGCCTGAAGGTCGGGTATCCCGGTACCGTCGATCGAATCGACGGGGACGACCGCGGCACCCTCGAGGAATGTTCCGGCCACGCGTTCTTCGACATCGAGCATCGCGAGCTCGACAAGTTCGGCATCGGCCAGACCCACTTTGGTCAACGCGACAATGCCGTGTTCCACGCCGAGAAGATCGAGGATTCGAAGGTGCTCTTCGGTTTGTGGTTTCCAGCCTTCGTTGGCGTCGACAATAAAGAGGCAAGCGTCCACCGCTCCGACGCCGGCGAGCATGTTCTTCAGAAAACGAATGTGGCCGGGGACATCTACGAGCGAGAGAACTCGGCCGCTCGGCAGTTTGGTCGATGCAAAGCCAAGATCGATGGTGAGCCCGCGCTCCTTCTCCTCGGCAAAACGGTCGGGATCTGTGCCGGTCAGCGCTCGGACGAGTGTCGATTTTCCGTGGTCGACGTGGCCAGCTGTGGAGATGACGTGACTCATTGCGAGGTTGTAACCCCACGAAGTGCATCGATGATGTCCTGATCGTCGGATTCATCGATGGTTCGTAGGTCGAGAATGGTCGTGTCCTCGACCACACGAGCCATGATCGCCACCGGTGCAGCCCGTAGTGCCGCGCGGTGATCGCCCGGAATCGAAATACCGATCGACGGGATCTCGACGGTTGGGAGCGTGCCGCCACCGGGCACCGATGTGGTTTCGATCACCGAACCCAGCCCCGCGGCGTCGACGATCGTGTTTGCTCGTCGGCTGAGCTCATCGGTCGATGCCATGGCCATCTTCCAGAACGGAATCGCTTCCCAATCGCGTCGCATGTAGGTCAGCGCGAGGTCCTGGAGAGCACCGAGGACGAGACCGCCTGGTCGCAATGCCCGGGCCAGGGGATGTTTGGCGCAAGCAGCCACGAGCTCGGCATCACCTGCGATGATGCCGGCCTGAGGCCCTCCGAGGAGCTTGTCTCCCGAGAAGGCCACGAGCGCAGCACCGCTGGCGAGGGTTTGCTTCGCTGCTGGCTCGTCGCTCAACCAAGATGGAGGCCCCGACGGCAGCCATGGGCACGCCGCGTCGAGCAGGCCTGACCCAAGATCGCTCACCAAGGGAACTCCAAGCCCCGACAGAGACTGCGTCGAAGGCATCTCCGTGAAGCCGACGATCTTGAAATTCGACTGGTGGATCTGCATGACGAGCGCGACATCGGAATCGGGATTCTCGACCTCGCGGCGATAATCGGCCGGACGCGTTCGGTTCGTCGTACCGACTTCGATCAGATTGGCGCCGCTTTGAGCCATCACGTCCGGAACCCGAAAACCACCACCGATCTCGACGAGCTCGCCGCGCGAGACAGCAACGCCTCGTCCCTTGGCCAAGGCCGCGAGGATGAGCATGACCGCCGATGCGCAGTTGTTGACCACCATTGCCGACTCGGCACCACAGAGCTTCGCGATCAGTTGTGGCGCCTGGGCCTGACGAGAGCCGCGTTCGCCTGTCGCGAGGTCGAGTTCGAGGTTTCGAAAGCCTGCATCCTGGTGCACGCCGTTGGGAGCTCGCCCGAGGTTGGTGTGCAGCAACGTTCCAGTCCCGTTGATCACCCGTTGCAACATCATCTGTTCAATGCGCTCGGCGTTGGCTCTCGCCAAATCGGGATCGCCCGAGGCGATCGCCTCACGGGCCGCATCGACAAGCAGCGGATGTGGCAACCCGGTGTCGGCGAGCGAACGGGCCAGCGAATCGACCGATGGAGGGTGGGACGAGGGCTGGGAAGAGTCGCTCACAACGATCACTGTAGATAATCCGTGACGTTCCGTGAGTGTCCGGCCGTGTCCGAGCCTCTGGCGCTCTTCAATAGGTTCGAACTTCCAAGGAGTTTTCCTTTGAAGAGGTGCTTACTTCGCGGGGGCATCGTGCCGATCAGGAGATGGTATGAGCGCGGAAATTGACTGGACAGAACGGCTCGACTCGGTACGAGAGGACAGCTTGGGTGGCCTCGTCGTTGACGGAGCATTCCAGATCCGCGCTATTTCAGACGCGGTCCTGCGCCGCACCGGGCTGTCGCGGTACGCGGCTCTTGAGAAGAGCGCCCTCGACTTGTTCCATCGAGCTGATATCGGTCGAGCCGCAGCGGTTATCGGTCGAGCGGTGCCCAACGAGGCCTCCGAGGCGCCCGGGATTTACCGGGTCGCCGCCAGCACCGGGACGTGGGACATCTATGAAATGTGGCTCCGTCATCTCGGCGCCGAGAACGACAATGCTGTTCTCGTCGAGTTCCGTACAGCCAGCGCGAGCGCCAGAGCAGAATCGCTGGTCGACGACAATGTGGACCTCACCCAGCTGCTTGTCGAGCCGCTTCCGCTGCGAGACAGTTTTCGACAGATCGCCGATGTGGCCGAGCGTCACGTCGAACGGCTCTGCCTTGCCATCACGATCTTTGATAACGACGGAACATCAACCACGTTCTGTCAGCGTGATCTCGATCCCGAGACGACCGACCTCAACGCTGCCGCCCATCCACTGTCCCTGCCACCTCACGTCGTGGAGGCCTATAGCAAGGCCAAAATTCGTACGTGGCGTTCCGAGACCGAGGTGGGCACGATCATCCCGGATCGCCCGGATCGTATGACCATGGTTCTACTCGACCTCGATGACAACTTGCTCGGGTACGTGGATGCGTTCCGTTCTTCGAAGTCTGCACCCAAAGAGGACGAGTGGCGGGTCTATCGACTGGTCTCTCAAACCCTGCGAGCAGTCCTACTCAACGCACAACTCGATACGCGTCTCAATCACCTGGGTCAGAACGATCCGCTGACCGGCCTTACCAACCGTCACCATCTCCTCCAAATGATGGGTGAAGCAGAGCTGGTCGATTCCGGTGTGCTCGTCATCAACCTCGATGGGTTCGCGTGGGTCAACAGCACGCTGGGTTTCGCCGCGGGCGACACCGTCCTGATGTCGGTTGCTGCAAGCCTTCAGGGCTTTGTGCCAACGAGCGCGATCACCGCACGGTTGTCAGGCGACGAGTTTCTCGTCTGGATGCCCAAGGTCCGGTCTTCGACCGAAGTGTTCCGCTTGGCTGAGCAGCTTCGGAAAGTCATTGCCGTACCGATCGACAACGCCGATCGACGGAGCCGTACCCGTTGCTCAATCGGTGCGACTCAGGTGCTTCCAGGCGAGATCGCTGATGACGCAATCCATCGCGCTGTCGCTGCGATGACCGAAGCCAAGACCAGAGGTGGAGACCGGGTGTCGCACCGCTGAGTGTGTGCAGGCAAGAAGTTCCGAGCGAGCCGAGCGGAATAACGAGGCCCTTCGCGTCGTAGTCTTAAAGCGTGGCGTATCTCTTCATTGCCTTCATCGTCGTTCCGGTCGTTGAGATTTTTCTGATTACCCAGGTGGCGAGCCAAATCGACTGGCTACCGACCATCGCGCTCGTGATCGGTGTTTCGCTGATCGGGGCATTCCTTGTAAAGCGAGAAGGTACCGGCGTCATCAATCGCGTGCGCGACGGATTCCGTGGCGGCAAGCTACCCACCGACGAGTTGGCCAACGGCGCCATGATCTTCTTTGCATCGGCGCTCATGCTCACCCCAGGGTTTCTCACCGACTTTGTTGGTCTGGCGCTGCTGACCCCACCAATTCGCGCAATCCTTCGGCCACCCGTCATCGACTTCTTCAAGAAGCGGGTCGAGGTGAAAGCCAGCAACATTGGCGTCGGCTTCGGCGGAACCATGGGGGCCGGTAGATCGGGAGCGTCGGGGTTTCCTGGGCCCGGGTTTCGTGGAAAGCCCGGATTTGGTCGCAATGTGTACGACGTCGATGCGAACCAGTCACCCGTCGACGCTGACATTACCGATATCACTCCCGACCCAGGCGAGCTCGGTGAGGCGCCGAAGTAACCAGAAGAGGAAGTAGGGTTCCGCGGATGGCTGTGGCGAGCGCGTACGAGCTCTTGATGAACGAGCAGTTCGTGGATCGACTCCATCACGGCATCGACAATGCGACCGAGCGAGTCTTCATCCAGGTCATGACCTTTGATGGCGACGCAGCGGGCCTCGGTGTTTCCGAGCGCTTGATCGCGGCGGCGAATCGGGGCGTCGATGTGCGTCTCACGGTCGACCTTTTCGCCTTTCGGTATGTGAGCGATATGCGTTCGACGAAACCGGAGATAGCGGACGAGGTCACCGAGACACATGCGATGTTTGATCGCCTCGAAGCGGCGGGAATACAAATCACCTATGTCGGCCCTTGGGGACCGCTACTCATGTTTGGCGCTTTGCGGGTCCACAAGAAGATCTTCGTGGTCGACGACATGGTCTATCTCGGCGGAATCAACATCAGCGACCACAACTTCGAATGGCTCGACTTCATCGTCGGAATTCGAAACGATGACGTTGTGGCGGAGACGGTTGATGATTTTCACGCCACGCGGCGTGGCGAGCGAGTGGCTCAAAAGGGAGCGATCGTCACGAACGAGTATGTGGAGGAGACCTTCGACGAGATGATCCGCTCGGCGAAATCATCCATCGTCGTGGCTTCTCCTTATGCCCTCGACCTCGATCTCGAACGACGACTCTCGGAGGCGACCGCACCATCGAAGACGGTGATTACTCCACAACGGAGCAACTTCCCGATGTTTCGTAGGACGGATCCGTACATGCGGGAACGGATCCTGCGTCACGATGTCGAGCTGCTCACCTTCACCGACTTCTTTCATGCCAAGTTTCTGCTCGTCGACAACGAGCGTCTGTTGGTCGGCTCCTCAAACTTTGGACGTCACAGCTTTCGGTGTAACCACGAGATCTGCGTGGTGATCGAGGATCCGGTCTTTATCGAGGCACTGCTCAATGCGCTGCCTGCGACAAAGCCGATAGAACATCGACCGTCAAAGCTCCGGTACTTTTACGGTCTTCCCGTGGAGTATTACTTCTTCGGCGGTACGAACTTGCTCGAGAGGATCGTGGTGCCACGTGCGCCAGTTCTCGCGTCGCGCTGAGCTGTTTCTGATCGGCGGAGCTTTCGTCGTCATATCGGTCGGCGTTTGGGCACTGGGGCGCGTGTTTGATGCCCCGTTGCTGTCGTTCTCGGGACTGATGGTGCTGGCTTCCACGTTCGTTCCGCTGCCAGCAGATGCGTACGTTGTCCAGACCGCGGAGACCCTCGATCCAATCATGGTTGCCGTCGTTGGTGGGCTGATCAACGCCTTTGCCGTGCTTGGTGAGCGTCTTTTTATTCTGCGACTGATCGACTATCCGATATTCGAACGTCTCAAGAGGTTCGTTGGTACGAACAAGTTCCTCGGTGTCCTCGATGATCAGATGTTCCTCGGTTTAGCCATCGCGGCTGCGTCTCCGATCCCGTTTGAGGTCTTCCGTTTTGTCGCGGTTACCCGGAACGTCAATCTCGTGACGTACTTTTTCGCAACGCTCATCGGCAGGGGTGGTCGATTCTACGTGCTGGCGGTCGCCGGTGGCTGGTTCGCAGCCCAGGGGATCCTGCCCCATGTCGTTGCCGTCCTGCTCGTGCTCTTTGCGCTCGGCGTCGTACGTTCCCTTCGGAACCTCAAGGAGGATGACGACCAGATCAGGGGCACCGAACAGGCCTAATGCTCACCGAGCATCTATGAACACGGAATGGTGGGCTCGACCTGAGGGAGGCGGCCACTGCGCAGCGAAGTGACGGTGTCGCCGTCGGTTTCGAAGATGACACGGAAGTCGGCGTCGGCAGCATCAGATGGGGTGAAGATGACCTGATTGCCGCCCGTGTTGCTCGGCTGTGTTGTGAGGGAATCTCCGAACAACTCGAACAGTCCTTCTTCGCTCATGCCAACCCCCGCCCCAGACCGAGTTGTGATGTCGGGCGTCGTTATATCTACGCGCTCGATCGTTCCCTCAGTCACGGTGAGCTGAACGCCGAGGATTCCGCCCGCGGGTCGAACGAGGTAACACGCAGCGTCTGTTTCGTCCACCGCAACCAGCTCGCCGTTGACCGCCGCGCTGGCTTGGGCGACGGTCATTCCGAATGTCAGCGCATCGATACCGACCGTGCTAACCGATGATTCAGCGGTGAACTCGGGGAAGCCGGTGAGCTCGGGGGTTGCCGTACTGCTCGTCGCGATCGTGCTGGTCGTCGTCGTCGTTGAGGTGGTCGTTGTGGTCTGATCGACGACCGAGTCCTGCGGTGCGGAGGCGTTGGTATCGCCACCGCCGCACGCGGACATCACGAGGCTCGCAACGATGAGTACGGCGCTCAACCGGATCTGAGAACGTTGTCGCTTCATCACCAGCCCTGACCAATCATGGGAAAAGTGTAAGCGCGACGTCGCGCCAGGTCGAAACGGCCATTCTGCGGACGACTGGGTCGAACACCCCGCAGGCGAACAAGTTGTTGCCTGTGAGTTACCCTTGAGGGTTCTTATGATGCGCATATCCCCCCGGCGAATCTGGAAACGTTCCAACCAGTCGCTGCCCCTCTCGCTCGCGCTAGTTGTCGCGCTCGCGCTAGTCGCTGCGAGTTGCGGTTCATCGCTCGATAGCGCCGCCAACGACGATTCAGCAGCGCCATCGTCAGCTGAGCCCGCCGGGACAGTGGAAGCCTCACCCGTCGAAGAATCAGATCCAGCGCCGTCGACGACGACCTCGGCCGCGCCCGCAACCACGACCACCACGACGAGTACAACAACAACCACAACGACGATCGCAACAACCACAACGACGACAGCGATCGATTGCGCGGCACTGCTGCCGCTCGAGCACCGCATTGGCCAACTCATGTTTCCCGTGATGGTCCAAGATGAGTTCGCCATCGCCGCCGACCTCGCCCGCGACGGTTTGCTCGGTGGAGTCGTCGTCCTCGGGGCCCCCGATGTATCCATAGCGAACGACATTCGCGCCTACCAGGAAGCGTCGCTCTTTGGTGATGGGATCATCGCTGTTGATGAGGAGGGGGGTCGGGTTCAACGGCTCACGTCGCTGACATCGGCGCTTCCCAGCGCTGGCACGGTGGCAGAAACGCTCACCCTCGACGAGGCAGCCCAGCTCGCCCAGGAACACGCAATCGCTATTGGTGAACTCGGGTTCACGATGAATCTGGCCCCGGTGGTCGATCTCAACAACGGCACGTTCATTGGTGATCGTTCCTTCGGTGCCGATCCGGGTGAGGTCACCGACTATGCCTTCGCCACCGCCGACGGCATCATCGCAGCTGGTCTTGATCCAGTCGTCAAGCACTTTCCCGGTCATGGCCGCGGAATCGATAGTCACACGGGTCTACCGACCATCCCAGGGGTCGAAACGTTACAAGGAAGCGACCTGATCCCGTTCGTCGAAGCGGTCGACCGGGGCGACCTACCGATCATGATCGGGCACCTGATCGTCGAAGACCTCACCGATGGTCTCCCTGCGTCAGTTTCTCCAGCTGCGGTTGACGGCCTGCTCCGCACCGACATTGGCTTCGACGGACTGGTGATGACCGACGCCTTGAATATGGACGCGATTTCGACGACGTTAAACAACGCCGAAGCCGCCGAGCTTTCTCTCGCCGCAGGGGTCGACCTCATCATGCTCGGCTCGATAGCCGACACCGAGCTCACGGTTGAGCGCATCGTCGAGGCAGTAGCTGACGGTCGGATCACCGAACAGTCGATTAACGAGTCGGTCATCCGGGTGATGGATACCCGTGGCATTGGGGTTTGCGACCTCGCCAGCTAATCGATTGGATCATCGAGACCGGGCGTAGGAGTTGACGTGTGCTCCTCACTAGGCCATTTGGCCCTATAAAGAAACCGGCTGGCTCACTTAATTCTTCAGTCACTTCCGCCGATTGGAACTCTAGTTAGGCGGATCTGATCGGACTGGAGCGTTTCGTGCGCAAGGCAAACAAGAATTTAGCGGCGTCGCTTCTTGGCTTCTCGTTGCTGCTGGCGGCATGTTCCGGAACGGACCAAACACCTGAGGCAATCGCATTTCAAGACGATTCGTCCGGTGGCAGCGTCACGGTAAACAGGCCAACGACTAACCCGTGCGCAGCAAACGAGTTCTTTGTCGAGTTCGACGAAGACGTCGTTCTGCTCGACCCAGCCGCCACAACAGCTGGTCCATTCGACATCGAACTGCCAGCAGGCACCTACGACGTTCTTGTCTCGACATGGCTTGGCTTTGAGGAAATCGAAATCCAAACGATGGAACAGTGGTTCTTCACCACCGACTCGGGATACACCTCACCGCTCACGACCGACCCAAGTCCAGAACTGCTCATGAATCAGCAGTTCACGTCGCAGACCATCCCTGCAACCACCTCGATCACGCTCGAGCACAAGGCCCCTGGCGCAGACAACGTCAACTCGGTCCATCCAATCTGCGTTGGATTCCGCACTGTTGATGCACCGGCGACAAGCACCACCGAAGCACCGTCGACAACCGAAGCTCCCGTAACAAGCGAAGAGCCTGTAGTCGTTGACCCGGTCGACGAGACCGACGATACCGCTGAGGTTGATGACGAATTGGACAGCGATGTCAACAACGGCACCGCTGAACCGCAGGTTGCCGCTCCAGCCACAACCACCACGACTACCTCGACTACGACGACGACCGTGCTCGATCCAACCGAGGCTCCCGAGCTCGCGCTCACTGGACCTTCGGAGCTGGCGCTCTCTCTCGGTCTGACCGGTGGAGCGTTGGTCGTTGCAGGTGGCGCAGCTCTCGTTGCAGCTCGTCGCAGCGAAGACCACTAGGGCTGGAAAGTACGTCCTCGCAAGGTAGATTGAGAAGCTGTACCCGGGCCGCTAGCTCATCGGGTAGAGCAGGGGACTTTTAATCCCAAGGTGCCGGGTTCGAGCCCCGGGCGGCCTACAACTACACGTCCGCACTCCCGGCGGACATCCCCGGAGAGCCCCGGGCGGCCTACAACTACACGTCCGCACTCCCGGCGGACATCCCCGGAG
>CAZSYL010000021.1:0-8936 GCA_964610745.1 uncultured Acidimicrobiales bacterium
GCTGCTCACGGCCTTGCGCGACATCGGCGGTATCACCTTGGGTCAGGCCTCGTGGCTGTTCAACGGCTTCTTGCTGCTCGTCGCCACCCTGCTCGGTCGACGCCCGACCGTCAACGGGCTGCTCTTCTCGTTCATGAATGGCTTCTGGGTCGACATCTGGCTGTCGCTCATCAACGACCCAGCCGACCTCGTCATCCGCATCCTCTTCGTTGCCCTCGGCACCGTCGCGATCGCAGGTGGTGTTGCCATGGTCATCCACGCCGGCCTCACCGGCGGAGCGATGGAACTACTCATGAACGCTGGCGAAGACCGCGGACGCGACCCCTTCAAGGTTCGTCGAACTATCGAGATCAGCATCGTGGCCGCAGGTGTCCTTCTCGGCGGCGACCTCGGTCCCGCCACCGTCTTCTTCGTGCTAACCATGAGCCCGATCCTCAAGATCGGTACTCAAGCCCTTGAGGATCACCGCGCGGGCCGGACCGCCCGAATGCGCCCAGTTTGGGATTAGCTCGACCACTCCCCCAGCTAGTGTCGGGGTCATGCTGATTCAATCCTCACGCGCCAGCGCCACCATCCAACCTGTTGCCGGAGGACGCCTCGCGTCCCTTATCGTCGATGACATGGAGATCCTCGTAACCGAGGGCGAGAAGATCACCCGCTGGGGCTCGTTTCCGATGGTTCCTTGGGCTGGACGTCTCGGCTTTGGCCGCCTCTACTTCGATGACGCAATGCATACCTTCCCGATCACGTCGGGCGCGCACGCCAACCATGGTGTTGCGCTGCGCCAGGAGTGGGACGTCGTCTCCGAAGCCGAGTCGACAGTCACCATTCGAACGTCGCTGGCCGACCCGTGGCCATTCGGCGGCTCGGTCGAGCAGGTGTTCACCGTGTCCGATGGTGCCCTGCGGATCGAGATGACGATCACCGCAGGCGAGGTTCCCATGCCCGCTCAATTCGGCTGGCACCCGTGGTATCGCCGCGAGCTCGACCGAGGCGAGCCCCTATCGATCGAGTTCGCCGCCGACAAGATGTACGAGGTCGATGACGAACAACTCGTCACCGGAACCCTCGTGACCCCTCCGGCGGGACCATGGGATGACACGTTCGTCGAGGTCACCCAGCAACCCGTGCTCACATGGGGAGATGCGTTCACCCTCTCGCTGTCATCGAATCTCGACCACTGGGTCGTGTTCAATCAAATGGACCACGCCGTTGCCATCGAGCCACAAACCGGCGCTCCCAACGACCTCAACCGAGCTCCCCAGGTTCTCCAACCGGGTGAAACCCTCTCGGGTCACATGCTCCTTAGCTGGGGCTAATTGGTTAGCTATGCCCAGATGTCTCCCGGGGTGAAACCCAGAGGAAAGGGGTCACTCGGGTCGACGACCCATTCTGAATAGCCGGTGATCCATCCTCGACCAGAGATTTCCGTGACGATGGCCGGGTATTTGCCAACCATGGTCTCCTCGACTATCCGACCTTCGAACGTCGTGGCGAGCGGGCCCTCGTACACGAAGGTGTCACCGACGCCGAGCTGACCTTTGGCGTGCTGCACAGCCATCTGTGCCGCTGTTCCCGTACCACACGGGCATCTATCCAGTGCCCCGGTGAAGCTCTCCGGCCGGTTCCAGTCGGGCACACCGGTCGCGACGGTCACCGCGTTGCGCAGGTCGGCCCCAGCAACCGTGGCCGCTCCGGTGAGCTGCCCAATGCTCGGGCCTGTCAGACCTGGTTCGAGCGGATGGCGAACCGGCAGCTGTTCGAGTGTCGCGAGGCGAATCATCTCGCTCACGCGGGCAACCTCTCGACCGTTGGCCGCCGAAACGTCGATGCCGAGCGCATCACCATCAGCGATGGCGAAGAACATCCCGCCCCACGCAACATCGACCAACACCGTGCCGAGCTCGGGCACATCGATCGGCGCGTCGAGGTGCATCACAAAGGCCGGGACGTTCCTGAACGACACTCGCGTAACCTTCCCATCAGCGCACTCGGCGCGAATGCCGATCTTGCCCGCGGGCGCTTCGAGGGTCAGTTCGGTTACGGGCTCGACCATCGGCACGATGCCGGTCTCGAGCAGTGCCGTGGTCACACAAATCGTGTTGCTCCCCGACATGGGCGCATACTCGGTTTGTTCCATAATGATGAACCCCGAATCGACGTCAGGGTCATCAGACGGCACGATCGCGTTGCAACACAGCGCCGGATATCCCCGCGGCTCGCGCAACATCTGGAGCCGTATGTGATCGGCGTTAGCTTCAAGCCAACGCATCTTGTCCAGCATCGAGCCCGGAGGAAGCTCGGGCATTCCTTCGGTAATCACCCGGCCAGGCTCACCCTCGGCATGGACTTCCACGGCGCGCAATGCAGCTGGCTCTGACACCGGCCCTACTTCGCTTTCTCAGAGTCGCTGTCGCGCAACCAGATCGTCTGTGTCTCAAAGGGGATCTCGATGCCCTCGGCATCAAAGGCTTTCTTGATCGCAGCACGCACCGTCCGCGCCACCTTGAACTGCTCGGCCGGATCGGTCTTGACCAGTGCTCGAATCACCACCGAACTGTTGCCCAGTTCTTCGACTCCGAGGACTTCTGGTTCTTCGATGATCGTTGCCTCGGGGGCACCGTGGCGCCAGATTTCGTCGAGCACATCCTTGATGACCGCGGATGCATGATCGACGTCGGTGTCATATGAAACGTTGATATCGAAGAGGGATCGAGACCACAGCTGCGAATAGTTGCCGACACGCTTGATCTCACCGTTGGGGACGGTCCACAACACCCCTTCGAGATCACGAATCCGGGTCGTGCGGAAGCCAACTTCTTCGACGGTTCCGGTCGTGTAGGCGACGTCGATAATGTCGCCGACGCCGTACTGATCTTCGATGATGACAAAGATGCCAGCCAAGAAGTCACTCACGATCGATTGAGCTCCAAAGCCCAGCGCAATGCCAGCGATTCCGGCGCTCGCGATGAGGGGGCCAAGCGCAACCCCCAACTCACCCAGGATCAGAAAGATCGCCGTCGTCCAGACCACGATCGAGACGAGGCTTTCGAGACTGGCGCCGAGAGTCTTGGCCCGCTGCTCAGCTCGCTCGTTCCGGTCGCCGAAGTCGGTCAGCTTGTCCACCGTGCGGACGATTCGATTGTTCGAGCTCTCCACTTCGGCTCGTGATCGCAGCGTTCGCTCGGCGACCTCGGCTGCGAACCGACGGACGACCTTGCGAAGGACCCGCACCAGGATCCACGCCAGAAACAGGATCAGCAGGATGCGCAGCGGACGGTCGACGACCCAGTCGGCCACTCGCGCCCACGCCTCGCTATTTGTTCGTTCGAACGCCCACTGGCAAACAAGGCTCGTCTCGGCCCCGCAAACATCTGCGACCGTCTTCTCGACAACCTCTGTTTCCACCTGCGACATTGCGACCCTTCATGACCATCTAGATCGTCCAGGCCCTAGTTTCACACCGCTAGCTGCGAGGTACGTCGATCCATGGCTTGTCTTTGTCCACCCGTGGCTCCCCGGGAAGACCAAGCACTTGCTCACCGAGAATGTTGCGCATGATCTCCGAGGTCCCGCCCTCGATGCTGTTGGCCCGGGCACGGAGGAACGCGTATCGCGGACCGCTACCAAACCCGGAAACGTCGAGGGTTTCGGGAGCTCGGTAACTGAAGTCGTAGTCGACCTGGCCCGCGAGGCCGAGCAGATCGATTGCCACCTCGTAGACCTCTTTGTTCAGCTCGGCGAACATCGTCTTTGCGACCGATCCCTCTGGGCCCGGGTTTCCGACTTTTCGATTCTGCGATGCCCGCACGTTCGTCAGCCGAAGTGCCTCAGCCTTGCTCCAGAGCTTCATCACCGCTTCTCGACGGACCGGGGTTTGAGCTTCGCTCGGAAGCTCATTCCAGATTTTGATCAGTTCTCCGATCGTGCCACCGCCACGCTTGGGCGTTCCGCCACCAATGGCTGTGCGCTCATTCATCAGCGTCGTGAGCGACGCTCTCCATCCTTCGCCAACCGCGCCGATCCGGAAGCTGTCGGGGATGCGAACGTCGGTCAGATACACCTCGTTGAACTCGGCCTCTCCGGTGATCTGTCGCAGCGGACGAACCTCGACGCCCTCGGCTCGCATATCTACGGCGAAGTAGGTCATGCCTTTGTGCTTTGGCATGTTTGGATCGGTGCGGACAACGAGCATCCCAAAGTCCGCGAGGTGAGCGAGCGTGTTCCACACCTTCTGGCCGTTCACGATCCATTCGTCCCCGTCACGGATGGCCCGGGCTGCAAGGCCTGCGAAATCGGACCCGGCACCAGGCTCGGAGAACAACTGACACCAGCGTTCCTCGCCGGTGAACATCGAACGAAGGAATCGATCCTTCACCTCGTCGGAGCCATGAGCCTCGATCGTTGGACCGGCGAGGTGTCGAAAGAACAGCGTTGGATCTTCCGGCTCGCGCCCTGCCTCGACCAAACGTTTCTCGATGTGACGCTGCAGCCCTGGTGCCAAGCCCATGCCACCCCGGCCGACCGGAAAGTGAATGACGCCGAGACCTGCGTCGTACTGATGACCTCGAAACTCCTCGGTAGACATCGACGATGGATCATGATCGGCGAGCAGGACATCTATTGCGGCGTCGATCTGTTCTAGAGCATTGGTCATGGCAGCACCGTAGCTGACCAGGGAGTATCCCTACCCAAGCAGGGCACCGAGTACTACGCTTGGCAATCCGGAGGGGCTGCTAGCGGGCTTTTTTAGAAAGCACTCCAGGATGACCGCACACAACTCCGTTCCGATTCAGCTGCACGATCAGCCAACCGTCTTCACGATCGAGAACGAGCAGACGTTGATAACGGTCGTCGAACAGCTGAACATCGTGACCGAGCGGCTGAATAAGCTCGAAGAACAGATCGCGAACGGAACGCTGATCATCAACCCGACACCGACCGAGCATGTGCATCTCACCGCTGTCGACGACTCAACCGTCGGCTCGCAGTCCGGGTGGCAGCCTGCCCGGCGTTAGCCGGCAGGACACAAACAGCTAGGTGTTACTAGGCCGAATCGTCGGTGCCTTCGTCGCCCTCTTGCAACGCTTCAACCTCGCTCAGGAGATCTTCGAGGTCCTCCAGCGCTTCGGTCTGAAGACGTTCGAACTCGGCAAAGTCCGGTAGTGCTGCCTCAGCCTCCGCGAAACTTTCGAGTGCTTCGTCGAGGCGGTCGATGAGTTCTTCGGGGAGCTCTTCAAGGTTGATCGACCCACGCGGCCCCGCATCGGCGTCATCGGCGTCCTCGATCACGATCGGCGTACCGGTGCCGAGCAAGGTTGCGGCTTCGTCGCGGGTGACCTCAAAGAGCTCGGACAACGCCGATTCGTAGGTTGGGCCAAAGCCGATCCTCTGCTCTTGGACAACGGCAACGAACTGGACCTGTGGTTCGGTCACTGCATTGAGGTTGTCGGCAAGGGGTTCACGACGCACGTAGAACGGTCGCACGTAGACGACCGAGTCTTCGACAAGAAGCGGAATCAGGTTGCCCGACAGGAACTGTGAACCACCGCGTCCAAGCTCGGTGCTTTCCTCTGAAATTTCGGGGTCTGAGTTCAGAATTTCATCGATCTGGACCGGGCCTCGAGCCGACACGTTCTCTCCTGAACTCAACTCATACTGACGCAGCTCAGGCACCCCGTTCTCGTCGACCCTGCCGACGAAGTAGGCATTCAGTTCGGGCAGGTTGAGCGGCACGAACGTCCGGGAGACAACGAATGTGAGTTCGTCCTCATCGGGCAGTTGTGTCAGCTGGTAGTACGGGTCGACCGGGCTGGTCGAGAAGCTCGCCACACCGGTGACCGGGTCGGTGCTCGCAACCGTGGAGCCACCCGATTCAGAGTCGCCGGGGTTCGATGCGATTGCCCAACGGAGGTCGCCGGTGAAGAACTCGGTGACGTTGTCGAGCTGGTACCGGCCCCAAACCGCGGTCTGCACCTTGAACAGATCTTCGGGGAACCGCAGGTGAGCGCGAAGCTCATCAGGCATCTCCGATACGTCACGGAACAGTTCGGGGAAGGCCTGTCGGTATGCACCCAACAGCGGGTCCTCGGTGTCGACGACGTAAAAGTCGACCGTGCCGTCGAAGCCGTCGACGACGACCTTCACGGAGTTGCGGATGTAGTTGAAGTTGCGGAATAGATCCGAGTCGTTGTCGAGCTGGCTGACATCGGCAAATTCACCGTACGGAAGCTGGTCGGACGTTGTGTACGCATCGATGACGTAAGAGATGCCACCGTTCAGCACGATCGGGTACGGGTTCGAGTCGTACTGGAGGAACGGGGCAATGCGCTGAGCCCGCTCGGTGACGTCACGAGCGAACAAGACCTCGGTCTCGTCGGTGATAATGCCCGAGATCAGCGGCTCAATGGCGCCGAAGCGGAAGGCGAAGGCGACCCGGGAGAAAAGGCTCGACATTGGCACGCCGCCGTCGCCGTCATAGGCGAAGCCCTCGATGAAATCGGACTCAACCTCGGTCGTTCCGGTGACGGCATACTGGTCGACGCCTTCACCAAAGTAGATCTGTGGTTGGTCGATCAGCACCGTGTCTTCGAGCTGGTTCTCGAGTGGTGCGTCACCGATCAGAAACTGGGGTTCGCCGTTGCTGCTGAACTGGTTGGCCGGTGCGAGCACGAATCCGTAGCCGTGCGTACGGTTCGCGTGGCGAACCTGCCAGGACACCGATGGGTCGTTCGCGATTTCACGCGCCCCGACCACCACAGGTACGAGCTCTCCCTCGACCTCGTAGCGATCGACATCGACCTTGCCAGCGAAATCGTCATAGATCGGAAGATCCTGTTGGTTTCGGGTGAACGAGTCATCGATAATTCGAGGGTCGAGCAGGTTGGCATTCGCAAACGCGCCCGGATTGGACAGCACCTCTTCGCGGGTGAGTAGATCATCACCAAAGCTGAAGTCGGCGTCGACGACCTCATCGAGGCCGAGTCCCTCACGGGTAGCGGTGATGTTGCGATCGATGAACTCTTGTTCGCGTGTCAGTTCGTCAGGCGATACCTGGAACTGCTGAATCACCGCTGGGTACACGCCACCGGCGAGCACGGCAACGAGTGCCCAGAGACCAACAGCGACCGACGGCCAAGCCCAACCACGGCGCCAGATGTTGGCGACGAGCAACACGACCGAGAACAGCGAAATCAACAACAACAGCTGAATGGCCGGAAGCGAAGCATTGAGATCGGTGAAGAACGCCCCGCGACGGAACCCTTGGGTCGAGGTGAGCAGTTCAAAGCGCTGCAGGTAGTAATCAGCGGCCTTCAACAGGGCGAGGATTGCAAGGATCACCGAGATGTGTGCTTTCACCTGCGGTGTTGAACGGCGGTCCACTGTCTGGATGCGGATTCCACCGTTGATGTAGTGCCAGATGCCGGTGATGATGCCGATGATGATGAAGGCAGCAAAGAACCAGTTAACGACAAAGGTCAGGAACGGCAAGCGGAAGATATAGAACGACAGTTCTTCGCCGAACACCGGATCGACGCTGCCAAAGTCGACGGGGTTGTTGAACAGAATCCATTCGTTCCATTCCGCAGCTGCACCGGCGCCAGCAACCAGTGCAAAGAAGCCAGCGATCGCAAAGCGGATCAGACCATTACGGCGACCAACGGTGTCATGCCATCGGACGAGCAGCTCCTCTTCGGGTCCCGGCGGACGCAGCGCCGGTGCGATCCGATCGGCAATGACAAGGTTGATCCACGCGAGAACAAAGAAGATGGCCACGAAGACGACGGACAGGATGATCTGGGCGCCGAGGATGCCGGTCCACACCGACGTCCGTTCGAGGTCATCGAACCAGAGGTAGTCGGTATACAACGTGAGGATGCCGCGAAGCGATGCGAGCACCACCAGCACCACGAGGACAAACGCCACGGCGAACACTCGCCCACGCCCTGGCCTGCCAACGTTCGATTCTTCTGAAATCTCCGTAGTCATGAGAGTTCTAGGCTAACGCTCATATGAGGATTCGTTCGGGCGCGATGGTCGAAACCTCATGTCTTGCAGAAACATTAGTTAAGCCTGTTCAACCAGAGAGAATGCTTAGGACGTCGCCAGGATTCCGCCACCGACGAGATCGGCAGCTTTGCCCACCTGCTGGGTCTTGATCTCCCGATAGATGCTGCGGAGCGATGCAACTGCTGCTTCGCCGTCGCCATCGGCCGAAGCGAGTGCCTCTCCTACACGACGACGGATGGTGTCGATCAATGTGTCGATCGCGTCCGACGCGTCCGGGCCGGCTGCAGCTGGGTTGTCGACCTGGTCGAGCACCTCATTCCAGTAAGGCTCGCGGTGATCCGAAGTCGAACCAAGCAAACCATCAAGGTCGGGCAGGTCCTCAACGTTCTTTAGTGTCGACATTGCTCGACTCTGCTCGTCGGCGAGCACTCTCTTGAGCCGTCGAGCCAACACCGATGAGTCGATGAGAGACGCAGGTGCTGGAGCCGGCGCAGACTTCGACTTCTTGGCCGCTGTCGACTTCTTAGCCGTTGTGCCAGTCGAGTTCTTCGTTCCCGATTTCTTGGTCGCCGACTTCTTCTTTGTGACTGGTTTCTTGGTCGCTGACTTTGCGGACTTGCCCGTTGTGGAGTCACTCTCGGAGCGCAATGACGCAAACAGACTGCCGACCGAATCGTCGGGCTCGGCGGTGGCCGAATCGGTACTACGGAGATCGACGGTCGTCGTGTCTGCTGTTGCATCGGACTTGGGAGCGCTCGCCGAAGAATTCGATCGTCCGTTGCCAGCGTCACGACCCGTTGCGGGGTGACTTGCCGTGTCGACTTCCGAACGAGCCTTATCGAGTTGTACGACCTGCGCGAGACCGGCCGTCTCGTCGCCACTGTCTTCGTCGCCGCTGTCTTCGTCGCCACTGTCTTCGTCGCCAG
>CAZSYL010000021.1:9036-12357 GCA_964610745.1 uncultured Acidimicrobiales bacterium
CTGTCTTCGTCGCCAGAGCCGGCGTCTTCATCACCGGCGGACACGGTCTCGTCGACCTCATCGAGTACCGCAGCTTCTGTGCCAGCAGACTCTTGATCTGCGCCGGCATCATCGGGTTCGATCACACCATCGACCGCTCCGTCACCGTCTGCGTCAACCGCCGGCTCAGCGACCTTTTCTTCACTCGACGATGTGGGAGTCTTTACCGACGACAGCTGCGAGGCCTTTGGCGACGAGCCGGTTCTTGTCGATGAGGTGTTTGCCGAAGAGGAAGTGGGAAGCGCCGGTGAACGAACGACCGGTACAGGCCCCGTGTCGAGCAAACCGGTCAATCGAGCGGTTTCGATCTCTGCTTCGAGCTCTTCGATCGTCGTGTCGCTCACGGTATGGCCAGCTGTTTCAGCAGCCGCGCGAGCCTCGGACATCGAGATGGTGAGTTCTTCAGAAATCTCATCGAGAGCTCGCCGCACCGTTTCGTGTGAGGACAGCAACCGCTCCCGTCCAGCGCGGAGTTGTTCGATCTGGCGGCGAGCAGCCGAACGACGTCGCGCCAGATCCTCGAGGATCTGGCGACGGGCGAGCTCGGCTTCACGGATGATGTGTGCAGCCTCTTCATCGGCGTGCTCACGGCTCGTCGAGACTTCAGATCGCGCCAGTTCGATGTCGGCTTCGGCTGCCAAAACAATCTCAGACGCGGTGACCTTTGCACCTTCGGCCTTCTCGTGCGCGTCGGCTTCGGCACGAGCTCGAATTCGAGCAGCCTGCTCGTCGGCTTCCACCGATCGTGCGGCAAAGACCGCCTCGGCCTTGGCGAGAATTGCCTCGGCCTCTTCCTCTGCCTCTCGGACGCGGTCGGCCGCAGCGGCACGTGCCTCAGAAAGCACTCGGGCGGCATCTTGGCCAATCCGGTCAGCCAACAGCTCTTCATCGAGTTCGATCGGATTGGTCGTGGCGGTGGCAGCGGCCTCACGAGCGGCGGCAAGCTCAGCGTTCATCGCGTCAAGCTTTGCTGCGAGCGCAACCACCTCACTTTCGAGTCCGGTCACGGTCGACGCTGCAATCTTCAGGTGCGCGTCGACAGCAGCGGGGTCATAACCCTTACGTTTCGTCTCAAAAGCCCTGGTGACTTGTTCAGGCGAGAGAGCGTCAGAATCCGGTGTCATCACACCCCCAGAGTAGATTGCCGAAGGCGGGTGAATGGTGACCCGTTTGGCCCACTCTGCAAACGTTCGTTATCTGGCCTGACTAGACCGTGCTCGGCCAGACGTGGGCCGTTGTACCTACAGGCTTCCGTCGGTGGGAATCGACGTCGCGTTGCCACCGAACTCGGCAATGATGTCTAACGCCTCATCGAGCGTTGTGACCGGTTCGATGCGAAGATCCGAGCTCACTGCTGCTCGAGCTTCTTCAAAGTTGCCTTCCGGAACAATAAAGACCGCTGCATCATCATCGAGCGCCGCAAAGGACTTTTGGTGCAGTCCACCGACGCGACCGACGTTGCCCTGACGATCGATCGTGCCCGTCACCACGATGTTTGCGCCTCCGGTGAGATCGCCCTCGGTCAGAACATCCAGAATTGTCAGTGTGAACGCAAGCCCTGCAGAGGGACCACCGACATCCTCGGTGGTGAAACCCACGTCGAAAGGTAGATCGGCGTCTCGGAACTGCGTATCGGCGTTGAAGATGCCTGCACGTTCGAGTGCACGAACACCCAGCTCGATATCAAAGCTGAGGTTCTCGGTGCCGGCGTTGCCCTCACGAGCAACCTCGACCTCGACGACGTCACCGGACCGACGGTCGATGAGTGCAGGGAGCAGATCGTCGAAGGAAGTGACCGGAGTGCCCTCGAACGCAACGATTCGGTCGTCCGGCTCAAGAAGACCCTCCGACGCCCCACCTTCGATGATGTCGGCAAGGTATGCGCCGGTGTCGCCATCGGGGTCTTCGCCTCCGGCAACCCCGAGAAATCCACGGGTGTCGTCGGTGAGCTCGATCTCGATCGTCCGTGGCTCGGTTCCGGGACGTGCGGCAACCACCTCGATAGTTCCGTCTGGTTCGTTGGTCAGCACTTCGAAGAGCTGTCCGGCTTCGGTGATGACCTCGCCATTCACTTCGGAGATGACATCGTTGCGACTGAGGACACCGTCGAGGACACCGCCCTCGACGACGTCGATAATGACGACGCCCGCAGGTACTGCTGTTTCAAACCCAAGATGATCGAGCGCCGAAGCGACCGCATTGTTCTGCGAGGTGAGCATGAGCTGAGCATTTTCCTCGCGCTGCTGGTCGATCGTCTGATCGCCAAGAATGACGTCTTCGTGGAAAATCTCGTCGGAATCGCGTAACGATGACAGAGCCCAGGTGATGGGAGTGAGGCGACGTTGTGTCACCGTCACGAAAGAAACTTCGCCCTCGCTGGTGAACGAATCGGTGCCATCGACCTCGACAAACTCCTCTGTCGCGAACGTATCTCCGGGTTCGAGCGAGAAGTATGGGATCTCGATAACGATGGCAGCAACAGCACCGAGAAGAGCGGCGAAAAAGAAGGCACCGAGAAAAGCTCCGGTAAACCCACCGAAGCGTTTCGGCTCCGGCGCGCCCGAGTGGTCATCGACCTCGGCTACGGTAGGAGCTGTTCCGGTTATGTCGGTCACGCTGGGTTCCTCAAAATTAAGGGAATCGATATCATCTCGGTGACTGCAACAGGTGCGCGGTGGGTTCCCAAAACAGTCCCTAGATGAAGGAGGGTAGGTTCAGATGACAAGCATTGCACCACGCCCAGAGAACCCGTCGTCCCATCGGCAACTTCCCGTAGAACCAAAGCCTGAACCAACTCTTATGCAAAAGCTAGGCGTTGGATTCCAAACGCCAGCTCAGGCTGAATATGGCTCCGACGCCTATCCATCGCTACTACGCCGCATAACGTCGGTTTTTCTCCTGATCGCGCTGTTGGTATTTCTCGGTGTCGCTGTTGCGGCCTCGATCGGTGCGGTCCTGTTGATCGCCGGATTCCTTCTCGAACAGGCGATCAGCAGCTAACACACGAGCTGGCTCTAGCGCCCAAACAGGCCGCGTCGAGGATTCACTGTTTCGGTGCCATCGACAAGATCGCCAGCACCATCAGCCACGTCGCTCACGTCTCCGCTGTCGACGGCTGCGCCTGAGTTCCCTTCGAGGCTGTTGACGAACTTCTCGAACAAGCCGGTCTTCTGTACCTCGGCTTCAGGGGCCGCGTCGCGCAAATCGATATCGGCCATGTCAGCGTCGGGCATATCGACATCGGCCATGTCAGCGTCGGGCATATCGACATCGGGCATATCG
>CAZSYL010000021.1:12457-35727 GCA_964610745.1 uncultured Acidimicrobiales bacterium
CCTGAGCTCTCAACGGCGGCGGACTCATCGACAACGGCGGACTCATCAGCGACAGCGTCATCCACAACGGCGGACTCATCAACCGCGACAGCGTCATCAACAGCGACAGGGTCATCGGTATCCATGTCGGCCGCAGCATCGGAGGTAAAGTCGAAATCCGCAGCACTATCGCCATCGAGGCCGGTACCTGAGTCGACGTCGTCGATCGGCGATGATTCCTCAGAAATCACCTGCACGCGGTAATACGGCTCGAAGTCGTAGCGAACTTCCTTGGTTTCAAAGATCTGCGGACGCTCGACAGCATCGCGGTTGCGCAACCGCTCCGCGGTCGAGATCGCTCCGTCGAGAGTCGCACAAGACTCCACAGCTGAGGAGCCGTCTTCACGCTGATATACGACTATGTACGCCATCTCGTTCTCCAGAGGGTCATTGTTGTTGTGCGCCATGAGGTCCACCCTTCCCCCACCACTGCACTAAATCCGTTCCTACACTTAGAACCATGGGTACCACTGCTCATGGCAAGGACAAAACCGGGTGACCACCAGGCGTCAGTTGATTCTCGCGGAGACGAACGGCGACATCGCAGCGCTCCAGGCGGCCCATCACGACGATGATGATCCGCACAACCGGGCCCTCGCGCTTGGTTCACTCGATCGGTTGGGCGCGCTGACCGACGCCATACTGACAGCAGCTCTTGGCGATGAGGACCGTACTGTGCGGATCAGGGCGATCGAGCTCGCCTTCGATCGCACACACCTCGACCTGCTCTTTGGACTGGCTGACGACGACGATCTCGTCGTCGAGACGACCGCGTGGGCACTCGGCGAACGGGAAGTTCCCACCAACGAAACTATCTCGGCCCTGGTCAAGACTGCTACGGACCACGACGTATCGATCTGTCGAGAGGCAGCGATCGCAGCGCTCGGTGCGCTCGGCCACGAGGATGGGCTTCCCGCGATCCTCGCTGGCTTGAAGGACCGCGCACCGGTGCGACGCCGGGCCGTCCTTGCGCTCGCACCTTTCGATACACCAGAAGTCGAGACGGCGCTGCAGGAGGCACTCAACGATCGCGACCGTCAGGTACGCCAAGCCGCCGAGGACCTTTTGTAGGCGGAGCTCTATCCGCCGAACTGCTCCATAAAGAGGTCGTGGTAGAAGCCCTGCTTTTCGAGGAGCACTTCATGGCTTCCGCACTCCTGGATCCGACCGCCATCGAGGGCGATGATCATGTCCGCGTCGCGCACGGTCGACAGGCGATGCGCTATCACGAACGATGTGCGTCCCTGCATTAGTCGCCGCATCGCAACCTGAATCTCTCGCTCGGTGTGGGTATCGACCGATGAAGTCGCTTCATCAAGAATCAAAACGTCGGGCTTGGCCACAATCGCTCGCGCGATGGTGATCAGCTGCCGCTGACCCTGTGAAAGGTTGGCGCCGCCCTCGGCCAAGACGGTGTCATACCCCTGCGGCAGGCGGGAGATGAAGGCGTGCGCGTTGGCATCCTTTGCTGCTTCGATGCATTCCTCGTCGGTCGCGTCTCGCCGCCCGTATCTCAGGTTGTACATCACCGATTCGCTGAACAGGAATGGGGTTTGAAGGACCACAGCGGCACGCAAGCGAAGGTCATCAACAGCGAGCGTTATGAGCGGCTCGCCATCGAGCCTGATCTCACCGTCGTCGATCTCGTAGAAGCGTCCAATCAGGTTGATGATCGTCGACTTCCCAGCGCCGGTTGGACCAATCAATCCAATCATCTGGCCGGGCGAGGCATGAAACGAGTTGTCGAAGAGAATCTGAGGCCCCTCGCCATAGGAGAAGTCGACGTCGTCGAACACCACATCACCATCGGCATGGTCAAGTGTCTTTGCATCTGCCTGGTCGAGGATGGTTGGCTCTTCGTCGAGAAGTTCAAAGACCCTCGTCGCTCCGGCGGCGGCCTGAATTGCCTGGTTCATCGACCGCGAGATCTGACCGATCGGCTGCGCGAACTGTTGTGAGTAGCCAAGGAACGCCACGACTGAACCAACACTGGTCGCTCCGCGAACGACCCGAATTCCTCCCACGAGGGCGACCGCAGCGACATTTGAATTCGCGATGAGACGAATCAGCGGCATCACGCTGAACGTCAAAAAAGTCGCCTGAGAGTCCGCATCACGTGCGGACTCAGAGAGTTCTTCGAGCTCGGCGAGCGAGGGCCGCGCCTGACCGTAGGCCTGGAGCGTCTTCTGACCCGTGACGCTCTCTTCGAGAAATCCGTTGATCCGTCCAACCGACTGCTGAAGGAACGCAAAGTTCTTCGACGCCCTCTTCCCAATCTGAGCCATTGCAAAGACCGACACCGGCGCGAGGATGATCACGACAATGGCGAGCGGTATGTCGATGGCGATCATGATCACGGTTACGGCGATCAACTGAACCGACGACGAAGCAAGCCCGAAGAGCGATGACGACAAGAAGGTGTTTATCACCTCGGTATCGGAGGTAATCCGACTCATCAGTTCGCCGGTCGACCGACTCTGATGGAATCCGAGCGAGAGTGTCTGCATCTTCTCAAAAAGCTCCTCGCGCAGAATACGCATGGCATTCTGCGCGGCGATGGCAATCAGGTTCGCGGCTGCCCATCGCAGCACGAAGGTGACTACGGCCAGGACGATGATCACCACCGCCTTGCCGGCAATCCCATCGGTCGCGCCGTTGGCGAGGTCGTTTACCGCCTGGCCGAACAACAAGGGCTGCACCGACTGTGCAATGAGCGCCAACAACAGGAGAAGACCCGACATCGACGCGACGACTGGACGCAAGAACAGATAGTGCGCCAGGCGACGCAACGTCGAGAGGGCGCCGGCCGTTGTCCGACGTTCACGGTTGACCGTCGTCATGTTGCACCCCGCTCGAGGAGGGACTCGATCTCATCGAGCGGACCAAGCTGAGACTCGACGATCTCTCGGTAACGCTCGCTGGATTCGAGAAGGGACTGGTGATCGCCATCGCCAACCAATCGACCCTCGTCGAGCAACAGGATCTTGTCCGCGTTCAACGCCGCCGTCACACGTTGAGCGACCATGAGCACCGTCACGTCGGCGAACCGATCGGCGAGGTTCGCCATGATTCGAGCTTCGGTCGCCACGTCGACCGCCGAGGTGGTGTCATCGAGGATGAGGATTCGCGGATCGGCGACGAGGGCACGGGCAAGAGCAACTCGTTGTCGTTGCCCACCAGACAAGTTGTTCCCGCGCTCTAGGGCATTGGCTTCAAAGCCATCCTCCAGCTTCGTAATGAAGTCGAGCGCGTCGGCGTCACGAGCTGCGGCATCGATCTCGGCAGATGTCGCATTGGCGTTACCCATGGAAATATTGCGCTCGATCGAACCGGTGAACACGTTTGCCTGCTGCAGCGCAACCGCCACGTTCGAACGGACGTCGTCCAGTGCGAGCTCGCGAACGTCGTGCCCGTCGATTCGCACCGCTCCTGTGGTGACGTCGTAGAAGCGGGGTATGCAGCTGATCAGCGAGGTCTTTCCCGAACCGGTGGCTCCCAGAATCACCACGGTCTCCCCCGGCTCGACGCTGAAGGACACATCGTCAAGAACCACGGGGCTGAGATCGCTATCGCCGGTCCTATAACGCAGCGACACGTGATCAAACTCGATTCGGCCTTCGACCGGTCCGAGAGGAATGGGATCCGGAACTTCAGCGAGCTCAGGTTCGGTCTCCATGACCTCGAGCAGTCGCCCCATCGACCCGGCCATCCGACCAATCTCGGGAAGCACGAACCCAAGGAACGCGATCGGCAACATTGCGGTGAGCAGATAGTTGAAGAACGTGGCGAGCTCGCCCGCGGTAAGAAAGTCAGCCCCGCCATTTCCCGTCAACAGGAGTGCACCTGCAACGGCGAGGAACAACAGCGTCATGAAGCTCGGCTCCATAATCGCCGTGCGACGCAGCGGCCTGAGCGCAGCGCCATACAGGTCATCGTTGCGAGAGCGGTAGCGCTCGACCTCGAGGGGCTGACGAACAAAGTTCTTCACCACTTGAACGCCCGCGAGGTTCTCCTGTAGGACCGTGTTCAGGGCGTCGAGGCGTTGTTGTTGAGCCCGATAGAGCGGGCTCAGGCCGGGCACGATCGCAAAGATGATCAGCACCATCACCCCAATGACGGCCAGGGTCGGAATCAGCAGCTGCGGGGTCTCGAATGCGATAAGACCGACCGCTCCAACGAGCATCACCGGTGCGCGTATCAACATCGAGGACCCAATGACCGAGCCGCTCCTCACGACCGCAACATCGGAGGTGAGCCGAACCAGAAGCGCTCCGGTGTTGAATCGGTCGAGGTCGCCGAAGGACAATCCGGTCACCCGCTCATAGCCCGCCATGCGAAACCGGTGTGCTGCCTGGGTGCTGACCCGCGAGGTCAGCCGAGCGGCAGCGACCGCGAAGATCGCAGAACCGATCGTGAAGACGAGCATGAGAGCCGAAATGGACACGATCGAAGAAACGTCTTCGTTGCGAATACCGTCGTCGATAATCCGTTGAATCTGTTGAGGGATAAGCAGTTCCAGACCGACCGAAATGACAAGGAATACCTGAGCGAGGGCGAGTAGCCGTTTCTGATCCGCGGGCAGCCGCTTCACAAAGACCGAAATCGCTTGCCAGGTGCCCATCGCAGTCACGATATCCATCCATTCGAAGCACACCCCAACGATCGACCCATGCTGTCGCGCCATGGGCGAAACATGTAAGAATCGGTGTCGACGGCGATACGAGGGGAATGGTCGACGAGTGGCGCTTCCAAGCATCACGGGTTACACGATTATTGAACGCCTCGGAACCGGCGGATTTGCCTCCGTGTACCTCGCCACCAGAGACCCCGATGCTGATGCGGCGGACGGCGACGACGGCGGCCAAGTCGCGATCAAGATTCTCCACGCCCACTCGTCCAACGAGGGCGATCTACGCCGTTTCGAACGTGAGCGGGTAACGATGCGAGCGTTCACGACGCATCCCAACATCGTCAGCGTGTACGACAGTGGTGAGACCGAGGATGGGTCTCACTACACCGTCCTCGAATTCGTCGAAGGCGGTTCTGTTCGCGACACGTTGAAGGACCAAGGGGCCATTCACTGGTCAGACGCGACCCGAATCGCTGTTCAGGTATGTTCGGCGCTCGACGCCGCACATCGAAGCGGCGTACTTCATCGCGATGTGAAGCCCGCCAACATCCTGCTCAGCAACGACGACGTCAAGCTGAGCGACTTTGGCATCGCCCGCCTGATCGGCCAAAGCCAGGTCACCGCTGCTCAGTCGATTATCGGGACCCTGGCGTACACGCCACCCGAAATGTTCCACGACGCAAGTTTCGACGGACGCGGTGATATTTATCAGCTCGGTATCACCATGTACGAGATGCTTCTTGGACGAGCACCCTTCACCTCAGCCGCAGCAGAAAACAAGGCGGCGATCATCCGACGGATCATCGAGAAGCCAGCTCCCCCACTGGCGCCATTTGACATTCCCCAGCAACTCTCCGACCTTCTTGATGAGGTTCTGTCGAAAGACCCGGCCGACCGTCCGCAAACCGCAAGGCGGCTAGGCGAACGACTGAACGAGATCGAGCGAGATCTCGGACGGACACCCACCCCCTTCTACGACGAATCCGACATGGCTCGCGACGGGTCGGGCGACCCCGCCGGCACCGAGACCATCCACGCACCGACCATGCCGATCGACATCGGCGCAGACCCCACGGTCGCCGCAAGTGAGATGGCGGGCGACTCGGTCTGGCCGGCAGCTGCAGCAGAGACGCAACAAAGCACCCCGACACCGCCGGTCGTCGTGCCACCAGCCGATGTCGACATGACGGTTGCTGGCCCTAATTTCGAACCAGCAACCTCGGTCATGGCCGGCGCGGAATCCTCGACCGCGCCTCTTGGCGTTGAACAACAAGCGTCGGTCGCACCCGAGCAGTCAACGCCCACCGATACGACACCACCTGGTCCGCCCGCGAAAAAGCGTCGCGGCGGACTCCTACTGGCACTCCTTCTGCTGGTCGCTGCCGCAGGAGCCGGCATCTTCTTCGCCCTAGACCGGATCGACGATGACAGCGTCGACACGGCAGAGGACGTTGAGGAGGACGATTCGCCCGAGGACGACATCGTCGATGATCCCGAAGATGACACTTCACCCGAGGACTCCCGCGCGCTCGAATTCGCACCGCTCGACGACCCGGCGTTCTCCGCAGCCAGCGGCGCGAGCGGCATCATCTTCAATTCGGTCGCTAATAGCCAGGGCCTCACCATGGTCGGCGGCGTTGGCGACGGCGAACGTGTCGGCGATCAACGCTCGGTCGTGTGGACGCTCGGCGACAGCGGCTTCGCGATGCAACGGGACTTCGAAGACAGCGGACCACACCGCATGTGGTCGATCGGCGTCATCGATGGCGAGACGTTCCTCGCCGTTGGCGATACGCCCGGAGTTGACGGCATTGCGTGGACGGGCAGCGAGGCCGAGTCCTTCACCGAGGTGAGCAGTGATGACTTCACCGGCGCTGCGCGAGATCAACTTCGTGCTTCCGTCGAAGACACCTCGCAAGAGCTCACCTTCCTGGTCGGTGGAAGCCGGTCGATCGGGGCATCGGCCATTACTGCGCTGTGGGAAGTCAGCGGCATCCCATCGTGGTCGAACCCAACATGGACCCAAGTCGACCTCGGCAGCGAAACGCCCGGCGTCATCAACGACATCGCCGTCACCGATGACCTTGCCGTCGCTGTTGGCCAAGAGACCAACGACGGCATCAACTCAGGAATCATGCTGATCCGGCGTGGTGACGAATGGTCGAACCTCATACCACCGCAGCCAAACGTACAGTTTTGGGGTGTGGTGATCGACGGCGAACAAATCATCGCTGTTGGAGAGCAGAACACCAACACGTCGTCCCGAAACCCGGTCGCTGTGATCTCCGACTCTGAAGGAGTCGCTGCGATCCATACGCTGCCAATCCGCGACGGAGACGGCGGTGTCGAGACCGGAATCGCCCGCGCGCTCGCCGTCCTATCCGACGGCTCGGTGGTCGCCGTTGGTGATGTTGGACGGCGGGTCGATCCGGGTGATTCGGCCTCGGCCCTTGACCGCGACGGAGCTATCTGGCAATACCTCCCCGATCAAGACGTGTGGACTACCAGAGCATCGCCCGATCTGCTCATCGAGGGTTTCACCGAGCTGTGGACCATCGACGAATGGGACGACACCGTCTACATCTTCGGTCGAACCGAAACCGATGACGACCGCCGCCCCGCCGGCGCCTGGACCCTCACCCTCAATTGAGTCCTGGCTCTAGGCCAAGATCTGGTCACGTCCTGCTCAGGCTTGGCGGCCGATGAGCGCAAGAAACCTGACGACGGCATCTGAGTCTGGTGGCGGGGTGATGGGCGAACCGAACACCATGGATTCTCGCAGTTCGTCGAGCATGGGAAAGAGAAAGTCGAGAGCCGCATCAGCGAGCGCTTCGGGAATCTCGGGGTCGACGCCGATCGTGTGAGCGAGGTCCCATGTGTGGCCGAGGAGATCGACCAGACGGAACCGGGCAAACACATGCCCGGGACGCTCCCCCACGGGATGTTGGACGACCTGCTCCATCGCCCCCTCTGCCCGCCATGCCTCGATCGCGGCGAGCGCGGTGCCCCTCCATGTCGCAACCGGATTCGGACCGAGAATCGATGTGTCGATAGCCATCGTGGACGGCAACGGATCCCCGGTGAATAACAACGGCACCGACGCATCGCCAAGCACAACGTGACTGATCAGCGCTTGCACGTCCCAGCCAGCGCATGGCGTTTCGAGCTCGAGGTGTTCGTCGTCGACCTGTAGCAGGATCCGACCAAAGCCGGCCATGGCAGCAACGGCATCCTCAGCCGGGTCGGCGCCAAGCTCGGGCTTGCCGTCGTCAGTCACTACAGGTCACTCCCACTCGATGGTGCCAGGGGGCTTTGAGGTGATGTCGTATGCCACCCGATTGACGCCGGGGACCTCGTTGATGATGCGGTTCGACATGCGGTCCAGGAGGTCGTAAGGCAGGCGAGCCCAATCCGCCGTCATTGCATCTTCAGACGTCACAGCCCGGATGATGATGGCATCGGCATAGGTTCGCTCGTCACCCATCACCCCGACAGAGTTCACACCAGGCAGAACCGCAAAGGCCTGCCAGATCTCGCGCTCGAGCCCAGCGTTGCGAATTTCTTCGCGCACGATGAAGTCCGCCTCCTGAAGTATTGCAACCTTCTCCGGCGTGACATCGCCGATGATCCGAACGCCCAAACCCGGTCCCGGAAACGGCTGACGCCAAACGATTTCGTCGGGCAGCCCAAGCTCGGTACCGACGGCGCGCACTTCGTCCTTAAAGAGCAGGCGAAGGGGCTCGACCAGTTCGAACTCGATGTCGTCGGGCAACCCACCCACGTTGTGATGGCTCTTGATCTTGGCCGCGTCGCTCGTCCCCGATTCGATGACATCGGGATAGAGCGTGCCCTGCACGAGGAACTGCGCGCCAACAACCTCGGCCTTGGCAGCTTCGAAGACGCGAATGAACTGCTCGCCGATCGTCTTGCGCTTGGCCTCGGGGTCAACGACACCGTCGAGGTGCTCGAAGAACCGGTCTGCGGCACTGACGTGTATCAGCTCGATCCCCTGGGTGCGTTCGAAGGTATCGACGATCTGGTCGGACTCTCCCTTACGCATGAGCCCAGTGTCGACATACACACATGCCAGTCGGTCGCCGACCGCCTTGTGTACGAGCGCCGCAGCAACGGCAGAATCCACACCGCCGGAGAGGGCACAAATGACACGGCCTTCGCTACCGACCTGTTTTTGAATCAAGTCGACCTGGGTGTCGATGACGCTGGCCATCGTCCAACCCCGCTCGGCACCACAACCCTCGGTGAGGAAACGTTCAATAACGGTCTGGCCGTGCTCGGTGTGAATCACCTCGGGGTGATACTGCACGCCGTACAGACCCCGTTCGGTATCTTCGAACGCGGCGACCGGCGCGTCGGGCGTCGAGGCCGTCACGCGAAAACCATCAGGCATTTCTGTGATGGCGTCGAAATGGCTCATCCACACGGTGTGCCTCTCGGGAGCGTCCGTGAGGAGCGCACCAGCGTCATCTGCGACCGACAGCTCGGTGCGGCCGTACTCGCCACGCTCGTTTCGGCCGACGACGCCATCTTGTTGATGAGCAATCATCTGCGCCCCATAACAAATGCCGAGCATGGGAATGCCGAGGTCGTAGACCTCTGGGTCGATCATTGGAGCACCGTCGACGTGCACCGACTTCGGCCCGCCGGAGAAAATGATCCCGGTCGGGGCCTTCTCTCGCACTTCATCAGCGGTGATGGTGTGCGGCACGATCTCGGAATAGACGCTAGCTTCGCGCACCCGTCGAGCAATGAGCTGCGCGTACTGGGCGCCGAAGTCGACGACGAGTACGGATTCTTCGGTGGGATCTGACGTCGTCACTTTTGGCTCACCAGTATTTCCGCTTTCTGAAAGTCTTTGAGGTCGGTGTATCCGCACATCGCCATCGATTGACGCAAAGCTCCAGCGAGGTTCACCGAACCATCTACTGCATGCGAGGGGCCGTGGATGATCTCGGCCAGCGAGCCGACCGCGGGAACGGAAACTCGACCCCCCTGGGGAACGGTTGGGTGGACGCTCTGCACACCCCAGTGCCAGCCGCGGCCCGGAGCCTCGGTAGCTGCTGCGAGCGGGCCGCCGAGCATCACGGCATCCGCGCCACATACGACCGCCTTGGCGACATCGCCGCCCGTGGCCATCGAGCCGTCCGCGATGATGTGGGTGTACACCCCGGTCTCGTCGAGGTGACGCATGCGCGCAGCGCGAGCATCTGCGAGCGCTGTTGCCTGGGGACCGCCGATTCCGAGCACGGAGCGAACCGTCGAGGCACGACCGGTGCCGACGCCAACAAGAACGCCGGCAGCACCGGTGCGCATCAGGTGAAGCGCGGCCGAATAGCTGGCGCAGTCACCAACGATGACCGGTAGTTCCAGGCGTCGAATGAAGGTCTTCAGGTTGAGTGGCTCGGTCTCGTTCTTTGAGACGTGTTCTGCCGAAATGACCGGCTGTTGAATCACGAGCAGACCGAGATCAGCCTTGAGGATCGTCTCGATGTGATCGGCGCTTCGTTGTGGGCTGATCGCTGCACTACTGACGACGCCGGCAGCATTGATCTCCGCGATCCGCTCGATGATGAGCTCGGGAATGACCGGCGCTTCGTATAGCTCCTGCATGCGCTGCATCGACGCATCGTCGTCGAGAGCTGCGATCTCGGCAAGCACCGAATCAGCGTCCTCATAGCGAGTCCACAGTCCTTCGAGGTTCAGGACGCCAACACCACCTTGCTCTCCGATCTCGATCGCTGTCGATGGGCTGACGACCGAGTCCATGGCCGATGCCATGAACGGCAGGTCGAATCGGTAGGCGTCGATCTCCCAGGTCAGGTCGATGTCCTCGGGGTCTCGGGTGCGGCGCGAAGGAACGATAGTGATGTCCTCGAAACCGTAGGCACGTCGGGCGGTCTTTCCCTTGCCGATATCGATCTCTGCCATTGGACTCCCTCTTCGAAACAGAAGAGGTCAATCTACTCGGGTTATCCCTACCCCGAGACGCTGGCCAGCACGGTTTACGAGAGCGCAATGGTGCTGGACAATTGTTCTATGGTCTCGGACTTCGATCGGCGTATTCATTCACCTCAGCGCAAGGCGTTACAGGCAGCGATGACCGCTGCGTCGCCGCCCGATTACTCTGGGACTATCAACGCCACCTTCGCTTCCTCGGAATTGGTCAGCCCGGCTACCCCCGGCCTGGCACGCCGGGTCCGGACGCGGCTCTCACAGTCCGCTGCATACGCTGCTGCTTCCATGCCAATCGCCTTGCTGTGGATCGTGGTTCTGTCCTCGGTTTTGCCGGTCGTCTTTACCCTCGCGCTCATCGGCGTTGGTATCTTGCTGCTCGGTCCGACACTTCGAGCGGTGAGCATCGGCGGAAATATCGAACGCTGGCTCATGGCGACAATCCTCGACGAACACATCGAAGCGCCGGTCCGGTTACAACGCGGTCGCGGCGCCCGCGGTTTCTTTCTGTCGCCGCTCATGGACTCGAGCTACTGGCGCGAACTTACCTTTCTTTTCGCTCGGATGCTGCTGGCCCCCATCACCTTGGCCGTCCTCATTGGATCGGTCACCGTGAGCATCCTCGGGATTTCATCTGTCTTGTGGGGTTGGGTAGCCGACCTCTGGTTCGAAGAGATCTTCATTGCCGTACTCATCGGAATGTCCGCAGCGATCGCAGGACCGATGCTGCTGTTGGTACTGACATCGACACAGGTGTCGTTGGCCCACGGCCTACTCGGCCCCGACAAACACACACTCACCACCCGAGCAAACACCGCTGTCTACAACCGTGACCTGTCGGTCGCAGCAGCTGAAGCTGAACGCCAACGGATAGAGCGAGACCTTCACGATGGCGCTCAAGCTCGACTGGCAACGGTGGCGTTGGACCTCGGCCGAGCAAAGCGGAGGCTCGAGAGACAGGGCGGTGACGAAGAGCTCGGCAAGATCATCGATTCGGCCCACGCAGACGCAAAGGAAGCGATCGTTGAACTTCGCAATCTGGCCCGTGGCATCCACCCTGCGGTGCTCACCGACCGAGGCCTCGACCCAGCCCTGAGCGAAATCGCTGCTCGCTGCACCGTTCCCGTACACCTCGATGTGCATTTGTTGAAACGGCCCGCTCCTCACATCGAAAGCGCCGCGTACTTCGCCGTATGCGAACTTCTCACCAACGTGACGAAACACTCACGAGCAACCCAGGCGTGGGTGACCGTTCGAGGTGACGACGAGATGCTTCGAGTTGACGTGAGCGACAATGGCCTCGGCGGAGCAGAGCCCGCTCTCGGTTCAGGACTGTCCGGCCTCTACGACCGAATTGCCAGCATCGACGGCACCTTCTCGACCCGAAGCCCATTGGCAGGCGGAACAAACGCTCAGCTCGAGATCCCGCTCCAACGACACTCACATCGAGACGACTAGGTGCGAATTCTCATTGTCGAAGACTCCGTCCTGCTCCGAGCAGGTGTTGCTCGACTCCTTCAGGACGAAGGTATTGCGGTCGTGGCCGAAGCTGGCGATGTTGACTCCTTCAAGGAGCAGTGGGAGATTCATCGCCCCGACCTCAGCATCGTCGATGTTCGGATGCCTCCAACGCACACCGACGAAGGAATTCGGGCATCGGTCGAGCTTCGAACTGAACATCCACAAGCGAAGATTCTTGTGCTCAGCCAGTACGTCGAAGAGCGGTACGCGAAAGAACTACTCGCCGATGGTCGAGGAGGTGTCGGCTACCTGCTCAAAGAACGTATTGCCGATGTTGCGGAATTCGTCGATGCAGTTCAGCGAGTCGCCGGTGGCGGAACCGCTCTCGATCCAGAGGTCGTGGCACAACTATTCGCTCGACGGCGAAGCCCCATCGACGATCTCACCGCTCGCGAGGCCGAGGTGCTTTCGCTCATGGCGCAGGGCTTCACGAACCGGGCAGTCGCTGATCAACTGGTCGTCTCCGATGGAACCGTCGAGAAGCACACCTCGTCAATTTTCTCGAAGCTCGGCCTCGAGCAAAGCTCGACAGATCATCGACGGGTTCTGGCTGTTCTACGGTGGCTTGACGCCGAGGCATAGTCGTCGAGCGAGGCATCGACTCCCTTCAAGCCTTCGGGGTTTCGTCCGATAGTTCACCGTGAACCAAACCGCCGACGCAGCGCCAGCGCGTGGAACCCTGATAGGCAAGCTCTTCGGGGCAGAAGCAATCCCCGGTACCCGCGTCCAGAGCATCCTGTTGGCTATGGCTCTTTCGGTCATGCCGATCGCCTTGTTGCTCTACGGCAATCGTGGGGCCATCGACGGCGTAGCACCCATTCTTCAAGTCGCTGGTGGCGCGCTGATAGTGGCAGTTTTCGCCACTGCACTTCTGTCGAAGTTCCTCGCCCCGCATGTGGCGGGGGCAATTGTCGGCGCATTCGGCTACGGGTTCTTTTCTATGTCCTGGCTACCAGAGGAAACCGGCCCAGCAACCCTCATCTTCTTGTGGGCTGCGACGTCCTTTCTCGGCTCCCTCATCCTCACCTGGCTGCTCAGCAACTCAAAGGTTGTCGTGAGCAGCGCCGCCCTCGTGGCAACGGGGCTCGTCATCTTCCTCGGCGCTGGCGCGGATCTTTCTCCGCCCGACTCGTCGAGCGCAGCGCCTCCCGAGGCGCTCAGTTTCTCGAGCCCACCAGCGGAGACGCCAAACATTTATCTATTCATCCTCGACGGGTTCGGCCGGCTCGACATCATCGAAGACCAGTTCGCAGCCGCCGGCGAAGAACTCGACCTCTCGGCATCGGTTGACGCGTTGGAAGATCTCGGTTTCGTCCAGGGCCCCGTTGCCTCGACGAACTACGTGGAGAGCATTATCTCGATCCCGTCGATGCTCAACGGCACGCTCCACCACCTGCCCGAAGCTCCGCTCAACGATCTCGAACTGTGGGAAGTGGGCCGTCCGGCAATCCAGGGGGACAACTTTCTGATCAACTCGTTGAAGGCCGCCGGCTATTCGTACTGGCATTCCGGTTCGGTCATCTGGGATGCATCCTCGTGTAACCCCGACGTCGCCGACCTTTGCCTGGGCCCTGACACCAAGGGCCTCGAAAGCCAGGTATCGGTCTGGTCCCTCACCCCGGCACGACACTTTGTTGGCATGGTGGACTTCGCGGACATCTCCGACCCGGCTTCGGTCATCCCAACCATTCTCGAGGCCCGAGCATCACAGCCTAACGACGAGCCGTACGTCGTGTTCTCTCACATCGTCAGCCCTCATCAGCCGTATCGCTTCGAAGAGGATTGCTCGTTGCGTAGCCAACGCGGCATCGGGACATCCATTGCAATCGGGCACCTCCCCGAACACCGACCCCTCTACGCAGACCAGGCACACTGCCTTGCCGAACAGCTCGAGGAGACCATGACTGATCTCATCGAGGCTGACCCAACCGCGATCATCCTCCTCCAAGGCGACCACGGTCCGCTCTTCGAGCTCGATCAGGAAACGTTCGAATGGAACGATTCGGCAATTCGAGAACGGGTGGGAGTATTTCGCATGACGAGGTTGCCCGAGCAATGTCGCTCGGACAATCCGTGGGCACAATCACTCGTCAACACCCCCGAGCTCATCCTGTCATGTCTCAGTGGTGAGGATCCCGACTGGGTTACCCCTCGCGTATTCCTCCTTGGACGGGGCGGAACGATCATCGAGGCAGAGCAGCCGCTCGTCGAGGCAAACTGACCTCGCTCTTACAAATCCAACGATTCGGCCGATGCTCATCTGGTGACACCAATTACTGAATCAGAACGATCGGCATCTTCATTCCGCGACCCGCATTCACATGTGGTCGTCAATTCGGATGAAACCGTCATTCGAAAGTTTTCTGCTGTTGCTGGAGCCCAGGCGCTCGACTTCATGTCGTCGACTGCCTATCGCAAGATGGTGAGACGCGGCGACCTTCATGAGCCGACCGCGGTCACCGAAGAAGAAGGCGGCGAGGTCGCCTTCAGCCACACCCGTATCCCTCACTGGAACTACCCCTGGGAGTGGACCTGGTCGATGCTGCGAGATGCCGCAATCGTCCATCTGGAGTTGTTGCTCATCTCCGCTCGGGATGGTTGGACCATGTCGGATGCGACGTCGTTCAACCTCGTGTTCAACGAGGGCCGTCCAGTCTTCATCGACCATGGGTCCTTCGTTCCTCGCGACGACAACGAACCATGGTGGGCATACACCGATTTCTGCGAACACTTCCTGTACCCGCTGATGGTGACGAGCTACACCGACGCAAGACTGGCTCCCCTCCTGCGGGGTGGCTTCGGCCGCGTCTCTCTCAACGACACCCATGCCATATTGCGATCGCACAAACGAAGGAAAGGGGTACTGAAGTACGTTCTGCTTCCGCACCTCGCTGCGACCAAGTCGGATCTGTCGGTCGATGAAGTTGCCGAATCGGCGGCCGAGATGACAACCGAGATTTTCGTCAATGTGCTCGAAAGCCTCCTCAAGCTCGTTCGGTCACTCGAAGCACCGGGCGGTGTCTCCACCTGGAGCGAATACAACCAACGCGGCCACTACACGAACCTGACCCTCGATGAGAAGGGCACATTCGTTGACGAAGTCATCAGCTCGGTCAAACCAGCAACGGTGCTCGACATCGGCGCCAACGATGGACACTTCTCGGCGATTGCCGCCAAGCACGTCGAGACCGTGATCGCAGCCGATGGCGATCCACTGGTGGTAGACCGACTGTACGTTTCGAAGCCTCCCGCCAAGATCCTGCCCCTCGTTCAGGATGCGACGAACCCTTCTCCAGCAATGGGCTGGCGCTCACAGGAACGCACCGGGTTCTTCGAGCGGATTCAACCAGATCTCGTAATGGCACTCGCCGTTTTCCATCATGTCGCGTTCACGGGCAACGTGCCGCTTAGTCAGCTAGGTATCTGGATGGCAGAACTCAATTCGGACTTCATTGTCGAGTTTGTGCACCGCGACGACGAGAAGGTCGTCCACCTGTTGTCACGCAAAACCGACCCAGAGAGCTTCGACTACAGCCTCGACAGCTTCATTGACCACACCTCGGAACACTTCGATGTCGCTCGACAGCAAACATTGTCGAACAAGACCCGAACAATGCTCCACCTCAAGCGTCTCAAGTAACCAGCAGCCTGAAAATCAGGAATTCGACCCGCCACTCATCGGGCTCCGCTGACCAACTTCGGCCAACGATGGCCAAAAGACCTATACAACTACCTCAACGTTGCACCGAATTTCTTACTACCTACTATTGCCGCTCGCGCGGGGAGACATTTGAATGTTTGCTTACATCGACGCAGGCACTGCAGCAGCAATCGCAGCTATGGCAACCGGTGGCATGGCCGGCGCGAAGGTCGCAGCTCAGTCCTTCATCTCCGGACGTCGTGGCAAGAAGAAGCGCGAAGAAGTGGCTGCTCGCAAGGTTGCTGAAGCTGAGTCGGCAGAAGAGATCGACGAGCTGGACGAGCTCGACGACGAAATCGTCGAAGCGACCACGCCGATCACCGCTTCGTAAAAAGTCGCAGGCTCGGTGCTTATCCGAGTCCCGCAAGCAGGGCATAGAGCGCGTCGACGTGACGCTGCTCGGTACGAACCGCGCCTATCGCGACTCGTAAGACCGTCTGGTCGTTGAGCCGGGTATGGGTCAGGTAGGCCTCTCCGCTCGAATTGATCGCGTCTCGAATGCGTTCGTTCTCCTCGTCACCTCCAACGTGACGGAAGGTCACCAACGCAAGCGATGGCGCCGCCACGAGCTCGTAGCTCGGATTCGACTCGATCTTGGCTGCGAAGTCGTTGGCCATGGCGATGTGGCTGCGGACAAAGGCCTGAAGTCCCTCCGCACCATGGGTCCGGATGACAAACCAGAGCTTTAACGCCCTGAAGCGACGGCCGAGCGAGATCTGCCAGTCGCGATAATCAATCACGTCGCCGTCGTCGGTGGCCGCGTTGCGGAGATATTCGGGAATGACACTGAGCGCTGCAAGCATTGGTTGACGATCGGCCACGTAGAAGAGCGAGCAGTCAAAGTTCGTGAGCAGCCACTTGTGCGGGTTGAGGGTGTAACTATCCGCCCGCTCGAGCCCATCGTTCACGAATCGCAGCTCAGGCACCACTGCCGCAACACCGGCATAGGCCGCGTCGACGTGAAGCCACGCAACGTACTCTTTGCAGACATCGGCAATCGCCTCGACGGGGTCAAACGCGCCCGACGAAGTCGTTCCCGTCGTTGCCTGCACAAAGAAGGGACGCTTGCCATTGGCAATGTCCTCGCGCATGGCGCTGCGCAACGCCTCAGGATCCATCGCGAAGGAGTCGTCCGATGCGATGGATCGAATTTGATCCTCGTGGAGCCCGGCGATCTTGCAACCCTTTAGCATCGACGAATGGGCGTGTTCGGAGCTGTACGCAACGAGCTCATCCCACCGAAACTGTCCTGCGATACGTTCCCTCGCTGACAGGATTGCCACGAGCGCGCCCGAGGACGCCGAGTCCTGAAGTGTGCCTCCACCGGCTCCCGTCGATCGGAACCGGTCGGGCAAATCAAGCAGATCGATCATCCAGTCGAGCATGTGGGTTTCGAGCTCGGTGCACGCAGGCGACGTTGCCCACAACATGCCCTGCACGCCGAGCCCGGCCGACAGCAATTCGCCGAGTACCGAGGGCGGCGAGGCGTTTGCCGGAAAGTAAGCAAAGAAGTTCGGAGACTGCCAGTGTGTGAGACCGGGGAGGATGAGCTCGTCGACGTCGGCCATGATGTCGGACCACGGTTCGGGGCTCTCCGGTGCAGCATCGGGCAGCGACGCTCGAATGTCGCCTGGCTCGACCTGGCTAAGCACGGGAAAGTCATCGACTCGCTCCCAGTAGTCGGCAATCCAGTCGATCATCTCGTGCCCGGCACGACGGAACTCGTCATTGGACATCGGCGCCTCATAACTCATGGCGACAAGCTACTCCCCTCCGGGGGCCGTTTCAGAGCCGTGGTGCGCACGAGACGGCCGCCGCTTTAGGAACTGACGATGCTCATCAGGTTGTGCAACATGAGCGCCGTTGCGCCCCAGACCGTGTCGCCGACGAGGTCAAAGAAATGCATTTGCGTCCATTGATCGTTCCAGTACCAGTCGACGGATCGATACACCCCGGGAGAAGACAACTCCTGCAGCGGAACGGTGAGGATCGCTGCGACTTCATCTGGAGAAGCGGTGAGCCGCGGCGGTTCGGCGAGGGTCGCAACAAACGGTTGCACGAGCGAGAAGCTGGCCCCGGTGACGAACGAGTCGAGCTCGCCCGCTAGTTGTGGCAGCGTCTGGTCGAGCGCGATCTCTTCCTCAGCTTCTCGAAGTGCGGTGTGCCATAACGACTCGTCCGTCTCATCGAACGACCCCCCAGGAAAGGCGATCTCTCCGGCATGCTTGCGCATGTGCATTGGACGACGCGTCAGGATCGTGGTCGGTCCGTCGGCGCCGTCGTAGATGGCGACGAGAACCGCTGATCGGCGACCCTGTTTCTCCGGTCGTGCAACGGCGGGACCTCGGACCATCTCCGAGGGCTTGTAGGACTGCATCGAACGGGCAATGTCATCGACCGAAGCCGGGCTGCGTGTGTTGAGCCAGCTCGGGATTTTCCCCGGGCGCACATCGTCTGGGGTTGGAATGACCTGCGGTCCTCCGCGTTCGGGGACCGACACTGCTCAGCTCGACAGCTCGGTCAAAAGCCCGACGAGGTCGTTGTCTTTCAGCACCTCAAGGACGATATCGGGACGGGTGTCACCCTTTTCCCACCCAGCCCAAGACTCGAGCATCGCGGCAATGTCGCGGCCCTCGTCGCCGGCATCGCGCTTTTCGGCAAGAACCTCGGGTAGAAACCCGGTCTTCAGATAAGACATCGTGCGACCGGGAAGTTCGGTCTCGTCGATCCAGTCGTTGAATTGACCGAGCAACTTGGCTGGTGAGGGAGCAGGGCGTTCTTGGGTATCGTCCACGTCCATCAGGCTATCGAGGCGAGTTCGCGAGCGGTGCGCTCAGACATCGCCGCGCGAAGCGCCAGCGTGTGCGGGCCAGCGGAAAAGGTCCGATCCCCGACGGCGGTTACCGACAGGGTGTCGCGAAGAGTGGATAGCGCAAAGAACTCGGTCGCGTCATCGAGTCGCTCAAGGCCAAGCTCGACTTCACGAATTTCAAGACCAGCATCCTCAGCTGAATCAAAAGCCAACTCCCGGGTAATCGAGTCGAGAATCCCGAGTGAAAGTGCGGGCGTTTCGTAGATGGCTCGACCGTCTTCCACAACGACCCAGCCAACAACAAAGGTCGGCCCTTCGAGGATGCGCCCCGATCGCCCGATGAGGACTGCATCGTCAAAGCCGTGGAGCTTCGCCTGGCGGATCGCCCCATAGTTGTTTCCGTAAGACAGCGTCTTTCCGCGCAACAGTTCCCACTCAGCGCCATCGGAGTGCCATGGAGCGAACTGCGGGCGGAGCCTGAGTTCGGGGCCGAGCACGATCGGTGGCTCGGAAGTGACGATCGCGCGCTCGGTCCCATCGAAGGGATCGTCTCCCCCGGTGATGAACACTCGTACGACGCATTCGTTCATCCCAGCAGCCGCCCGATCACACCACGACGTGAGGTCTTCTTTCGATGGGAGGTCGAGACCGAGCATGGCCGCACTTCTGGCTAGACGCTCGAGATGGGCGTCGAGCCGGAAACACGTCCCGTCGAAGGCACGCATGACCTCAAAGACCCCGAATCCGCGGGTGAAGCCGACGTCGCTGATTGGAATCGATGCCGTAGCAGGGTCCGTCAACTCGCCATCGAGTTGGATCGTCGTATATCGACTCATCGTCTACTTCCCCTGTCATAGCTCGTGCTGGTCCTGCCGCCGTCTTTCACACCGACTCCTCGTTCCATGTTGAGTCCATCGCCGGTGAGCGAGAGACGCGGGCCACGCTTTGGGGCCGAGCCGTTGGACTTGGCCAGCCGAATGACTCGCCATCGGTGGCCTTTCCACGGTTCGAGAAGCTCGAGCATGCGTGCGTCATCGGCTCGCTCCTCAGCGGCGAGATGCCACGCCACCGTGTTCGGCAGGTGGTAGTCGCCAACGGGGACCGCATCAGCGTTGCCCATGGCGGTCGCGGTGATCATTGCGGTGGTCCACGGGCCGATCCCACGGATTCGTTCAAGTCGAGCGGCCACCTGTTCAGGAGTCCGTTCGGTCAAGCGGTCGAGCCGCGGCATCTCGCGAGCTGCACGCAGAATAATCTCGGCGCGCTTACGTTCGACACCACACGGGTGCAGGTCGCTGTAACCCATGTCGGCGACCCGTTCTGGCGAGGGCAGGATCCACCCACTACTCGGTCCGGGCGCCCGGTCGCCGTAGCGCCGGGCAATTTCGCGCCGCGAGGCATAGGCGTTCTTGACCTGAACCTTTTGTCCAAGGACGCCGCCAACGATCGAATCCCACAATCTGTCGGTGCGCCCGAGAAGAAATGGTCGACTGTTCCACGAGTCGGCCAGGCGACCCGACGGTGGCGAAAATCCATCGAGGTCATCCTCAGCCCCGAGCAACTTCGGTGCCTGTTCGATCATCCAGGATGCACCGGGTCCCCAGGCTTGCGCGTCGACGGTTGTTGGGCCGGTTCGAACAAGATGCAGCGACCCAATCCCGTCCGGAGTGCGAGTGTTCCAGGCAGTCTCGCGCGGGCCGAGCAGGATTGGATCACGCGCTCCACGAACGGTTGAGGCCAGTTCGATCCAGGCCGGTATGTCGATCGTGTGCTTCACTGCTCGGACACTACGAGCAACAGCGGTTCGATCATCAACCGGCCGTTGGTTTGGATCGGTCCACCACACTTCGCCATTTCAGCGCGCTGGTTCCAACCTCGTCAGATCCTTCTCAAATCGCACTCCCTGTGCCACAATTAACACTGTGGGTCCGGTCCTAGTAAACGCGTTGCGAAGCGTGCGTCGTGAATGGCACGAAGCACCATGGTTCGTGCTGTTCGTCATCGCAATCGCCGCGGTCGTCGGCCAGATCGCCTTCGCAGGCCTCGACGCCCTCCTCTAATCCAGCGTCGTCCGACCACGTCCGACGAAGTTTGTATGTCCGTGTTCCCTGAGCGCGCTCAGACCTACGAACTTTTTAGGAGAAAACAGCAACAACCCGGGCCAGGTGGACCCGGGTTGCATGCGTTGCGAGCAAGTCACTCGCCGATCTGTTCTCCCAGCTGGTTCTAGACGGTCCAAGTGGTGATGACGAGAGCCTTGTCTCGCCATGCTTGGATCGTTGCGTCGAGTACATCGAGAGGATTGAACGGCTGCACGCCAGGCATGATGTCGTCCTCGCGCATTCCATACAGTGCGCCCATTGCAAAGCGGCATGCGTAGACGGTCGCACCCTCGTCCATGAGTGTCTGAAGCTGACGGTTGAAGCCGAGGTTTCCAGGGAAGGCATCGGATCCAACAGCTGGGTAGCCGCGGGTCGCTGAAGCCATGAGGACGCCCGGTCCATACAGAACGAAGGTCAGGTCGAAGCCCTTGCGCTGGAGACGGGTGGCGGTGAGCATGTTGACCAGGCCAACGGAACCCTCGAATGGAACCGTGTGCATGAATACATATGCCTTGTCGCCTGGCTCAGCCTGGTGATCTGGGAAGACTTTCTCTTCGACGTTAAAGAGAACGTCGCCTTCTTGTGGAGCGTCGATGGTTACTGTCTTGGGCATTTCATTTCCTCATTCTGTAGTTGTGGTTGTATCTGTTGTTTGTCTTGGGTGAGAATCGTCGCGATGTGTTCGCGTGGAGGTCTAGATCGCTGGTGAGTGCGGCTCGTCATCTTCGAGGGGAGGCCAGTCTTGGCGATGGCTTCCTGGCAGGGCCTGAATCGTCCGGCGACGGACATCCCACGGCAGCTTTCGGTACACCGGGGCAAAGACCTGCCGAAAGAAGCGATCCTTGAGCGTCTTGGGTTCGATCGGACCTGCAATGCCGGCCTTTTCAGCAATGCGAGCTTGGCTGTCTTGGAGTAGGTAAAGCTCGGAGTTAGAGCGCAACCACTGCGGGAACGATGTCAGTTTGTCCACCAGGGGCTTGGCAAAGGCGAGTTTGTCGCTCATAGGTTTGCCAACAGATTCTGGGCAGCGACGGCGATTGGTTCGTTGAGCGCTCCAATCGCTGGCGAGTAGACGTTTTCCATCGTCGCGATCTGGTCGACCCGAATGCCGGTACGGGTCATCATTCCGAGGAAGTCTGCGCGTTCCTTGATTCCTTCGCCGCCGACCATCTGCCCGCCGATCAACTTGCGAGACTCTGGATCGGCAAGGAGCTTGACCGTGATTGGCTTCACCCCTGGGTAGTAGCGAGCCCGGGTAATTCCGTTGGCTACCCCGGTTACGAACTCAAGCCCGAGCGCTGACGCGGTCACCTCACCAAACGACACTCCCCCGAGCATCCACTCTCCAGCCAACATGCCCCATGGGACATAGACCGAGCGATACTCCCGCTCGGCGCCACCAGCGTTCACACCAGCGGTTTTACCTTGCGCGTAGGCGTGACTTCCGGACAATCCTTGCAGCGGCACGTTCGAGACTCCGTGAGGGATCTCGGTGCAGTCGCCAGCAGCAAACACACCATCGACCGACGTTCTCATGTGCGAGTCGACAATGATGCCGCCGGTCGTCCCCGTCTTGATACCAGCGGCTTCAGCCAGCACGTTGTTCGGTGTCTTATGCGTGCCAATGATGGCAATGTCGGCCTGAACATCGCCCTTCTCGGTCTCGACGTGGGTCAGCTTCCCGGGGCCGCGGTACGCAGTGACCTTGTTGCCCCACTGCAGGTCGACCCCCATCTCTTCCCACTGGTTTCGTACCGGTTCGACAATCTCGGGATCAGCCACGTCGGACATGGGATAGGGCCCTGGGTCAACGAGCGTGACATCGAGACCGCGGTGACGCAGCGCCGAGGTCATCTCCATGGCAATAAAGCCCGATTCGACAATGACCGCCGACTTTGACTGCTCGATGACCTTGTCCCACTCCATTGCCTGGCGAATGTCTTTGACCCGGTAGAGACCGTCGAGGTCGTTGCCCGGCAGCCCAGGATCGGCATAGAGCCAGCCCGTAGCAATGATCAGACGGTCGTACCGAACGTCGCCCTCTCCCTCGACAGAAATTGTTTTGGCGTCGGTATTTATCGAGGAAACTGTCGTCTCGTAATGGACGTCGATGCCGGTCTTGACGTACTGCTCCTTCGTCGCCAAGAAGAGCGTGTCGAACGACTCGATCTCTTTCCCATGCACAAAGGGGATGCCGCACGGGCTGTACGCGACGTCGGCAAACTCGGTGTAGACCACGATTTCGGCGTCTGGGTTGGCTCCTTTGGCAGCCCCGGCTGCTCCCAGGCCGGCGGCCCCGCCACCGATGACAACAATTTTCACTCTGTACTCCTTCTTTTGACCGTGTTTGGCATCGAGCCCTCAGACCCAACTGCCTCGAAGTCTGCGGGCTCGAGGCTCTAGCCCGATCCGATCGTTAGTGATGATGATGATCGTGATCGTGATCGTGATCGTGATCGTGATCGTGATCGTGACCAACGGGACGCGCAAGAAACT
>CAZSYL010000021.1:35827-38295 GCA_964610745.1 uncultured Acidimicrobiales bacterium
TGATCGTGATCGTGATCGTGATCGTGATCGTGACCAACGGGACGCGCAAGAAACTCTTCCGAGCGCTCATCGATATCGTTCAGCTCTACTCCGGTGCTCCGATCGACCAAACGTTCAAGCGCAACCAGCCAGCATTCGTAGTAGCGATAATCATCGTTGGACTTACCCAGCGCTTCCCACTCGGCAATGGCCTTGATCAGCTCGGCCTGGAAGTCATCCAACGTGAACAAGCCGTTCTCGACAAGGGCGAGCGCCAAACCAAAGGCGCGTCCTTCCCACGGTGCATCAAAGACCAGTTCACCATTCGATCGCGGCGCAGCAGCGGGACCGTCGAGGTCGAGACCATCGATGAGCGCACTGCCTCCTGAGGGAGTGCTGCTCATGACGGAGATCCGACCACAGCAACTCCGACCATTGCTTCGCGTGTAACCAAGCCAGCAAGCTCCTCTTCGGACATGTCATCGGTTCCGTCAGGTCGTTCGGGAAGGATGAAGTACCGGTTTTCCGCGCTCGAGTCCCAAACGGTTACTTCGACATCGTCATCGAGGTCGAGTCCCATTTCGGACAAAACCACACGAGGCTCGCGGACGACCCTCGAACGGTACGCCGGGTCTTTGTACCAATCTGGCGGCAGACCAAGAAGCGGCCATGGATAACACGAACACAGGGTGCAGACGACCACGTTGTGATTCTTTGCATCGTTGGGAACGACGACGATGTGCTCGCCCTGGGGACCAGAGAACCCAAACTCGCCGACCGCCGCGGTGCCATCCTCGAGCAGACGTTCCCGATACTCGGGATCGGTCCAGGCCCGAGCGACGACCGTTGCACCGTTCATTGGCCCGACATCGTTGACAAATCGGTTGATCAACCCGTTGAGCCCGTCGGCGTTCACGAGCCCTTTCTCGGTAAGCAACGCCTCCAGAGCCTCGGCTCGAATCGGCGCCGGCGCCCGGTCTGCATGCGGGTTTGCGGTCATGATGCGGCCTCCATGTAACTCTCGAACAGGTCGATGTTGAGCGTGGACGGCTCGGCATCGGGCCCCCACAGGTCGGTAGATGAAAAGGTGACGGTATAGACGTGCTGTGCGTCCTCACCGGTGAAATGAGCAGTGGCATCTGGCAGCACTGCGGCGGGACGATGTGCAGTGACGGTCCCAACTTGACCACGCACATAAGCGGGCATTCTGTGATGGCCGGCGCGATGCATGTTCTTGGCCAGAACTCGATCACCAACAGCAAAAGCGTGGGGCGCATCGATCTCACGAAGTGAGCCAGCGCCGCCTCGTTCGTATTGAGGCTTCTCGCCGGTGGTCTCGGTTGGCTCCTCTGTCTTGTTACCAAGAATGTTCTGTGCTCGGGCTTCTACAGCACCGGCAGGCAATACTCCACTGTCGACCAACAACAGTTCGGCGCATGCAAGCCAGCGCCCGTAGTAGCCGTCACCGAGATAGTCGGTTGGATGCAAGCGCTCGAGCGCGTGACGGAACGCATCGAGGTTGGTGCCGGAGAGCCCTCCCGACATTGCGCCCATCGCAAAGGCTTTTGCTTCCCAATCTGTGGCGAAGACTTTTTCATCGGGATCGATCGCAACCGATCCCCAGCCATGCTGCCCGCCCATGTCATGAATTCCGTCCATCGGCCCTCCTATTTTCGTACTCGCTCGTGAAGTTACCTCGACAGCCCGACGACAAAAATCCGAACTGTGTCATGAGTCTCTCGCGCCTTCTCACCATTGTCAACTATGAGAGATACCCGACTCCTAAAGGACACACAGCGTTCACACAAGCAGACACAAGTCGACCATTCGGACTCCGGGCTGCAGCATCGGTATGCTTGTTCACTATGAGACATGCTGTACCTCAATCGAGACAACAAGAGTCGTGACAATATGACCGAAAGCGCGCTCGAAGAGGTCGTCAGCTCGATTGGACCGAAGGTGAAGGAACTGCGCGACATGCGCGGCTACTCGCTCCAGCAGCTGTCCAAGCGCTCCGATGTTTCTCCAGCAGCGATCCACAAGGTCGAGCAGGGAAACATGGTCCCGACGATCACGACGCTCCTCAAGCTTGCGGCCGCCCTTGATCGCCCCGTGTCCTACTTCGTTGATGAAGAGGACTCACCGCCAGCAGAGGTCGTCTACACCCCCGCCGATGGCCGTCGACCCGTGTACACCTCGCACTCGGGTATCGACCTGCAGGCAATATCGGGGCCATACGGCCGATACTTCGTGGCGGGAGCGATCGCAGTGCTCGAGCCCGGTGCATCGAGCGGCGAACAGGCGCTGCGCCATGCTGGCGAAGAACTGATCTTCATCCTGTCGGGTTCGATGGAGGTCGACGTTGGTGAGCGACGGGTCCGGCTCGGAAGCGGTGACTCGGTTCATTTTCGAAGCGACCGCGACCACCGCTGGCGGAACCCCACAAAGAAACCCACAAAGGCGCTGTGGATGGCGCTGCGCCCGACCTA
>CAZSYL010000021.1:38395-57362 GCA_964610745.1 uncultured Acidimicrobiales bacterium
ATGCTGTGCCACGAGCGCCTGGGCCTTGGCCACGAGAGCTTCTTCAGCTCGTTTATAACTCTCCAAATGCCGTCCGCCCTCGGCGACCATCTCCTCGGCGCGGGCTCCAAACCGGTCCGCCATGTCACATACCACGCTGCTCGCCGCTCCACCTGTGGCGGTGCGGGTTTCGACGATGTTCAGTGGATCGAGGACAGCGGCAAGCTGATCAACGTCGAGCGATAGCTCAAAGCCACAGATCTCTCGCGCAGCCTCATCGATCATCTCCGAGGTGATGTCGAGGCCTCGGAGCTTTGCGTTGCTCGCGGAACGAACAACCTGACCAACAACTCGGTATGCGCTTCGATAGTCGACGTCGGTCGCCAACATGATGAACTCAGCAAGGTCGGTCGCCTGGCTGAAACCTCCTTGCAGCTCCTCCCACATCCGATCGCTATTCACACTCATTGTTCGGACCACGCCGGACATCAAGGCACTGATCTTGGTCGAGAGTTCCAACGCTCGAGGGATCTCGCCGTAGGCAAATATCAGATTGTCACTTCGAGCTGATGGGCTCTTCACAACGGCGAGGAAACCAGTGAGGCGACCAATCAATACACCGCCAGCACCGCGCACGATCGTGAGCGCATAGGGGTTCCGCTTTTGCGGCATGAGAACCGAGGCTCGGGTGTACGGGCCAGCAAGGTCGACATAGTCAAACTCCTGGCTTGCCCAGATCTCGAGATCTTCGGCCAGCTTTGACTGATTCGAAATCAAACTCGTGCTCGTTGCGAGCAGGTCGATAAAGGTGTCGGTTTGCCACATCGCGTCACGCGTGTGATCGATGACGTCGCTAAATCCCAAGAGGTCGGCGATTGTCATGCGGTCCTCGAGCAAGCGACTCCCGTTGACACAACCCGCTCCGCCCGGACTCAGATTTACCTGCTCCAACGCGGACAGTAACCGATCGCCATCTCGCAGCGCCGGAGGGACAAATGCGAGGAGATAGTGCCCAAACGTCGAGGGCTGCGCTTGTTGCAGGTAGGTCTGGTCTGGCATGAGTACATCGCTGTTTCTTCGAGCGACGTCGGCGGTCTCCTTCGCGAAACGCCCGGCCTCGCCCACGAGGTTCGCCGTTTGTTCACGAAGCAGAATTCGCAACGCAACGCGAGCGGCCTCACGCCGCGGCCGCCCAGCGTGGAGCCATCCCGCGGTGTTCCCCAAGCGCTCGGCGAAGAGTCGCTCCCGTGAATTGTACGGCTCCCCAAATTGGGCGTCGTACGGGAATTCTTCAGCTGGTGTGGAGTACGCAACCAACAGTTCGGCGAGTAGGTCAGCCGCTGGCCGATCCGGGATGATGCCACGCTGGTGCAGGTCGAGAACATGCCCGAGATCGGCGAGATTCAGTCCGCCGTGAAGGAGCGGCGCATCGGCGATCTCCCACGCGAATCCTGCGTCGATGAGCTCTTGGGCCGGAGCAGCGGCAGAGGGGCCCGCAATTCGCGAACTGGCAGTCGCGAACTGAACATCGTCTGGGTTCAACGAGGGATCTGGGGTGGTCATGTAGTCGAGGTCCTTCCAAGAGAGCCCATGTGGTCGATGGCGCCGAGCGCTCCGCCGGTATTCCAATAGAGAACGGGGTGGCCGCTGAAACGGCCGGCTGAAATCGCTGCTCTCAGCCAGAACAGCGCCTTCGAGTTGTAGGTGGGGTCGACGAGCAGTCCGGTCGTGGCGGTGACGTCGGCCATCAGTTCTCGTTGCTCGCTCGTGGTCCTGGCGAACCCGGGATCACGCCCATCATGGACCTCCAGCCGTTGGTCGACCTCGGTTTGATCGATCGCCACTCCGTACAGCGCAGCACAAGCAACGGCCTTGTCAACAATGGCGCCCTTGAAACTCGCCGGGGCCCGCGAGACCGAGACTGCGTGCACTCGCCACGGTCGGTCTGACCCGCAGAGGCCAGCGACCAGGCCGGCGGTGCTGCCGCCTGATCCCAAGGGCAAAACAATCGTGGTCGGCATTTCTGGCCCGGCCTGGGCTTGGAGTTCTTGGGCAGCAGCGTAGAAACCAAGAGCTCCAACCGTCGACGCTCCCCCGCGCGGAACGAGATACGGTCGAGCGCCCTCACTCATGAGTTGTGCCCCGTAACTTTCGGCGGCGGTCTCCATCTCCGAGCGATCATCTGAGCCGGTAAAGAACACCGTCGCGCCCATCTGCCGGCCAAACGTGAGGCCCGCCACGGGCGTATCGGGCTCCTCCTCGTAACTGAACTGGTGCACGTTCAAACCAACCGCGCGAGCACCGGCGGCCATCAATGCTGCGAAGTTCGAGGAAGGTCCACCCGCGAGAACGATGTCGGTCGCTTCTTCAGCGAGCGCAGAACCGAGCAAGAACTCGATGCTGCGCACCTTGTTCCCTCCCCACGAGAATCCGGAGAGGTCGTCGCGTTTGATCCATACATCCCCCTCGCTGGCACCAAGCACGGACCCGAGCCGGTCTTCTTGATGGATCGCAGTCGGCCAGACACCGAGTCGAACTCTGGCGTGGCCGGTCTGGTTCTGAGGCCGAGACACCGATTACCCACCCCACGAATCCGGTTCACCCAGACGCCGAGCTCGCGACGCTGCGATCACGCTGGCCACCATCTCGGCGGACGCGCCGGTCTGAGGAGCTCGACCGGCCGGTATGTCAATATCGGCGATCTCGGTGGGAAGTCGTTTGCGCAACTCCGCCACGAGATCTCCGTCAGTAGCCACCGACCGATACGTCTCATGGAGGAGGTCCTGGGCTCGGTGCTTACCTAGGTGTGGCGTCAGCAGCACGAGCAATTTTTCCGATTCCGGTCGGCCCTTGGCGAGGTTCACCAGCATCTGCTCAGCATCGACTTCGAGGCCACCGACCAAGGTTCTGGCCATTGCGGTAGCGGCAGACGCGTAGTTGCATAACTCGGGAAAGACCGCCCATTCAGCCTTCCAGCCGCGGGCATCGCGCTCGTGTTCTTGAAGCATTGTGTCGACCAGCGTCGCGGCCCTCGAACGAACCAGTCGAGCGAGCACCACGACCTGTTCGCTCGACTCGGGATTGCGCTTATGGGGCATCGTGATGCTTCCGACCACCGCATCGTTCGCTGCTTCGCGCAGCTCACCTATCTCGGCGCGCTGCAAGGAGAAGACCTCGTTGGCCATCCTGGCGAGTCCGGTGGTCGCCATTGCCAGCACCGATGCAAACTCTGCGACTCGGTCGCGAGCGGTCAACCACGAGATATCGGGTTCGCCCAATCCGAGTTCGTGGGCAAACGCCGAACGCAGCTCGAGAGCCTTTTCACCGAAGAACCCGAGGGAACCAACCGCCCCGCCGAGCTGGCAAACCAGAATCCGGTCGCGAATCTCATCCAAACGCTCGATCGAACGGCCAACCTCTTCGGCCCAAGACGCTGCTTTGAACCCGAAGGTAATCGGCGCTCCAGGCTGGCCATGGGTCCGTCCCACCAGCGGCGTGGTCGCATGCGTATCGGCGAGTTCGCACAATGCATGCTCTATGGCGCGCAGGTCGGCCCAGATCAAGCTTCCGATCTCGGACATCTCGATCACCATCGACGTATCGGTCACGTCTTGGACGGTGGCACCCACGTAGATGTGATCGCGAGCCGCCTCAGAAAGCATGGATTGCAGGACCCGAATCAACCCGAGCGTCGAATGCGATGTCGCTCGGGTGTGCTCAGCGACCAGCTCGAGTGGAAGCTCACGGCCGACCAGAGTGTCGATCTCTTCAGCGGCAGATTCGGGGATGATGCCGAGGTTGGCCTGAGCCCGCGCGAGCGCCGCAAGGATCGCGACCCATCTCTGCATCCGTTGCTGTTCGGAAAACACGGCGCGCGACTTCGTCGTTGCCCACTGATGACCAAAGATGACCGAGTCGATCATGTGTGCCCCAGGCACATCGCTGCTCAAACCGGGCTCCAGGAGAAATCTGCAGATTCGATGAGAGCGTCGATCCCTTTTCGAACTTCAGCGAGCGTCGACCCCCATGGCACAACCACCGTTTGATCGTGCTGTTCCATCCCTTCCTGGAGCATGCAACAACGCGTGAGCATCACGCGTTCGGAGTCGTCATCGAAGAATCGCTTTGGGCAGGTATCGACCGATTTTGCCTCGTCGCCGTAGAACCAGCCATGAATCTGCCTCGTGCGCTCGCACCCGAGTACGGTCCAGTCCGCCCGATCGGGTCGCTCATCGAGGAAGGCGACGTCGGTCTCTCCAAAGTCAACCCCTGTTGCGCGACATGGCAACAAGACCTGCGTTGCTTCCCCGGCTTCAGCGTCTAGCAGTGTTCGGCTGTCGATGGTCGAGGATTTCAGGATGATCGGAGGGAGGTCTTCGCCGACATCGGAAACACGCTGTGCCTGGTCCATGAGCTTCGATGGCTCGGGCGGGACGATGTCGAGCACGATGATCTCGAGCGCAGCAGGGTTGAGGATGAAACTGACATGAGAGTAGAGCCCCTCGACCACCACACAGGTCGCCTGTGGTTCCTTCTGGGCAACGCGGGCCAACACGGACGGCACGCCCACGTCTGCGGTGGGATCGGAAACGTACACACACTCGGTTGGGTCAGCGAGCATTCGCAGCGCCACGATCTCCGAAAAAAGCTCGTCCGTCTGTTCCTTAGCGACCTCGACAAGGGCGACGTCAGCGCCATTGTCAACGACCACGAATCTGGTGGTCATATATGCCTCGCGACCAACGAAATGGTCCTGCAGTAGCCCTTCGTCGAGTTCGAAGTCAACCGTCGCCAATGCGACCTGTCGGTACTTGATCGGGACGATGTTCGGCGCAGACGCGTCAAGATCAAACTCGCTCTCCGCAGCGAACATCGCCTGAACCTCTGCCATTACACGATCCCGATGGTCGTCGACAGACCAAGGGTGTCGGTACGCAGTCCTACTCGGAGCGTTTCGACCGCTAAGACTTCCGACGGAGAGATATTTCCCAGATTCACGAGTGGCCCAACCCGCTTGATATGGGCAGCCTGTTGGGCCCGATGCGGGGCTTCGTAGATGATCTTCTCTCGGTCGACACGCGATTCGATCGTGTCGACGATGCTGTCGCGAAGACTTCCGTCGGCGTTGTACAACCCGACCGTGCCGCTCTCACGCCCTTCGGCGACGACCCAGCGAGCTCCCATTGCGAGGTCGCCCTCGATTTCCTCAGCCCACTCTTGGGGATTGACCTGTGCCGTTGGATCCTTGCTCCCGACCTCGGAGAGAACAATGAGCTCCCGCTCGAGGGCGCTGGCCATCAACTCGCGCTTAGCCCGTATCGGGAGACCTGTCGCGCCGTTACTAACCTCGACGCAGTCGACCCCGGCCGCAGCCACCCAATCGAAGAATTCGTCGGTGCGTTTTTGAACCCAGGCGATCTCGAGCAAGGTGCCGCCGGTGCAAGAAAGCACGGAAGCAGCCTTCAACAATTCGAGCTTTTGATCGAGTTGAACATCGAGGTATGCAGTTCCCCAACCGAACTTCCAGATGTCGATGCTCGAAGAAACAGCGTTGAGCGTTGCGCTGGTGTCGGCGGCGGTTAGGCCGTGATCGAGCACATGAGAGACACCGGTCGTGCGCGGCTTCGGTGGCCGAGATGGAAGGGCCAAGAAATCCGGCGGGCGGGAGTTGGCGTCCATTGCATCCTTTCAAGCTCGCGGTGGTCAGAAACAACAGGTTCTCTGCACCCGATCGCCAATCGTATCGTATCCGACACGGATCGGCGTAGGCGCTGACGGGTTGGAGACGGTAGATCAGTTTCCGTGCGCGGTACCCGAAAACGACAACTCCACTCCCCCGCTAATGGTGTTGGTGACGTAACAAACTTTCTTAGCCTCAGCGAGCAACGGTTCGATCATCTCCGGGTCACAACCAATCTCGGCTTCGACGTGGATCGAAGCGAACTTGGGTCCGTCGTAGGTACCGGTGGCGTCGACAAGTAGGTGTTCCAGTTCGACATCGAGCTTCCTTGCAGACCAGGACAGAGCCAAGGTGAAACAGGAGGCCACGGAGCCAAGGAGCATCGACGTGGGGTTCGGGCCCTGATTTGTCCCGCCGGGTACCGACTCGGGTTCGTCGATCGCCATGTCGAACTCACCCATCGAAACGTCGCAAAGCCACGCTCCCCGTGAAACCGCATGCACGGTCTTTTGTCCCATTGGCTGCTCTCTTCTCCCTCGCGATTGCGCTAGCTCACTCCGGACCGCAATCATGACGCAGTTCGAGCCGTCGTTGACTATCGGAGATGGGCCCAGAAAGCGAGGAGGTCACAGAGCAGCGAAGGCCAGGCCAGTTTCCAGTCCGACCGCCAAACCAGCGAGCAGGGCACGACCCGAGGAACTCCCGATCGAGCAAAGCTCCTTTGTTGCGTCAGCAAACCGGTCGGCGTCTGTCGAACGAGAAACCTCGACGACACGATGGACTGGTTCGATGCTCTGTCCACGCGCTGCCCAACGCAAGAAACTCTGGCTCAAGCGGGTTGTCCGCATGTGGTCGACGAGCTGAAGTCGCCTCGCTGCCGCGTCATTGGCCCGATGTTCCCAAGCATCGACGAGCATGAGTCCAGCGAGCACGTCATCACCGCTCGGGGTCAATCCATTGCCTCGACCGGTCAGCATGCGAAGCACTTCCTCGGAACGGCCGTGCACGGCAGCGCTTCGAACATCGTTCCAGACGTTGGCAAGGTCAGGCCCGATCAACGCATCGACGTCCATTTCTCGACAGCGGATTCGCAGGGCGTCGAGTTCAGCTCTGGTCGGCGCCGGAGGTAACCACAAGGTCGATGCCGCCAAGTTGACCTGGACTGCGACTTCGGCGGTCCCGAGATTGCTGAGCGGAGCAACGCCAGCCGCTACGACCCGTACCGATCGGCTGTCGAGGACGACATGTAGTGGCCCGGGAGCAATCTCGCCAACCGCAAGCACTTCGGTGTCGAAGCGTACATAACAACCGGCTGAGAAGGTCCCTACAACGAGTCCACTCAGTACCAGACCTCGCTCGACCAAGAGCTCCTCTGCGGCTATGCCATGCGAAGCAGCTTCCAGCGAGAACTCGCGGGCGCTCACCCCAGGCGAGCGTCGAGGTCGAGAACTGCCTGAACAAAACACTCCATCGGCGCGTACGCAACACCTGCTCCGACCTGGCCCGACCCGTCGGAGATGTGCACGATGCCCGTATTGACCGCCGGGGTAATTCCTAGCTCGACTACACGCCGCACATCGACGCCGACCGGGGTGCCAACAAAGTCGAGAATCGGCAGCCGGAAGCGGCTCGACTCGCCGGCACATATCTCCTGCATGTTGCGCGTTGCGGCAATAGCGTCGGACATGTGCCCACCGAGGAACCCGGCCACCGCGGGAGAGTTCGCGGCGGCAGGTCCGCCCAGCCCGACGAGCTCGAGTACGGCGCTGTCGCCAATGTCAGGAGCGCTCGTTTCGGGGCCCTGCCCGGGGTAATACAACGCGTCCTTCACCGGCGGCGACGGCGCGAGGAACCAACGATCGTCCTGGCCGGGCAGCCGAACGCCGTAGGTCGTTCCGTTGCGTGACATCGTCGTGGCAACGCTCGAGTTCGGAACTTCGCCCGCCCACATCACGAGCGACTTGGCCGCGGCCATCGCGATGTTGAGGAACATGAGATGGTTGCCGCTGAGGAAGTCTGCGACCTCGGGTGCGTCGTTGTGGGTGGAGCTGACCAGCGGGGCGAGCAAGTCTCTCAGAAATAAGTTCGTCGTAGCTTGAACTCGCATGTGTACGTCATCGCCCATCGGAACGCCCTGCGCTGCCAGAGAGAACACATCGATTGGACCCTTTGACTCAATGGCCGCCCCAAGGACCGGGCCGACCGAGTCGTTGAGAAAGCGAAGCCGTTCGATTGCGTTGTCCGTATCGACACCGAACCAAGGGACTTCGCCCGGTCCCTGGTTGATCGTCGAGTACGCAACGGTTGACCCCGTGTCGTTCGAAACCACATAGACCGGGGCTGAGGGGCCGACCGCTGTCGCCATCGGCACGACGGTCGAGTGCTCGTTCGCCGGAGCGAACGCAATCTCGCCGCCAGCGGCCATCTTTGACGCATCGGACACGTTCTCGGCCCAACCTTCAGCAACGACGACCGCTTGGATCGAACGTTGCAGCGGGTTTGGCATTTCATCCCAGGCAATAGCTGGCCCGCAATGCAAGACCATTTGACCACTGAAGTTCGAAATGACCGAGCCCGCACGATCGATGGAGGTGAGCATGGGCACTCCCTCGTTTAGGCGACGGACGACTTCAGCGTTCGCCTCGTCGATGAGTTGCCCGTGAGGTCCGTACAACCTGGCGAGCGCCGCAACGACCTCTGGCGCACCGCCACCGGGGATTCTCCAATCGACATTCACCGCATCAGCGCCTTGATTGCGAACCGACTCTTCGAACAGAGGCAGGCCGACGTTCACCACGTTGACTTCGGTCGGGAGAATCACCGTTGGACTGGTCGTTTTCGTCATGGTCGAAAGCCTTGTCACTTCTTTGAATCGGACACTGTCGGAGTATCTACGCCAGCGGTATTTACTATACGATACGAAGATGGGAAGCACCTCTGCAATTCACGGTTACTCACTCGCTGATATTGCCGACAAGGTTCGCCAGTACGCCGGATTCACGAACAAGCTCGCGATCTCACAGGTCCGCGAACACTTCGACCCATCGGACCCCGTCCACGGACCAGGAGACGACGGCGCAATCGTCGACGCAAATGGACAGAACGTCGTGGTCTGCGGTGAAGCACTGTCACCGCCGTTTGTCGGTCAAGACCCCTACGGCGCTGGAATCGCCGCGGTACTTGCAAACGTGAACGATGTTGCAGCGATGGGTGGCATACCTCTCGGCATCGTGAACACCGTGGTTGGCCCCGAGGAAACAACATCGGAAGTGATGCGGGGCATGGTCGATGCATCGAGCATGTACGACGTGCCAATCGTGGGAGGACACACAACCCAGCAAGATGGCCCAACGTCGGTGTCGGCGTTTGCAGTCGGTCAGGCTGAACGCGTCTTGTCCATGGCCAACGTTGCGCCCGGCCAGACCGTGCTGTTCGCCGCGTTCCTCGATGGCGTCATGCGCGAAGATTTTCCGTTCTTCACCTCGATCGACAACCAAGCTGAGCGATTCGCCCGCGACATTCGGGTGCCAGCGCAGGTCGCGGCAGCGGGTGCGGCGGTTTCGGCGAAGGATGTCTCCATGGCTGGTGCGCTCGGGTCCCTTGCCATGTTGCTCGAGTTCAGCGGCCACGGGGCAAGGATCGATCTCGGCACCCTTCCAACACCGGCGGACACCGATTTCCTCTCCTGGTTGATCTCATTTCCGAGTTATGCGTTTTGGTTGACGGCAAATCCTGACCAGGCGCAATCGTGTATCGAGATCTTCGAAGCCAACGACCTGACATGCGCAGCGGTCGGCTCGGTCACCGATGATTCGGTCCTGTCGATCACTCACGGCGACGAGAACGCACAGCTGATCGATTTCCGTACTGAAGCAGTGACGGGCCTCTGGGCGTAGAGGAGCGTAGGGACGCTTGGTACTGACCGCGCGTTGCTACGCGCAGAGCAATACCGAACTGACCAACATGTCGACGGCCTGCACCCGGAGAGTCGCCTGATCGGTCGGCTCCGAAGCGATCGGTGCTACGTCTGAAAGCTCGATAATCATGGGCTGATGAGGGACGCCGAAGTACAACCCGAGCTCACCGTTTTTGCTCCATCCAAGACGCTCGAAAAACCGAGTGTTGCGAGCCTGCACTGTGGCTTCCATCACCGAACCCCCGGCCTCAGCCGCGGTTGCCACGGCATAGCGCACCAGGTCGGCCCCGACCGTCGACGCGCGATGTCCTGGCAACACCGCCAAACGGTCGCCCTTCCACACGCCGTCTCCGAGGTCATAGAGGCGAACCGTGCCTGCAATTTCGTCATCCCGTGCGGCGAGCACGTGCCGTGTGTTTGGATCGCGATCCCACTCATCAACATCGGTCAGGACCATAAGCCGCTGTTCTGACACGAAGACGTTGTGGCGGATCGTGAGATGATACGACGTGGCCTCATCGGTAACTGTCCAACACGAGACACGTGCCATCTTGAGCCGTCAGTTTCCTGCGACTGGAATGAGCTTGCGACCCGAGCTGCTCTGCAACTGGATCGACTGTTCGATTGCACCGAGCGGTGAACATGCCTGGCATCGTGCGCAACCAGCGAGCACCTTGTCGGCGGTTAGTCCCCGCTCGACCAAGTACGGAGCGACCTGGCGGGCAATACGGTCGGTGTATTCCGACGTCGGCGGCGTGACGTCGGCCATCAGACTGCCCGGAACCGGTCGCAGCGGAACAATGAATGGGTACACACCCATATCGATCGCCCGCTTGCACCCGTCGATGATCAACTCGGGATCTTCGCCCATCCCCAAGATGACGTAGGTCGTGACCTGGCCTTCGCCGAATCGTTGCACCGCGTGCTCCCACGCTTCGAAGTACCGTTCGATACCCGTGCGCGCTTTTGGCGGAGCGATTCGTTCGAGCACGACAGGATCGAAGGTCTCGACGTGAATACCGAGCGAGTCAACACCCATGTCGTGGACCTTGTCGATCGCCGAGAGATCCTCGGGAGGCTCGAATTGCACCTCGACCGGCAATCCAGATGCATCCTTCATTGCCTTGGCACATTTGCCAACGTAGAGCGCGCCGCGATCTCGTCCGTAGGTAGAGCCCGTCGTCAGGGTGATGTCGACTGCTCCGTCCAATTCCTTCGCCGCGACAGCGACCTCGGCGAGGTGCTCCGGGCGCTTCACCTTGATCGTGCTTCCCGAATCGAGTGAGACACCAATTCCACAGAACTTACATTGATCGTCGTTACCCCAATACGCACACGTTTGCAGCACGGTGCTCGCGAGTGAATCGAGGTGCATGAGTGCAATGTGCCAGTACGGCGTGCCATCGGCGGTCGTCATGTCGTAGTAGCGGGGACGATTTGATGGTGTTGCCGAAGCTACTCGGACGCCGTCGTCGTAAATCCCGAAGCCGACATCTTCTGCTTCGAGAGTGAACGGTGTGCCCTCGACAAAGTCCGCATCGACCGGAACGGTGAGCGGTGTACCTTCGACCCAGATCATCCCGGCATCGGAAGGGCCAGCACCTCCGGGGCGTCGCTCGAACTCGGTATTGATCTTGAGACCTTTCGCCTGGAGGTCAACGATCAGCGCCGAGATTCGATCGCCATCCTCGGCAGTCGGGATCGATGATCGGACTTCGTCAGGCGACGGCATTGGTCAATCTTCTTCCGGTTGGCGGGCAATTCGCGGTGATCATTCGAGATCCAGAATGGTCATCGTTCTATCAGAGATACCATCTGGCGTCTACCAAAGGAAATTTGTTCAAACGCCCGAAACGATTACTGAAGCGCTTCGATAACACCGGTCAGCTGATCGCGCGCCCGGAGAAACTTCTCCGGGTCAACGAACTCCTGGACCTCGGCAATCCCGGGGTCGATATCGATTGGTTCAGCGGTTTCGGGGTCCATCCTGATCACGGTCAAGACGTGGTTCGGCCGTCCGGTCATGGGGTCTGACTCAACGGCCGACACGATCGCCGCACCCGAAGTCAGGTGCAAGTCGATCGCTTGGTACGGGGATGCAAGCCCGCTGGCGAGGTCGCCGGTCTCATGAAGCCGCGCCCATGTCTTGCCCTCGGTTCGGGCCTGATCGACAATGTCTTGTTGCGCCTGTTTGTGGGCGTTTGCACGTATCTCTGCATCCCGAAGGGCGAAGCCCACGCCTGCGAGGTCGTCGACCGGCAAATCGTCGAATGCCATCGAAAGGGCGCCAGCAGCTCGCTCGACGGCGCCGCCGCTTTCCGGCCACAGGGCGGTCAGCTGCTCGGCGTCGCCCGCGTCGGATAAATCGTCGGCTAGACGACGAGCGATCCTCACCACGCGTTCGTACCGTTCGGGCGACGTCGTCGCAAGGGGGTAGAGACGCCGTTCCGACTCTCTCCACAAGGCTCGTAGCGCACTACCGCCTTGATCGTCATTCGTCATCGTTACCAGTTCCTATCTGGATTGTTCGCGCAGCGAGCGTCTACTATCGGAGAAGGTCATTACCTATCGGAGGGAAGCCTACGTGGATAATACAGCCGTACTCGCACTCGGCGGAAACGCGCTGACCCGCGAAAACGAACGTGGAACCATCGAGGAGCAATACGAAAACGCGTTGGCAATGGCGAAATCGGTCCGGTCGCTCATTCGGAAAAAATGGGGCGTGGTCATCGTCCACGGAAATGGCCCACAGGTTGGGAATCTTGCGATTCAACATGCCGAGAGCTCTGCACTCGTCCCCGCTCAGCCATTGTTTGCGCTCGGGGCGATGACACAAGGAGCGCTCGGCAGCTTGATCAGTCTCGCCCTCCACGAGGTGTGTGAGAACGAGATCAGCGGCGCGGTCTCCGTCGTTACCCACGTGGTCGTCGATCCAGCGGATCCGGCCTTCGACAACCCCACCAAACCCATCGGGCCGTTCTACTCCGCCGAAGAAGCCGAAGAACTCAGCAGATCTCGAAACTGGAAAATGGTAGAAGATTCCGGACGCGGCTATCGCCGGGTGGTGCCTTCACCGTCGCCGATGGCACCTGTCGAAGCCGACGCGATTCAAACCCTTATCGAGGCTGGATACGTCGTCGTCGCTGCTGGTGGCGGTGGTATCCCCGTAGTGAAAGACGACTTCACCTATCGGGGAGTCGACGCGGTGATCGACAAGGACTTTGCCGCCGAACGACTCGCTGAAGCGACAAATGCACACGCACTCGTCATGGTTACTGGCGTCTCGAACGTCAAGCTCGACTTCGGTGAGCCCACTGAGCGAACCGTCTACAACCTGACCCCAGACGAGGTGACCCAACACCTACTCGACGGCCAGTTTCCACCCGGCAGCATGGGCCCCAAGATGGAGGCCGCAGCAACGTTTGTACAGAACTCCACAACCGATGAGCCGCGGATTGCTGCAATCACTACTCCCGATCTCGTCTATGCGACACTCGACAATGCACACGGTGTGATTCAGGGACACCGCGGAACGTTGATCAAACCCCCAAAGACTCCGACCGACACCAAGGACGCCGCACATGCAACATGACATCACGGTCCTGAAGGACTCCTACAAAGACAGCGTCCGTCTTCTCGAAGCAACGCGAGCAATTCAAGCGCTCGACGGTGTCGACTACGGATGGACGGTCATGGCGACCGACACCAATATCGATACCCTTCGCAACGAAGGTTTCGACGGGTTTGGCGATACAACCGCGAACGATCTGCTGATCGCCTTGCGAACCAGCGATGCCGATACCGCAGCAGCTGCGTTGGCCTTGGCCAAAGACACGTTGTTCAGCGCGACGACAGGTTCCAGCGATGAAGAGATGGCGTCGATCGGCAGCCTCCGAGACGCGATCGACACCCTCGATGGAGCCAACGTCGCAATCGTTTCGGTCCCGGGCCCATACGCAGCACTCGAAACCCAGAAGGCACTGACCGCCGGCCTCGACGTGCTTCTTTTCAGTGACAACGTCGATGTTGACCAAGAGATTGAACTCAAGCAGCGAGCTCGATCGCTCGGACGTTTGGTCATGGGGCCCGGCGCTGGCACAGCGATGCTCGCGGGGACTGGACTCGGTTTCGCGAACAGAGTCAGCCCGGGACCAGTCGGGGTTGTCGCAGCTGCCGGAACCGGTGCCCAAGAGGTCATGAGTCTTCTCGACCGATGGGGCATCGGCATCACGCACGTGATCGGTGTGGGAGGCCGAGACCTGAGCACCGAAGTGGGAGGGTTGATGGCCATCTCGGCCATCGAGGCGTTGGAATCCCACGAACAGACCGAAGCGATCCTCTTCGTCTCGAAGCCACCCGCGCCAGAAGTCGCCGAACGACTGCTCGGCGTCGAGCGAAGCAAACCCATGATCGCCGCCATGATCGGGCTTCGCCAAGAACTCGACGGAGTCGCGGACGGAATCTTGGTTTGCAACACGCTCGAAAAGGGAGCGGTGCTAACCGGCGAAGCCCTCGGGCGGCCCATCCCCGACCTGTTCGGCGAAACCCCAAACGAGATTGCGACCGAGATGATGCGGTTGGATCAGAACCGGCGTCGCCTCGTCGGGTTGTTCAGCGGTGGCACGCTCGCCTATGAGGCCATGACGATCGCTGCGCCACATATCGGCCCGATCCATTCCAACACTCCCCTTGAAAAAGAGTGGGCTCTCCCGGCGCCCGACGGTGCCCATGTGTGCCTGGATCTTGGCGAAGAGGAATACACGGTGGGTCGCCCACACCCCATGATCGATCCGGAAGCTCGCATTGGGTGGATGGCCGAGCAGGTCGACGATCCGTCGGTGGCCGTCGTGCTCATCGACGTGGTGATCGGCGATGGGTCCCACCCGGACCCAGCCGGTCTCCTCGCTCCGGCGGCTCGCCAGATCATCGAGTCGGGCGCAATAGTCGTGGCGTACGTACTCGGCACACATTCAGACCCGCAGGGATTCGAAGCACAACGCGAAACACTCCGCAGTGTCGGCTGCATCGTTCCCGAGACCGCAGCGCGCGCGGCTCTTGCCGCAAGCGCAATTGTGAATCGCGATCCGGCGCTAGTCGTCAGCGAGGCGGGCGAATGAGCAAGCGGATCGCTCTGACTACGTACTCGGTCAAGCCACGAGGCGGAGTAGTGCACACCCTTGAATTGGCCGAAGCCCTCAAGGCTCAGGGGGCCGACGTCACCGTTATTGCAATGGGCGACCCCGATGTTGGGTTCTTTCGGCCAGTCGACGTTCCGGTGATCATCGTCCCGGCGCCCGAGTGGGGAGACACGCTCGACGAGCGAGTGTTCCGCTGGATCGACGCGCTAACAAATGGACTCGACGCGGTCAGCGACCAGTTCGACATCGTGCATAGTCAGGATTGCATCTCAGCTCGCGCAGCTGCTCGTGTGCGAGATGCTGGAGCCAACTTTCGGGTGGTTCGCACGGTCCACCACGTAGACGACTTCACCACCCAAGCATTGATCGATTGCCAGATCGCAGCAATTAAGGAACCGGACGAGGTGCTCGTGGTTTCTGAACTGTGGCGTAAACAGCTCTTGGATGACTACGGGGTGGAAGCCACCGTGGTGACCAACGGAGTCAACATGACTCGCTTTTCGGGGACGACCTCTGCAGAACGCAGAGAAGAGCTCAGGGCATCCATCGACGCCACGGCGTCGTTTCTGTTCCTCTCCGTGGGTGGAATCGAGCCGCGCAAAGGTTCGGAATTTCTCGTCGATGCGCTCGGCAGGATAAAAGCCTCCCTGGGAGATTCCGCTGTTCGGCTGGCCGTTGTCGGCGGGCATTCGTTCCAGGACTACCGGGAGTATCGCAAACGCGTTCTCGGCACGCTCGAAGATCACGACCTCGCCCTCGACGAAGACATCTTCCTCCTCGGAACGGTGTCGAACGAATCGCTGCCGGAGTGGTTTCACGCCGCGGATGGTTTTGTGTTTCCGTCGGTGAAAGAAGGTTGGGGTCTGGTCGTGCTCGAAGCCATGAGCGCCCGCTTGCCAGTCGTGACCTCAGACATTCCGGTCTTCCACGAATTCCTGGAGCACTGCGAGAACGCGGTCATGACAACAACTGGAGACGCCGAATCGCTTGCATCTGGCATGCGTCAACTCATAGAGGATCGCGACCTCGCCGCACGGCTTGCAGAGGTCGGGCCGTCTGTCGCCGCCCGTTTTTCGTGGGACGAGACCGCACGCCAACACCTTGCGATCTACAAGTCATGACGCGATCTACATGTCATGACACCGAGACGATTTCGCGTTTGGTCGCGTTGCATCGCACCGGGCCGTCCTCTTCGATGACGACGATGTCCTCGAGGCGCATCCCCCACTCCCCGACGCGGTAGATCCCCGGTTCGATACTGAACGCATTGCCAGCCACGATCGCTGTCTCGTTCGACCCCATCACGTAGGGATGTTCGTGAACCTCGGTTCCGATGCCGTGGCCGGTCCGATGAATGAATTCGGGTCCGTAGCCGTCTTCGGTTAGCGCCTGACGCGCAGCGTTGTCGACATCGCACAGGCGGTTTCCCGGTTGCGCTGCGACGAACGCGGCCTCCTGAGCTGCGACCAGGCTGGCCCAAGCTGCGGACACATCGCTGGGAACCGGGCCGGTGAATACACATCTAGTGGTGTCGCTGTTGAAGCCCGCGTGCGTACCCCCGAAATCGAACAACACCATTTCGTTGGCCTCGATGACACGTTCGCCCGGGTGATGGTGTGGGCTTGCCGAGTTCGGGCCGGAAGCCACGATCACGAAGGTCACGTGATCATGGCCCGCATCGAGCAGACGCTGGGCTATGTCGTCTTTGACCTCGAGTTCGCTGCGTCCAACAAGGGGTACGTCGCCGTCTTGGATTTGCTGGTGCACCTTGTCGGCCATGGCGCCAACAGTCTGGAGTGCCTGACGCTCGGCTGGAGTCTTGACTGCACGCATACCGCCCAACGCCTCGTTCAGCGCTCGGAACGACAGATTGGGACGGCGTGCTTGCATGGCGAGCAGGTGGTTTGCATTCAGGTCATCCGATACCAGCACGACACCCGACTCCGGCAGTGCCCCCACGGCGAGATCGATTGGGTCTTCGGCGTCTTCCCATGGCGCGATCTCGAACACGTTCGGCATCGGCGTGATGCGTTCGGCTTCAAGCTTTGGGGTCACCAGCAACGCTGGTGGCGCATCCGGCGACGTCAAGGCAATGGCGGCGGTCAGCCGCTCATAGGAGTGCCCGTCGTGCCCGGTCAGGTACTGCAGATCACTTCCTCCGCCGACGACCACCGCGTCAGCGCCGATCCCTTGTCCGCGGACGCGCAGAGAAGCCCAGCGTGCCAGAAGGCTTTCGGTGGTGAGGGGAACGGAATTCATTTGCGCCTCCGGACAAGTTGATCGAGCGATACCGCCGCGAGAATAAGCAGACCTTCGGCAAGCGTCTCGAATTCTGAATTGATGCCCAGGAGAATAAACGCGTTACCTATGGACAGGATAAACATGACTCCAACAATGGCTCGCCATACCGCGCCTTCACCACCGAAGATCGACGTAGCCGACAATCGCTGCGGTGATTGCATCTCCGCGTCGCACATCGCCAATGAGTACGAGCACCCGCTCCTTCGGAGCTTCACCAGTTGCCAGACTCTCTTCAAGCTGCGCGAGAAACTCATCAAGATTCTCCATCTCGAGAAGCTGTTGCTCAACCGCCTCGTAAATTTCTTGGCCAGATATTTGAGAAGACCCCGAAGCCGTTGCGTCAGAGGAAGCCTCATCGACTGCGGTTGCCGGCGTGGCAAGGGAAGTTGTTGTCGGCACTTGCTCTTCGTCGGCCGATGCGAGGTTCGCGGACACAAAACGCGAAACGACCCGGGGCCGAAGCCCCGGGTCGTCTCGTACTTAGGCGAAGACACAAACGCCGTCTCCGACGCTCGGCCTCCGTGGCCCGAACGGTCCCCCTGAAAGGGAAGAAATCAGTAGGAGCCGTGGGCCAAAATCGCGGCGGAGCCGCTGGCCCACAAAGGGTCCTACATCATGCCGCCCATGCCACCCATGCCGCCCATGTCTGGCATTGCTGCACCAGCGCCCTCAGGCTCTGGCTTGTCAACGACGAGGGCTTCGGTGGTGAGAAGAAGCGCAGCGATCGATGCTGCGTTCTGGATTGCTGCACGAGTCACCTTGGCTGGGTCGATGACACCAGCGGCGATGAGGTCGACGATCTCGCCGGTCGAAGCGTTGAGGCCCATAGCGCCCTCTGCCTCTTCGACCTTCTGGACCATGACTGCACCGTTGAGACCAGCGTTCTCAGCAATGAGCTGTGCTGGTGCGTCGAGGCTGGCCAGGACGATCTTTGCGCCGGTGCGCTCGTCGTCGGTCAGGCTCTTCTTGCGGGTGACTGCTTCGACAGCGGACTTTGAACGCACGAGTGCGGTTCCGCCACCGGCGACAACGCCCTCTTCGATAGCTGCACGGGTTGCAGACAGCGCATCTTCGATGCGGTGCTTCTTTTCCTTGAGCTCAACCTCGGTGGCTGCGCCAACCTGGACAAGTGCAACGCCGCCGGCCAGCTTGGCCAAGCGCTCCTGCAGCTTCTCGCGATCCCAGTCGGAATCGGTCTCGTCGATCTCGCGCTGGATCTGCGCAACACGTCCGGCAACCTCGTCGCTGGAGCCTGCGCCCTCAACGATGGTGGTGTTGTCCTTGGTGATGACGACCTTGCGAGCCTGACCGAGCATGTCGAGGGTGACACCGTCGAGCTTGAGGCCAACCTCTTCGGCAATGACCTGACCACCGGTAAGGATGGCCATGTCGGTGAGCATTGCCTTACGGCGCTCGCCGAAGCCCGGTGCCTTGACGGCAACCGAGTTGAAGGTTCCGCGGATCTTGTTGACCACGAGGGTTGCAAGTGCTTCGCCGTCGACATCCTCGGAGAGGATGAGGAGAGGCTTGCCAGCCTGCATGACCTTCTCAAGAACAGGAAGGAGGTCCTGCACGGAGCTGATCTTGCTCTGGTTGAAGAGGATGTAGCAGTCCTCGAGAATTGCTTCCTGGCGCTCGGCGTCGGTGACGAAGTATGGCGACAGGTAGCCCTTGTCGAACTGCATACCCTCGACGAAGTCGAGGTCCATGCCGAAGGTGTTGGACTCCTCAACGGTGACAACACCGTCCTTGCCAACCTTGTCGATCGCGTCTGCGATGACCTTGCCGACGGTCTCGTCGGCAGCCGAGATCGAAGCGACCTGAGCAATCTTGTCCTTCGAGTCGTCGACCTGAACTGCCTGGTCGGCAATTGCTTCGACAGCGGCTTCAACGGCCTTCTCGATGCCGCGCTTGAGGCCCATTGGGTTGGCGCCCGCAGCAACGTTGCGAAGG
>CAZSYL010000022.1:0-53213 GCA_964610745.1 uncultured Acidimicrobiales bacterium
CATTGTGCGCGAGGGGGGACTTGAACCCCCACGTCCCGAAGGACACAGGCACCTGAAGCCTGCGCGTCTGCCAATTCCGCCACTCGCGCGAGTTGCGACTGCTGAGGTTAGCGCCGAATCAGCGAACTACGGCGCGTGGATCGGTTGTCGAGTGGGTACTTCACCCCGCGTGGACGAGTTACGGAGCGCTACGCGGCTAGTTTCTGGGTATGGGTTTGCGCGATCTTGAGCGGGCGATTGAGCGGGGTGTCGATGGCGTCCTCGGTCGCGTGTTTCGTTCTGAGGTCAGCCAACTGGAGATCAGCAAGCGTGTCGAACGCGAGCTCGATGCGGGAACTCGACGTGGCAGCCGCGGCGGTCGCGTGATGCCCAACGACATCGAAGTGCGCATCCACCCCAACGATGCAACGGCGCTTCCGACCGAGATCGGCGAGATCGAGAGCTCGCTGCTTTCGATGGCTCGTGACCACGCCCGCGACACCACGTGCGTATTCGAAGGTCCCCTCAACGTGACGGTTACGGTCGCCGAGGATGCTCAACCAGGAACGATTCAGGTCTTCGCCACTGCTGAGCATTCCATTTCGGGAATTGCACCCGGCACGCTCGTCTACCCCGACGGTTACCGATACGACCTTCCCGCCGCCGGAGTCGAGGGGGTCGTCCTTGGCCGCGGCGAAGATTCTCACATCGTCATTGACGACGGTCGGGCATCGAGATCACACGCGCTTATCCGTCCCAGCCCGCAGGGTTGGATCCTCGAAGATCTCGGCTCGACCAACGGCACCCGTGTGAACGGTTTCCGGACCACTGCCCAAATTCTCTCCGATGGCGATCTCGTCACGATTGGCGCGACCCAGTTCCGGTTTGATGCATCGTGAGTGCCAGAGCGTTGATATCGAGATGAGGCCGAACCATGTCTGACGCCGCGCTCACGCTCGTAAACCTTGGCCTGCTCGGCGCGCTCTACCTCTTCTTTGGCTGGGTCCTCTGGTCGGGGTTCAACCAGTTGCGACGCAGCCCGGCTTCAGCTTCGGCGCCAGTCGCGGCTGCGCAGCCCAAAGCAAGCTCGTCGCCACGCAAGGCCCGAGGTCAGGTGACGATCACCGCTCCACCCGAACTCGCCGGTTCTGTCATGTCGATCGGCGATGACTTCAGCATCGGTCGAGCGCCACAATGCAGCCTCACCTTGGACGACACCTATGTCTCGCAGCATCATGCAAGCATCGTGTGGAAGGACCGCCAGTACGTCGCTGGTGATGCCGGCTCCACGAACGGAACATACGTGAATGAAGAACGACTCACTCAAGCTGTTGTGCTTCGACCCGGTGATCAGGTCAGAATTGGCAGTACGGTGCTGGAGTTCTCATGAGACCACAACGGGTAACGATGCAATCTGAACAACGACTACAGGAGCGTTCGTGAGCTCGACCATTCTGCGCTGGGGTCTGATGTCAGACGTCGGCCGTGTTCGCAAGGCCAATCAGGATGCCGTGATGGCCAACGGCTCGCTCTTTGTCGTCGCCGATGGAATGGGCGGCCACCAAGGTGGCGAAGAAGCATCACAGATCGCCGTCGGCAGCATGTCGCGCATCTCGTCGGTTGACAGCGTTGACGAGCTTGCCGACGCCGTGGTCAACGCCAACCGGCTCATCCGGGCAAAGGGCGCCGTCGTGCCCGAACTTGGGGGCATGGGCACGACCGTCGTCGCGATGGGTGTCCTTCCGCCTGCTAATGGTCAGCATCAACTCGGTGCTGCCAACGTTGGAGACAGCCGCCTGTACGTCTACGAAGATGGCGACTTTACGCAGATCTCAGAGGACCACAGCCTGGTTGGCGAGCTCGAACGGGCCGGGCAAATTACCGCCGACGAAGCTGCTCGCCACCCGCAACGCAACGTGGTTACTCGCGCCCTCGGCGCAGACGACGAGGTCCAAGTTGACACCTGGGTCATCCCAATCCGAAACGGCCAGCGATATCTGATGTGCTCCGACGGGTTGGTCAACGAGGTCAGCGACGCCGAGATCAAAGATGAGCTCGCAACCATGGACGAACCAAGCGATGTCGCATCGAGACTGGTATCGGCCGCCAACAACTCGGGAGGCCGAGACAACATCACAGTCTTGATCCTCGACGTCGTTTCCGACCCATCGTGAGATCGGTCGTTCGCTCGTGCGTTCACGCCGCAACCAGGAGCTGATCTTTCTCGGCTTCGCCGGGGCCGTCACAGCTGGTGCCTACGCGCTTGCCAGCCTCGGCCGAAACGCGACCATCCCCGCCGACCTCCTTCCATTCTTCGGCGTAGTAATGGGGCTACTGGTCGTTGCGCATTTCATGCTGCGGCGCCTGGCCCCAGAAGCCGACCCGACCATCCTTCCGGTCGTCGCCCTACTGAACGGCCTCGGTTATGTCTTCATTGTTCGGCTCGCGAATGACATCGACGACGCCAGTGCGCTGCCAGGTCAGCAGGCCGTGTGGACTGCCGTTGGCATCGTCGCGTTCACTTTGGTTCTTATCTTTGTGCCTCGGGTCAAGGTGCTCGACCGATACCGCTACCTGGCGGCGATCACGGGCATTGGCTTGCTCAGCTTGCCGTTGCTGCCGGTCATTGGTCGCGAGTTCAACGGCGCTCGAATCTGGGTGAGTGCTGGCCCGGTCAGCTTCCAGCCGGGTGAGTTCGCGAAGATTGCGCTCGCGGTCTTCTTGGCCAGTTACCTCGCCGAGAAGCGCGAGATCCTCCGGCAGGCCCGATGGAAGCTGCTCGGCCTCAATCTTCCCGAGCCCAAGCACCTCGCACCGGTCGTCGCTGCATGGGGAGCATCGCTGATGGTCATGGTGTTCGAACGCGACCTTGGCTCGTCGTTGCTCATCTTCCTGCTCGTGATCGTGATGCTCTGGGTTGCCACGGCACGGTCGAGCTACCTGTTGGCGGGCGCGACACTCTTCCTCGCCGGCGGTTGGGCAGCATCCACCCAATTCTCACACGTTCAGGACCGCCTCGACATCTGGTTGCGGCCATTCGACGATCCCGACGGACTCGGCTTTCAACCCGTCGAGGCGAGCTTTGCGCTCGCGAACGGTGGGCTGATCGGTACTGGGCCCGGTCGCGGTGAGCCCTTCCGAATTCCTGAGGTCGAGACCGATTTCATCTTCGCCGCCATCGGTGAAGAGTTGGGCCTGCTCGGTTCGGTTGGCGTCCTGGTCGCGTTTCTCATCCTGGTCACGTCAGGCCTGCGCATAGCGATCGGTACTCGTGACGACTTCGGCAAGTTGCTCGCAACATCACTCGCCGCGCTGATCGGCATTCAGGCATTCATCATCATCGGCGGTGTCATCCGCATCGTCCCGCTGACGGGAATCACCCTGCCATTCGTCAGCTACGGCGGCTCGTCGCTGGTCGCGAACTATGTGCTCGTCGCCCTGCTTCTGCGCATCTCGCACGATGGTGCCATCCGTCCCGACCTCGGAGACGACGATGGTCCTGTGGGCGAAAACCTCGACGAGGTTTCGACGGCGGCTTCGGCATGAACCGCCAGATCGTTCGACTCGGTGTTGGTCTCATGGCCGGCTACTTCATCCTTTTCGCCCAGCTCAACAACATCCAGTTCTTCGGCGCGGAACAGCTCGAAACTCATCCATCGAACAGCCGCCCGCTCATTGCCGACTTCGGCGCCCCGCGCGGGGAAATTCGTGCAGCCGATGGCACAGTGCTCGCCGAATCCGTCGAGCTTGAAGAGGGCGTCTTCGAACGCCAGCGCCAGTACCCAACAGGTGAACTGTTCGCCGAGGTCACCGGTTTCTTCTCATTCGATTCTGGTTCGGACGGGCTCGAGGCCACCCTCGACGACGAGTTACGCGGTGAGCAGAACCAACTGTCCGATGCCCTGCGCGAAGTCCTTGGTGGCGAATCGAACACGAACGATGTTGAGACTTCTTTGTCGGTGACTCTGCAGGAAGCTGCTCGCGATGCGCTGGGAGAACGCCGAGGATCTGTCGTCGCGCTCGACCCGTTGACCGGTGAGATCCTGTCGTTGTGGTCCTGGCCAACCTATGACCCGAACCCCCTCGCATCGGTCAACACGAGTGAGGCGAGGGAAGCTCGAACCGCGCTGCTTGCCGATGACGCCAACCCACTGCTTCCACGCACCACTCGCGAGGTCTTCTTCCCCGGGTCGACCTTCAAGGTCGTTACCGCCGCAGCAGCGCTCGAAGCCGACGTGGTCGAGCTCGATACGCCGGTGTTCGACACGGTTGTTGGCTACACGCCTCCACTGACAAACAACGCTCTAAATAACTTCAGTGGTTCATCGTGTGGTGGCCCGCTCATCACCTTGCTCGCTCGCTCATGTAACGCTGGGTTTGCTCAGCTGGCCGTTGAGCTTGTGGGTGCTGACGCTTTGGTCGGTACGGCTGAGGACTTTGGTTTCGGCGAAGTGCCTCCCATCGAACTGCCGCGGGTTGTGGCGTCGGTGATGCCCACGGACTTTGGAGCTGACCTTGGAAGCGACGTGGTTGTGGCACCGAGTCTTCTCGCTCAGCTCGAAGACGATCCGACGCCGGTTCCGCTGACCGACGACATCCCGTCGCTCGCCCAATCGGCCGTTGGCCAGTTCGACGTGCAGGCAACACCACTGCAGATGGCGCTTATCGCTGCGGCTGTTGCGAATGACGGTGAGGTCCCCTCGCCGCACATCGTGACTCGGTTGATCGACTCTGAAGGCAACGTTTCGAATGTTGCTGACACCAGCGCGTGGCGTCGTGCGACAAGCGAAGAAACAGCAGCTGAGCTACGGGACGCAATGGTCGGCGTCGTTGAATCGGGCACGGGTCAGAGCTTGCAGACCCCCGGCTTGGTTATCGGTGCAAAGACCGGCACGGCACAGCTCACCGCAGATCAGGCCGCTACCCACGCTTGGGTCATTGCGTTCGCTGGCGACACCATCGACACCCCTGAGATTGCGGTCGCCGTGATCGTCGAGGCCGACGAGGCAGCGGGAGAGCAGACCGGTGGGCGAGTCGCTGGCCCGGTTGCTCAGCAAATTCTGAGCGCATGGCAGGCTGCTGGTCAGTGACAACTGACGGGAGCACGATCTGCGTTTTTCGAGCGGGATAGGTACTATCTAGCCCGTATGTCAGAAGCTCCATACGAAGTGCTCGCAAGCCGTTACGAACTGCATCGTCAGATCGCCAGCGGTGGATCGGCCGACGTCTTTTTGGCGCGTGACCAGTTATTGAACCGCCCCGTTGCGGTGAAGATTCTGAACGCGACCCTTTCCCAGGATCAAGCCTTTGTGCAACGACTGCGCCAAGAGGCACAAGTCGTGGCCAGCTTGAACCATCAGAACATCGTTGGTGTGTTCGATCAGGGTGAGCAGGACGGTGCTCCATTCATTGTGATGGAGTACGTCGACGGGCAGAGCCTTGCCGAAATCCTCCGCAACGAGGGCCGTCTCGATGCTGACCGTGCGGCATCTATAGCGATCGACATCGCTGCTGCGCTCGACGCCGCGCATCGACAGGGCATGGTCCACATGGACGTTAAGCCCGGCAATGTTCTCGTCACCAAGGAGGGTCAGGTCAAGCTGGCCGACTTCGGGATTGCCAAGGCCCTAAACCAGGGATCCGAAACCGACCTCACCATCCAGGACGGTACGGTTCTCGGGACCGCGACGTACCTGTCGCCCGAGCAGGCACAGGGCAAGAAGGTCGGACCTCGAAGCGACGTCTACTCTCTTGCAGTCGTTCTCTACGAAATGCTGAGCGGCCGAGCACCTTTCGTTGGTGAGAGCCCCGCCGAAATTGCCCGCCAGCATGTCGAGGTTGCTCCCGCGTCGCTGCGCGGCATGGGCGTGGACATCGCGCAATCGCTCGAGGCAATCACGTTTAAGGGACTTGCGAAGAACACCGACCACCGATACCCATCGGTCCGCGATTTTGCCGCCGACCTCAAGCGTTATCTCGGTGGAGCACACAACCTGACATCGAGCGCCGCTGCGGCTGCTCCGCCACAAGCGCGCCCTGTTACCGGCCGCTCGACCCCACCTGAAGATGCCACGACGGTTATTCCCGTCACGCCTTCTGGTGGTGCTGTTGCGGCCGGAGTCGCTGGTGCTGCTGGAGTCGCGGGAGGAGTTGCGATGTCGGCTACCGCCCCGTCGGCAGCCCCGACCGGTGTGGCCGTCGCACCATCTGCTCCAGGCGACCCTCTCGTTGTCGACGCGCAACCAATCGTCGTGCGAAGCGACGACACCTGGAAGCGCAACGTGCTCTTCTTCATCTTCTTCGTCATTCTCCTCTTGCTCCTTGCATTCCTGGCTCGGAGCCTTTTCGACGTGCTTGGTAGCGGCTCGGCAGACGAAGGTGATGAGATCCCTGCGGCTGCAGCGACCGTTACCGTCGACAGCTTCATCAACCTTGAAGAAGAACAGGCTGTTCGATTGATCGAACAGTCGGGCCTTGTCCCGGTTATCACCGCACAGCCAAACAGCGATGTGGCCGAGGGCCGTGTCTTTGCTCAGGATCCTCGCGCTGGTTCGATCGTCGAAGAGAACAGCACGATCGAGATCACCGTCAGCCAGGCCGAAGGCGAACTCGAGGTGCCGACTCTCGTCGAGCTCACTCGTGAAGAAGCCGAACGCCAGCTCGCACGACGTGGCTTTAACACCGACGTCGTCGAAGTCGACCATCCAACGGTTGCGGCCGGAGTCGTGATCCGTCAAGAACCCGCCGCTGGTGTTTCTGCTCCGCGCGGATCTGTGGTGTTCTTCGAAGTTTCGCTCGGCCCAGCCGAAGTGACCGTGCCCGATCTTGAGGGTGTCGAGTTCAACACGGCGCTCGAGCAGCTGTTCGAACTCGATTTCCGAACCGCGGTCGTCGAGGAGCCGAGCGAAGAGATCGAAGAGGGCCTCGTGCTTCGCACCGAACCGCCCGCCGGCTCGCTGCTTCGCGGACGTGAGATCGTCACGATCTTTACTTCCAGCGGTGTTGCGCTCGTGCCGGTGCCATCGGTGATCGGCCTGTTGCCCGACACGGCGCGCCAGCAACTCGTCGCGAACGGCTTTGAGGTTGAGATCGACTTCGAACCAGCGGCAAATCCGAACGACATCAACCGGGTTCTGGCCCAGTCGCCAGATGCAAATATCGAACAGCGTGAGGGCGAAGTCGTCCGGATCGTTGTCGGCGCCGAGCCCGAAGAAGAGCCTCCGGCCGAAGAACCGCCTCCGGCAGAGGAAGAACCACCTCCCGCCGAGGAAGAACCACCTCCCGCCGAAGAAGAGCCACCACCTGATGACGGCGGTGGTGACGGCGGCGGCGGTGGAGGCGCGGACGGCGATGGTGGCGACGGCGGCTGATCGCTCAGCCCTCGACAATCCAACCCTCTAAACAGCAGGTTTGTTGATGCTGTTATTGGCTGGCGCGAGCCAGAAAGTTCTTGATCAGGTCGTGACCTGATTCGGTGAGGATCGATTCGGGATGGAACTGCACACCTTCGATGTCGTGTTCGGTGTGGCGCAGGCCCATGACCAGCCCGTCGTCTGACTCGGCGGTGATCTCCAGAACATCAGGAACGCTGTCCCGGTCGACGATGAGCGAGTGATAGCGGGTTGCCTCGAGCGGATTTGGTAGTCCGGAGAAAACACCACCATCGGTGTGGGAGACCATCGAAGTCTTCCCATGCATAACGTCGGGTGCTCGTGTCACGGTGCCGCCAAAGACCTCGCCGATGCACTGATGGCCAAGGCACACGCCAAACACGGGTCGCTTACCCGGTGAATCAAGGATCAGCTCTCGGCTGATGCCGGCATCATCGGGTGTGCCGGGTCCAGGTGAAATCAGGATGCCGTCCGGATCGAGCTCGTCGACTTCAGCAAGGGTGATCTCGTCGTTTCGCTTGACGATCGGGTTCGCTCCGAGCTGGCCCAAATACTGAACGAGGTTGTACACGAACGAGTCGTAGTTATCGATCACGAGTATGTCGGTCATTGCCAATCCACGTTAGCGCCGTGGCGTCGCGTACTTGTTTTTGTCAGTCGGTCTACACTGGAACTATGTCGAGTCCGAAGAAGCGCCGAGTCCAAGGTGGTCGTGTCACTCCAAAGGGGACACAGCCACGCAACAGCAAGGCGACGAATATCGAAACCGTTGAGCACGTCGACACCACGCCGAGCCCGGCATGGGTGACGTGGCTCCTGTTCGGGCTCTTGCTCGCTGGCATGTTGATCATCTTTGTCAACTACGCACAGATCATTGGTGACACGAGCAATGCAATCACGCTGCTCGGTCTCGCGTTCATCCTCGGTGGGATCATCACCGCTACCAAGCTCCGCTGAGCGAAGATGCCCGTTAGCGGGCTGAATTACACCGTTGTAACTTTGTTCCCAGGTTTATCCACAGCTGTGGACAACCGAGGGGTTTGGCAGACGACCAACGCGTAGTGTGAGCTGATATTCAGCCAGGACCACAAGATTCCTTCACAGGGTATCCACAGTATCCACAGGGCTGTCCACACCTTGTCTTTCGACTTGTGTAGAACTCTCTGAGCGTTGATTTCTCAGCGGTCTGAGCTTATTCGATAGTGGGGGCCACGATGCTCATCTCCTGCATACAGTGACGCGGCGGCTCAGGTTCTTCATCGTTTGACATGGTCATGCGAACTTCGGTTCCGCAGACCAGGCACTGGAACTGGATCTTGACCTTCCGCAGCTCGCCCGGTGGTGGAGGCTCGGGGATCGGCGCTGCCATGCCTCGAAGCATGGCAAGGCCCAGGCGAATGATCAGATAGCCCGCCAGCACGGCGACGATAATTCGCACGATGGAGACGCCAAAGATCATGCGATCATTCTATCGGGAGCTCGACGCCGCCTCAGATCGGATGGTCTGCCTGGGGTTTCCCGCGGCACCAATTTCAGCTTTTTTCGAGCTGCGAGTCACAAACTGGATCGAAACCGTTATCGTTGATTGTCGCACGGGGCCTTAGCTCAGTTGGTAGAGCGCTTGCTTTGCAAGCAAGATGTCGGGAGTTCGATTCTCCCAGGCTCCACAAGAAACTCAACGAACCCAGTCCTTCGGGGCTGGGTTCTTTGCGTTCTACGAGGTGACGCGAGCCAACCGTTCCTTCAAGTATCTGCTCAACTTCGGTTCAGACTGCGTCGATGTTTGACGGATGAACGTGGCCTTATTGCACGTGGAGTCCTCCAAGACCACACAACTCGCAAAATACGTAGCTGTCACCCTGCTGAACATTGGTATCAACCAGGTCGTGCTCTATATCGCAAACACGCAGTTTGGCCTTTCTGGTGGGTGGGCCAGCCTCGTTGCTGCCCTCATCGGAACCGGGCCAGCGTATTTCTTGTCCCGTCGCTGGGTTTGGGAGAAGACCGGGCCTCACAGCTTGAAAGGTGAAGTAGTTCCATTCCTCGCGATAGCGCTACTCGGACTCGCCATCTCGGGGACCTTGGCAGAGATTGCCGGCCGATTGTTTGGCGCAGGGCTCGCGGTAAATGCAGGAAACCTTCTCGGCTACTTCGTCGTGTGGATCCTCAAGTTCGTACTTCTCGACCGGCTCTTCGGAATGGACGATAGCTAGGCTCACAAGACTGTGACACTCGAACTGCCCACCGTGCCTGAGCGCCGGCTCGCAATTCGGATCACCCCAGACGCTCTCCGTCAGGTTCGGGCTGGTCACCGTTGGATCTACGACAAGGCGATCGTGTCGAACTCGGATACGACTGCGCTCCCGGGAACATTGGCGGTCATCTTTGACGCCGACCGGAAGTTCGCCGCGATCGGCCTGTGGGATCCGCATTCGCCGATCCGCATCCGGGTGCTTCATGTCGGAAAACCGACGCAGATCGACGACACGTTCTGGCTCGAAGTGGTTGAGGCCGCTGTCGCTAGGCGTGCATCACTCGAGGCGAGCGGGACGACAGGGTGGCGCTTGCTCCACGGGGAGAACGACGGGGTCTCCGGCGTCGTTGTCGATCGCTACGACTCAACCTTGGTGTGCAAGGTCTACTCCGAAGCTTGGCTTCCTCACCTCAACCAGCTGCTCAGCGCTCTGCAACAGGTGGACCAACCCGAGAGAATCGTGTTGCGACTCGGCCGTTTGGCCGCAGCCTCAGCCGCCGTGCAAACCGCGGGGCTTACCGATGGTGAGGTCGTCTATGGCAAACCCGTGGACGGGCCAGTGCCCTTTCTCGAGAATGGTTTGCGCTTTACCGCCGACGTCATCGACGGACAGAAGACCGGTCACTTTCTCGACCAACGCGACAACCGTCAACACATTCGCGAACACGTCTCGGGTCTCTCAAAGGCCAGTACATCGGTCCTCGACGTCTTCTCCTGCACCGGAGGATTCTCCGTCTATGCAGCCGCTGGCGGAGCATCCTTTGTACATTCGGTTGACATTGCGGCGCCCGCCATCGAAACGGCCAAGGCGAACATGGCGCTAAATCGAGATGTGGTCTCGGGTGCAACTCACAAGACCACCGTCGGCGATGCGTTCGAAGTCATGGCCGAGCTCGCGGCGCAGAGCCAGACGTTTGATGTCGTGGTGGTTGACCCACCATCGTTCGCGTCGAACGCGACCGAACGTGATGGCGCGATTCGGGCGTATCGCAAGCTTGCCGACCTCGCGACAACGCTCGTTGTTCGGGGCGGTCACTTGTTGCAAGCATCGTGTTCTTCTCGGGTGACCGAAGACGATCTGGTCGCCACTGTTCGGGCGGCGGTACGAAGCCATGGACGCACGATTGGAAGCGAGCAGATCTTCGGTCACGCGATCGATCATCCTGTCGAGTTTGCTCAGGGTCGCTATCTCAAGGCAATCGCAATCGATCTATAAGTTCGAAGTCTTCGAGCGATCGAACTAGGCGTTGACTCCGCCGTATGGGACGCCGGCGAGGTGTGCCATATCCCGGTCGAAGGTGGTGAGATCGCTGAGCTCAAAGTCGGCGAGCCTCTCGTGGCCACACGCCCGAGCCAGAACCTCCATCAGCTCGACCGATGCGCCGAACCAACGAGCCAATCGCTCCGCTGCGTCGTCGACGACGATCCTCGCCATCAGGTTTTCCTTCTGCGTGGCGACACCCACCGGGCAGTTGTCGGTGTTGCATGCGCGCATGCCGATGCAACCAATGGCTTGCATGGGGGCGTTCGACAATGCAATCGCATCGGCACCAAGCGCGAGGGCTTTTGCGAAGTCGGTGTGTGTGCGGAGCCCGCCGGTGGTGATGAGCGTGACGTTCTGGTCGAGCGAGTCGAGGTGACGTCGCGCTCGAGCGAGAGCTGGAATGGTCGGAACGGAAATGTGGTCGCGGAAAACCGTGGGAGCGTTTCCGGTTCCGCCGCCGCGGCCATCGAGGATGATGTAGTCGACGCCGATCTCGATCGCGGCGTCGATGTCGGCCTCGATGTGTTGGGCGGAGAGCTTTGCGCCGATCGGGATTCCGCCGGAGACCTCTCGAACCTGAGCCGCGAGTTCACGGTAGTCATCGACGGTCACCAAGTCCATGAACGTCGACGGCGAGATGGCATCCTTGCCCTCTTCTAATTCGCGGACGACGGCGATCTTTCCTTTGACCTTCTTGCCAGGCAGATGGCCGCCGGTGCCGGTTTTCGCGCCCTGTCCGAACTTGAAGTGAAAGGCAGCAACATCGGCGACCTTGTCGAGGCTCCACCCGAAGTATCCACTCGCCAGCTCGTAGAAGTAGCGGCTATTTTCGGCTCGTTCTTCGGGCAACATTCCACCCTCGCCAGAACAGATCGCGGTGCCGGCCATCTCGGCGCCGCGGGCGAGCGACACCTTGGCTGGTTCGCTCAAGGCACCGAAACTCATGTCGCTCACAAAGAGCGGAATCTTTAGCTCTACCGGCTTGGCCGCATTCGGGCCGATGATGGTGGTGGTGTCAACATCGGCATGGTCGAGAAGGGGGCGCTTAGCGAGCTGGGCGGTCACCATCTGGATGCTGTCCCACTTGGGAAGCTCATCACGGGGTACGCCCATCGAGGTGACTGGCCCGTGACTTCCAACCTTTGACAAACCTTCGGTGGCCAGCTTTCGAATGAGGCCTACATATGGTTCTTCAGGTATGCCGTGCGGATCCTGGTAGCGGCCCTGATAGGCGGTCTCGTCATATCCGGCCTGCGGATTCTCGACCTCCCATTCGGCAATCTCGTCGGCATCAACGAACAGTTGACCGTCCTCGATCCACGAGCTGAACTTATGCAGCCGTTCTTCGCTGTTGTAGCTGCTGATGCCGGTCTTGTAGCCATAATCCCAACCATGGACGCCACAAATGATGTCCTCGCCAGACACGTGGCCATCAGCCATGAGCACACCTCGGTGCTGGCAGCGCCCGTACATGACCGAGTGGTTGTCATCGAAACGAACAATGACGAGTTCGACGCCGGCAACGAAGGCTCCGGTGGGCTCCCGATCCGCGATGTCTTTCCAGTCGGCGATGACCGTTGGCTTCATTGTTCTGCTCCTGCGCTTCTTGTGAGATTTTTCTAATTTGCGACTGCTGCGCGTGGCAGACCGACCTACTATCCACCCCAGACCATAGGTGATGCCCCGGCACAAATGCGTTATCGCAGGCGAGGCTCAGCCTGGCTCTAGAAACGAACACACGACAACTTTCCTGTTTCTCGCGCTTGTTTCTCGCGAGTGTAGGCCGATAGACCCACATGAGTATTTCTCCAGAGCCGACGTCAGCGTCTGGCACAGGTGCATCGATCGCAAAGTTCGCGATCCTCCCCGCCTTAATTGCGATCGCTCTTGTCGGCTTTCTCATTCTTCGCGGCGGCGACGACGACGGTGTGATTACCGCTCAATCGACTGCATCGTCGACCACGACGACCGAGGCGCCAGAGTCGAGCGAGATCGTCTCCGAGGGCCCCGAAGCGAGCGACGCCCCCGATGCCGCCGCCTTCAGCGATTCAGGCCTCGATAATGACTACCCGTTTGCTTCCGGAGGAACGCTGTCTGACGCGGAGGCCGAAGAAGCTGAGACGACGGGGAGCTCGGACGATGCTGCTTCATCAGGCTCTGGTTCAGGCAGTTCTGGGACGACCTCTGGCTCATCGAGTTCCGGGTCGAGCTCGAGCGGTGGCGGGTCGGCACCATCGGGTGCTGCACCGGTGTCCATCCCGAGTCCAACGTGTGGAAGTCTCGGCGGCCTGGTCAGCCAGACCGCTCCCTTCACCGGCCTTCCTGCATCGATTCCAGCCAACCTGCCGACCGTGGTCGTCAAGGTCTCGAACAACAGCTCTGCTAGTCGAGCCACGCTGATCGGTCTCGATCAGGCCGACATCGTGTTCGAAGAACGCATCGAAGCTCGGGCAACCCGCTTCTATTCGGTCTTTCATTCATCCCTTCCTGCAAACGTCGGTCCGGTCCGCTCTGGCCGTACAACCGACATCCAGATCTCGGAGAATCTGAGCAATCCGGTCTTTGGCTACTCGGGTAGCAACCAGGGCATTGCTGCCCAGATCGAGTTCGCAGCGAGCCTCGGCATCATGACCCCGTTCCCGAACACCGATCGCTCGCCGTTCGCCCGCGACAGCCGCTGGTCGGCACCGGACAATCTCTTTGTGAGTCCTGCCGGCCTGGGTGCCTGTGGTAGCGGAAACCCGACACCGATCTTCAGCTACGGCGCTTCGACATCGACCACCGCTGGACCAGCGTCGTGGGTGTCGTTCGATGCTCGGTCTCCATACCGCTTTGACTGGAACGGTTCGGCATGGGTCCGCTCGCAGAGCGGCACCCCGCACGTCACCCGTGAAGGCGCCGCCCTTGCCCCCGAGAATGTCGTCGTGCTGTTCGTCCCGCTCGAGCAGAGCCAGATCGACTCACAGTCGGTCGATGCAAAAACGGTCGGATCGGGCGAAGCTTGGGTTCTTCGAGACGGAACCGTCACCGCAGGTCGTTATGACCGTGCGCGCGGGCGCCTCCCATACACGCTGACCGATGGCAACGGAAACGCCCTGAATCTCGCTCCAGGTCAGACCTGGGTCGTGCTCGCTCCTGCGGGTACGGCGACTGTTGGTTAGGCCAACAAGAGGGACTACGAACGAATCGCCGACTAGCTCGGACGGCCGTTTCCACCCTCGGGGACGCCGAACATGTTCGAGTTCAACCGGGCATCGCCGCAGATTTGGTTCATCACGTCACCGAGTTCACCGGGATCATCGGTTTGTGATGCATGTGGGCCGAGCACCCAACCTTCTGCAACGCCGACCCGATCGCCGACGACATCGAAGATGCGACCGGTGACGTTGGCTGCTTCTGGCGACGCGAGCCAGGTGGCGACGTTGGCGATCCAACGTGGGTCCATGGCGCCCTTCTGCTCATCGGTGAAGTCTGAGAAGCCAGGAAGGTTTTCGGTCATGCGTGTAAACGCTGCAGGGGCGATCGCGTTGACCGTCACGCCATAGTTCGCGAGCTCCATCGCGACAATGGTGGTGAAGGAGGCAATGCCCGCCTTGGCCGCTCCATAGTTCGACTGTCCGACGTTTCCGTAGATGCCCGATGGTGAGGACGTGTTGATGACTCGTGCGTCCGGCTGGTTGCCGGCTTTGCTCTGCTCACGCCAGTACATAGCCGCATGGGTGGTTGGGTTGAACGTGCCCTTCAGGTGAACCGCAATGACCGCGTCCCAATCGGACTCTTCCATCTTGAAGATCATTCGGTCTCGAAGAATGCCCGCGTTGTTGATGAGGATGTCGAGGCCACCGAAGGTCTCGATCGCCTGATCGATCATGGCCTTTGCGTCGTCATAGTTCGCAACGTTGGCGCCGTTGACGACGGCTTCTCCGCCGAGTGCGGTGATCTCATCGACGACGGTTTGTGCTGGCGAGAGTTCGCCGCCTTCGCCGTTGACATCGCCACCGAGATCGTTGACCACGACCTTGGCGCCGTGACTGGCGAGCGACAATGCGTGCTCGCGGCCGATGCCCCTTCCGGCTCCGGTAATGACGGCGACGCGTCCTTCAACGAGTTTGCTCATGGGTTCATTTCTCCTGGCTCAGGGCTGGCAAGACTCTGTCATGTTACCGGCGGGTAGCGAAACGCGAGACTGTTCGATTTTGACGATCAGAACAGATGCCCGTTCAGAGCGTTGATCGACTGCCGACACTTGCCGACCGCTGGAAGCAATGTGTCTCTGTTCGACCTCTCCACGCTGGTGAGCAGCGTTGGCAATACGCCGACGGTCGCCTGGGTCAGCGCCCGGAGACGCTGGTTCAGGCGGACCTTCCCGAGCTCCTGGTCGACGTGTCTCAGCGCAGCCAGTTGACTTTCGAACAGGTTCTCTACTCCTCGGCGTGTCGACACATCCGTCGTATCGATCTCGTCAACGAGTTCTTCGACATCGAGAATCACGAGGCGAACCGCCAAACGAAAGTCCTCGGTCGAGCTCATTGGAGAAGCGTTCCAGAGTGGCGGGTCAGCCAGCGCCGGCTACGAGCTTTTCGAGCATGAGCTCGGGGCGTTCGCCGACGAGACGATCGAGCCAGTACGGGCTCTCGAACAATGCGAGCAGCGTTCCGTCGGAACGCTCCAGAACATCGACGCCCTGCATGGCCCGGAGCTCGGCCCTCGACTCTTCATTGGTCAGTCGTGCGACCGAGTAGTTCGTCATCGACAGCTCGACCGGTGCACCGAACTCGTTCTCGAGTCGATGGGTCGCGACCTCGAACTGCATGGGGCCGACGGCCCCGAACACAGGAGCCTGATCGCCAATGTCTTGGTCACGTAACACCTGGACAACACCCTCTTCGTCGAGCTGTGTCACACCATTTCGGAACTGTTTGAACCGACTCGAGTCCGTCGTTCGTGCGATCGCGAAGTGCACGGGAGCAAAGGAGGGAATGCGGTTGTACTCCACGATCTTGTCCTGCCACAAGGTGTCGCCGATGCGAACGTCGTTTGCGTTGACGAGGCCGACGATGTCGCCGGGCCAGGCCTCATCCAGCGTCTCGCGGTCGGTACCGAATGCGGTGTGGGCGTACTTGGTTGCCAGCGGCTTGCCCGTCGATTCGTGAGTCACGACCATGCCGCGTTCGAACTTGCCGCTGCACACACGAAAGAACGCCGTGCGGTCGCGATGTGCCTTGTCCATGTTGGCCTGAACCTTGAACACGAAGCCGCTGAACGGCTCGTCGAGCTCGCGCTCGGCCTTCTCGTCGCCGTCTTCATCGGCCCCGAACTTTTTTGGAGTGGGCGATGGGGTCAGGTCGACGACCGCATCGAGCAGCAAGCGCACACCGAAGTTCGTCAGCGCCGAACCAAAGAAGACCGGGGTGGTGATGCCGGCAAGGAAGGTGTCCTCGTCGTACTCGGCTCCCACCGCTTCGAGCAGTCCGAGCTCGTCGACGGCGTCCTGGTAGAGGTCGCCTTCCTCCTCGAGTGCGCGAGCGGGTTCGACGATCTCTTCGGGTGCCATGGTCGCACCGCGAGCGGTGCGGGTGAATCGAACAAAGTCGCCTGTCCGTTGATCGAGGACGCCGCGGAATCCCTCCGAGGAGCCAACTGGCCACGACAGCGGCGTTGGCGTGAGCGATAGCTGTTTCTCGATGTCGTCGAGGAGTTCGAGTGGCGAGAGCGATGGACGATCCCATTTGTTGATGAACGTGAGAATCGGGATCTCGCGATCACGGCAGACTTCGAAGAGCTTGAGGGTCTGTGGCTCGATGCCCTTTGCACCATCGAGCACCATGACGGCAGCATCGGCTGCGGCGAGCACGCGGTAGGTGTCCTCGGAGAAATCGCGGTGGCCGGGAGTGTCGAGCAGGTTGACGATGTGATCTCGATAGGGGAACTGCAGCACGGTCGAGGTGATCGAGATCCCACGCTGCTGTTCGAGTTCCATCCAGTCCGATGTTGCCGAACGGCCGCCCTTTTTGCCTTTGACCGATCCAGCCTCGGTGCCGAGCGCGCCCCCGTAGAGGAGAAACTTCTCTGTCAGCGTGGTCTTGCCCGCGTCAGGGTGCGAAATGATCGCGAACGTACGACGCCGTTTCGCCTCGGAAAGAATCTGCTCGGAAGAAGCCACCCATAAAGCCTACGGGTACGCGACGATCAGAGGTTCGGTAGTTTCGGTTTACGAAGAGTTCTCGGTTCGAACGGGCTAACTCGTGCGCGAAGCCAAGAACGTCGCGAGCTCGGCGAGGTGGTGGTTGGCATCGCCGGCTAGTGGTGTGCGGGCAATAGCGTCGAGCGCCTCGTCGGTGAGCTCGTCGATCTGCTGCTCGATGGCCTCGGTGGCCCCGGTCTCGACGAAGATTGTCTGGACGGCGGCGACCTGATCAGGGCTCAGGTTGGTCCCGACCAATCCAAGCAGGTTCAGCTGTGTCTTTGACGCTGCTTCGCGGGCTCGGGCGAGAAGGGGAGTGGGCTTTCCTTCGCGCAGATCGTCGCCTACTGGTTTGCCGGTCACCTCGGGTGATCCGAATGCGCCGAGGAGGTCATCGCGCAACTGGAACGCAACGCCGAGTGGTGTGCCGATCCGGCCGAGCGATTCTTCAAGGTCGTTACGACCGGTAAGGGCGGCACCCATTTGCAGGGGGCGAACGATCGTGTATCGGGCGGTCTTGTACTCGACGATTCGCTCGGCGGTGGCCAGTGGCACTTCACCGCGAGCGGTACCGACGACGTCAAGGAACTGACCGAGGTTGACTTCGATGCGGAGCTCATTCCACAAGCGACGCACGTCGGGGTTGATGTCGGCCAACAACACGTCGGACAGCACCAGCGACACGTCACCGGCGAGGATGGCAACCGCCTCGCCGTAACGGCGAGCTTCACCACCCCAGTCGTTGTTCTCGTGGTTTGCGATGGCCTGAACATGGGCCGTGGGTACGCCTCGCCTCGTCGGTGAACCGTCCATGACATCGTCGTGGAAGAGCGCGAAGGCCTGGAGCAGTTCGAGCCCAGCTCCGAGATTGGCGATCTCAGGGCCAGATACGTCGCCGTTCGCTGCCACGAACCCCCAATAAGCCATGGCAGGCCGGACGCGTTTTCCGCCGGCGAGCACGAGAGTGCTGAGTAGGTCGATCGTTTCGTTGAAGAGCGGGTCGAGCTTGCCCCATTCCTTGCGGTAGCCGTCTAGGACTTCACGAAGTCGTTCGTCGACGCGTCCCGCTGGGATGGTCAGTGCTTCGGGGACGCTCACTCTTCGGAGCCCAGCTGTTCGAGGTCAGCAACGATCTGTTCGACCTGGGTCTGTGCCGAGGTTATGCGCTCGCGACAGAAGCTGATGAGCTCCGATGCGCGCTTGACCCGGTCGCCGAGGATGTCGACGTCGAGCGAATCGTCTTCGAGTTCGGCGAGGATTTGGTCGAGCTCGGACACAGCGGTCGAGTAGCTGAGCTCTTCTTCTTCAGTGGTGGTCACGACGTGGTGTCCTTTTCGGGATCAACTGGTGAGGGTTCGACGAATGATGCGCTGCTGATAATGGTTCCGTCGGAGACCTCGGTTACCAGTGTGTCGTCAGTTCTGACGTCACCGACGGTTCGAACGACATCTCCGTTCGCAGCCCGAGTGATGGACCAACCTCGTTTGAGGAGAACAGCGGGGTCAGAGGCGTGCAGTCGAGCTTCGATATGGCCGAGATCGGCTGTGGCAGTGCGGATGATTCGGTGGGTGAGCTTCGGTAGCTCGGCGAGTTGGGTATCGAGTTGTTGTTCGGCGAGTGCGATCGTGCGACGGCCAGCCTGGGCGGCTCGTGCACCTCGTGCGTTGAGGCGCTGGTCGGCGAGGGTGAGCCCGTCGCGCCCGGCTCGGGCGCTGCGCTTCGCGAGCTCGGACAAACGCTGTTCGGCAAGGGTGGTCTGGGCCCGTGCCACGTGGGTGATGGCGTGCCACTGGGTTTCGACGTGTTCGACGTAGTGGGCAACGCACCCGACGAGTGCGGCTGCGACCGCGGTTGGGGTCTTGAGCGCAGCATGGGCAACGTGGTCGGCGACCGACGTGTCGATTTCGTGGCCGACCCCGGTGAAGACCGGAACAGGCGCCGCGGCGATAGTGCGCGCAAGGGTTTCGTTGTCGAACACAGCCAAGTCGCCGCGCGAACCTCCGCCACGGATCACGGCGATCACGTCGAGGTCGCCGCGGGCATAGAGCGTGCGCAACCCTGCGATCAGCCCTTGCGGCGCGAGGTCGCCCTGCACACGGCTGTCGCAGACCACGACCTGAAAACCAAAGGCGCACCCGGCTAGCTCGTCCATGAAGTCGGCTTCGGCAGCGCTGCCCCTGCTCGTGACCAGGCCAACCCGCAATGGCACGAGCGGCATCGGGACTGCTTTGTTGCGTTCGGTGACTCCCTCTTCTGCCAGTCGGCGGATGAGCTCGTCCCGCTCAGCTGCCATTGCGGCGAGGATGTAGCGCGGGTCGATGCCGGTCATGCGCAACTGCAAACGGCCCTGGGTTTCGTAGAAGTCGACGGCTGCACGGATGCGAACGGCCATACCGTCTTTGATTGCGCCGACGTTCTGGCGTTTCAGTTGGTTGTTGACGATCTGTTTGGTCTGGCTGAACAGGACGACCGAGATCTTGGCCGTCGACGCCACGCCGGGTTGTGTGGGCTCGATCAGGTCGAAGTAGACGTGTCCCGCCCGCGAACGATTGAGGTTGCTGATTTCTCCTTCGACCCACAGGTCGTCGGGAAAGATCTGCTCGAGCGCTCGGCCGATGAGCTGGTTGAGCTGCCCAACGGTGAAGCTGGTCGCCTCACGCGGTGCCGGCGGGGGGTCGGTCTCAAACAGCTGACTATCCACACCACGGACGCTACAGGCGGCTGCTGACAGTCGAGTCAGTGAGCGTCCTAGTCTCTCATCCATTCGGATGCAGCGGCGGCGAGTGCGGCGACCAGAGCTTCAGTGTCGGGGGCACGTCCGTCATTGCCGAAGTCGGACCAGTGACGTCCCTCTGCGTTCCAGCGGATTGACGGGGGTAATTCGATCTGCGCGCCGCGCTGTGGTGGGAGGTTCACTGGATTGCGCGAATGTTGACCGCGCAGCTGCTTTGGAATGTCGTCAAGCTCGTCGATCACCTCGTACTCGTCGAGCCCGCCCCGAAGGTGCTTGGCCACATGATGGGCGAGGACACGATTTTGACCGCCGACCAGTATCGCTGTCCCCTCAGTCTTGAGGCCGTAACCGTGGATCGTGATGACCGCGTCGACATGAGTAAGGAAGGTGGCGAGCTGTTCGGACTCGGCTGGGTCAACCCGGGTCGACGCAAGGTGTCGGATCGGTTCGATCGATTGGGTCACCCCATAGCAAGACGCACCAGACCTCAAGGCTGCGTCCGCCGCGATGACATCGGTGACCTTCTCCACCTCACCGCCGTGATAGGCCATGAACCCAAGACGGCTCGAGCGCAACGTGCTCGTTTCCTCCACCCCGGGAGCTGCGAGCAGCTCGGCAAAGGTGCCGGTCATTTCCACTTTGGGGATGAAGCGTGCCATCGGGTCAGCCTCTCGACTTGAACGGCGAGAGATTGTGAGTGCTCTCGCCAAAGACGATCTTCTGGGCGACCGCTTCGCCCAAGGCGCTCGAATGTTTGAACCCGTGACCGCTGCAGGGTGACATGACCGTGATGGCATCTGACCGTGGATCGCTGTCGATCAGGAAATGGTCGTCGGGGGTGTTGGTGTAGAGGCACACCGATGTGCGAACGCAGTTGCGCGATACGCCGACGAACTTCGAAGCGATGTGCGTGTCGTAGAACTGGTCGATCTCGGCTACCGAAACGTCTCGATCGACAGCTTCGACGGTGGTGGTTTCGATGAACTGTTCGCCGAGGACTTTGACGGCGGGCGTTGCGGTATCGGGTGGGGCAGGAAAGAGGGCGATGTAGTCCTCGTCTCGTTCTGCAATCCACATGACGAACGGGATGGCATTGGTCGTGAACGCTTCGATGTCATCAACCTCGAACCAGTACACGACTTGGCGAGTCACCGTCACCTGGTCGGCGTGCTCGGAGGCGGCGAGTTCTGAAAACCACGGCCCTGTCGCGAGGACGACGTGGTCGGCGGTGAAGGAGCCATCCGCGGTTGTCACGGTGATGATGTCACCGACGGGCTCGATGCTGCTGACGGTCTCGTTCACTCGAATCGCTGCTCCGAGCTCGGCGGCGAGCTGTAGCTGAACCTCGACCGCACGCTCGGCCATCACCAGACCGGCCGTTGGTTCAAAGCCGGCGTTTCGCTCGTCTGGGACCTTGATCCACGGCCACGATTCGCGGACCTTCGCCGGCGATAGCAACTCGTACGGGATCCCACCTTCGTCTGCGATACGGGCTGTCTCGACGACGAAGTCCTCCCAGCGTTGGCCGGGCACGGCAACTTGTTCGGTGATGATGATGCCGCCTGACTGATGCAGCAGGTCGACTCCGGTCTCCGATTCGAGCTCACGCCAGATTTCGTGTGACCGCTTCACGAACGGTAGGTACTGCGGTCCCTCGCCGACGGCCAGCCGGGTGATCCGAGTCTCGGCGGTCGTCGAGCCCAGTCCATGCGGCGGATCGTGACGATCGATGCCCAACACGGCCAATCCCATCTTCGACGCGTGATATGCCACGGCCGAGCCCATTGCCCCAAGGCCGACCACGATGAGGTCGAAGTGATCGGTGGCCATCGCCAGACTGTATCGGGGTGAGGTGCGCTGATCAGCTACGCGGTGACATCGACTCGGAGAAGGTTCTCGTAGAGCGAGTCGTACAAGCCGCCCAGCTTGCGGAGCTCGTCGTGAGTGCCGCGCTCGACGACTGCGCCGTCGTCGACGACGATGATCTGATCGGCCGAGGTGATGGTCGATAGACGGTGCGCAATGACCAGCGACGTGCGGTCCTGCAGCGCTTCCTCAAGCGCCTGCTGAACGAGGTGCTCGTTCTCGGTGTCGAGGTGGCTGGTGGCCTCATCGAGGATGACGATCGACGGATCTTTGAGCAACATGCGCGCAATGGCCAATCGCTGCTTTTCGCCGCCCGACAGCCGGTAGCCGCGCTCGCCCACGATGGTGTCAAAGCCCTCGGGGAGGTCATCGATGACTTCGAATATCCGAGCGGCTTTGGCTGCTTCGACGAGCTGCTCGTCGGTGGCATCGGGACTCGCGTACCGCAGGTTGGCTCCGACCGTGTCGTGGAACATGTGCGGGTCCTGGCTCACCACGCCGATGGAGTCTCGGAGGCTCTCCTGAGTGACGTTGCGAATGTCGTGACCGTCGACCTCGATGACGCCGGCAGTGACGTCGTAAAGGCGGGGGATAAGGTTGAGCAGCGTCGACTTGCCCGCTCCCGACGGACCGACGATCGCTACGAGCTGACCCGCCTCGATGTCGAGGTCGATGCCCTTGAGGACCTCTCGTTCCTCAACGCTTCCCGAGTAGTTCGGGGCGTTCGTGATGGGTGTGATCCCTGCAGACATGTGCTTGCCGGGACCACGGTTCGGAGTTCGCCGTTGCGAGCCATCTTCGAGCGATGCAATGGTCGACTCATCCGCGCTTGGGTAGGTGAAGTGCACTCCGTCGAAGCGGATACGGCCCGTGACCTTATCGAGGTCGGTTGCGTTCGGTGCATCGACGATCGGGTTGGTCATGTCGAGGATCTCAAACACTCGCTCGAAGCTCACGAGGGCGCTGGTGACATCGACTCGAGCGTTGCTGAGTGCAGTCAGTGGAAGGTAGACGCGAACCACGAGCAAGCTCAGCGCAGCGAGGTCGCCGACCGTGATCGTCCCGTTGATGACCATGCGGCCACCAATCCAGTACACCGCTGCGGTTCCTACCGCGCCGACGAGGGTCATGGCCGTCATGAAGACCCGAGCCAACATGGCCGACCGAATACCGATGTCACGAACGCGTGCAGCGCGGTCGGCGAAGTCGTCCGCCTCGACACGAGGTTGCCCGAAGAGTTTGACGAGCATGGCGCCGCTGACGTTGAAGCGCTCGGTCATCGTGGTGTTCATCGAGGCGTTGAGCGTCATGGACTCACGCGTAATGTCGGCCATCCGCGCTCCGACACGGCGCGAAGGGATGAGGAAGAAGGGGAGGATCACGAGGCTCAGCAGCGTGAGGCGCCACTCGAGGGCGAACATCGCTACGAGGGTGATGCCGAGGTTGATGACGTTGCCGATCAGCGTTGAAAGGAACGTTGTGAAGGCCCGCTGGGCACCGATGACGTCGTTGTTGAGCCGCGATATCAGCGCGCCGGTTTGGGTCTGGGTGAAAAACCCGAGCGGCATGTCCTGGACGTGACGGAACAACTTGTCCCGAAGATCAAAGATGATGCCCTCGCCAATGCGGCTCGACAGGTATCGCTCGAGCATCGACAACCCGGCAGAGACGAAGGCGGCTGCTACGACGATGAGCCCGAGGATGTCGAGTCGGCTTGTGTCGCGGTTGACGATCGCGGTGTCGATGATGTCTCGGAACGCAAACGTTGGAACGATGCCGACCGTCGTGCCGAGGATGACCAGCACCAGAAAGCCAATGACCATCTTGCGGTAGGGGATCGAGAACGCCCAGACCCGCTTGACGGTGTTGCGGTCGATTCCCTTCGGGGTATCGCCGCCGCTGCTCATCGAGTGCAGAATCTGCATGGGATGCATGTGCTGAGCGTATTGCTTGGAAAACGCGAACGGGCGCCGGCCGAAGCCAGCGCCCGATCGTTCACATCATGATGATGCTCAGGGTGTCACTAGTTCTGTGACTTCAGAAGGTCACGGATCTCGCCCAAGAGCGCCTGATCTGGAGTCTCAGCAAGTTCGGTGCGAGCACCGCCCTTGGCGAGCGCCTTGACGATCATGAAGACGATGAACGCCAACAGGATGAAGCTGATCAAAGCGGTGACAAATGCGCCCAATGGGATTGGCGTGCCGTTGAGTGCTGGCTGCCAAGCGCTGAAGTCAACATCGAGTCCGCCGATGGCGCCGATGAGCGACAGGATAACTGCGACTACAGAGTCGACCAGTGGCTGGAACGCAAGTGCGAGCACGAGGCCCACAGCAATTGGGATGACGTTGAACTTTTCGAGGAATTCCTTGAATTCGGTGAGCACGGGTTGTTTCTCCTTGGTTTCAGCGTCACATGGATAGACCGCCCTAACGCTTCAGAGACGACCTTAATCACAGGTCTCACTTTTATGCGAATCTTACGTCTTAGTAATCTGGGGCTGCGCGCTGTTGGGGACTACCAGAACTCGGCCAAAACGAAAGAAACGCCCGCCTTCGGGAGTGACGGTCAGGCGGCCTGCGGCACACACAAGGCATCGCTGAGAGCTGCTGCCTTCCGGCCCTGACCCGGTTCACGAGCTTGTATTGCACAGAACCCGACCGTCACACCCCAAAGCGGGCGTGAGCTCAGGATAACAGTCTCCGCGTTCCAAACGTCGCGGAGCTAGCCCAATCGTCCTCGAGGTGACAGTGCCGAATCTGACTTCGTCGCATGTATCGTTGTCACCTGCTTCGAGTCATCCAATTCGTTGGGTGGCCCGTTTGCTGGAGGAGTGCGAGAGCGGCCGAATCGGCACGCTTGGAAAGCGTGTGACCTTCACGGGTCCGTGGGTTCGAATCCCACCTCCTCCGCGTTGTGATGTCTCAGGACATCGGAAACCCTCGAACCCCCGAGCCCCCGGTTCGGGGGCTCTTGCGCGTTTTGGGGTCAGGTCTCACTTTCACCACATCTTGATTGGGGTCAGGTCTCACTTTCACCCACCTGCCTGCAGACTGTTCAATTCTCAACGCTCATCGCCGACCCAATGCGATCGCTGGCGCGACCAAAACGGTGATGAAGGCGTGGGTTGAACAAGTAAAACCGTTGAGTTTCGTCCGATCCAGGTCGCGGACGAGTGAAAGTGAGACCTGACCCCGCAGGGACTATCGGTGAAAGTGAGACCTGACCCCATATGTGGTGACTCCATTGGCCATGGGGCGACCTGGGCCAGTTTTGATGCTTGGTTCATTACAGGTCGATGACGTCGTTTTGAAGAAGTTCCTGAAAGTCGCGCATTTGGGCCGGGCGGTTCACGTTGTTGGGTCGTTGGTCTCACGGGCCGAAAGTAGTCCGAGCCGTACAGTCAATTACGAGACAAGTATTTTCTTTTGGTTGGGGACACCATGCCATTTTTAGTTGATGTAGAAGCGACGATTGACGTACCCAACATGTACGTCGCGCCGCAGGTCCGGTTCTCGTATCCGGGCTCTGCTGAGCTTCTTCAACTCTGGGAAGATCTTGAGGCCATTGGGTGGCATGTGCCCCCACGTCCGCCGATTCCATACCAGGCGTCGAACTGGGAAGGTGACCGCGGCCGGCGATCCCGCAACGAGTATCGGGTCGAAGACTTCGAAGTCACCGCAGAGAATTGGCCCCTGTACGAGATTGCCGATCGCGGCATTGAGACCATCAACCTTCTTCGTCGTTCCGGCGTGGATGTGAAGATGCCGATCAGTTACCTCGACTTTCTGCGCAAGACGCAGCTCCAGGAACGGGAGAACAAGAAGCTTCCGCCTGCTGCACGTGGCGCTGCGCCATCTAATGGTTCAATGCCCGCTGCTGTTCGGGACCCTCAACAAGCCGGCTCAGACCAGCCTCGCGATGTCGATGGACCTTTGCTTGCTCGACCAAAGCTTGAGATCGTTCCCGATCAGCACCGCAACAAGGGTGTGCAATCGAGCCCAGCTCAGTCTGTCGACATCGCTGGTCCTGCACCCGCCCTCGCCGCTGGTGGCCCAGCCATCGTCGCGATTCCTCAGGTCGTTCTGCTGAGCACGAAGGCATGGTCGGTGTTGCAGACCGAGCCCGACCTCGACGTCTACCAGTCGGTCGTTGTTCCAGGCCGAACCCGTTGGACCTGGTCGCAGACGACCAGGCCAGTCGATGAGCTCGGCAAGACCCTTCCCGATCCTCGCATTCTCTTCGAGACAATTGAACTTGGCTGGCAACGCACGTCCGACGAGGTTCCTGCCCTCACCATGGATCCAAAAACGCAGCGCACCCTGTGGTTCATCGTGCACCAGTTCAGCGAAGCAAACGAACTCGTAGCGTTCTTGCACGAGCAGCTCGAGACATCGGCACGTGTTGTGCCGATGAGCCCGCTTCCGCGGACTACGGCTTTTGATGAGTGCTTCCTCGTTGGTGCGGTTGTACCAGCGAAGGAATTCGCGAAGATTGGATCGAAGGTCGTAGCCAACTACGGCGATGCCATCGCCCGCGGGAAGCCTTCACCGCTGGCCGACACGCTCACCACTTTCAGCCGCTAGGTCACTCTCCGGTCGCTCGTATTACAGACGTCACAGCGACTTCTCAGCCAACTCATAGCAAGTGCTGTTTCGCTCAGTCTTGTCTGAAGTTCTACCCGCCAGAACTTTGGGCGAGAAGCCGGGAGCGCCCCATGCTCCCGGCTTCTCTTTTACACCGTTTGCTCTTCGTCGGAGCTAGTCCCGGTAGAAGTCGAAGCCGGTCTGTTCAGCATTGGATGGCGCGGAGACCTCCGGTTGCGGCCGACGCGGCGAGCTTGACGTCACGTCGTGATCTGATTGCTGTCGCTCCAATTGATCGAGGCGGCGCTGCAACTCGGCAACCTGACTCTCGAGCAGAGCGATCCGGGCATCCTTTGCCTCCAGCCGCTCCTCAACGGTGAGCTCATCCGCGAAGTAGCGCTCCTTGAGCGCACGGACCTGAGCGAGGCGTCGCTCGGTCGTGTTCTGGCGCCTGTTCTCCACATACAAAACCTAGTGGTTCGATGATGGCAGCGTCAGATCACCCCCCCCGCTTGGCGACCCGGAGACCCGACGGCCGCTCACAAACACGTCGCTGATATCGGTGGGTGTGGCGAGTCGTACGACCTTCTCAAAGACCCGAGTGTCGTCGTCGACCTCGTCCCATATTTGGAGTGCTGCATCGGGCCGGTCGGTCCGAATGACGAGCGCATCGAAGGAACGGCCGACTGCGAGGAGCCCGATCGGCTGATCGAGCAGGTCTGCACCACCGACGGTCGCCAAATGGAAGGCTTCGACGATCGAGAGTCGCGAGCCTGCGACTCCTCGGGTAGTTGATGGCAGCAAGCCGTCGACGCCATCCTCGAGCATCCGGGAGACTGTCACCGCGTGTGCGGTCTGCCCGAGTAGACCCGGTTCAGCGCCGCCAGCAATGTCGGTGCCCAACCCAACCATTACGCCCGCATCGAGGGCTCGTCGGGCGGGGAAGACCGCGTTTGCGAAGTAGCTGTTCGACAGCGGGCAGTGGGCCACTCCCGCGCCGTTCGCAGCGATAATCGAAAAGTCGTCCTGGATCAGGTGGTCGCCGTGGGCAAGGACGGTTCCGTTGCGAATCAACCCGAATCGGTCGAGCGCGACCGTGTCGGTGACGCCGAATCTGTCGAGCACATACTCATGTTCCCAATCGCTCTCCGAACAGTGGGTCTGCACCCGTACTCCGGTCTCGGCAGCGAGCCGGCCCAAACCGGTGAGAGCGTCGTCGGTGCAGGCTGGAATGAATCGGGGGGTGATGACCGGGTGGACGAGATCGGTTCCCAGGCCTTGGATCGCAGCGATCGATTCGGCCGATCGAGAGACCGACAAAGAAGCAGTGTCGTCCCGGTACCAGTCGGGAGTGCCCGTCGGGTGGTCCATCGCCACGCGGCCAACGAATGCCCGCTGCCCGAGCTCGGCACAGGTTGCGGCGAGCATCGTTGTCGTCTCGACATCGACGGTCGCAAAGTAGACCGCGGTCGTCGTGCCGTGTCGAAGGAGGGTGCGTACCATCGATGGCCATACCTGGGCAGCGAAGCCAGCCTTCATCAGCTCGCGTTCGATCGGAAAGGTGTATTCGAACAGCCACTTCTCGAGTGGAAGGTCGAGTCCGGTCCCGAGTTGAGGCCATTGCGGGGCATGAATGTGGGTGTCGACGAGTCCGGGCAGGAGGATGAAGTTCCCGGAGAAGTCGCGGTCGACCGGTGCGGTATCTCCATCGTCGATCGACGTGATCGTCCCCGCTTCGTCGACCGAGATCACCGCATCTCGAATGACCTGGAGTTCTCCCGACGCCGGGGTCTGCATGATCGTCCCGCGGTAACGCGTGAGGATGCTCACAGAGGCGACTCCATGTCGAAGAGCTCGGCGAGTGTCTCTGCCCAATCGGCGGGGGCAACGGGAGTATCGGTTTCGTTTCCATCCGACTTCAGGGTCGTGCGATTGCGTTTGAGCGTGAGCCGATCGGCCGAGCCGTCGACTGACGCATCGATCAAGCGGGTCGCGAACGGTTTGTTGCGCCAACTGAGGGTCGGGTCGGTGCGCAGCCGCGTCGATGCTTCGTTGAACTCGGACAGCTCATGGTGAATTCGCCGGAACCGATATTGAGGGACGGGCACACCTTCAGCGTCGTGCCAGGTGAGGGTCATACCTTGAGAGCTGTCGATGAACTCAAACGTGCCTGCCGGGTCGAATTGTGGCCCGCGAGCGTTCAGGTCGAGGGGCGCAACATTGCTCTCGCCGAAGCCGACATCGACGAGATAGCTTCGATCGAGGCCGACCTCGAGAGCGAGGTGGTCGATGACTTTGTTCGGACCGCCGAGGAGTACCGCTGCTCCCAGCTGAAGTACGTCGAAGCCGAGCGCTCGAAGCAACGCGCCGAAGGCGCCGTTCAATTCGAAACACCATCCACCGCGCCGTTTCTCGACGACTTTGTCGAGCGACCATGCAACGTCCGTGCGTACCTCGATGCCCGCGACGACGTCGAGATTTTCGAACGGGACAGTCGCGAGGTGAGCGCGTTGCAGCAGTGTGAGTCCTTCCAAATCGATACTCGGTCGCTCCGACAAGCCAATGCGTGCGAGGTAGCGGTCGACCTCGACCATCAAGAAATCGTCACCGGGGTTCACTTCGTCTGCTCCATCCTTGGATCGTACAGTCGCGTCGAAGACGGGGAGTACTGTCGCTGCATGGTGAGGGGCCCGAAAAATATCTTTCGAAACGTGTCCCCCCGGACCGGCCGCTCGTGCGTGTTCCTTTCGTGGCGACAACCTGGGCACCTTCTGACGTGCTGAACGAACCTAGTGAGACGCACCTCACGGCGCGCTTCGAATCCTTCGACGCGTACTACCGCGCCGACTATTCAAAGCTGCTGGGGTTTGGTTTTGTGCTGACCGGTTCGCGTCCAAGCGCGGAAGATCTTGTTCAGGACTCCCTCACCGTTGCGCATTCGTCGTGGGATCGCATCAACGGCTACGACGACCCGGGTGCGTGGGTTCGCAGAGTTATGGTCAACAAGTCGCGGTCTCGCTTTCGGAAGCTCACCAGCGAGGCAAAAGCACTTACCCGTATAGGCGGTCGGCGTCCCGACGTCGTTCTGCCATCGGAACGAAGCAGCGAAGTTATCGACGCGGTCCGGTCGTTGCCGCCACGACAGAGCCAGGCGATTGCACTTCGCTACTGGGAGGACCGCTCCGTCGAAGAGATCGCGTCGATCCTCGACTGCGGGACCGAAACCGTCAAAACCCATCTCAAGCGAGGGCGCGCCGCGCTGTCGCAGAGCCTGAACCAGCACGCGGTGCCCAGCGCTGACGAGGACATGTCATGAACCACGATTCACTCGAAGATCTGCTGCGCTCAACCGCTGCAGAAACTCGCTCGGCACTCGCGACAACAAGCGATGACCTCCCTCCGTTTGAACCCAACTCCAACCGAGTGGGCATCGCGGTGGCAGTCGTAGTGGCACTACTGGTCGTTGGTACTGGCGGTTGGCTGATCGCTTCGATGTCCAATGACGCAATCGAAGTGGAAACTGCGGTCGAGCCGCCAGAACTCGAGGGCATTACCGAGGAGGATTCGACCAATGACGAGTCGATCGGCGGCGACCCGATCGCGTCTCCAACGACAGAAGCACCAAGTACCGCAACCGTCACCGACCTCGACGTCCGTGAACAAGTCGATCTGGCCAAGCCCTCCGTTGGCGAATCGGTCGTCGACCCGGCGTTCGGGTCGACGATCACCCGGATCACCGACGCACGAGCTGGGGAGAGAATCATCCCGGTTCAGTCGCCAGCAGCGGTGTGGAACGCCGATGAGTCGCTCATGCTGCTCTATCAAACAGGTGCCGGCATCGCTCGCCACATCGTGGTCGACGCGGTCACGTTTGAGATCGTTGGAGAGCTCGCCGTACGCCCGACTGACATCGAACATGTCTTCTGGCATCCGCAGGACCCCGACCTGATCGTCACGACGGTCGACTTGAGTCTCGTCGTCGTCTCGGTGACGACGGGTGAAATCGAGACGATCGTTACGTACCCCCAATGCGATTGGGTCGACCCCGGTACCGGAACCTCGGGACCGTCTTGGGATGGTTCGCTCATCGCGCTTCGATGTGGCATCGGAAACGCAACGCAAGTCATTGCTCAGCCTCTCGACGGAACCGCCTTTTCGAGCATCGACGTCGCCGAAGGCGAACAAGGTATGGCAAGCCCCGATGGTCGCTCGATCATTATTGAGACCGACGATGGCTTTGATATCTACAACGCGGACCTGACCGAACTGACTTCGGTCATCGACTGGGAGGCCTCAGCCCCGACGACCGGTGTGGACGGTTCGGGGGCATCGGTCATAGTCAGCGCTGGATTCGAATCCGATTTCCCAGGCTCTCTCGTGATCGCACGACTCGACGGCGGTTCCGGAGCGGAGGGGCAAGCCGGTGAGACAGCGGTCGAAGTTATCGTCGGCCCAGACACCGGCTACCCCTTCCCCCGTTCCGGAACCCAGGTTGCAGCCAATTCTGGGAACGGACTCTTGGTTTCCGCCTCACCATTGCCAGTCGAGGTTCAAGAAGGCGGACCGATCGAGGTCTTTGACGGGGAGGTCATCATCGCCGATCTCCGTGTGAGCCCTCCCACCGTGCAACGACTGGCACACAGCCGCAACTTCGCCGCCGCAGCCTTCTCGGAGACGGTCGTGGCGACAAGTCCAAGCGGTCGCTTCGTTGCCTTTGCCAGCGATTGGGGTGGCGATGCCACCGATACGTACATCATCGATCTCGGCTGAGACTCGAGCGATGAGTAGCCAACGAGTCGTGGTGACGATCCTCTCTCTGGCCATCATTGGCGGGCTGGTCGTTTCCCCCGGATCGACGACCCCGCCGCATGGGTCGACTGCCAACGCCGAACCCGTGATCGAAACAGCTTCGAACGAAACGGAGACACCAGCGCAGGCGACGGCTAGTCCAAGTATCCGCACGCCCGAGCCGACGACGCCGATCAGCCCGTCGGACACACCGGTCGCCTTGACGTGGGGGACTGATGCAACAGCACCATCGTCGGAGTGGGTTCGCCCTGGTCTCTTCGAAGCGAGCGCCGATCCCGTCTATGGCACGCTCGTGCGACGGCTCACCTCGGCCGAGGGCACTCGATTCGATCGCAACACCTACAGCCGACGTCAGGCCGAGAACGCTGCCGGAGATCTCGTCATGAGTTACCACGGCAACGCCGAATACCGAGTGACGAACCGCATCACAGGCACGCTGGTCTCGGTGCTGCCAATCCATCCGGATGCAGAACCGCAGTGGCACCCCAGCAACCCCAACCTCATTCGACATCTCGCTGGCGACGACGCTTCGACCGGTGAACTTCGCTGGTACGAACACGATCTTCGCACAGGACGAAGCATCGTCATTGCCGATCTCACCGACCGCATCTTGGCGCAGGTCCCCGACGCCAAGTATTTGAGCGACCGTGCCGAAGGTTCGCCGAGCGCAGACGGCAACCGGGTTGCGTGGTTGGTGCACGACAGTGCCGAAGAGCCGGTCGCTTTGGTGTCCTATGACCTGGCGACCGATCGGGTTCTCGGATTGAAGACCGACCTTGCCTTCGACGCCGGCGACCCGAATTGGGTCTCGATGTCGGCGAGCGGCCGGTACGTCGTGGCCGGACACCTCCAAGGCACCTTTGCCTATGACGCCGAGGGCTTGGCGAACGAACGTCAACTGAACGGCAAGGCCGACCACTCCGACCTCGGTTTTGATGTCGATGGTCGCGACGTCTACGTGGCGATCGACTTTTCGGTAGGCCCCGATGCTGGTTGGCTCACTTCGATCGATCTCGGCACTGGTGAGGTCACACGCATCTTTCAGGTCTATGGAGGTGCGAACACATCGGTTCACGTATCGACGAAAGGGTTCGAGCGTCCGGGCTGGGTGATCGTGTCGACATACAACTGCAAAGACGATGGGGCCTGGACCTGTGACAAAGTCTTTGCCGCGGAGATTGCGACCGGGCGCATTCTGAACCTGGCCCACACGTACAACTGCGGATCCAACTACTGGACCGAAGCTCACGCCGTGGTCAACCGTTCGTTCACGAGGGTCTACTTCAACTCTGACGCCGGAAGCTGTGGCATCGACGCCGAGGTCTACGAACTCACCCTTCCCGAATTCGGTTAGAAGCAGCAAGCGATCGACTTCGGTGCTGAGAAAGAACACGATCGGCTGACGCTTGTGACTAACTTCGTTGAGATACGCCAACTGAGACCTCGATAGGAGAGTTCTCCAATGCAGTGTCCCAACTGTTCTGATTTCACCCTCGACGAGCGGCACAGCCATGGCATCGAGGTCGACGTCTGTCCGAACTGTGAAGGGGTCTGGCTCGACCGTGGCGAGCTGAGCAAGCTCATGGCCGCGGCGCTGCCAGAGTCTCGCCTTGCGGCCTATGTGCCACCGGCCAATCCGTCGGACTCGTCAGAAGAACGGGTGCCATCTGATCGCGACGACCGTCGAGAAGACGATGATGACGACGATGACGACGACCGTACGTCGAAGAAGGCGAAGAAGTCGAAGAAGCGTCGCTCGAAGAGCTGGGGCGACCGTCTAGAGGATGTGCTCGACGACGTGCTCGACCTCGACGACCTCTTCGACTAGCGGCTTGAAGTCAGATCTGCCTCGTCCGGTAGAAACCGACTGCCCGTAGGATTCAGGGCGTGTCCGGACCACTCCAACTCGAATTCGTCATGTCGGGGGCAAAGCACACCCAGCTCCCAGAATCGCTCGTCGAGATCGCCGTTGCCGGCCGATCGAACGTGGGCAAGAGCAGCCTGATGAACGCGCTCGCGAATCGAAAGTCTCTCGCAAAGACCTCCAAGACACCGGGCGCCACGCGACTGCTCAACGTGTACGAACTGGCACCAGAGGGCTCGGGGAAGTGGGTTGTCGACCTGCCCGGATACGGATATGCGAAGGCCCCGAAACACGAGCAGCAACGCTGGGCTCGCATGATCGAGAACTACCTTGTCGAGCGCGACACGCTCGAGATGGTCTTGCTGCTCGTCGACGGCGAGGTCGGTCCGACAGCCCTCGACAAACAGTCACTCGAGTGGTTTCGCCACATTGGCTTGCCGGTCAGGATCATCGCCACCAAACAAGACAAGGTGAAACCTTCGAAACTCGGAGCGCGAAAGCAGGAACTCGCCAAAAAGTGTGGTGTCGAGAGAAAAGACGTTCGTTGGGTGAGCGCAGCCAAAGGTGTGGGCATTCCGGAGCTCCGAAACGAGATCCACACCATGCTCAACTACGAACCTGACTACGAAGAAACTGACGACGCCTAGCACGGTCGCTCACTCGACGGGCATACCCGCCCAAGCTCACGGTCACGATCTCAAGTTTTATGTAACGGCAACCGATGGAAATACGTTCGGTCGCTCAACCCGCAGAGCGACCCGTAGATCCGTAAGTCAGTGAGTACCCGTGCCCGCACATGAAGCCGAAAACCCTGCATCGAGCAGCCACAACCCGTTCAAAGGCCCCGCTCAACAGGCAAATCTGAGCGCCATGCCTCCAGAGGCGGGCAATCGTCAGGGACGCGCAGCAAATGTCGCAGCTGCAGCAGCGGCCAAAGCAGCTTCATCAGCTCCGCCGACAGCTGCTCCGGAAAGTGCGCCAGAAGAGAAGCACGCAAACCCACTCATGTTCGTACTCTTCGCGTCACTTGTTGGGCTTGGCGTGATTGGATTCCTCGCGGTCGAGACGAATGCTTTCGGTGGCGGCACAGATGCTGCGACCGCCTCCGAGCCTTCGAACGAACCAGCGTTGGATGACACCACCGTTGCGGTGGAGGTCGAAGAAGAGCCCGCCGCCGATATCTCCGGCGACGACGACGCTGACGAAGCGAATTCCGCAGTCGACGAACCAGCGCCAGCTGCGCAGGCGCTCGTCGACGAGGAAGACGAAGTCGTCGAGGAACTCGAAGATGACACGCAACTTGCCGATGACACCGTTGACGACTCGTCCGGTGTTGGTGAGCCGGCCGCCGAAGATTCAGCACCAACCGAGCCTCCAGCCGCTGATGAACTGCCAGCGCTATCGGACCTCCCCGAGCGCGGCGCAATCTTCCGCCCGCCGACTCTCTTCCTCGAAGGTCCAGTCCCATCACAGGAAGTCGCCGACCGTTTGTTCGCAACGGCAGCTGCAGTGGTCGGACCCGACAACATCGTCAACAACTATGTCGTCCACCCCGACGCTCCCGCGGTCACCGATGGCAACGTACGCGTCGAGCAAGCAGTGCTGTTTGCGAGTGGAACGTCCGAGGTCACCGAACAGTTCATTCCAACCCTCGAGCTAGCAGTGGTCGTCATGGGCTTGAACCCACAGGTGACCCTCGTGGTCGAAGGCCACACCGACTCAGTTGGGCCAGCAGACGAGAACCTGGTTCTCTCGCAAGCTCGTGCCGAGGCGGTCGTTGCGTACCTCGTTGGCCGTGGGATTGAACCGGAGCGTCTCGAAGCTGTTGGCTTTGGTGACACGGTGCCCTTCGTTGATAACTCCACAGCAGAAGGACGCCAGCTGAACCGACGTATTGAGTTCGAGATGATCGACCTCTTGTCTCCGCAGTAGGTGCTGTTCGCCGATGACTGTCTGCAGTCACGATCTTGCGGTTACTTCCTAGGCTGTTTGTCGTGAAGAAACTCGTGCAGTGGATGACGCTCGTCGGCCTCGTCGGTGGTGGGGCAGCGTTCTGGCGGCAACGCCAGGGCCAGGATGAAATCGTTGGTTCGATGGGCAGTGTTGGCCGAAACGCTGCAGTGGCCAAGGTGGGCGCAAAGACGAGCGGACGATGGGCTGTCACTCAGGCTCGAAAGACCTTCGCCACCGCCGAGCGCAAAGTCGAACTCGACGCTGAATTCGAACTCAAGACAACCGAAGAGGTCGTTGCATCACTGGGGAACCTCAAGGGAGCCATGATGAAGGTCGGCCAGATGGCCAGCTATCTCGACCTTGGTCTTCCCGAGAACGCTCGCCAAACCCTCGCCCAACTTCAGACCGACGCACCTCCGATGTCGGGGGAGCTGGCAGCATCGGTGATCGTCGATGAGCTCGGACAGCATCCAAGCGAACTCTTTGAGGAGTGGGACCCCAAACCGATCGCTTCAGCGTCGATTGGTCAGGTGCATCGAGCGTTGACCCACGATGGTCGGGCCGTAGCGGTCAAGGTCCAGTATCCAGGTGTGGCCGAGGCAATCGAATCCGATCTACGCACCAACGATGCACTTTTCGGCGCGCTTCGGATGATGTTTCCGGGAATCGATACGACCACGATCACCGCCGAACTGCGAGACCGGCTCAGCGAAGAGCTGGACTACGAGCTCGAGGCTAAGAACCAACGCTATTTCGCGCAGTACTTCGAAGGTCATCCATACATCAACGTGCCCGCGATTGTTGACGAGTACTCGAGTCGCAAGGTTATTACTTCCGAACTGGTGGTCGGGTCGTCGTTCAGCGAGGTGCTGACGTGGAGCCAAGAAGAAAAGAACCGTGCGGCCGAGACCCTGTTCCGATTCACCTTCGGTTCGATCTATCGTCTGGCTGCCTTCAATGGTGATCCGCACCCGGGCAACTACATCTTCCACGGCGGCGGGCGGGTCACGTTCCTTGACTTCGGTCTCGTCAAACATTTCACCAGCGAAGACACCGAACTGTTTGAAGCACTCATTACCAACATGGTGCTCGAGAGGGACTACCCAGCCTTCCGTCGGAGAATCGAAGACGCGGGGCTTCTTCCCGTCGGTCAGCCTTTCAGCGATGAGCAGATAGGCGATTACTTCTCGTACTTCTACGACTTTGTCCTCGAGGATCAGAACTTCACCTTTGACGAGGAGTACTCGGCCGCAGGGGTCAGGGCGATCTTCGACACGACCGGCCAAGAAGGCGAACTCAAAAAAGTCCTGAACGTGCCACCGTCGTTTGTTGTCCTGCAACGCATCAACCTGGGAGCCATTGCGCTCTTCGGACAACTGAACGCAGAGGCGAACTGGCGACGGGTTGGCGAAGAGGTGTGGCCCTTCGTCGACGCCGAGCCTTCCACCGAAATTGGGCGCACGATAGAACGTTGGGGACGGGCCAGCGGTCGGCGCAGCAGTTACGAGGGCATCTAGCGCTGGTCGGGCCGAAAAGCTGTCTGCGAAGTTGGGCTACGGTTAGGGTCATGGCGCAACAACGAGACGACGGCCCAAGGGTGGCGCCCAGCCGTCCGAAGGGCAGCGGACGCCTCGCTCCGCGGATCGTGATCATCGTTCTTTTGGTGTTCGGAGTTGCAGTGCTTCTGGGTCTTGTTGTGTTGTTCCTAGCCCTCCGGACCTGAAGTTCGCGCGAACATCGGATAAAACAACTGTTGTGCTGATCGTTGTTTCTCCCGCAAAGTCACTGGACTACGAGTCGCCGCTCGCGACGCGGAAGTTCTCCGAGCCCGAGATGCTCGACCGAAGCGCTGAGCTCGTGTCGATCATGGCGGAGAAGACGCCTGACGAGATCTCAAAGCTCATGAGCGTTTCTGCCCCGCTGGGCGAATTGAACTTTCACCGATTTCAGGATTGGGAACGGCCATTCACCACCGAGAATGCCCGGCCTGCCCTGCTCGCGTTCAACGGCGACGTCTACACAGGCATGGACGCTCCCAACTCCTTTTCGGAACGTGATTTCACGCACGCTCAAAAAACGCTGAGGATCCTTTCAGGGCTATACGGCGTACTTCGACCGCTCGACTTGATGCAGCCCTACCGTTTAGAGATGGGCACGTCCCTCGCAAACCCGGCAGGTCGAAACCTTTATGACTTTTGGGGTACCGAGATTGCCGAGAAGCTCAATCGGGACATCGACGCAAGTCCGGGTGCCAACGTGCTCGTCAACCTCGCGTCGAATGAGTACTTCGGCGCCGTCGATACCAATCACCTCAACGCTCCCGTCGTAGCTCCGGTGTTTCTCGATGCGAAGGGTGACGGCGACTACAAAATCGTCAGTTTCTTTGCGAAAAAGGCTCGCGGTGTCATGAGCGCGTGGATCATCCAGAATCGGATTTCGGCGCGAAAGGCCTTGATCGACTTTGACGGAATGGGCTACGCCTACGACGAGGCGCGCTCAACTGCCGAACGCCCGGTGTTTATTCGTAGGAGCGATGGCTGAGGCTTGGTGTTGGTTGTCGGTCTTGCCCGTCTCGACACAATTGGGCTTCAATAGTGGTGATTGGGCGGTGCCGAAACATCTAGTCTTGGTCAGCTCGCGCTAACGAAAAGATGAAGAGGGGCACAGATGTCTGAATCCGCAACACCAGGGTGGTACCACGCACAGGGCGACCCTCCCGGTACCGAACGGTACTGGGACGGTGCGGCATGGACCGAAGGTCCGCGCCCGGTCGGTGGCGTGCCGGCTGCAGAGCAGGCCATGCCCGAGACCACGATGCCCGACACCTCAATGCCGGGTACGGAAATGCCAGATACGGCAATGCCAGACACCGGTTTGGGTGGGTCTATGCCTGAGACCTCCATGCCAGATACGTCTATGCCAGACACTGGCGCCACCTTGCCAGAGACGGCAATGCCCGATGGTTCGATGCCCGAAACCGTGCTGCCTTCGACCGGCGGATTCGGCGGCGCAATGCCTGAGACCACCATGCCAGATACTGGAATGCCTGAGACGGCAATGCCAGACACTGGAATGCCCGAGACCTCTATGCCGGATACGGCAATGCCAGACACTGGCTTCGGTGGTTCCATGCCTGAGACGGCAATGCCCGACACCTCCATGCCGGGTACGGAAATGCCGGAGACGGCAATGCCGGGAACCGGCGTTCCAGGAGCATCCATGCCGGACAGCGGATTCGGTGCACCCCCAGCAGCTGGTGGGTTTGGTGCACCAGCTGCAGGCGGATTTGGTGGACCCCAGGACGGATTCGGTGCACCCCCGGCCGTGCCCCAAGGAGTCGCTGGCGCGCCAGTCCAAGGCGGCTTCCCCGGAGCCCCAGCTGCTGGCGGCTTCCCCGGAGCACCCGCTGGTGTTGGTGGGGGCTTCTATGCCGAGGAGTCCAAGGCGACCACAGCGCTAGTCATCGCCATCGTTGGCTTTATCATCTGTGGCCCGCTCGCCATAGTCGGTGGAATTATGGGCTACACCGAACGCAAAGCAATCGCCGAAGGGCGTCGTGACCCGGCTGGACAGGGTAAGGCCACCGCAGCGCTCGCGATCGGCGCGATCGTCGCAGTGCTGATCGTGCTTGCGGTCATCGCCATCATCCTTATCGCTACGCTCGGATCGACGACCTGATGTCCTTACCGCTAGCGCTGTTGCACGGCGCTAGCGGTTAGGTGTCCACCGGAACCGCTTCAGAGTTACCACGGCGCCGAGCGCCCCCCATCCAAGGATCACGAGCCAGTGATTCCATGGCCACGCAGGTCCGTCAGCGAACGGGTTGAAGCTCTCTTGCAACGCCTGGTTGAGATGGCTGACAGGAAAGAGGTTGCCCACATCGGCGACCCACGCCGGAACTCCCTCGTCTGGAACGAACACGCCGCTGATGAAATAGAGCGGAAGGAACACGGCGTTGGTCACTGCTGGAGCCGCGTCTTCTGACGAAATGATCGTCGTCATCGCCAGACCAATGGCAGCGAACGACATCGCGCCAACGATGAGCGAGATGATGAGGCTCGGGAGCGTCTCAAACTGCAGCGACACGCCGTATAGGACTCGGCCGATCACGGTCATGATCAGGGTCATAATGAAGGCAATTACGGTGCCGGCGAGCGACTGGGAAAGGATGAAGACCGGCGGTGGAATCGGGGTTCCACGTACTCGCTTGAGAACGCCGCGCTCGCGACGGGTGGTCATCGTGATCGCCACGTTGACCGCAGTTGCCGAAACGATCGCCAACGTCAGAATGCCGGGGACATAGACCGTGGAGACCGGTGCACCGTTCTCCAATGTGCCGTTGCCGAAGATCGAGGTGAACAGCACCAAGAAGATCAGTGGCAGGATCACCGTAAAGAAGGTGGCGGCGGGGTTGCGCCGGAAGATCAACAAGTCGAAGTTGAGCTGTCGCCCGAGGGTGGCGAGGTTCATCGGCTGACGTCCTTGGTGAGTTCGAGGTAGACGTCCTCGAGGGTTGGTCGTGCGACATTCAGCTCGTTCAACTCAACCCCTGAGTCGATTGCCCAATTCGTCAGGGCGTGCATGCTGGCGAGCGTGTTGTCGGTATTGACCTGGAAGTTACCGAAGTCGTTGGTTATGGCGGCGAACGTTTCGGGAGGTGCTGCGTCGCCGGGGGAGGGCTTCCAGGTGATTCGAGTTCGGGCATCGACCTGCGCTGCCAGTTCCTCGGCAGTGCCACGAGCGACGATCTTTCCTGCGCCGATCACGACGATTCGATCAGCGAGGTGTTCGGCCTCGTCCATGTAGTGAGTGGTGAGCAGCACGGTCTTGCCGATCTCGCGCAACGCTTCGATCATGCCCCAGGATTCTCGCCGTGCCGAGGGGTCAAAGCCGGTCGTGGGCTCATCGAGAAAGACGAGGTCGGGGTCACCGACCAAAGCGAGCGCCAGGTCGAGGCGTCGCTTCTGTCCTCCCGACAGCTTGCGTGTCCGTTGGTCGGCGCTGTCGGTAAGCCCGACAACTTCGAGAGTCTCATCGGGGTCGCGTGGAGATGAGTAGTAGCCGCTCTGCATGCGAACGGCTTCGCCGGCGGTGAGTTCGGGGACGGGTTCGGATTCCTGAAGCACGATCCCGATTCGTTCACGCCAGGACAGCGGCGCGTCCTGAGGGTCATGTCCAAGGACGCTCACGGTGCCCGAGGTTCGGTCCCGAAAGCCCTCCAGAATCTCGATCGTTGTTGTTTTGCCTGCGCCGTTTTGGCCAAGAAAAGCGAGAATCTCACCTTCGTTCACCTGCAGGTCGATGTTGTCGACTGCAACGAAGTCGCCGTAGTGCATCGATAGGCCGCGAACATCGATTGCGCTCTCCACACCGTTCCTCCCACCGATCATCGGATCGGATTGCTCAGACAATGAACGAGAGCCTACGGCCGAAAGTGTCGGGCAGTCGCAGTGGAACGTGCGGTAAAACCCGCCAGAGCGGGTGGAGGCCGAAAGCCTTCACCCGCTCTGTAGTACGTCTCTAGTTCCCGCCAGAGACTGCAATCCTGGTTCCCGCCATGGACTACAAGTGCAAAGCACCGGTTCTCATTGTAGACAGGTCCAGACTCTAGATACAATATCCAGCCTGCTGTTTTCTGGTCTATTTGCAAATTGAGTCGATCGACCTGCTTCGGTCGGTTGCCTCAGACTGCGGCTGACAAATGCAATATCGCAAATGCAATATCGCTAGTACAACATCCCCGAGTTTTCGACAGTAAGGTTCTTCACTGGTTATGGACATGCAATCTGAAAGTCGGCGGTAATGGCGGCACGGCGGCCACGGCTCAGTTCCGAAGAGACAAAAACACGCCTCATTGACGCGGGCATAACGGCGCTACACACGTCCGGTTTGTCGATCGGCCTCGATGCGGTGAACCTCGAACAGGCAGTCCGTGATGCCGACGTCTCACGTTCGTCGGCCTATGCCGTGTGGTCGACCGATGGCTATTCGCCACAGGAGGACTTCCAGCGAGCGGTGCTTCTTCGCGCAATCGAGGATCGACGGATCACTCTTGAAGCGCTCACCGACAGCATCGCATCGCATTACGGCGAGCTCGTTGGAACCATGTCGAACCAGGAAATCCTGCGCGAGATCATCCGCCGCACAGCCACAAGCAACGTTCGCGCCACTTCAGAATCGCCCAGCTGGAGGTTGGTGATCGCGCTCCGAGCCATTCTCCATAGCGTTCCTGAAGGCGAACGCGACCAAGAGCTCGCCGATTGGATTCAGTCGACATCGAGAAAGATTCGTGACTACACGATCGAATCGGTCTACAAGCCGCTAGGCGAAGCGATCGGGCTCGTTCCTCGACCACAGTATGGCGATCGTGCATTCGAGCTCGGTGAGATGTGCGCAAGCGCGGTGAGCGAGGGCTTCTCCATGCGTTATTGGCTTGACCCCGCTGACTTTCTCGACGGCTTGCCGCATCCCGATTCCGAGGACGGCGAAGCCAATTGGGGAATGTATGGGCTTGTGTTTGAGCAGATTGTTCGTATGTTCTTCGTTCCGGAGTCAGGCAGCTGGGACTAGCTCGCGGAACTACCGAGCCACTATCGCGGTGTGAATGTTGCGGGCAGATGCTTGATCCCGTGGATGAAACTTGATTCCAACAGGTCGGGCGGCCCCGACGCTTCGATGTCGGGTAGGTGCTCGAAGAGTTTCTGGAACATGACGCCGATTTCCCGACGAGCAAGGTGCGCCCCCAGACAGAAGTGAGGTCCGGGTCCGCCGAAACCGAGGTGCCTGTTGGGGTCTCGTCGCACATCGAACTTCAGCGGGTCGGTGAAGTGCGCCTCGTCGCGGTTGGCAGCGACATAGAACATCGCGAGCTTGTCGCCTTCACTGATCTGCGTACCGCCGAGCGTTGTGTCGGCCGTAGCGGTACGTCGCATGTATGAGACTGGGCTTGCGATTCGCACGACCTCTTCGACCGCAGTCTTCGTGACCCCTTCGATGTCACCCTGCCAGATTGCGCGCTGTTCGGGGTTCTTCGTCAGGTAGTGAAGGCCCCAGGACATGGCGTTACGGGTGGTTTCGTTTCCGGCGACCACCAGGAGGATGAAAAACGAAGCGATGTCGCTCGGACTCAGTCGTTCCCCATCGACTTCGCTATTCATGAGGATCGTGGTGAGGTCGGTGCCGTCGCCACCGCGCTTTGATGTGGCGACGTCCTGCATCAACTCCGCGAGCGCGCCGCCAGCACCGAGAAGCGCGGTGACCACGTCGCTGTCTTCTGGCAAGTACTCAGGATCGGATGCGCCGAGCACGATATTTGTCTGGTCGAAGACGAAGTCGAATTGACTCCGCGGCACCCCCATTAGGTCGCAGACAATTGCGAGCGGCAGTCGGGCTGCGATGTCGACGACGAAGTCGCACTCGCCGCGTTCGCGCACCTCCTCGACGATGAGCGAAGCCTGCTCGAGCACACTGTCGTCGAGCTCGGTGAGCATTCGTGGCGTGAACCCGAGCGAAACAAGTCGGCGAAGGCGTCCATGGCGAGGGTCATCCATTGCGATCATCGAGCTGTAGAACTCGAGGAATTCCTGCGGCAGATCGGTGATCGTGATGCCATTCGCCGAGGAGAACAACTCAGGGGTTCGAGACATCTCAATGATGTCGTCGTAGCCCGTTATGACCCACGCGCCAGGTCCGTTCGGAATACCGATGCTTTCGGTTTCGGGTTCGTCGAAGAATTGGGGGCCACCCGCCCGGATCTCGGCCATCGCATCATCGACGAGCAGGGGGTCCTGAGTCCAGAATGCTCCGTACAGCGGATTTGGTTCGTGAAGGATCTCGGTCATCGCCGACATCTTCTCACGAGGCAGCACGAGCGAGTCGTTGAATACGAAGTCAATCAGTCGATTCCGTGTTCGATGGCGTAGCGGATCAGTTCTTGCTTGCGGTTGAGCTGCAACTTCTTGAGGATGTTGCGAACGTGATTCTCGACGGTCTTCGCGGAGATGAACAAGGTCTCCCCGATCTCCTTGTAGGTGTGGCCGCGGGCGACGAACTGGAGCACTTCACGTTCGCGCTCAGACAGGGATTCGCCGGGGATCTCGGCCTTGTGAAGTCGGCGGAACTCGGTCAGAACCAGCGCGGCGAGTGAGGCTGCGAAAACGGGTTCGCCTTTCGAGGCCTTCCACAGCTGTTCGCGGAGTTCGTCGGGGTCGGTCGACTTGACGAGATACCCAAGCGCCCCTGCGGCAATGGCATCGAGGAGATCAGATTCGGCTTCGGACACGGTCAGCATCACAACCGGTACCTTGTCGCTGACCGCCTTGACCAGCGCAATTCCACCACCCTCGGGCATGTGGAGATCGGACAACACGAGGTCGGGATCGGTCGCTTCGATAACGGCGATCGCTTCCTTCGCATCGGCCGCCTCGCCCACGACCGTGAAGTTCTCGCCGAGGTCCGCGCGCAGGCCCGACCTCCAGATCGAATGATCGTCGGCAATAACTACTTTCACCGCTGCCATGTCAGATCCTCATCTTCTCTCGTCGTCTTCGCCGTTGAATCGACCGCTAGACCCATAGTTGCACTTCGGTTCCGCGACCGGTCGTACTTTCGATATCGGCGACACCGCCGACTTCTTCAACCCGACCGCGAATCGATGACGAGAGACCGATGGATTCTGTGGTCGACGCAACATCGAAACCCGACCCATCGTCCTTCACGCTGACGAACACGGTGCTGGCTTCGGCGCCATCGGGTTTGGTCATGAATGAGTCCTCGGCAGGCTCGGCATAGATCGTGACCTTCTTTGCGTTTCCGTGTTTGCCTGCGTTGGTCAAGGCCTCGCCAACAGCACCGGCGAGTGCGGAGAGTTGGGCATCCCCAAGGATCGGCAGATCCTGGGCCACGACCACCTGGACCTTGCACGGTGGATGCATCTTCTCGTGCCGAGCTGCCAGGCGTCTCATGGCTGGTTCGAAGTCTTCTTCTTCGCCCCGAGAACCGGCGAGAAAGCCGCGAAGGTCGTGCTCCTGGTCGCGGGCGAGGGCGGCGAGCTCGTCATCGTTGGAACGACGTTGGATGACCGCCAGTGTTTGGAGCACGCCGTCGTGTAGCTCTCGCACGACTTCTTCGCGGGCCCTGGCGACAGAGATTTCGGCTTCGGCCCGACGCAATCGGGTTACGACGTAGCCGGCAAGCGTTCCGGTCATGACCCATAGGCCGAACTTCGAGAAGGCGGCCAGTGCGCTTCCGCTGCGTTCAAGGACGATCGTTTCGGAGTAGAAGCCTGCTGCTCCAATGAAGAGCGAACTGGTGAATCCGGCTCGTGCTCCGAACAGAATTCCAGCAGCCATGATCCCCGCTGCGGGCCAGCTCCACGGCAGCGACTGTGCTCGTTCGGATGTGTACACGAACGAGTCGCCTAGCAGGACGATGATCCCGACGGACAGCTCGAACAAGACAGCGCCCAGGCTGGCGCGATTGAATGGTTTGAGCGTCGATGGCCAGCTCGTCAACGAGAGTGTTGTCAGGGCCATAAGCCCAAGAAGAAGCCATGCGACGACCGGGCGTGTCAGCTCTTCGCTTTGCACCGCGACGCCAATCGCTGCATAGGCGAGCGTGACCCATCGAAAGACCGATAGCACCCGAAAGAGCCCGCCAACAAGGGCGAGTTCGATGTCCGGGCTGATCTTCGGTGCCGAAGATAGGCCGTAAGACCCACGAGGTCGGAGTTCTGAAGCGTCGATGCCTTAAGCATCCCATCCCCCAGAGGTCTTTGGGGGAAATACCCAGGGTTCAACGCACGCGTTCTCTGGCTGAATAGAGATATGACAGCGAAGATGACCTCACCAAGCACCCCATCACTGGCCTCCATGGCCGCCGCCGCAAAGTCCGATCGCAACCGTGCGATCGACTTCTACCGCGTCGTCGCCATGCTCTTTGTAGCTCTCGGCCACTGGCTCGCACTCGTTGCGATCACCGATGCAAACACCGGCGGGGTTGTTGGTGGCAATGCCATCGAGTTCGTTCCGAGCCTCGGCTGGATCAGCTGGGCGTTGCAGGTCATGCCGCTCTTCTTCGTCGTCGGCGGGTTCTCGTCGGCAATGTCGCTCGACTCGCACAATCGTAAGGGTGGCAACGCCCCCGACTGGATCGCCGCTCGACTTCGACGGATGCTTCCCCCCGCCGTCCTTCTCGCCGGCACCTGGCTCGTCATCATTGCCGGTGGCGCTGCTGCAGGTCAGCTCGAGATCGCTGGTCTGGCACTCCAGGCGGCCGCTGTTCCGCTTTGGTTTCTTGCCAACTACACGATCGACACCGCGCTTGCACCGTTCGTGCTTCCTCGCTTCCGCACAAACCCAGGTCTCGTAGCCGGCGGCCTCATCGGTGCGTTCATCTTCATCGAGATCATGCGCATCGCCGACGTTCCGCTTCTGCCTCACATCAACTGGGTTCTCGGTTGGTTGATCTTTCAGGTCATGGGCATGGCGTGGCGTGATGGTTTGCTGCCAACCGGCAACAAGCTCATCGGTGCCGCCGCCACGATGTGGGCAGCCACCGTTGCACTCGTTCTTTCGGGCGGTCCATGGACCGTCACGATGGTCAACGTCGCTGGCATCGAAAACAGCCCGACCAACCCACCGACCTTGTCGCTGATGACCTTCGGTGCGGCGTACAGCCTCACCGCCATCGCCTTCGCCCCACGGATTTCTGCCGCCCTCGCAACCCGTCCGAAGGCCTGGGCTGCGGTCGTTGGTGCGAACACGGTTGCGATGAGCGTTTACCTCTGGCACATGACCGCAGCGGTCATCGTCGGAGCTGCCATGCACTTCACCGTTGGTCTCCCTGAGCACATCGTTGGTTCGGTCGACTGGTGGCTGTTCAAGATCCCGACGATCCTGCTGTCGACCATCGTGCTCGCCCCGATCGTTGCGGTGGTCTCCAAGGTTGAGCGCACTGCGCTTCTCGCCCCACGTCGTCCCTGGAACGGTGGTCTTGCCTCGATCTTTGCCGTAGCGATCATCACCTCGATGGCCCTGAAGCTGTGGTCCGGTGGCGAGCTCGCTACCGCCGTTCCTTCCCTCGCCGTCCTGGTCGCCTTTGGCGTCACCATCCTTCGTCCAACGAAGGTTGTCCCCGAAGCGGTTGAGGCGGCTGCTCGCTCCTAACGGGTCGCGAATGCAGCGTCGCTGGCTAGGCGGTCGCTGTGCCAGGTGTTGCCATTGCGCTTGTCGAACCGTGCAGCGAGGTCTTCGGCCTGGGTGATGAGCTCGACGTCAGCCTTGGTCCTGTTAGTCCCTGTTGTGAGAAACGGTACCTCGGCAGGTACCCCATGGATCTCTTGGTCGCGTTCGCTGAACGTAAGGGAATAGCCAATGGACGTTCCTTCTTGGCCTGAAAGTTCGTCAGGAACTTGTACTGATCGGATGCTGAGGTTCGCTGGTCCCTCTTCCATGATGACTGGGTCTCGTGGAAGCCGACTGGCACAGCTCGAAGCAGCCAGACTTACGAGAATTGGTGCGAGCAGCGTCCTATTGAGATGCTTCATTTCTAAGTGCCCACCAAACGCCGAGCCGGTTTTGATCTTTTGACGATGTTATTCCTGTCGGTCAAACCCCGTCGACCTTAGGCCTTCGTCAAATCGTCCTGCGTATCCGGCGAAGCATCAGGTCGATGTTGTCAACACCCAACCGTGGGGATTCCTGCTCCCAAGGTCCCTTTGTGGTGGCCAGTTGCTTGCGACTGTGGTTCCACCGAACCACAACCTCGACGTGGAGCCGATGAGTTAAACGCAGATGCGCGAAGAGCCGACGTGAGCACGCCCGAGGCTCGAGCACACTGACATGGTTTCCTGGCGAAGCGGTTCTATGGGCCAGAGAGGGAATGTGTGAACTGGTTTCTCGGTGGATTCCTCGTCGTTGCAGCGGGCATTTGGGTTCAGCTAGTTCGAGTTGATCTCTCGGAACGTCGTTTACCGAATGGTTTGGTCTGCGCCCTGTTCGGTGTCGGGTTGGCTTCAGCGGGTGTCCGTGTGTTCCCTCGAAAGACGGAAGTTCGTATCTCGGCGAAGAGACGCGAGGTCCCAAAGCTCCACATACGTCATCGAGAAAAGGCCCTGTGCGCGGAAGAAGTAAGGGTTTCCCGGTTCGGCGCCGACTACTTGTTGATGGAAGCAGCACTAGAGTCCAAATCTAAAGTTGCGCGGCCTGTCAAGAACAGTTGGGCTGAGCTGCCCCGTTCTGTCCGTAGTGGACTCCTTGTTACTGCGGCAGTCGTTGTGACTCTCGTGGCTCTGTTCGTTGTCGTGCCTTACTTCTTCGGGACGACAGTTGAAAGCTGTGGGGGGATCTGGGATCCCCTGACAGGAGAGCACCTTTGCGACCAAGCGCCAGAGCCTCAAGCGGGTCTCTGAAGCTCCCCGAACTGAATGAGAGCGGCCGAAATGCCTATCGGGACACATTCGGCCAACCGTTGGATCGCTTCTTTTCCGCCAGAATCAAAGTGACACAGTCTGAGGTGATCTTCACACTAAGAGTGAGCTTCTAACTACTACGCGTGACCACGCAGGGACCCAGGCAAGTGCAGCAAACAAGAATCTTTCGGCTGGTAGCTACCTTTTTAGCGCTGGCAATGTTAGCGAGCGTTCTTTCGATCGGTGCGATTCCTGGCCAAGCCAGCGCTCAAGATGAGAGAGTGTTTGGCGGTCAGCTGTTCTCGGACGGTCAGGCCAACGAGGTAACCATTCTCGGGGGAACAGCCGGGATCACTTCGACTCTTTGGCTTGTGTCGCCCGAGGAAATCCGGATCGGCACCAACCGTGAAGTGGGAAAAGTCGTTGAGATCGGCCCATTTCCCGCTGGCGAAGAGCTCATCTTTGCCATCCGCTATAACAACATCGAGTTCCAGACCGGCCCGGCCGAACGTAACCCCGATGGCATCGTGCACAACGCTGTGGTTTATGGAGATGACATCACCACGGTCGGCTTTGAGGATCTTGTCGGCGGCGGCGACCGCGACTTTGACGACAACAATTGGAGCTTTACCAATGTTCTGCGCGAGCCGCCGCAGCTAGCGGTTGACGCTGGCCCCGACCAAGTTATACCGGAAGGGTCGGTAGCGACTCTCGAGGCAAACGTAACCGGCGGTGTTCCTGCGACAACAGCACTGCCGTCACAGCTGACCGTGCCGATAACAGTTCGCGACTGGCTCCGCTCTAACCCCGACTTTGCGTTCAATCGAGCGATCGCGATCGATAACGGAATTGTCGAAGACCAACTGGGTCCTGACGACAAGCCGGTGTATGCCTCGACGACGGGCACGAGCACTACATCAGGCCCCGCCGAGTTTGAGGCCTGGTATAACGACGTGTCTGGCGTCAACGAGCGATTCGAAAAGGAACTCGTCCTCGATCTCGATGAGACCGGTGGTAGCCCGGTCTACCGTTACGAAAACAACAGCAACTTTTTTCCACTTGCCAACGATGAGGGCTTCGGCAATGAGGGCGAGCGCGGCAACTTCAACTTCACGACCGAATACCACGCGGACTTCCAATATCGGGGCGGCGAAGTATTGGATTTTCGTTCGGACAACGACCTTTTCGTGTTTATCAACGGCCAGCTCGCGCTCGATTTAGGTGGCACGGCGGTTCGCACCGGCACGATCAATTTGGACACAGCCGCGACAAACCTCGGCCTCGAAGTCGGCAGTTCGTACGCGTTCGACCTTTTCCACGCCGACCGCGGAGCTAACGGCGCGGGCCTGAAGTTTGCAATTCCGGCTCCAGCGCCTGCCGTTGCCGAATCTTCAGTCGAGTGGGAGCTGGTCTCGAGTGTTGGCGCGCCGATCACCGTTTTGGGTCTCGACACGCTGACGCCCACGTTCGAAGGTGTCGACGATGGCGAGTACGTCTTCCGAGCAACGGCGACCACTGGAGACCAGATCGTCACCGACGACGTCGTTGTGACCGTCGAAAACGTTGCCCCGGTCGTAGGTTCTGCTGCCGCCCCAACGACCGATGACGGGTTGATCGTGGTGACCTCAACGGTCACCGACCCAGGAATTCTCGACACCCATAGCGGCTCTATCGATTGGGGCGACGGCACTGCTGCCCAGGCTGTTCCCGCGTCGGCGCAGGGCACTGGTTGGGCGACGGTAGCGGGCGCTCACGCTTATGCGGCTGCTGGCACCTACACCATCACGGTCACCGTATTCGACGACGACGGAGCGGCGACCGCGTCGGAGGTCAGTTTGGTCGAGGTCGGCGGCGCGGGTGTTCCCCAGCCTGAGGCTGGCGTAGCCCTTTGGGGTGATAGCACCTCGGGCAGGCCGGTCTGGTTGACCGGAAACAGCCACACTGTCATTGGGCTTACACATTCAAATCGAGACCTTCGCGTCAACGGTGGCAGCCATAGTTTTGAAGGCGACACTGAATATGCGCGCCAGTTGGACAACAGGTCGAACTCAACCACATTTTCCACACCTCCGGTCGAAGTCGACGAGGCCGACCGGCCCTTGGTCTTCCCGATCGAGGACTACATGCCAGGGGGCCGTGCAGCTGTGGCCGCTGGTGACCAGTTCTTCGATCTTTCGAGCACGTGTGGAACCAGGAACAATGCGCGCTGGCGGCCCGGAGCCGAGGTTCTCGAACCTGGTCTCTATTGGGTTCCATGCGAAGTCGATATCACCGGAACGAGCTTCGCGGCGGGGCCGATAACCATCGCGACCCCCGAGGAGATCTCGGTGTCGGGTGGCAGCAAGGATTTGATTGCTCCGTTCGTCGATTCGCTTCTGTTTGTCTCGGACAGTTCAAATAGTCGTGCAATCCGAATCACTGGCGGCTCGGGGACCTTCTCCGGTCACATCTCTGCGAACCGCGGCGGTGTCGACATTGCAGGCTCAAGCCACGCGTTCGATTGTGGCATTTGGGGCGAAACGATCAAGATCAGCGGTTCTGGCCACACGGTCGATGCTGGCAGTTGTGGTTTGGCCGACAGCGGAGGTTCGCTTTCCGATGGTGTCGAAGTTGCTGCTCCGCCGTTGATCATTCCAACACTGGTCGCCGACGCAAGCGCTCCAGAAGCAGCGCTTCCCGCGGCCCCGCTCGACGTTGAGGTCGTCATAACCAACGAGGGCGCCACCGTGGTCGTTCCTGGCCTTGTTGCACTCGCAAACGGCACTGGCGGCGATGTCACGGTCGACTCTGCGACCTATGAGCTTGAAGTGTTCGACGCAAACAGCAACTCGTTTTCTACGCTCGCTACGTCTGCCAATGGCGACGCAACCATCGTCGGCGTGGGCGCTGACAACGCTGGCGCTACCTATCCCGCCGACGGTTCAATCGCTGGCACGACAATCGCTGCGAACTCGGCTGGCGTTTGGGCGATCACCGCATCGATCGAGCTCGACTCGGCGCAGTTGGAACAGCTGCTCGACCCGGCCCAAACATTGTCCGTTCGCTCGCGTGTCACACTCGATTCGAGCCCAAACTCGGCGGCGGTTCGCCAAACCACGCGCTTTGGCGGCAACATCGTCGATGCGCTCGTCGCGGCCACAGCAGATGTGACCGACACCGAGGCGCGGCTCATCACGAACAATTCAGGCCAGCAAACGAACGTCGTTGGCACGCTATCCACCGGCGAATCGACAACGACCACCTTCACCGAAACCGTTGGAATCGTTGGGCTTCGTGGAAGCGGCGAGCCTGAATCAGATTACTTGGCTCGTCTGCAAGCACTTGACGCCACCGCCATTGCCGGCGTCACTTCGGCGACCGGTACGTCAACCGTTGGCGCTATCTACACTGCCGGCCAACCTGTGGTGACTGCGGTCGATCTTCCGGTGTTGCGTCTTACGGCTGCGCCGACTTCGGCTCGCCCAGGCGAGGACGCTGTTTGGGTTGTCGCTATTTCGAACACTGGCGATGCCGAAGCATCGGTTGTGAATTTGCAGGCAACCGCTGGCGGCTCCTCGCTTTCAATTCCTGCGATCGGCGCGATTGGGCCGAAGAGCACCGAGATCATCGAATTGTCGGTTCCGGTGCCAGCCGGATCCGATCGAATTGACCTTTCGGCCGAGCTCACGTGGCAAGACGCTGCTGGCAACAGCTACGGAACTCTCACCGCTGATGCTTCGGCGAGCGAGATTCAGCCGGCCACTCTTGAGGTGCTCAAGACGGTCGTGTTGAGCGAGGTCGACGTCGACACGCTCATCTACGTGATCTCGGTGAGCAATACCGGCGATGCTGATGACATCACCGAGGTCGTCCTCACCGATGAGATAGATCCGAACGCTGCGCTCGTAGTTGGCTCGGTCAATACCACGATCGGCATAATTTCTGAGGGCAACGACAGCGGCGACGACAGCATCGTGGTTGACGTCGGAACGCTCGGACCGAACCAGACAGCGATCATGTCATTCGAAGTGGACTTCTCGGCTCGACCCGCAGGGGTCACGAGCATTTCGAACCAAGCGTTGGCCTCATCGAACGAGCTCGCCGATGTGTTGTCCGATGACAGCACGTTGCCTGGACCAGCCGACATCACCGTGTTCGATGTAGGTGGCGCCAACGGCGGCGGCACCGACCCGGTCATCATCGGTGTTGGTGACATCGACGGGCCAGTTGCGGGCGATTTCGTGCCCGCCGCGAGCTCGATTGTGACCGAGCCCACCGAAATCACCGCCAATATCTCGACATCTGATGGTGCTGCGGTGACGGCGTGGGAAACGACGATCTTCGCATCGGGCACCGACCCAGCCGGTGGCACGGTGATTGGTTCTGGCACTGGCACTCCAACGGCGTTGGGCGAGATCGACCCGACCGTGTTGCGAAACGGCCCATACACGGTTCTGTTCACCGCAACAGATGACCAGGGGCGTACCCGCGTTAGCGAGACCAACGTGATCGTCGACGGCTTCTTGAAGCTTGGCCGTTACTCGATCACGTACCTGGATTCAGATGTGGCTCTGGGTGGTATTCCGCTTGAAATCTTGCGCACCTATGACACTCTCGATCGGTTCGAATCCGGCGATTTCGGTTTCGGTTGGAACCTCGACGTTGGCAACTTCCGGGTGTACACCAACCGGGCACTCGGTTTGGGTCAGTGGACGTCTGTTGGATGTGGCCCTGGCCTGATCTTTCAGGACATCTGCTTTAGTTCGAGCCCAGCGAATGTGGTGACCGTGGTGTGGCCCGATGGCAACACCGAATCATTCGAGCTGACTCCGACGGGCAATACCTTCTTCCCAATCCAGGCAACTGCCGAGTACACACCACGCGATCGCGCTACCTCTACCCTCTCTCCGGTTGGGAACACGACCATTGGCCTTTCGCAGGCCGATGGACATTTCCATGACGACGGCTTCGGTGGCGGCCCCATCTATAACCCGAGCCAATTCCTGCTGACCGCTCAAGATGGCAGCACCTATCTTCTCGACGTCGATCAGGGGCTCCTCCAAACAACCGATCGTGATGGCAACACGATCACGATCAACGACGATGGCATCACGTCGTCGCTCGGACCTGCCATCACATTTGATCGTGACAGCGAGGGTCGCATTACTCAGGTGACCGAGCCCGATGGTGACACGATTACCTACAGCTATGACGCTGCTGGCGATCTTGTGTCGTCGACCGATCAGAAGGGTGCAGTCAGCACCTTTGGTTATGACGACGACCATTTCCTGACCGAGATCGACGATCCGACTGGCGCGCAGCGCACGTTGTTCTATGACGATGATGGCCGCCTCATAGCTATTGAGGATGCCAGCGGCAACCGGACCGAGATCGATGTTGATCCTGATGCCCGCACCGAGATCGTCACCGATCCTGATGGCAACCTGACCACCATCTCAACGTTCGATGAGCGTGGCAACGCGGTCGAAGTAAACGAGATCTACGACGGCGCGAACAACATCAGTTCGTTTACCTACAACGCTGATGATCAGGTCACCTCTCGCACCGATGCTGAGGGCAACACGTGGACAGCGTCATATGACGCGGACGAGAACTTGACCCAGTTCGTTGATGCAGAGGGCAACACGTCGAACTTCACCTACGACAGCTTTGGTTTCCCGCTGACGGTGACCGACGCTGATGGTGAAACAACGTCGTTTACTTATGACGCTGCTGGCAACATCTCGAGCATCACTGACACCCGTAACGGGGTTCAGTTGTTTACCTACGACAACCAGGGCAACCAGATCACCCGAACCGATCAGGTTGGTCGTGTGTGGGAGTGGGCCTACAACGCCGAGTCGCGTCTGATTGGCGCAACCGACCCTCGTGGCAACACGACTGCCTATGCCTATGACGCTAATGGTCAGGTCACTCGGGTGAC
>CAZSYL010000023.1:0-53195 GCA_964610745.1 uncultured Acidimicrobiales bacterium
CAGGCGGGGCCAAGAACACGATGAATCAGTTTTAGTTGTCGGACTTGTGCCGAGCATCCGCGGAAGCGGGTCTTGGACCGGACTTGTGCCGAGCCTCAGAGGTCGGAAGCGGAGTCGCCGAGGAGGTAGCGGGGGCCGGTGCCGAGCGTGACTGCGGTGTCGTCAGGGTTGTAGATCGCACAGCGTTCGAGGCTCAGGCACCCGCAGCCAATGCACTCGTCGAGCTTGTCACGCAAGGTCACGAGCTGTTCGATGTGGTCGTCGAGGCGCTCCCGCCAGTCGGTGGCGACTCGCGACCACTCGGCCTGGTCGGGAACCTCGGTCGGTAGCGCATCGAGCGTCTCGCGAATCTCCGCTAACGGCCGGCCGACACGTTGGGCGGCGAGAATGAATGCGATTCGACGAAGCGCTCCGCGATTGAACCGACGCTGTCCGCCCGGCGTGCGTGTCGACGAGATCAGGTCTTCATCGTCGTAGTAGCGGACCGCTGAAGTGGCAATGCCAGATCGCTCCGCGACTTGCCCGACGGTGAGAAGATCATCCTTGTGAGGTGGTTGAGACGTGGCCATGAGATTTTCCCTTGACTTCAAGTGCACTTGAACTTCTACGATGCATCCTATGAGCACCTCACCGGAGACCCAAGAAGCCAATCGCACCACTTCTGCCGTCGTGGCATCCCTCGCCGAACTCGGCGTCGGTGAGATGAAGGTCGCCAAAGTCGGTGAACACCGTGTAGCTGTGATCAGGACCGCCTCCGGAGTGCACGCGCTCGACAATGCGTGCCCTCACCAGGGGTACGGCCTCGTCACAGGAGCGCTCACCGGCGAGACCGTCGTCTGTCAGTGGCACAACTGGAAGTTCGATGTGCGCACCGGCGAGTGCATCCAGGGCGAGGAAAACGTCACCTGCCACCCGGTGCAGCTCGACGGCGACGACGTCGTCGTATCCGTGACCGAACCCACAGACCACGATGTCCGAAGCGCTGTCTGGCCGAGTCTGCGCAGCGGGATCGAGGCGAACTACATCGGCCAATTCTCACGCGACACGGCTCGACTATTGACCGCTGGTGCGTCTCCCGAGGACATCATCTGGGAGGCAATTCGATACGGAGCTCCACGAGCTGAATGGGGTCCAGACCACGAAATGGCCATGGCTGCCGACTGTCTGGCGATCGCCCTCGAACGCACAGGAGACGAGCAGGCTCTCGCCCTCGTGCAAGGCATCAGCGGAATCGCGGAAGTCACCCGGGGCCGCACACCACATACGCTGCCCGAGCCAGATGTTGAGCCCGAGTTCCAACAGGCGCTTGAGGATGAAGACATCGCTGGCCTCCAGGCCAAAACGTTGGCCCTCATCGCCGAGGGTGTTGTTCCCGATCTCATCCGACATGAGTTCATCCTCGCCGCATCCCGCCATCACCTCGGGTACGGCCACGGCATCATCTATGTGCAAAAAGCCTTCGAGATCCTCGACATGGTCGGCTGGGATAAGGCAGCCGATCTTCTGCCGTATATCGCGAGCGGCACCGCCTGGCAGACCAGAGAAGATCTCTTGCCGTACATGCGAACCACGATGAGGCTTATCGAAGCTGCGGACCTTGAGGCGCTCGCAGCTGCGACCGCGGAGTCCAACGTTGATTGCACGGCGCTCGCCGACGCACTGCTCGAGGCCGGTGATGCACCGATCGAGATAGCTATCGACGCAGTGATCGACGGGGCTGGGATGATCGGCCTGATCGACGCGCTATCGATCGCTGCATCTCGACGCATGCTGCGCCACAGCCTCGATGTCGAGTTCATGAACGAGGACGACTTCGGGTGGCTCGACATTACCCATGTGCTCACGATGGTGAACGCCGTCCGGTGGGCATGGGAAGTTGATCCTGGTCCACACGTTGCCCGTCTCGGGTTGTTCGCGACGTGGCTGCTCTTCGACAGTTCTCGTGCCGAACGGCGTCACGGCGTAGCGACCGAGCTCCGAGCGACGCCAACGGCTGGCGACCTTCAGACAGCGATCCGATTTCGCGACACCCAAGCTGCCCTCAACGCGGCTCGTGGCCTCAAACCTGGCGAGGCCGGCGATGAGCTAGTCCGAGCAGCGTTAGCCGATCAGTCCGGGGCGTTCATCGTTGTTTGTCATCAGATCAAGCTCAGCTTGGCGGCCAAGCGTGAGGCCGAGGCAACCGGGAGTCATCTTCCTGTGCTCGCTGCTGCTCGATACCTGAGTTCCCCGCGCAACGAGCGCTTCGTCCGGCGAAACGTGACAGCCTCACTCGACTTCGTCGCGACCGGCCGTCCGCCGAAACGGTGAACTATCTCCCCAACGGTGATGGCGGTTTCCCTAGCGGGTTACCCCGTCGGCGATCGCTGCTTCGGCGACCGCCTTTGCCACGTTCAGGCTGACGGCGGGGTCAAAGACGCTGGGGATGATGTGGGTCGGCGACAGCTCTTCGGCGGTCACCTCCAGAGCGATTGCCTTGGCTGCGGCCAGTTTCATGTTTTCGGTGATGTCGGTCGCGCGGGCATCGAGCGCGCCGCGGAAGATCCCCGGAAAGGCGAGCACGTTGTTGATCTGGTTTGGATAGTCGCTGCGACCCGTCGCCATCACCGCAACGCGGTCGTTGATCAGCTCGGGGCTGATCTCAGGATCAGGGTTCGCCATGGCGAAGACGATTGGGTCCTTCGCCATAGAGGTCACGTCATCAACCGTGAGGATGTCGGGGGCACTGACGCCAATGAACACGTCAGCATCGACCATGGCATTGGACAACGTGCCTTGTAGACCGTTCTGGTTGGTGTTCTCGGCAAACCACTGTTTCGAGTCGTTCAGGTTGTCCCGACCGTCGTAGACGACACCGCGAGAATCAACGCCGACGATTTGGGTAACGCCCGCACCCAACAGGATCTTCGCGATCGCAACACCCGCTGCCCCGACTCCGGAGATCACAACCGAGACATCTTCGATGGCCTTGCCAGCCACCTTCAGCGCGTTTTGCAGTCCCGCGAGCGTGACGACTGCGGTGCCGTGCTGATCATCGTGGAACACCGGGATGTCCAGACGACGCTTCAGCTCTTCCTCGATATAGAAGGCACCAGGGGCTGCGAAGTCTTCGAGATTGATGCCACCGAAGGTGGGCGCAATACGGACGACCGTTTCGATGATCTCGTCGGGATCCTTCGTGTCGAGCACGACCGGGAAGGCATCGACCTTGCCGAATTCTTTGAACAAGAGCGCCTTGCCCTCCATGACCGGCATTGCGGCCTTGGGCCCAATATCTCCAAGGCCAAGAACGGCGCTACCGTCGCTGACGATCGCGACCGTGTTCTTGCGGATGGTGTATTCGTCGGCCAGGCGTTGGTCAGCAGCAATAGCCAGGCACACCCGCGCAACGCCTGGGGTATATGCCATCGACAAATCGTCTATGTCGCTGACCGGGGCGAGCGGTAGGACCTCGATCTTGCCGCCTTCGTGCATCTTCATCGTGCGATCGAAATGGTTGAGCAGTTCGATGTCTTCGAGGTTGCTGACGACTTCGGCGATCTCGGCCTGATGCTCGACGCTTGAGCAGTTGACGACGATGCTTCGCTCTAGGAAGGGGCCTCGGGCCACGATGTTCTCGATCGCGAAGATGTTTCCCCCGGCCGTTCCAATGGCCGTCGTTAGGCGACCGAGGACGCCTGGGACATTACAGAGTCGAACGCGAAGCGAGATCGAGTACTGGGTGGAGGTGGGCTGAACGTCGGTCATGGGCTTGACCGTAGCCAGTCGCGAGAGCTCGATGCTGGACGGGGGCTCTCGTTGAGATTCTGTTCACTGCAACAAGGCAGCTACCATCGGCACATGTTGCACCCCGATCTTTGCCTGTACGACGTGAGCGATGGGATTGCGACGCTCACCTTCAACCGGCCCGACAAGCTGAACTCCATGATTGGGAACATGGAGTACGCCTACTTCGAACGCCTCATGCAGGCCGAAGCAGATGACGACGTCGGAGCAATCATCGTGACCGGCGCCGGAAAGGGATGGTGTCCGGGCGCCGACCTGGCCTATACCGCTGGTGAAGGCGATCTGCCGCTACCGAACGGCGTGATACCGAACTCGATGCCGATGGCGATTCGAAAGCCCACGATCGCAGCCATCAATGGCGCCTGTGCCGGAGCTGGATTTGGCCATGCCATGATGCTCGACTTTCGCATTGCTTCGACGACGGCCAAGTTCACGACAGCGTTTGCCCAGAGAGGGTTGATTGCCGAATACGGCCTGGCGTGGCTTCTGCCCCAGATCGTCGGACGTCAAGTTGCCAGTGATCTGCTGCTCACGTCACGAGTACTGACCGGCCTCGAGATGGCCGACCTCGGGCTCGTGAACAGAGCGGTTCCAGTCGACGATGTGGTCGAATCTGCTCGAGCACTCGCTGGCCATCTTGCTCACAACGTGTCCCCGGCCTCGATGGCCACGATCAAACACCAACTTCTCACCGAACCAGAGATGGGGGCAGTACGTGCCTTCGAATCGTCCAACGCGCTGATGACAGAGTCCTTCGGTGGTGAAGATCTTCGCGAGGGGGTCATGAGCTTTCTCGAGAAGCGACCGGCAAGTTTCGCTCCGCTCGGATCGGGCAGTATCTATTCGTGGATGGGTATCGAAGATGGAGGTGAAGAGGAATGAGCACGGAGCTGAGCGCTGACGATGCAACCGCCTTTGCCGAAAAGTGCCGGGCGTTCCTTTCCGAGCACACCGGGGGAGGCCGTTCGATCGAGGCCGCGAAAGAGTTTCTCGCCGCGGCGGTAGATGCTGACCTAGGGGGCCTTGTCTATCCGAGTGAGTTTGGAGGAGCAGGTCTCAGCCGAGCGCACGAGAAGATCTGGCGCGCCGAGAAGGCAAAGTTCCCGCTCGTCGACACCGAGTTCATCATTTCGCACGGCATGTGTCTCCCGGTGCTCAATGACTTCGGCACCGATGAACAGAAGAAACAGTTCATGCCATCGAACATCAGCGGCGAACACATGTGGTGCCAGATGTTCTCCGAACCAAATGCTGGGTCGGACGTGGCCAGCCTTCGCACGAGCGCGATCCTCGACGGCGATGAGTGGATCATCAACGGCCAGAAGGTCTGGACCACTCTCGCTCACCGATCCGACTATGGCGTTCTGATTGCGCGCACGAACCCCGAGGTGCCCAAGCACGCCGGGATCTCGATGTTCATCGTCGACATGAAAGCTCCAGGCGTAGAGATTCGCCCAATCAACCAAATCGATGGCGGCACACACTTCAACGAGGTGTTCTTTACCGACGTGCGCATCCCGAAGGACTGGTTGCTCGGCGAGCTCAACAACGGTTGGAACCAGGCCACCGCAATGCTGATGTACGAGCGCGTCGCCATCGGAACTGTGGGAGCAGGCGACATCACCCGACGAAGCTTCGACATGTTGGCCAAGCGCGCAGCAAAGAATGGGCGAATCGTCGATCCGGTCGTGCGCGACGAGTTGATGCAGATCTATGCCATGGAGACCTGCAAGTCGCTCGTTGCCATGCGAACACGTGCCGAGATGAAGGCGGGCAAGGCTCCCGGCCCCGGTGGTTCGATCGGAAAGCTGTCCGGATCGATCATCTCTCGGCGGGTTCGCGCTGTTGCACAAAATATCGACGGCCTGGGGTCGATCGCTTGGCAGTTTGACGGTGACGACGGCCAGCAATTGAACAGGCATGTCCTCAACAGCTTTCAGGACGGCATTGCTGGCGGTACCGACGAGATCCAGCGCAACATCATTGGCGACCGAGTGCTCGGTCTCCCTCGGGACATCTCGGTAGACAAGGGCGTTCCTTTCAACGAAATCGCCAGCTCGTAGAGGGCGGAAAGGGCGATAGGCCGAGATAACCTCACAGACATGTATGCCGTGATTAAGACCGGCGGTCGCCAGTACCGCGTTGAAGAGGGACAGGTCCTCGACGTCAACCGTATGGGCGAAGTCGATGCAACCGAATCTCTCACTCCCATCCTTCTCGTCGATGGGGGTACCGTTCTCGCCACCCCAGACCAGCTCTCCGGAGCATCGGTCGGGATCAAGGTCGTGGAGAACAACCGTGGACCCAAGATCAACGGGTTTACCTACAAGAACAAGTCCAACCAGCGCAAGCGTTGGGGACATCGCCAAGCGCTGAGCCGTATCGAGGTCACCTCGATCAAGGCTGGCTGACTCGATCTAAGGAGATCTCATGTCGAAGACTAAGGGCGGCGGTTCCACACGGAACGGTCGTGACTCAAACGCACAGCGCCTCGGCGTCAAGGTATTCGACGGTGGCGCAGTCACCGCCGGAAGCATTCTCGTCCGTCAGCGTGGGACCAAGTTTCACCCAGGACACAACGTCAGCCGCGGTGGCGACGACACTCTTTTCGCAACCGCAGCCGGCAAGGTGAAGTTCGGCTCACGCAATGGCCGCAAGCTCGTCGATATCATCACCGAGTAACTTCTAGCCGGCTCTATTCGCCGGCCTTGTGCGAAACCAGCACGCTAGCGTGCTGGTTTTTGCGCGTGTATGGATACCTTTTTTTCGTGAGCAACTTTGTAGACGAGTGCAACATCAACGTGCAAGGGGGCAACGGCGGTGCCGGCTGTGTGTCGTTTCGCCGCGAAGCTCACGTCTCCAAAGGTGGCCCCGACGGTGGGGATGGGGGCAACGGCGGCAGCATTTGGTTCGTTGCTGATCACAACACGGCCTCGCTGCTGAACTTCCGGGATCACCCCCATCGCAAGGCTGGTTCGGGCAAGCACGGTAGTAGCAACAAGAAGCACGGCACGTCCTCGAACGATCTCGAGGTGATGGTGCCCGAAGGAACAGTGGTCTACCACTTCGACGGTACCGAGCTCGCCGATCTCTCGAATCACGGCGATCGATTTCTGGCAGCTGCCGGCGGTGAAGGTGGCAAAGGCAACGCTCGTTTCCTTTCGAACAAACGACGTGCGCCCGCATTTGCCGAGCAGGGCGAAGAGGGTCAAGAGCGTTGGCTTCATCTCGAACTCAAGCTCGTCGCCGACGTAGCTCTCGTCGGCTTCCCAAATGTTGGAAAGAGCACCCTCATCTCTCGTATCTCGGCGGCGAAGCCAAAGATCGCGAACTACCCGTTTACGACCCTGGAACCAAACCTCGGTGTCGTCCGAATCGAAGATGACAAGGACGACTTTGAGATGGTCGTCGCCGACATTCCCGGTCTCATCGAAGGGGCGGCCGAAGGGAAGGGTCTGGGCCACCAGTTTCTTCGCCACGTCGAGCGTGCCCGGGTGCTGGTCATGTTGCTCGATATGGCCAACTGGGACGGCGTGACACCGGCCGAGCAGGAGACGGCGCTACTCACCGAACTCGAGGCATATCGACCAGAAATGCTCGACCGGCCGCGGCTCGTCGTTGCATCGAAGTCAGATATGGCCGGAAGTTTCGGCGGCGAAGACGCAATCGACGGTGCTGTCGACGCTGACGGCAACGAGCTGTTGACGATCTCGTCGGTCACCGGCGAGGGCATTCCACAGTTGATCGGCCTCATGGCAGATGCGGTCAAGGAGGCCCGCAAGGTCGAAGCCGAGCTCGACACCAGCGAGATCGTGATTCACCGTCCGGTCGCCGAAACGATCGCCGTCGAGAAGATCGACCAGAACCAGTACGTCGTCCACGGTCGTCAGGCACTCAAGGCTGTTCGTTTGAGCGACCTCACCGACCCCGCTGCGCTGGAGCATGCACAAAAACGTCTCGATTCGCTTGGCGTCAACAAAGCGCTGAGTAAAGCGGGTGCGCGCGAGGGCGACATCGTGCACATTGGTGACATCAGCTTTGAGTACGAAGCTGACTAGGGGCGAACAGTGACCGGAGTAGTTGTCAAAATCGGGACCTCGTCGTTGACGAACGCCGGCGGCGTTATTGACTCGACGGTTATCGACAAGGTCGTTGACGAAGCAGCGGCCTTGCGTTCGCAAGGGGTCGCGGTCACGATCGTTACCTCTGGCGCGATCGCTGCAGGTATGCCCGTCATCGGTATCGCAGCGACGGAGCGACCCACGAGCGCCGTGTCGTTGCAGGCGCTGTCATCGATCGGGCAACCCGCCTTGGTGGCGACCTGGTCGGAGTCCTTTGCGCGGCACTCCCATGTCGTCGGCCAGATCCTGCTCGCCCCACACAATTTCGGCGAGCGCAAGCAGTACTTGCACGCGCGCTCCACGCTTCAGCGGCTCCATCAGCTGGGTGTGGTCCCACTCATAAACGAGAACGATGCGGTTACCGACGCCGAGATCCGCTACGGCGACAATGACCGAATCGCAGCGCTTGTCGCGACCTTGGTCGAGGCCGAGACGCTCGTGCTGTTGACCGATACCGATGGGGTCCTTACCGCAGATCCCAATGTCGACCCGAACGCTTCGCTGATCGACGAGATCGTCGAGTTCGACCACCAGCTCGAAGAGTTGGCGGGCGGGGCTGGCTCGGTTCGTGGTTCAGGTGGCATGGCCTCCAAGCTGACCGCCGCAAAGATCGCCGCATGGTCTGGGGTTCGTACGGTCATTGCAAACGCCCAACGAGACGGCGTTATTGCCGATGCTGTTGCCGAGATTCCCGGAGTGGGAACGGTTGTTCAGCCCCGGGAAGAAACACTCAGCGCTCGGAAGCTCTGGATTGGTTTTGCGATGCGATCGGTGGCGACGGTTCAGGTCGATGCGGGTGCCCGGGACGCGCTCACCGCTGGTGGTCGTTCGTTGCTCTCGGTGGGTATTGCTTCGATCGATGGAAAGTTCGAACGCCGCGACCCGATCGAGATCACCGGTCTCGATGGCGAGGTGTTCGCGAAAGGCCTGACGCGCTTTAGCTCAGACGAACTTGCGGACCAAGGAACAGAGACCGCCGGCCGCATCGTCATCCACGCCGACGACCTAGTCCTCATCCCCTAAAGATTTGTGATGACTTTCCCACCCTGGAGGTCGGAAAGTCATCACAAATCTAGTTGCGGGAGATGACGGCTTCTAGGTCGACGACTTCGACCACGTCGTCGAAGGTTTCGGTGATTGTTCCGAGGGGTTGGGGTGTTGGGGACGCCGCGTTGTCCCACCAGAAAAGGTCCCATGTGCTGGTGGCCTCAATGGTTTGAACACCTTCGCGGAGGAACGTGAACGTACACGGGCTATCGATCGCACCCGGAGCCCACAGCGGAGCGTTGTCGCAGGTGACCAAGCCCTCGTTGGCTCCGCTCATGACAAACCGAGTCTCGCGGTAACGGCTTTCGATGGTGACGGTCAGTCCGCCCGCCGTCGCCCAAACCATCGTGGACGCAGTGTCACCCTCAGGCCACAGCCAGGTCTCGATGCCGGTGATCTGCTGATCCGCGGGGCTAAACGCTGGCGGAAGGTCGGTTGGGTTCAGCGCGTTCTGCGCCACTTCGCGGATCTCGATCGAGGTCACGAGATCGGGCTGGGTGGGGTCTACAGAAGCGCCTGGGTTGTATTGGTAGACGGGGTTCAAAATGTTGGTAGCGCCAGTGCCCGGACGTGCCAGGCACACGAGGTTGTAGAAGTTTCCGGGGATGGGGTTGGTCGTTGAGTTGGCGAGCGATTCGAGGGTCGTGTCGAAATAGAAGCTGCAGGTGTACGGCCACACACCCGGACGTGCACGCGGAGGCTCCCCAGAGCCATTCCGGATGTCCCGGCTCGGCGCGGAGACGACACTGACGACACCTTGCCCTCCGGTGATCGTCGTCGTGCTTTCCGTCTGGGCTTGCGCTGGGGGAGCAGTGGCCACAGCAAGCACGCCTGCGAGCAGCCCAGCCGCGATGAACAGGCCGACCCATCGCACATCGCCGCCAAAAATAAACTTCCCGACCACAACAAAAAGTGTGGTCGGGAAATCAAACTCAAACGAGTGTCGTTTGGACTACGCCTCCGGATCAGCCCCATCGTCACCCGAGGCATCGTCAGCACCGTCGGGCGCATCGAGCGATGCATCTACAACAGCGTCGGTCGGAACGTCCTCAACCGCGCCAATAATGCCCAACTGACCACGAATCTCTGCCAGCTTCGCCGCTGCCTTTGATTCAGCGGCGGCCTTCTCGACCATCGCTGTCGCGCCGGAAACATCGTTCTGGCCATCGACTGCGTCGAGCTCAGCGCGTGCTTCGGCGGTCACGACTCGGGTGTTGATCTTGTCCTTGACCGAGTCGAAGGTCGTGCCACCCTCGGCCTCGAGCGTGGCCTCTGCCATCTTGGCCCGTTCGAAATCAGCGCGCAGTGCTGCACCCTTTGCCTTCATCTGGGTCATCTCGATCGCGGAGTTCGACGCGATCGATTTGGCTTCGTCAGACGCTTGCTTGGCTTCGATCAGCTCGATATCGATCGCTGCAATCTGCGTATCGATGCGCACGATCTCACCTGCGATGAGTTCGGCGGATTCGGTGAATGTTGCAGCCTTGGCCGCATCACCTTCCTGCTCGGCCTCATTGGCCATCAAGACTGCCTGGCGCGCATTGGTGTTTGCCCGTTCCAACTCGTTGTACAGCTTGGTCCGCTGAGCTTCGAGCTGGTTCTCGTACGCAATGATGTTGACTGCGGACTCGCGCAGCGCCTTGACCTGGTCCGGCGTCATGGCCTAACCCGCGGTAGCGGTGGTGCCGCCCTCGTCGGGCGTCGCAGCGGCGGTGTCGCTTGGTGTTGCGGTCGTGGCCGAACCCACACCGAGCTGGCTCTTGAGCTCCTCGAGTCGAGCCTTGGCCTGGGTTCCCTTGGCGGCGGCTTCGATTTCGGCCATGCGGCCTTCGGTCGAGGATGCGCTGAGGTCGGAGGATGCCTGCGCCTTGGCGAGGCGACCCTCGATCTTCTCACGCACCTGATCGAGCGACGGTGTGTCGCCTCCGACCTGTTCGGTGAGCGAGTCCATTGCCTCGTTCATCTGCTCTTTCATCTTGGCCTGGTCGAGCTGGCTGAGCAGCTTCTGACGCTCGGCGAGCTTGGTTTGAAGCCGGTCTGAGTTCTGCGAGACCGCAGTCTTTGCCTCGTTCGCGGACTGCGTTGCCTGCAGGTGAAGGGCCTTGAGGTCTTCGACCTCTTGCTCGACGGCGATCAAACGCTGAGCAAAGGCTTCGGCGGCGCTGGTGTACTCCGTTGCCTTGGTCTCGTCGCCGCGCTGCATTGCCTCGTCGGCCATCATCACGGCCTGGCGGGCGTTGCTGGTCAGCTTCTCCATCTCGACCATGGATTTGTCGAGGCGCATTTCGGTTTGCTTTTGATGCGCAATGACATTCGCTGCCTGTTCCTTCAGGCGCTGATGTTGCTCTTTGCTCTCCCGAATAGCCTGTTCCAGCTGGATCTTCGGATCTGCGTTCTTTTCGAACTCCGAATCGGCCTTTGCGGTGAGGTACTTCCACCATTTCTTCAGCGTGTTGATCATGAAATCATGGTAGTGGCTGCGCAGCCGACATGGCGTGAGTTCGTTCTTCGATATGAGGCTGATAGGGCCGGGGTGGAACTCGGGTTAACGTCGCAGCGGTTTTAGAGGCCCGACGAGCAGCACGTTCAGCGCCGGGATCCTTTGAAACCAGGCGATCACCAGGTAGGTGATGCCCGACAGCCCGACGGAGAGCACCATCGCCAACGGAGGCCACATGTCGTCGGTCACGACCCGCATGACGAGGGCGACGAGGCCCGCCCCGACGAGGGCTGGGATCAAGGCTTTGATCGGCCGAAGCGGAGAGACGCCAGGGATTGCTTTGTCCGCTAGGCGCCACAACAGAATGGCCTCGATCCACGCTGCGACCGCCGAACCGAGTGTGATGCCCATTGCGCCGAACCGGAGCTCGGGGTTGCGTGTACCCGGATCAAAAAGCGTGGGGGCGATGTCGCGAATATCCGATGCGGCGATTCGATCGAAGAGTTGCATAGCGATGATCGCCACCACGATCGCGACGATGACTCGGACGACGGCCACCTTGGCCGGGCCGTTCGTGTCTCCCTGCGACCACAACGTGTTCTGGGTCAGGCGCGAGATCGCAGAGGGAATGAGTCCAAAAGCGTAGGTGCCGAGCGTGAACCACACGAGCAGGGTTTCGTCGGGTCCAAAGAGTCCTCGCTCAAAGAGAGTCGCCACGATCTTGTCGCCGAGCAGGATGTACGCCGTTGCTGTGAAGGAGACAAAGAATGCGATTTGGGCAAAACCAGCCTCACCACGTTTGCGGATGTCTTCTGGATCGGTGAGTCGACTCAGTTCGGGGAGTTCCGATGCCGCAATGCTCACGGCGAACAGACTGATCGGCAGAATGTAGAGCAGCTGAGCATTGCCGAGGGCGGTGGCGCCGCCGGCGACGATAGCTGCTGCCAGAATCGTGTCGACGAAGGCCGAAATCTGGATAACCCCGCGACCACTGACCGCTCCGAGGAACCTTCGTAACACCTCGCGAGCACCTTCTCGCTTGAGGTCGAGGCTGAACTTGAGGCCCCTTGCGAGCCGACGCACGTTTGGAACTTGGACGAGGAACTGCAGCGCTGAGCCAGCAAGGAACCCCCAGGCCGCAATGTCGGCGACTTCGCCCAGGACTTCGATGTTCGTTGCAGCATCGGCGAGTTCGTCAGCGGAGATCCCCGTGGTATCGCCGAGACCGAAGAAGAGGACGCCGCCGGCGACAGCTGAGATCTGAGCGATGTTCCATAGGACCGGCGCAACGTACGACAGGAAGAACTGGCGATGGCTGTTGAGGATGCCGAGACACCATGCCGAAAGCACCAGAAGACCAGCGGACGGGAATGTGATCCGCAGGAGCGACACCATGAGGTCGAATCGAGGGTCGTCCACGTTGCCGCGCATGATCACCCAGCCGATCTGGCGAGCGAAGATCACGCTCAGGATCACCACCACAGCAGCAACTAATGCGAGGAGCGAAGCGATTGCCCCGGCGATACGGCCAGCTTCTTCCTCGTCGCGTTCCAACTCGTTCGAATAGACCGGAATGAACGATGCCGACAGCGTTCCTTCGCCGAGGAGCATCTGGAGGACATTCGGCACCCGCGTCGCGAGAACGAAGGAATCGTTTGCTCCGCCCACACCAAGAAAGCCGTTAAAGACCGCACCCCGGATCAGGCCAGCAAGACGCGAGAAAAGAATGCCGACTGCAACCAGCAGCGATGCGGACCGTTTGGGCTTGTCGCTGGCCGCGGAAGAGGTGTCAGAGGGGCTCACAGGAATCTCGACCACGGTACTTCGCGTGGCCTAAAAAGCGTGGAAGGCCTCTGTGTTAGCGACTTGTCGTGAGGACGGTAGCGTTTGTGCATGGCCGAATTGCGAGAACTGACAGCGGGAATGTCGATCGTCTATGGAGGGAACCAGGTCACGACCGTCCCCGAAGAAATCGCTGCGGCATTCGAGCCCGGCGATTCGTTGGTCGTGGTGCAGACGACCGGCGACTTGATCCACATACCCGCCGACGTCGCTACTGTTGCCAACGACTCGGTGAACGCTGCGCTCGAAGCGTTCGAACAGATGGGAACCGTCTCAGACGATGCCATCTCCACATTCTTTGGACTCTTTGCTGATCGACTCGCCAACGACGAACTCTTTGAGCCAATAGCCGTAGCCAACCGCGCCGACATGGAGAAAGCCCGGGCGAGGAGCCGCAGCACCACGCGCCTCGAGCTGACCGCAACCATGAGGGCCGACATGATCGAAGGTCTGCGCGGCTGGGCCGAACAACCGTCGGGTCGTGGACATGTCGTCGAACGTGTCGAACACGACGGATGGTCGATCGAGCAGGTCCGTGCTGGTCTCGGCGTCGTTGGTTTTGTTTTCGAGGGACGTCCGAACGTCTTTGCTGATGCCCTCGGCGTCTTGCGCTCGGGAAACACGGTCGTGTTCCGCATCGGCAGTGATGCACTCGGTACAGCCGAGGCAATTGTCGAACATGCCCTTGGCCCCGCACTGGCCGAAGCCGGCCTGCCCGCTGGTTCGGCAAGCCTTGTGGCCAGCGCCTCGCGCGCCGCGGGCCACGCGATGTTCTCCGACGATCGTCTTGCGCTCGCCGTTGCACGTGGCAGTGGCGCAGCGGTAGCTCAACTCGGCGCCGTTGCGCGCCAGGCCGGCATTTCAGTGAGCCTGCACGGAACGGGCGGGGCCTGGATGGTGGCTGCCGAATCGGCCGATGTTGACCGATTCGCTGCCGCGGTCGTGAGCAGCCTCGATCGGAAGGTGTGCAACACGCTCAACACCTGCTGTATCACCCGAAGCGCGGCAGACCAACTGGTGCCAGCGTTCCTCGGAGCGCTCGATGCGGCTGGGGAACATCGCGGCGCCACGACCAAGCTGCATATCGTCTCCGACCAGACCGACACTCTGCCAGCTGAATGGTTCGAGGACGCGAGCATCGGGCGAGCCGAGGGTCTGGTTACCGAACCGCGGACCTCGACACTGTCGTGGGACGACCTCGGCAACGAATGGGAATGGGAAGATAGCCCGGAGGTCACACTGGTCATCGTCGAGTCGGTCGATCAGGCGGTCGACTTGTTCAACGCTCAGGCACCGCGATTTGTGATCTCGCTGCTCAGCGAAGACGAGGCCGAACACTCCCGATTCTTCGAACGAGTCGATGCTCCATTTGTCGGCGATGGCTTCACGCGCTGGGTCGACGGACAGTACGCCTTTAATCGACCTGAACTTGGTCTGTCGAACTGGGAGTTCGGTCGGCTATTCGGGAGGGGCGGAGTGCTGAGCGGCGACAGCGTGTTCACACTTCGCAGCCGAGTGACACAAACAAATCCAACACTGCGGCGCTGAACCCTCTAGTCGTCGGTCATCTCGATGTAATCAAGCGCCGCCCGGTTGCCCAGCCAGGTTCCGTACAGGATCATTCCGACCGCGGGCCCACTAAAGAGCAGGACCGTTCCTGCCCAGACGGCGGCGAACTGGTCGGAGTCACCACCGACGAACACCGTTGGGAAGACAGCACTGACGAGCCCTCCGATGACCAGCAGCCACCCCCCATTGACCGTCGATGGTCTCGCCACCCTGTTCCCGATGCTCCATGCCTCAGGGCTTGACTGAGTCGCCTTCGTGCGAACCCCAGCCCAGCTGTTCATGCCGAGTCGGCCATCGGCTGCACGGTTCGCAACCCAAACCACGAGGACGCCGCTCAGGGCAATAATGACGCCCACGACAACGCTGGTGACGACGAGCCCCGTCATGGTTTGGGGGGACCGAACATCGGGACCGAATTCATGACGTCCGATTGTATAAGCAGCTTCTGGTAAGGCCGCTGGCCAGGCCTTACCGCCCGGTAGGCTCCCGGGATGGATCATCGCTTTGCAGACGTCGCGGAAGTTCGCGACAAGCTCACCTCCGTCAACTACCTGGCCGACGACGCCATTGCCGGCATCGTGCACCTCGCCGACCGGCTCGAGAAGCCAGTGCTCATCGAAGGCCCTGCCGGTACCGGCAAAACCCAGCTAGCGAAGTCCGTCGCAGAGATGACCGGTGCCAAGCTCATCCGACTCCAGTGCTACGAAGGCATCGACGAAGCCAAGGCACTGTACGAATGGAACTACAAGAAGCAGCTACTCCGTATCCAGGCCGATCGCAGCGGCGACTCGGACTGGAGCGAGATTGAAGACGACATCTTTAGCGAAGAGTTCCTGCTAACCCGCCCGCTACTCGAGGCAATCCGTTCAGAAGAGCCAGTCGTGCTGTTGATCGATGAGGTCGACCGGGTCGAGATCGAAACCGAAGCTTTGCTGCTCGAGATCCTTTCTGAATACCAGGTGTCGATCCCAGAGCTCGGTACGGTCACGGCCAAGCAGATCCCCCTGGTGTTCCTCACCTCGAACAACACTCGCGAGTTGTCAGAAGCGCTGAAGCGTCGTGCGCTGTACCTGCACCTCGACTACCCGGACATGGATCGCGAGAAACAGATCGTGATGACCCGCGTCCCCGACATTGGCGACCATCTTGCAAGCCAGGTCGCCAGGGTCGTCCGTTCCATCCGTCAACTCGAGTTGAAGAAGCACCCATCGGTGAGCGAAACCATCGACTGGGCTCGCACCCTCGTGCTTCTCGGCATTGATCAGATCGATGCCGAAACCGCCACGGAAACCGTCAACATCCTGCTCAAGTATCAGAGCGATATTGACAAGGCCGTCAAGGACATGAACACGAACTCCGACAGCTACAACGGCGGCGCATGACCGCCACACCGCCCGTCGACGCAGACGATGCAGGGACAGAACAATCTCCGCTGCTCGATCTGCTTTCGGGTTTCATCGTCGAGCTTCGAAACGCTGGTCTACCCGTCAGCCTGACCGAGAACCTCGATGCGATGGAGGCCATTCGTCATGTGCCGCTCGAGGATCGGAACGCATTGAAGTACGCGTTGGCGGCGACGTTGGTCAAGAACCACTCGCACTGGAAAGCCTTCGAGATCGTCTTCGACGTGTACTTCTCGCTGCGCGGTGAAGAATACGTACTCGATGCCGAGCTGACCGACGAACTCCTCGACGAGGACGAGGACGAAGAGGCACCTGGCCCTCCGGGTCAGGGAGACGGGAAAGGACAAGGCGGAAACTCCGGAATGTCGCCCGAAGAGCTCGCCGAAATGCTCTACAACGCCCTCGCGAACGGTGACCAGGCAATGATGCGGGCAATGGCGCGCGAGTCGGTTCGTCGATATGCAGGCATGGAACCAGGTCGCCCCGTCGGTGGTACGTACTACCTCTATCGCACGCTTCGAAACCTCGATCTCGACGGTGTCCTTGAAAAGCTCATGCAACAGCAACAAGACGAGTCTGAACAAGACACGAGCTCCTTCGAACAGCGGCTCCAGCGGGATGAGTTTAAAGACCGTATCGAGGCGTTGAAGAAGGAGATCGAGGCAGAGATCCGCCGTCGTCTCGTTGCGGACCGTGGCGTTGAAGCAATGGCCAAGACGCTTCGCAAACCGCTGCCCGAAGATGTTGACTTCATGCATGCGAGCCGGGAGGAGATGGCCAACCTGCGCAAGGCGATCTACCCGCTCACCCGCAAGCTGGCCGTGCGCCTTGCCCGCAAACGTCGCCGCGGTCGCAAGGGTCCGCTCGACTTCCGCCACACCATTCGGACGTCGCTTTCTTATGGAGGTGTTCCCGCCGAACCGAAGTTCCGGAACCCTCGCCCGAAAAAGCCTGAGATCATGGTGATCGCAGATATTTCCGGCTCGGTTGCCGCCTTTGCCCGGTTCACGCTGCACCTCGTCTATGCCCTCTCGAGCCAGTTCACTCAGGTGCGGTCGTTCGTGTTTATCGATGGCCTCGACGAGGTCACCCAGTACTTCGAAGACACCGACGACATCACCGAAGCTATCCACCGAGTAAATAGCGAAGCCGACGTCGTGTGGGTGGATGGGCACAGCGACTACGGCCATGCCCTCGAAGTGTTCTGGAACGCCTATGGCAAAGACGTTGGTCCGAAGACCTCGGTACTGATCCTCGGCGACGCTCGCAACAACTACCACGCGCCGAACAGCTGGATCATCAAGGATCTTGCTGAACGTGCTCGCAACGTGTTCTGGTTGAATCCTGAACCAAAGAGCTACTGGGACACCGGTGATTCGATCATTGGTGAGTACGCCCACTACTGCGACGGCATTTTCGAGGTGCGGAACCTCCGCCAGCTCGAGAAGTTCGCCGACAACCTTGTTTAACGCTGCCAGCAACGAGCTCGGCCAGGGGCCTCGAGAGCTGTTCATCGTCGAGGGTATTTCGGCGGCGAACGCAGCATCGATTGCCCGTGACCCGCGTACGCAGGCGATTCTCGCCGTGCAGGGCAAGCCAATGAACGTTGAACGGGCGTCGGAGCGTGAGATCCTCGCCAATGAAAAGTTGCGAAGTATCGTTCGAGCCATCGGAGCGTGGTGCGGGGATGCCTTTGATCTCGACTCCGTGCAATACGACCGGGTGCTGATCCTCACCGATGGAGACGCCGACGGGATCCATGCGAGTGCTCTATTGCTTTTGGCCTTCGATCACCTGATGCCCGAACTGCTCAATGCAGGGCGCCTCGAACGAGTGCGCGCTCCATTGTTCGCGATCGACGCTGACCAACTCGACGATCTCGTGTACGCGTATTCAGCACCACACCGCGAACGACTGGTCACCAAGATGCGTGAGGCAAACTTCACGGGCATCGACCACGACTATCTCAAGAGCATCGCTGGGCTGAACGCGGATGAACTGTGGCGGGTGTGCCTGGACCCCGAAACCAGGGTCGCCGAACAACTAAGTCGTAAGGACGCCGAGGTTGCTCGCCAAACATTGGTGAGCTTCGGCAGGGCTCTCTAGTTCGCTGAGCGAGCAGCGATGATGTCGGCCACGCGGAAGGCAACATCGAGGGCCTGACGGCCGTTGAGTCGCGGATCGCACATGGTTTCGTACGCCTGAGCGAGATCGTGATCACCGAGGCCATCGCCACCGCCGACGCATTCGGTCACGGCATCGCCGGTGAGCTCGAGATGGATGCCGCCAGCCACGGTTCCGGCCTTCTCATGTGATTCGAAGAAGCCCGCGATCTCGTCGACGATCGCATCGAAGTGCCGAGTCTTGTGCCCGTCGGCGGCGGTGTAGGTGTTGCCATGCATTGGGTCGCTGACCCACAGCACTGGGTGTCCCGTCTCCTTGACTGCTTCGAGCAGCGGCGGGAGCTTCTCTCGGATGTTCTCTGCACCCATACGGGTAATGAGCGTGACGCGACCCTCGACCTTGTCCGGGTTGAGCGCTTCGCAAATACCAACGACATCGTCGACGGTGGCGGTCGGCCCGATCTTGCACCCGATCGGGTTCTTCACGCCTCGGAGGAATTCGATGTGGGCGCCGTCGAGCTGGCGGGTGCGTTCACCAATCCACACCATGTGCGCCGAGCAGTCGTACCAGTCGCCGGTGAGCGAATCCTGTCGAGTCAGAGCCTCTTCGTAGTCGAGAAGCAGTGCTTCGTGGCTCGTGTAGAAGTCGACTTCGTTGAGCTGGGTCTCGCTATCGAGGTCGATACCGCACGCGGTCATGAAGGCGAGAGAACGATCGATCTCTTCTGCGAGAGCCGTGTACTTCTCACCAATGGGGCTGTCGCCCACGAACTCCTGGTTCCACTGGTGAACTTGGGTCAGGTCTGCAAAGCCACCGCGGGTGAAGGCGCGGACGAGGTTGAGGGTCGCAGCGGCACGGTTGTATGCCATGAGCAGGCGGTCTGGCTGGGCTCGTCGTTCGCTCTCGGAGAAACCGATCTCGTTGATGATGTGGCCGCGGAACGACGGCAGTTCGACATCGCCTTGGGTTTCGGTGTCCGATGACCGTGGCTTCGCGAACTGTCCCGCGATGCGGCCAACCTTTACGACAGGCATTCCACCGGCGTAGGTCAGTACAACCGCCATCTGCAGAATGACCTTCAGGCGATCACGAATGGAGTCGGCCGAACTCTCAAAGGACTCAGCGCAGTCGCCAGCCTGGAGAAGGAACGCCTCGCCACGGCTGGCGGCGCCCAGTTTGTCGAGCAGGTCGCGGGCTTCGCCAGCGAACACGAGCGGTGGTTGGTCGCCAAGGGTTTTCAACGTTTGTTCAAGAGCGCCGTCGTCGGGCCATGACGGTTGTTGAAGTGCCGAGAAGTTTCGCCAGCTCTGCGGATTCCACGTGTTTGTCACGTCGATCAGTCTATTGCCATAACCGCCAAGCCCGCTCTACGCGGCCAGACCACCTGACGCTGTTTCGGTGCGCTTGGGTAGGAGCGGCGGTATAGGCAGACGCACAGCGTCTGCGATCACACGGATCAGCTCACCTTCGTCGAGACTGGTGTGGTCATCGAGGTCGATTGCGGCGATTGCTCCTCGGATGAAGGCCTCTCGACTCTCGATGGTCATCTCGGCCAACTTGTCGAGGGCCAGATCAAGCCTTTCTACACGGAGAGCAGATTCCGCCGGCATCTCATCGGGCTGGGGCAGGCCGGAGGCGTCGTGCGCCGCCATGAACGCCTGCTCTCGGGCATCTGGCCCAGCGCTATTGAAGATCGAAATGACCGAGTACACCGCGCCAGCTTGTGGAGCGAGCCATTCGAGATGGAGGTTTCCTGAGCCAGCATTGTTTTGATCATCGTCCAGATGTCGAATGACCGTGCGTCGGAGCATCCACCGGAACAGGTCGATATCTGGACTCGACGTGCTGAAGTCACGGATCGTTTGCAGCAAGGCTGCCTGGAAGTCCGGCGGTGTCTCGCGGATCGAATGGAGCGCAATGTCGAAGCAGGGAAGCTGAAGTGGCCGGTCGAGCGAGTTGATCAGCTGGCTAGCGGCATCGAGGGACTCGGCATCGAAGCCACTGACTGCACTTGCCCGCTCAAGTTCGTGCGGGCGTGTCGATGGCTCTCGAGAAATCAGCATCCCAATCACCGACGCAACAGCGCCCTCTCTGGTGTGGAGGAAGTCCTTTGTTTCCTGCGGGATGCTCGCGAGGATGAGACGAGCCTGTTCCATATGAGCACTGGTGGGACGGCCCACTCGGGGTGACTCGAACCCGGAGTCGGTGGGGGAAAGTGTGCTGGAGCCGCTCGACCCGACAGCGTCGAGAATCACGGCGCTGGTCAACATGGGACCGAGGGGTGATGTGGAGATACCGGGGATGTTCTGCGCGGACTCGGCGAGGTTCCCCGATAGCCCAGGGATTTCAGGGAGGGCGAAACCCTCGAACGAAATGTCGTGCTTCGTGTTGACCGACTGCTTCACCGATTCAAACTCCGGCCATCGGCCATCCCAACTCGGCAGGACGGCTAGCAGCCGCTGCTTGAGCGGGGGATGAGTTGCCAGTGCATTCTTGAATGGAGCTTCGAGGAAGAGGTGGGCGGCTTCGGTCGCGTGCGGAGTGAGGATCCGATTGTGCTCGCCGAGTGCGCCCATCTTGAGGAATGCTCCAGCCAGAGCATCGGGATCGCGGGTGTACTCGACCGCCGATGCGTCGGCGAGGTGTTCTCGTTCTCGAGTGACCGCTGCCTGGCCCAGGCGGGCAAACCACGCACCGATGGATCCAATGACGACGAGAACCGAACCCGCCACTATGGAGATCAATGCGAGTTGCGGGCTGCCATGGACAGATCTTGAGGCGTTTCGGACCAATGTCTTTCCGAGCACCGCGATCGATGCAATGCCGTACACCCACCCCACGATTCGTGTCTTGACCTGGGTATCGCCATTCACGATATGGCTGAACTCATGAGCGATGACCGCCTGCATCTCTGTTCGAGTCAGGTGCCGGAGCGCCCCTTGGGTCACCCCGATCGCAGCGTGCCTTATATCCCACCCTGCGGCGAGAGCATTGATTCCGGGTTCATCTCGAAGCACAAAGAGGGTCGGAGCTGGGATTCCGGTCGCGATCGAGAGCTCTTCGACAATGTTGACGAGTTGCTTCTCCGCGCTATCGCGTGTGTTGAAGTCGATCGGCCAGCCACCCATGGAGGCCGCCATGTAGAGACCGCCGCCGTTTCTGACCTGTGCGTTCCTCACCACGGCACTGAGGAGAATCCCGATCGCGGTTAGCGATGCCGCTGCTGCGAAGACCCTGATCCCGATCTCGGTGCCGAGTTCGATATAGAACCAGGCGCTCGCGAGCACACCGATCGTGATGATCGTTCCAATGGAACCGAGGGTGAGGAGCAGGATGAGCCATGCCGTCTCATGCCTTGCTCGCTTCTGGTTTGTCTGGAAATCCACGCTCTTGGCCCGCCCGTCCCGGCTGACTTAGGCAGCAGCTTGAGGACCGTCGAAGTTGACTTCGACCGCTTCACGCTTGTCTTCGTTGCCCTCGGTTTCGAGGTCGAGGTATGCGTCGTCTTCAAAGCCGAACAGGCTCGCAAAGATGACCGGGGGGAAGGTCTGCTTGTACTCCTGGTAACGCAGGACCTGCGTGTTGAAGTTCTGGCGAGCGAACGAGATCTTGTTCTCGGTGCTGCGCAGTTCTTCGGTCAGCTGGGTCATCTGTCGATCCGCTTTGATCTCCGGGTACGCCTCTGCGGTTGCGAGTAGACGTCCAAGTGCGCCGCCGAGGTTGCTCTCGGACGCACCGAGCTTCTGCATTGCGTCGATGTTGCTCGGGTCACCGTTGACCTCGATACGTGTTTGGGTGGCAGATGCACGTGCGGCAATGACGGCTTCGAGGGTTCCAGCTTCGTGAGCCATGAAACCTCGTGCGGTCTCGACAAGATTCGGGATCAGATCATGTCGACGTTCAAGCTGAACATCGATCTGTGAGAATGACCCTTTTGCGACTTCTCGGAGCTTCACAAGTCGGTTGTAGATCCCGACTGCGTAGACACCAATCAATAGAACAATTACACCAACAATAATCAATGGAAGCACTGGGCTTTTTCCTTTTTCTCGCCTACTTATTTATCGGCGATTTGGCGCATATTCTTGAGGCAATCCGGGGCGAACGCGGTGGGTCAAAAGGCCCTTTCGGCCAAAACGTGAACGACGGACCCGCCGTAGCAGATCCGTCGTTCTCATTGTTCTGATGCGTCCTGGAACGAGGTTCCAGTGTTCGTCGATTATGCGGCTGGAGATGCAGCCTTTTCCGCGGCGTGATCGCGTACGGAGCTGACAGCACGCTTCACCAGACGGCGAGCGGCTTCGGCTGTCACACCCAGTTCTTCGCCAACCTCCCGGTAGCTGCGCTTGCGTCCGTCATGCAGGCCGAAGCGCTGCTCGACTGCGTAGCGAGCACGTGGATCGAGGATGTCGAGGAGGCCAGTGACCATCTCTTCTTCAGCTCGTGCCATCACCTCGGCCTCGGGACCAGGTTTTGCGTCTGGGAGGAGGTCGACGAGTTCGTTGGAGTCATCGTCGCCGATGGTGCGGTCGAGAGAAGTTGGAGTGGTCAGGCGGTGAAGGCGTGCGTGCTCTTCGTCGAGTTCGTCGCCATCGCCAGAAACCTGACGGAGCGCAGCACGAAGGCTTGCGGAGCGATCGCCTGGAAGGCGAACGAGGCTTGCCTTCTGATCGAGTGCACGACCGATTGCCTGACGGATCCAGAAGGTGGCGTACGTCGAGAACTTGAAGCCCTTGCGCCAGTCGAACTTGTCGACGGCGTGCTCAAGACCGAGGTTGCCTTCCTGGATGAGGTCGAGCAATTCCATGCCAGGCGGAAGTGGGTAACGGCGTGCAACACTTACGACGAGGCGAAGGTTGGCACGGATGAAACGGTCCTTTGCGACAGCTGCTTCACGGATTGCTCGATCGAGGTCACGGCCAGTTTCGCCGTCTTCCTTCTTGGCGCGAGCTTCCGCGCCACGCTCGATGATCTTTGAGAGGTCGCGCTCCTCCTGTGCGGTGAGGAGGGGGACGAGTCCGATTTCGTTGAGGTACTGACCTACTGAATCACTCATGATGCTTCACTTAACGGGTATCGCAGCCCTGCGATTCCCTTTATCGGGGGAAATTTTATTTCCAATGTTTGAATCGAATAGATATTCAAGTACATACAACGCTCCACGACCCACAGGTGGTGGTATGAAATGGGTCACGCTATACTCTTGCCCTTCTGTTCGTCGAATGATCTACGGGACATGTTGTCCAAATCTGGTTAGGCCGTTCGACCTATGTTTTGAATCGGCACTAGGCCGAAATAGTTGAGCAGGTTTTCGTCACCCCACTTCCAGCAATGTGCGAGCCCCCAAAAAGCGTCGGAGGCGTCACAACCGTGGATGGACGAAACAGCCAAGGGCGAAAGTACCGCACGCGGGGTGTTCTGGGAAGTATCCAGTAGCAGAACCTGCCCGAACATCTAGGGTGTCGGTCGTGCAAGAGCGTCAACGGATAGGCATCTTCGGCGGAACTTTCGACCCGCCACACGTGGCCCACGTCGTGCTCGCCGCCAACGCGGTCCATCAGTTGCTCCTCGATTCGTTGGTGGTAACCGTCGCCGGCGTGCCTTGGCAGAAGGTGGGGAGCCGTAACATCACCGAAGCGGAGACCCGCTTGGAGATGGCGAACGAAGCGTTTCGTGATCTCGAAGCTGTCGAGGTTTCTGACATGGAACTTCGTCGGACCGGTAACAGCTACACCGTCGACACCCTGATTGAGTTGGATGGCGACAACATCGATCTCTTCTTGCTTCTCGGAAGCGATGCCGCTGCTGGACTCGACACATGGGAGCGGTTCGAGGAGATTGCCAGCATGGCGACCATCGCGGTGTTCCCGCGACGCGGACATGAGGACGCCGAACCACCGGACGGGTTTAGCTGGGAGCGGCTCGACCTGCCAGGGCTTGAGATCTCAAGCACCGATATTCGGCGTCGAGCACAGTCGGGAGAACCGCTCGACGGACTCGTGCCCGAACGCGTGCGCCGTCTGGTCGAAGCACACGAGTTGTACAGCGACCCTCCGCCGGTCGCTCAGGATTCATGACCGCAAAGCGCAGCCTGATGCTCTCGAGTGGGTTTCTGTTGTTCCTGCTCGCCGTGGCCGCAGTCGCTTGGTGGATCGGAACCCAGGCCCAAAGCGCGATCCTTCAATCTCAAGCCGGAGAGGTTTCGTCGTTCTCCGTCGACCCGAACGAACCCGGCTTTCGAGCATTCACGACTACCACGGAGACGGTTCTGGTTCTTCACACCGCGGTGAGGGCCGGGGTTGGCGCCGAATTGGTTGGCGTCACGCTCTTGAGCGGAGGCGACGGTGGCGGTGGAGGCACGGCGGTCACGATTCCAAGAACCTTTGTGGATCCGGGTAGCTCGGGAGTACCGCTCGCTGAGCTCTTCGCTGCCGACGGCCTCGACGCCGTGCTGGGCGAGATGCGATCGGTACTGGGCATCGGCTTTTCCGAAGTCGTTGTTCTCGACGCGTCGTCGTGGACCGGACTCATGATCGCCGACCTTCCACTCACGCTCACATTGCGCAACGACCTGGTCCAGGCGGCAAACGAAAGTACTGCGGACGGAGCTAGCCCCGATGGCACGACGACCCAACTTGCGACCGAGGTGCTTCTCGCCGCAGGGACCCGTGACTTTGACCTAACGGAGATCGCCCTCGTGGCTGGTCACCGCAACCCCGCAGAACCGGGACTGGCGGTGGCTTTGCGACAACAGCAGGTCTGGCGGGCGTGGATCTCGCGAACAGCAGGAGCAGACGAACGGCCAGAACTTTTTGAGCAGGAGACTGGCTTTGCCAAGCTCATCGGAACGCTCGCCAGCGGTGAGGTCGCCTATCGGACGATCGATACCGTCACCATCCCAGCGGAGGACCCCGAAGCGACCTTGTACGAGGCCCAGGGTGAGCCCATTGCAGACCTGGTCGCTCAGATCGTGCCCTTCCCCGAGTCAGCTTCGCCAGGCGACCGTCCAACGGTATTGCTTCTCGATCCCGCGGTCGCCGACGGTGGGAGCCTCGAGGTCATCTCTGCCATTGCTCGATCGGGCGGTTTGGTAACCATCCTGGGCAACGCTGAGACCGGCGTGGCCCTCGAGCCGGAGGTCCAGGTTCACGACCCGCTCGCCGCCGAGGTCGCCGAGGAGATTGCTGATCGTCTCGGTTACCCGATGCCTCGCATCGTCCCTCTCGAAGACGCCACGACCTCCATCACGGTCATTGCTCGCTAGCCACCGTGGGTTGGCTGAGATCGGGCATAACATTCCTGCGTGATGTTGTTTTCTGCTGTGAAACCGGGAGTGGCCAGCAATGAGCGTTGATGATGAGATCGTGGATTGGGTGGTGACCGCTGCTCGCGCCGCGGACGACAAGCTCGCGATCAACACGCTGGTCGTCGATGTAGGCGAGGTTCTCGGGATCACCGACTACTTTCTCATCACCGCGGGGGCGAACCCCCGTCAGGTGCGCGCCATTGCGAACAACATCGAAGAGATGGTCGCCCGCGACGGGGGACCGCACACGCTGCGCAAAGAAGGTCACGACACCTTTGAGTGGGTGCTGCTCGACTTCGGCAGCTTTATCTGTCACATCTTCGTCGAAGAGCACCGCGCCTACTACGAACTCGAACGCCTCTGGGGCGATCGCCCCAGAATTGCTTGGGCCAAAGACGACGACCCCGAAGAAGAACGCGCCGACAGCGAAGAGGAATAACCGCGTCGGTGAGCGCGGCCTCTAGAAGCCCACCGCCTTTGGGGTCACGTCTTTGGGGTCAGGTCTCACTTTCACCCACAGTCTTTGGGGGTCAGGTCTCACTTTCACTCCTTCTGCCGAGTGGATCGCCAAAACCGATAGCAATTCAGCGGTTTTGCTGACGCGGCGTGAGGTGCACGGTTCGTTGCGGTAATCGCCGGAGATCAGACGAAGCGGTGTGCTCGATGGCGAGTGTTGTGTTTTCAACGTTCTTTTGGGTCGGTCGATGAAAGTGAGACCTGACCCCAATCAAAAGCGGGTGAGAATGAGACCTGACCCCATTGGATCGAAATTGCGGGCAAAACAGCTAAACCGCACCGGCGAGGAAGGCCAGTGCGGTTCTTTGTTCATTCAGGTTTTCGTGGAGCTAAGGAGAATTGAACTCCTGACCTCTTCCGTGCCACGGAAGCGCTCTACCAACTGAGCTATAGCCCCTGAAACTGAAGTTGAAGACTATCAGCTCGTCTGAGTGACGCGTCGACATAATTCGAATCTGGAACTGGGGCAGATCCCAAGAAACACGTCTGCGTGGCTTAGGGGTCCAGTACCCGTTGCCGATAGAAGTCCAGCCCATATCCTCGGTGGTTCGGCGGCGAATACAGAATCGTATGAAATTGTCACAATTTGAGACGCTTGCGGCGGACCAGTTTGGTCTAAAGCCGGAAGCTCCAGCACGGCAGATGGACGCTGGAAACATCAATCGAACGGCGGTGATTACCTCAACTGAGGGCGTCTTTGTTGTGCAGGACATCAACACGGCGATCTTCACGAGACCCGACGACCTCATGGACAACATTGAGAAGGTCGTGGCATGCCAGCACATGCACAACCTCGCAACGATCGAGTTGTGCCGAACCGTGGACGGCGAGTTAATCGCGATCCACGACGGGATGCCATGGCGCTGCTACCGGTTTGTCGAAGGCAACGCCACCCCACCAATCCGGACGCGCGACGATGCGCAGTCGACCGCGAGGGCCTTTGGTCGTTATGCGAGAGCGATCGACGGACTCGAACTCGTCGAACATCTACCCGGGTATCACGACTTCGATGGCAGGGTCGCGGCCTTCCAAGAGACGGTGGACGATGACGAGCTCGGTCGGTTGAGCAACTGTGCCCAGCACGTTGAAGATCTCATTGCGATGGTCGATCGGCTCCGAGTTACCTCCGCCTTCGATGCGTGGCTTGAGGTTCCAGTGCGCAATGCACATAACGATGCCAAAGGTCCGAACTGCATCGTTGGCGGAGCGGGACGAACGATCATCGACCTCGACACGACCATGCCCGGAACGTTGCTGTCCGATGTTGGTGAACTCGTCAGGTCGAGTACTCGTCACATGAACGAGGCGTCACCGGAAGCCGTGATGGCGCAGATCGCTTCGGTGAACCGTGGCTTTCTCGCCGGTTACGGCGGAGACCTAACCGACGCTGAGCATGCCAGCATGCTGCTCGCTGGGCCGTTGATGACCGTCGAGAACAGCGTGCGTTTCATGGCTGACCACCTCTCGGGAGACAAGTACTACGGGGCTGACGCAACGGATCAGAACCTCGACCGTGCCATCGCCCAGCTGCGGTTGGCCGAGCGTCTGGTCGAAGTCATCGAACTCGCCACCTCTGGGGCCCTCGGCGCTGCGTGAGGCCAGCAATGCCGACCTATGAGTCGAGGATGATCGACTCGCAGAAGACACGACCTTCGCGAACAGGTTCGATGGAGACCGAGTAGAACTGCTCGACGATGCCCTCGGTCGAGGACGACTCGATCACGCTGTCCGAGACCCGCACGAGCTCGTCGGGGTCGACGAGCTCGCCTGCGTTCCAGACGTGTACGTAATCGGCGTGGGTATCGATGTCGCCGTCGACGATGGTGATCATCACGCGGTCGGTGTCGCCAATCTGGGCGAGCCGGCAATCGATCGCGTCGGTGTCGCCGACGATCGGGACATCGACGCCCGGCAGGTTCGCCCACGCTGGCAAGTCGATGATGTCGCCGCCGGCGAGCAGGGCAAGGACGACGACGACCGAAACGACGCCACCGCCAGCTAGCGCGATCTTCTTCTTCACGATTCTGCGCCGATCAACTCGAGCGATTGTGCTGCGAGCGTCGAGACCCGTTGGGCCCAATCGTCGACGTCGAAGTCGTCGTCGTTGCCCATTGCGCCCGCCCGATAACGGTCGACCACACCATCGAGAATGCAGGCGAGTCGCCAGGTGGCGAACGCCTGGAAGTAGCCAACATTGCCAACGGAGCGACCAATGGCCTCCTCATAGACAGCAATGACTTCGTCTCGTTCGATGAAGCCATCTGCGAGCGTCGGCGGTTCACTCAGCGCGATGACCTCGTCTCCGGGTCGAGTCCAATAGGTCAACATGGCGCCGAGGTCAGCAAGAGGGTCGCCAAGCGTTGTTAGTTCCCAATCGAGGACTGCCTTTACCTGTCCGGCGTCATCGATGATCGTGTTGTCGAGCCGGTAGTCGCCGTGGACCAAACGGGCCGGACCCTGGTCGGGCATCTGAGCGACGAGTTTTTCATGCGCGGAGATGATCAAGGGATCGGTCGGGGATTCGACAGCGTCCACCTGGCGGCGCCAACGACGAAGCTGACGTTCGATGTAGCCATCGCGCTTCGCAAAGTCGCCAAGGCCAACCTCATCGATATCGACCTGGTGAATTTTGACCAGGTTCTCGATCGTCGAGATCCCCATGGCCCGACGCGTTGCAAGGTCGAAGTTCTCCGCTGTGCTTTTATCTCTTACCACCGTGCCGTCGATCCACTCCATCACATAGAACGGTGCGTCGTTGACCGAAACATCTTCGCAAAGACCGACCATTTCAGGGACGGGAACCGCAGTTGGTTCCAATGCCGACATGACGCGATGCTCGCGGGCCATGTCGTGGGCAGTGGCGAGGACATGGCCGGTCGGAGGTCGGCGAAGCGCCCATTGGGTTCCGGCTTCATCGACGACACGGAAGGTCAGGTTTGAACGTCCTCCGGTTATCTGTTCAAACGAGAGCGATCCTTCGACGGTTCCTCCGTTTGGGGCGAGCGCGGCCTGAAGCCACTCGGTCACCGCTGCCACATCGATGCCGGCTGGAGTGTCGGCCGGGCTGTTCGTTTCGCTCATTCTGTTCATGCTCACCCCCACAGCGTACGCGCTCGGTTGTGGAGGCTACGCTTTGAGAGTTCAGCAAGACTTGGAGCAAAGCATGGCCGATGTAACCGACGAGACCTTTGAGACCGACGTCGTCGAGCGGTCAAAGACCGTGCCGGTCGTTGTGGATCTATGGGCGCCATGGTGTGGCCCGTGCCAGTCGCTCGGACCGATTCTCGAGAAGGTCATCGGCGAAACTCAGGGCCTGGTCGAACTGGCAAAGGTGGACGTCGACGAGAATCCTGCGGTCTCACAAGCCTTCCAGGTCCAATCCATCCCCGCGGTGTATGCCATGTATGACGGCAAGGTCGTCAATGGGTTCATGGGGGCTCAGGGCGAACCCGAGGTCGTCAAGTTCGTACAGGAACTCATCGACCTGGCCGCCCAAGAGAGCGGCGAGGTTGCCGAGGGCGAAGGTGGCGAGGAGCCTGCTGGCGGAGCCGAATCGTCGATCAACGCGGCCGCCGCGGCAGCCCCAAGCGGCGCCATTAGGCCCGATGCAGTGATCTCTGAGCCGGAAATGGCAGCGCCAGCGCCTGCGGCACCGAGCGCGGCCGAGGCCGACGAGATCGAAGCGGAGCTCAAGACGTTGCTGACGACGGTCAAGGGCGACGACGTTGCACGAGAGCGCTATCTCGAGCTGCTCGATCAGCTGGGCGCGGCGGACCCGCGAACGAACGACTACCGGCGCAAGCTCGCAACTGCGCTCTTCTAGAGCCGGTCAGTCCTGCGATCTCAAAGAACTGCAGATGTGGACGAGCAAAGCTCTCGCGTCGCATACCGGAAGCGTTAATGTGTACGAGATCCGACGGTGCGGGTCATGGGCGAAGCGGAGGTGGCCTTGAGGCTGGCAATTGGCAGGTTGTATTTCCTGCTCCTTCCGATCTTGACCGTCGCGTGGTTAGGGGTGACCTTTGCAGTTCAGGAACCCTTCCCGACGCTGGTCATGCCCGGTTTTGGCCGCTCACCGGAGATCTCAGAACTCACCACTTTTGAGCGCTCGGTGTTTCTGGTCGGAGACGACGCTGATGATCGTTCCGAGGTGACGTCCCTCGAGTTCTCCAACCTCGACTTCACCCAATCACAGTCGCTCCCGCTCATCGATGGAATCCAACGGGAGCTGCCCGATCTTGACCCGGAGCTGCAAGCGTGGATCCACCAGCGGCTGGCCGAGATCGTTCCGGCCCGCTGTGGTGAAACGGTTGAGTTTCGCAGAGAGACGGTGCGTGTCGACGAGGAAGAAGCCATCGTGGCGATCGACCCTCCCCTGGAAAGTCACGTGATCGGGGCGTTGCAGTGCACCGATTAAACCCGATGGGTCTGCTCGATCGGGTCAACGCTCGTTGGGTCGAGGCAGATCACGAGGTCACGGATTCGCAGTGGAAGAACACCAGGCTTATTGCACTTGGGTTGTTGCTGCTCGGTCCACACCTGCCGCGGTTGGGTGCGGTTGCTGACGTGCCAGATGCGCTGATCAACTCACGGCTTCGGTTTCCAGCCGGGTTCCTCGCGACCGGCCCGAGCGCACTGCTCATCGCTCTGGCTCTCGCCACCGTGGTGAGCGTCGGTCTTGCTCTTGGCGGCTTCCGGGTCCGGATTTTTGGTACCGCGGCAGCGTTGCTGTTGCTCGTTGGAAACTCGATTCTCTTCAGCGTCGAGAACAAGATCGTGCATCACCAGTGGGTGATGTATGTCGTGTTTGTGATGTCGCTGACTATTTGGTCTGGTCGGGATCGGGTCCTCGGTGTGTGGTCGCCTCGACTGCTCCTTTCGTGGCTGATCGCCTGGGGCCTAATGACCTCGGCGCTCGTCAAAGTGCGCGGTGGCTGGCTGAACCTGGGACAGTCAGTAGTTCGTTCCCAACTCGATGTTCAGGCCGTGGCCCAGGGACGTTTCCCGTCGGTCGCGCAGGTATTGCGTGACCTCCTTGGAGAGTCCTTTCTCTGGGAGTTTGCCGACTATGCGACCGTTGGACTCGAGCTCGGCCTGGTCGTCCTCGTTCTCCGTCCATCGTGGTTTCGAGGAGGCTTGCTCCTGCTGATCGGATTTCACATCGCGATCCTGCTCACGCTGGGAATCTCATTTGTGGCGATCCTGCCGGCATATGTTCCCTTCTTTGCCGAGGTTATGCCTCGTAGAAGCCTCCCGACCGTGTCGGCTGAGGCGCTCGTGGCCGGGGTGCTCTCGGTGGTTGCTCTCGTGGCCGTTGCTGCTTCAATACCGGACGCGACGGCATGGTTGCTTTCGTGGGTTCCGCTGGAGCCAGAAGTCGTCGGCGGTGTCGCGCTGCTGCTTCTTCCTGCGCTGTTCTTGAGGAAGGTCGCGCTGCAAGCCACTGGACGGTTTGAGCAGGTCGCGACTCCGGCCTAGCGAGAGCCGACGCCGTCCAACCCGGGTGGACGAGCAGTGCCACTGGCACTACGGTCGTCGGTGAAGACGCTTCCCCCTTGTTTTCGATGTGTGAGGAAGTTTCACCATGTCTGGGTTGCACGATGGTGCTCCAGATCCGCTGGCGGCTCTGCGGTCCAGTGACCGTCGACCGCCGTCGGTGATATGGAAAGAACGGATGTCCCAATACGGGACCGAAACCGTGGCGCGTCTTGCTGGTCGGGTCGGTGTGGCTGCATTGGTGGTCGCGCTTGCTGTCGGGCTTGGGTGGAGACTGTTCGTTGACTCGGCACCCCCGGTGGAGGCGAGTCTTCCGTTTGCCACGGGAGCGCTGGATGAGCCGGCAGGCTTGGGCGAGCCAGTTCTTGACGAGAACCCCGACCCCGTCGCCGAGGTTTCTTCGACCGTGCCCACCGATTCGGGACTCGCCGAGGAGACCGAAGTTGTCCTGCATGTTGCGGGAGCGGTGGCGCACCCTGGTCTGATTCGCGGAAACGCTTCGTGGCGCATCGACGATGCCATACAGGCAGCGGGAGGCTTGAGCCCATCGGCCGACCCCGACCGAGTAAATCTGGCGGCTCCGGTGCTCGATGGGCAGCGGATCTTCGTTCCGTACGTCGACGAGCCCATTCCGACCGTTGTCCAGCCTGAGCAGCCGTTGGCATCGCGCAGCGATCCTTTGGTCGAAGGTGGACCGTTGGTCGATCTCAATACCGCCGACTCTGCGCGCCTCGAGGACCTACCGGGTATCGGGCCTGCGACCGCTACGGCGATCATCTCGCACCGACAGGAGTTCGGTCGCTTCGCCAGCGTGGACTCGCTCATTGCGGTGTCCGGGATCGGGCCCGCTACGGTCGATTCGCTTCGCGACCATGTCACGGTCTGATCCTCCCGCGTCGTCTGCTGGCACGGGCAGTTCGGCCCGAGAGGTCGAAGAAGCCCGTCAGCGATGGCAGCGTGACGTCGGCATCGTTGGTTGCCTCTGCGCGCTCTTTCTCGCTGTTCGCTGGTTGCACAACATTCCGTGGGTGATGGGAGCCGTATTGTTGGTGGCGGCTGCGATCACGGTCCGACCAAGGCTGATATTGCTTGCACTGTTGTTGCTTCTCGGCGCCCGCGGCGGAGCGGTCGTGGATTCGCTCGAACCAGCGACCTCACGTCCTGTTGTCGCGGAACGAATAGAGCTTGCAACCGATCCAGTGCCTAACGAACGCGGATGGAACGCGATCGCACGTCTCGACGAAGACCTCTTGTGGCTGAGCGTCAGTTTCAGCGCTGACGGGCAATTCGGAGAGCTCGATGCGAGTGACCACCTCGTCATCTCCGGGGACGTCCGGTCTGGCGCTCCCGAGACAGACTGGGCCATAGCGAACCGCATCGTGGGCGATTTGAACGTGAGCGACGTGCATCAAACGATCGATGCTTCAGGTTTGGCGGGGGCGGCAAACGCTCTGCGATCGTTGTACGACGACGGAGCCGAGCACCTCGACCCCACCGATCAGGCGTTGTTCACCGGACTGGTGTTTGGCGACGACCGACATCAGGACCCCGTCGATGCGGACAACTTCCGGGCAGCAGGTCTTGGGCATCTCTTGGCGGTATCGGGGCAGAACGTTGCGTTCGTGTTGCTGTTGGCGGCGCCGATTCTTGCTCGACTCCGCAACGTCTTTCTTCGAGTGCCCGTGTCGATTGCATTGTTGTTGGGGTTTGGTCTGATCACCCGCTTCGAGGCCTCGGTGACGCGAGCGATCGTCATGGCCGGCCTGGCGCTGATTGCCCACGGTGCTGGACGAGAGTCTCAGGCCGCGGTGGTGTTGGTGCCGGCGGTGTTGCTTCTGTTGGCACTCGATCCGCTACTCGGCTGGTCGCTAGCGTTCCAGCTCTCGGTCGCTGCAACGACCGGGATGATCGTCTTGACGGCTCGGGTTGCAGCGATCCTTCCAGGCCCTGCTCCCTTGCGAAGGGTTGTCGCTGCGACATTGGCAGCGCAGTTGTTTGTTGCCCCCTTGTTGCTCGCGGCCTTCGGCCAGCTCAGCGTTGTATCGGTTCCCGCAAATGTGCTCGCTGCCCCTGCTGCGGCCGGCGCCATGATGTGGGGGCTGGTCGCGGGTCCGATCGCTGGGGTCGGGCCGACATGGCTGGCGACGATCTTGCACACGCCAACGAGCATGCTGATCTGGTGGCTGTCGCTGGTCGCAGGAATCTTTGCGGGCGTCGACGTTGGGAACTTTGGGACGTCTCACCTGTTCTTCGGAGCCGTTGGACTCGCCATATTGCTCGGTGGCCCACAGTTGGGATCTCGTGTTCGGTTGCACCCGATTGGCATAGTCCTCGTGGCTCTGAGTCTCGGAATCCCGTTGCTTACGCCAAGCCCGCTTGCGCCAGGAGTGCATCAACTTTCGCCCGAGATTGTGATTGCTCGGTCCCCTGAAGGACACGACTTCGTAGTTCTTCAGGGCAACGTTCGCCTCGATGATGCGCTCGAACAACTCCGAATCAGCCGGACTGGTCGAATCGACCTTCTGGTATCTACGAGTGGTTCGCGCCGGATGGGTCTGATTGTGCGGGTGCTATCGGAACGGTTTGAAGTCGGCACGATCTGGGCGCCTATTGGTCATGCGATACCCGGGGCGGTGTCGATGGAGACCATGACCGGATCGTTGGGAACATTGGATTTTTCGGTCGATGAGTCCGGCGATATTCGTGTTGTAAATCGCTCCTGAGAAGCGCTCGGAACGGGTGGTTCTGCGCAGATTTCCGTACTCCTAAGTGACGATTCTCATCGTGGCAATGGTCTAAATGACTCTGAAAAGCGGGTCTAAAGGTTTTGGGGCTTCTTGGCGAATCAAACCTTGCCGGGTCAATACGGAAAGGTGGGGACATGTCCCAGGAGTTGGAAATCGACGAGACGAGCAGCGACACCGAAGTCGTGGCTGCTCCTCGCAAGATGGGAAGGCGAGCTGCGCTGCTCGCTGCCGGTGTCAGCCTCGTAGCAGTTGCCTGCGATGATTCGGAGAACGACGACTTCGGCCCGCTTGTAGGTGGCGCTGAGAATGGCGAGGACAGCGACTCTCCTGCGGTGCTTGGCTTCATCGATGGTGAAGAAGTTGCTCCTGGGGATGAGGTAGCTGCACCAGCCCCCGTCGTCGAGATCGCCACAGACAACGAAGTCCTCGACACTTCGCTCGTCACTCCTGCACGCGAAGACACCGCTCCAATCGTCTCCGGGAACAACGGCATCGCCGGCCCAGTTTTGACCGGGCCCCTGACGGTCGATCCGGTCGACGTTCAGCCGACCCCGACCACTCCAACGACTCCCACTCCAACGACGCCCACCGCTCCAACGACGACGGCATCGCCGACAACGACTGCTGCCCCAACGACGACGGCTGCCCCAACGACGACGGCTGCGCCCACCACCACGGCAGCGCCGACCACCACCGCCGCTGTCGCTACGACGATCGTGACCACCACGACTGCGGCGCCCGCAACGACGGCTGCGCCCACGACTACAGCTGCCCCAACCACAACCACGGCTGCGCCGACAACGACGGCTGCGCCCACCACCACGGCAGCGCCCACAACCACAACAACGGCAGCACCAACCACGACAACGGCTGCGCCGACAACCACAACAACGGCCGCACCAACGACGACAACGACGGCTGCACCAACGACGACAACGACCGAGGCGCCAGCCAACGTTCCGACGCTCTCATCGGCACGGTTGCTTGCGAGCCGTACGACATTCGCCGCTACTCCCGCGACCGATCAGCAGATGCTCGATGTTGGCCTCGAAGGTTTCATCGACAGCCAACTCGCACTCAACTTCCCCGATCCCGATATCGAGAGTCAGTTCTCCGGGTTCGACTCGGTGAGTCCAGGCATTGGGGCGTTGCGCGCCGCGTGGGACAACGACAGCCGCCGCATGGACCACGAGATCGTCCACATGTCGGTCGTACGAGCCGCCTACAGCCGCCACCAGCTGTTTGAGGTCCTCCAGCGACTGTGGATGGACCACTTCAACACCAGCTTCGGTGATGATTGGTACTGGAACGCCTACTACCTCGAACAGGTTCTTCGCCCGAACGGCATGGGTAGCTTCCACGATCTGCTCGTCGCCACCGCCCACTCGGCGCCTATGTTGCGCTACCTCGACAATGCCACGAGCAGCCGCTTTGGCATCAACGAGAACTACGGTCGTGAGCTCCTTGAGTTGCACACGCTCGGCATCGACGATGCCGGTCAGCAGATCTATACAGAAGATGACGTCGTCGCTGCATCTCACGTCATGACCGGTTGGTCATACGACTACGACGACCCGGATCGGAACTTTGAATTTAAGTCCGGAAACCACTCTGAACTTGAGGTTTCGATTCTCGGTGGTCAGTGGACCAACGCCGGCCTGCCCGGCAAGTCCGCTGGCGACTCGTTGCTCAACTTCCTGTCGCATCACCCTCAGACGGCGCGCAACGTCAGTACCAAGCTCATCCGCCGCTTCGTGACCGATACCGCGCCGGAGTCCTTGATTGCGTCCGCTGCGGCTGTGTATCTCGCCAACGACACAAACGTTGTGCCCGTTCTTCGCCACATTCTCGGAAGTTCGGAGTTTGCGAACTCGGGTGGTGAGAAGATCCGTCGTCCGTTTGAGCACATCGTCGCTGCGATCCGCGCCACCGGAGCGGTGGTCGGGAGCGATCCGGACAGCGAAGGCGCTGAGCGACTCTTCCGTCACATCGAGAACATCTCACATGCACCATGGCGCCACGGCCCACCCGACGGCTTCCCCGATGTTGCCGAGCCATGGCTTAGCTCTGACTCGATGCTTCGTCGTTGGGACGGCGCGGCTCGTGTCGCCCGGAACAATTGGACTGGCGACGCATCGCTTGCCTACGACGAAGCAGCGCTTCGAGGCTCGGCCACCACCGGTGGCGAGCTCTTCGACCGCCTCGCACTTCGCCTCAACATCGGCGAGCTCGACGCCGCAACCAGGGCAACGATTATCGGTACGGCTGGAATTGAAGAAACCACGCCAATCGATGACATCGACAATCGAGACTTCACCGATCTTCTGTCGTACCTGATCTCCCATCCACTCTTCCAACTTCGATAGCGAGACCCTGACATGACTATGACTCTTCCAGGAACCAGTACCTCTCGTCGCCGTTTCATCGTGGGATCGGGTGGCCTAGCCGCAGGTGCAGTACTGCTGCGTCCAGGCGCAGCGCGCCTCGCATTTGCGACACCGAGTGACCCAGCCCGCGGCGACGCGGTCGTTGTGATCTTCCTCCGCTTTGGTGCCGACGGTCTTTCGCTCGCACCACCGATCGGCAATGCATTCGATAGCTATCGGAGTCTGCGGCCAACGATCGCGATCACACCTGATCAGTCGCTGCCTCTCGATAGCTCGAACCCGAACGCAGCATTTCCCCAGGGGCTCTCCGGGGTTGTTGGTCTGCACCCAGCGCTGCAAGGTCTCTACGACGGTGTCTGGGCGAGAGGCCAGATGGCGGTGCTGCCCGCTTCGGGAATGCCCGACAACGAATCGACGAGTCGGAGCCACTTCGAAGCTCAGGAACACATCGAGCTTGGCACTGCGAACCGCAACATCCGAACCGGTTGGTTGACCCGTGTTATGAACGGACAAGCCGACAGCGCTCCGGTTCCTGGCGTTTCCACGAGTTCGTCCTCGCCAACGATCTACCGCGGCAGCTTGGAGAGCTTCAACGTTACCGATCTGAATAACTTCGGGGTGAGCGGATTCCGCAACTCCGGCGAGGCGATCAACACACTCAACAGCATGTACGCCGGCGACGGCCTCATGAACACGCTCGGCCGCTCGACGATCTCGGCTGCGAGTGCCCTTAGCGGCTTGGACGCTGGAGGTCGCGGCGACGCTTACCCCAACAGCGGTTTCGGAGACGACTTGCGCGACGTTGCTGCTCTGCTTCGAGCGAACGTTGGTCTGACCACCGCCCTCGTCACCCTTTCCGGCTGGGATCACCACAGCAACCAGGGTGTCTTCGACGGTTCCTTCTTTGGGCGAGTCAACGATCTCGGCCGTGGTCTCACGGCCTTCATCGACGATCTCGGACCAGCTCTCGATGAGACGACGATCTACGTCGTAAGCGAATTCGGTCGAACGATCGATGAGAATGCTGATGGCGGAACTGACCACGGCCGCGCTGGCACCAACTTCATTATCGGTGGCGGCGTTCAAGGCGGTGTCTTTGGCTACGACTTCCCCGACGTCATCGAGGACTCGTCTCAGGACCGCCGTGCGCTTCGAGTGGAGACCGACTACCGCAAGGCCTTCGATGAAGTGTTGGCTGCACGAGTTGGGGTGACCGGTTCGTTCCCAACACTCGGCGACTTGCCAGATCTAGGACTGGTTCGCTAGTTCCGGGCAGGCAGGTCATCGCTGAGTCTCGACTCATCGGGCCGAGCTACATCACATCGTTACCAGTAACTGTCACTGCGTTTAGATTCCAGTAACTGTCGCTACGTCGATGCCGGCGTGAGCCACGTGAGATATCGTGCGCTCTCGTGAGTAGGAGCGAACAGGATCCACAGGCTGTCGAGGTCATCGCGATTTCTTCAGAATCGACGATCGAACGATCGCGTGTTGGGGCAGATACACCTTTCGCGCTGATCGACCTGGTTCGAGACGCGCCTGATGCTGCGCTTCTGCTCGTCGACATCGACGCCGCTTTCACGTCCGATGACGGCGATCCTCTGTCGGGACCGGAGCAGGACCTCGACGAGTTCATTGCTCTCGCGGCCGTGCTAGTTCACGATGGTGTGCGAGCATTCGAGACGAAGCATCCGCAGGTAGTCAATCGAGTGCTGTCGATGAATGCGGCAATGGAGACAGGTTCGATCGAGGTGTTCGGGTAATGGCGGTCGTGTTGTTGAAAGGGAACGATGAGTCGTTGCTCGCCAATGCACTGAAGGAGAAGGTCGACACGCTCGTGGGGCCAGGAGATGCATCCCTCATGGTCGAGGAGCTCACCGAGACCCAATATCGACTCGAAGACGACTCGTTCGCTATCCGCCGGTTGGTCGATTCGGCACAGACGCCCCCGTTTCTCACCGAGCGTCGGGTGGTGGTGGGGCGGCACATGGGCCGTTTCTCAAAGGCCGCCGACGTCGAAGCGTTGGTCAAATATCTTGCAGAACCACTATCCAGCACCGACCTCGTGCTCGTATGGGAGAAAGGCCAGTCGCCGAAACAGGATCGTTTGGCGAACATCCCCAAACCGCTCAAAGAGGCGCTCGATTCGGTCGGAGCTGAAACGATCGAGACCGGCGTCCCATCGGGCAAGGGAGCTGACGCATGGTTCGATCAGCAGATCAAGTTGTCCTCGCTTTCGATCGACCGGCGAGCGGCACAACACATTGGACGACACCTCGGCGATGAGCGCTCTCGTGTGGTCAACTTGCTCTCGACGCTGGAATCGGTGTTCGGTGCAGGAGCCACTGTTGGGGTCGAAGAGGTCGAACCATTTCTTGGCGATACCGGCGGGGTGCCACCGTGGGAGCTCACCGATGCGATCGATTCGGGCAAGATCGACGTGGCGCTCGACAAGCTTCAACGCATGACCGGCACGGGAGGCCGTCACCCGCTGCAGGTGATGGCGAGTCTGCAAACGCACTATTTGCGCATGCTTCGACTCGACGGCGCACCAGTGAGTGGCGAGAAGCAGGCTGCCCAGCTGCTCGGAATGAAGGGTTCGACCTTCCCAGCCAAGAAGGCGCTGACTCAGTCGAAGCGTCTTGGTTCGGCCGGGGTGAAACGTGGGGTCGAACTGTTAGCCGAGGCAGATCGTGGGCTGCGCGGTGAGGTTGGTTGGCCACCGGAGCTGGTGATGGAAGTGCTCGTCGCTCGTCTGGCGAACCTGCGATGAGCGTCGTCGTCATCATCGTCGGCATCGCGCTCGTCGTTTCGGTGCTCGCGGACGTGATCAACACGCTCGTCACCACCACAACGTCGACCTCGAGATGGTGGCTTACCCGGGTGCTCTATCGCGTCACGTGGTCGATGACCTCGGCCATCGGCGCCCGAATCTCTGACGAAGACCATCGGGAGCGGTTCTTTTCGATGTACGCGCCGTTGTCGGTCATGGCAATGCTCGTGTTCTGGGTTAGTCAGCAGATTCTGGGGTTCGCCCTGATCTGGTGGGGGGTCGGTGGCGTCGCAGGTGCGGACTCGTTCGTCGACGCGATCTACTTCTCGGGGGTCGTCTACTTCACCATCGGTTTCGGTGAGGTTGTGCCGGTTGAAACCGTGCCGCGATTTGCTTCGCTGATCGAAGCATTCTCCGGGGTCCTCACAACTGCGCTCGTTATTGGTTACCTCCCTTCGCTCTACTCGGCGTATTCAGAGCGAGAGCAGAAGTTGCTCACGCTCGACGACGGAAGCGAAAGCCGGATGACTCCCACCAACCTGGTGTTGTCCCGCTCGCCCGACGGCGATCCTCGTCAGCTGGACGATTTCTTCAAAGAGTGGGAGGCCTGGGTTGCCCAAGTCCTCGAAACCCACACCACCTTTCCAATGCTGACCCTCTTTCGCTCCCAACACGACGGGCAGAGTTGGATTACGGCGCTTGGTTTGGTGACCGACGCTGCGTTACACGTCGAGTTTATCGATGGAGGCCAAGGACGCTCGGCGTACTGGGCGTTGCGACGTTCGGTCCGGTTGTTGCATCACCTGACCGACGGAGTCGATCTGTCCGACTATCGCGACCGGATGTCCGAGGAAGCCGACGAGTCCGTTGTTCGGGACCTCTACTACGCGCTTGAGGATCATGGGTTTCCGGTACTGCCGTTTGAAGAAGTCTTTCCCCATGCCATGGAGCTGCGTCTGATCTACATCGCTGAGCTCGAGTACTTGATCGATGCGCTCCAAGCGCCGCGAGGGTTCTGGGGTCATCAGATCGGCCACGTCCACACCCATGCATCGCTCATGCCGGTAGACGACATCGAGTAGGCCACGATCGAGGCCGAAAACGACGAAAGACGCCCCGGAGGGCGTCGTTCGAGCGATATCCCCGAAGGGATCAGAGTTTGTCTAGCTGAGCTAGGCGTTCTGCAGGCCGCGGACCTTGGCGGTGAGGCGGCTCTTGGTGCGGGCAGCGGTGTTCTTGTGCATCGTGCCCTTGCTTACTGCCTTGTCGATGCGCTTGATGGCAAGACGGAGCTTCTCATCGACATCATCGTCTCCGGCCTCTGCTGCGGCGAGTACCGAGCGGGTGCGGGTGCGGAGTTCTGCGCGGATCTGACGGTTGCGAGCGTTTCGCTTTTCCGTCTGGCGGTTGCGCTTGATTTGGCTCTTGATATTTGCCACGGCGGCTTCGACCTCGTTCTTGTGCGCCCGTCGTTCGGGCCAGCAGGTAATCGTAGCCCGATGTTCGCTGGTCGCAACTTCTCGGATGGTGAAAGACCGTTCAGGGAATATGTGATCCGGGCCGGAAGTGAGGGCAAGAGGGAGTACCGTTTTATGAGCCATGGACCAGTCCCTCATCCGAAATACCTCGATTATCGCCCACATCGATCACGGCAAGTCGACGCTTGCTGACCGCATGCTCGAACTTACCGGTGCGGTAGAGAAGCGCGACATGAAGGCCCAGTACCTCGATTCGATGGACTTGGAGCGCGAGCGTGGCATTACGATCAAGCTCCAGTCGGTGCGCCTCGACTGGAAAGATCACATCATCAACCTGATCGATACCCCGGGCCACGTCGACTTTGGCTATGAAGTTTCCCGCTCGCTCGCAGCGTGTGAGGGCGTGATTCTCGTCGTCGATGCTGCGCAGGGCATCGAGGCGCAAACACTTGCCAACTGCTACCTGGCGCTTGAGAACGACCTCGAGATCGTCGCAGCGCTCAACAAGATCGACCTTCCCGCGGCCGAGCCGGACAAGTACGCCGAAGAGATCGAGAACGTGCTCGGTATTCCGGCTGAAGACATCCTGCGCATCAGCGCAAAGACAGGCGAGGGCGTCGAAGACCTGCTCGATGCGGTCATCGAGCGCACGCCGCCGCCAGCGGGCGACCCATCGGGAGATCCAAAGGCCCTCATCTTCGACAGTCACTTCGATCCGTATCGTGGCGTCATCTCGTCGATACGCGTCGTCGACGGCACGATCCGGACGAAGAGCAAAGCACTGTTCATGCAGGCAAATGCCACCCATGACATCGAAGAGATCGGTGTTCGGACACCGGAAAACACCCCGGTCAAAGAACTCAGCGCTGGAGAGGTCGGTTACCTCATCGCAGGCATCAAAGACGTTGGCGAAGCACGTTCGGGTGAGACGATCACGAGTGCTCGCAACCCAGCGGCCGAACCGCTCGACGGCTATCAAGAGCCGCTGCCCATGGTGTTCTCCGGCCTGTACCCAATCGATGGCGACGAGTACCCGGCGCTGCGGGAAGCCCTCGAGAAGCTTCGTCTGAACGACTCGTCCTACACGTTTGAGCCCGAGACCTCAGGAGCGCTCGGGTTCGGGTTCCGCTGTGGCTTCCTTGGACTGCTCCACATGGAGATTGTTCGTGAGCGTCTCGAGCGGGAGTTTGGCCTCAGCCTCATTTCGACCGCGCCGTCGGTGAAGTACAACGTGCACAAGTCCGACGGCACTGAATTGCTCATCGACAATCCGTCGGAACTACCCGATGGAGCTGAGATCGACTACATCGAAGAGCCGATGCTCAGCGTCAGCGTCGTGACGCCCTCTGACTACACCGGCGCGATGATGGACCTCTGCCAAACCCGTCGCGGTGAGATGAAAAAGATGGAGTACCTCTCGCCCGAGCGTGTCGAGTTGTCGTATCGCATTCCGTTGGCCGAGGTGGTCATGGACTTCTTCGACCAGATGAAGAGTCGTTCGCAGGGTTATGCGAGTCTCGACTACGAGCCCGACGGCATGGAGCGTTCGAAGCTCGTCAAGGTCGACATCCTTTTGTCGGGCGACCCGGTGGATGCCTTCTCGACGATCGTTCACGACGACCGCAGCTACGAGTACGGCAAGAAGATGACCGAGAAACTCAAAGAGCTCATTCCGCGTCAGCAGTTCGACGTGCCGATCCAGGCAGCCATTGGCGGCAGGTTCATTGCTCGACAGACCGTCAAGGCCTATCGCAAGGACGTGACGGCCAAGCTGTACGGCGGCGATATCACCCGAAAGAACAAGCTGCTCAAGAAGCAGAAAGAGGGCAAGAAGCGGATGAAGTCGATCGGTTCGGTCGACATCCCCCAAGAGGCGTTCGTCTCCGCCCTCAAACTCGACGAGTAGCTGAAAGCGCGAGCTGCCTACCGTGCCGGTGGTCGTCGATCGGCGGACGTACGGTCGAAACACCGTGGCCCTTGTAGCCGGGACTTCGAGGACGAGCGCGACTACCGAATCGACCTAGCCCGGACCGACTTCGCGGATGGGATTGGTTGCACCACCATGATATGGCGCCGGGTTGAGCCGCGGCCTCCCGGCAGCTGACCGGATTGTTTTGTTCGCGATTGGGTGCTCGCCGCGGCGTGGCGGTAGATAGTACGGGTGCCAGAGTTGCCAGGAAACAGCGCTGACCAGCCCCGGAAGTCTGAGGACGTCATCGTCGTCGGCAACTTTTCCGATGATCCCTTCGCGATCGACATGGCCTTTGCGATGGGTTTATCAGAGGACATTGCTGATGTGATCAGCATCAAGACCTTTGCGAACACCGAGTTCTGTCCGCGGTTCATCAACGATGAGGCCGACCTTTCGGCGATTGGTTCACAACTCGAAGGCAAGACGGTCGTCATTGTCAGTACCACGAACCGGGTGACGAGCCGCAACAACCTCGCCATGCGAAACATGCTGATCGCCCGCGCCGCGAAAGACAACGGGGCGAGCACCGTCTTTCTGGTTGAACCAGATCTGTTCTATAGCGCCCAGGACCGCGGGCCGCGGCCAGATCAAGGCGAGGTGCCTTTCGTTCGTGACGTCGACGACCTCAAGAAGTTCGATGGACAACCGTTCTCTGCTCGCCTCTACGCCGAGATGCTTAAGCTCGCCGGTGTCGACGGAGTGGTCACGATTCACAACCACTCACCCTCTGTGCAGGCCGAGTTCGATCGGATCTTTGATGGAAACTTCCATAATCTGATCCCCTACGACATCTACGTCAACTATCTGCGCGAGTCCAACATCATCGCCACCGGCACAACAGGGGAGGGCCTTGCGCTCTGTGCTCCTGACAAGGGGGCGCGCGACTTCGTCATGGAGATGTATCGCCGTCTCGATCTTCCCGACGCAAAGTTCATTCTGCTGGACAAGGAGCGGTCTGGGGAGCGCGATGTCGAAATAACGCTCCACCCTGACTCGGACATGACCTTCGACGAGATCCGTGGCTACGACATCGTCCTGTTCGACGACATGGTTCGAACCGGTTCGACCGTTGTGCGGTCGTGTGAGTTCATTCAACAGGTGGACCCGAACCGTGTCGTGTTTGCGGTGACGCACTTCTATGCCAGCGATGAAGGACGAGAGAAGCTCGCTAGCCCGGCGATCGATGAGATTCTGACGCTCAACACGCTGCCGCCCATCCTGAACCGAGATGTACAGGGCCGTTTGCGCAAGAAGCTCGTCGTTCTCAAGATCGAGATCTGGCTTGCTCGACGCCTATCGGAGATCCTCGGTCTGCCGGTTCCGGCCGAGCCGAGTAGCTATCGGATCGACATGTCGTCGAAGAACCCACGCTTTACGCGCAAGATCTACACCAACGACGAACTCGCTGACCTACGCCAGACGCAGCTCCCCGGCTTCTAATGACTGGCGGAGGTCACCCCCGGACTTCGTCCTGGGGGATTGGCTTGGCTAAGGCCTCTGCGGGCGATACACCGTCCACACTGACCACCTGCAGGTAGCTCGCCTGAACCCAACCGATTTGCCCCCGTTCGTTGGTGACCAGGACCAGAGAGTGTTGAGCTTCGTCAACGGTGGGAGCGAGTTGCCCGAACACCACATGGGGCCGCTCTACCCGGTCAGAGGCATAACCACCTCCAAGAAGGAGATAGCGCTCACCGGTGTTGATGTCAGTCACAATCGTTGTCATGGCGACAAACTAGCCGAAGGTGCTATCGGCATTGACGGTCGTGAATGGGTTGAATGCGACTTCCACTGCTCGCCACTCGGTACGGCAATGTACCCGAATATCCGCTCCAGAAGACCTTCTCCGGTTGCTTCAAGACCGTTAGCTCGGCGTTCGCGTTGAGCGTGATCTGCGATGGACACGATCGACTGGTCGCCGCCTATGCCAAAGTGACCAACGGATGCGAACCACCGCCTGGTATGAGCCAGCTCACGCTCGGACGCACGTTCGTCAATAGCTCGGTTCACCGTGCACCCAGTGCGGGCTTGTACCCTGTACAACGATGTTGGACGACCGAAAAATGGCCATTTTGCGGGCGGTGGTGGAGACCTATATCGAAACCGCCGAACCTGTGGGCTCGACCGCGGTTAGTGCCGTGACCGATCTCGAAGTCTCTTCGGCGACCATTCGCAACGAACTCGCTCAGCTCGACAAACAGGGGTACCTCACTCAGCCTCACACCAGCGCGGGGCGTGTCCCAACCGATAAGGCCTACCGGGCATTTGTCGACGGCATCTCCGAACCAAACCTCGATCGCAGCGAGAGCCAACGCGTTGCTGATTTCTTCGATCACGCTCACGGCGAAATCGAAGGGATGCTCAGCCGTACGTCGAAGCTGCTCTCAGAGATGACCGGCGTTACGTCGGTGGTTGTTGCCCCCGACCGCGATCAGGCCACGGTCAAGAGCGTGCAATTGGTGCAGCTCGCTCCATCGGTGATGCTCGGGGTTCTGGTGCTGTCCGACGGCACCGTAGAGAAGTGCACGATCGACACCATCGAAGAGACCGACGAGGTCTCTATCGCAATCGCGAACGGTCATCTCAGTGCCGCCATGGTCGGTAGGAGCCTCGGCAACGAAACGGCTCCTCAGCCGAGCGGGAATGCTGCGGCGGATCGTCTGGTTGAGTCAGCACGTGCTGTACTCACCATCCAGGAAACGGCCGGCGACGTCTACGTCGGCGGCCGATCGAGTGTCCCGACATTCGGTGCTGCCAAGACCATGCAGGAAGTTCTCTCCCTGCTCGAAACGCAGTTGGTCGTGGTGACCCTGCTTCGTGACGTCATTGGGCGCGGCATGTCGGTCGCTATTGGCGAGGAGACCGGTGTCGATCCGTTGGCCGACTGCTCGATCGTGGTTGCGCCATATTCTGCTGAAGGAAACCAAACCGGCACCATTGGCCTGCTAGGACCTACACGTATGAACTACCCGCATGCGATGGCAGCTGTTGCAGTTGTCTCGAAATCGCTCGGCAAACGGTTGAGCGAGGGCTGACATGGCCGACCATTACGACGTTCTCGGCGTCTCCAAACAAGCGACCGAAGCCGAGATCAAGAAGGCCTACCGTTCGATGGCCCGGAAATATCATCCGGACCAGAACCCAGACGATGCTGAAGCCGAAGCCAAGTTCAAAGACGTGGCAAACGCGTATGAGGTTCTCGGTGACGAAGAACGCCGCGCTCGCTACGACAGATTCGGCGATGACGGGCTCGGTGGTCAGGGCGGTGCTCCCGGTGCTGGGCCGTTTGGAGCAAACCTCGGCGACATCTTCGAAACGTTCTTCGGTGGCGGCGGAGGGCCCTTCGGTGGCGGAGCTCGGGGCCCGAGTGGCCCACCGCCTGGCGAAGACCTAGAAACCGTTCTCGACCTCGATCTCGCAGAAGCTGTCTTCGGTGGGGAGAAGATGGTCACCGTGCGCACGGCCGTTCACTGCGAACCGTGCGAATCGACTGGCGCCGAACCCGGAACCGGAACAACCCGGTGCAACGAATGTGGTGGCAGCGGCCAGGTGCAGCGAGTGCGCCAATCGATTCTTGGCCAGATGGTCACCACAGCGCAGTGTCCTACCTGTGCCGGCAGGGGAGAGACACTCGACGAAGCATGTTCCACTTGCAATGGCGAAGGCCGCGAGATCGAAGAGGTGACCTACACCGTCGACGTGCCCGCCGGTGTTGATTCTGGTTCGACGCTTCGGCTCACGGGCCGTGGTGCAGTCGGGCCTCGTGGAGGCACTCAGGGTGATCTCTACGTACATATTTCTGTACGTGACCATGAGTTGTTCTCCCGCGCTGGTCACGACCTGATCTTCGACAAGCCGATCGGTTTCGCCCAGGCAGCTCTCGGTGCCGAGCTCGAAATTCCGACGCTTGAAGAGGCAGAGGTTCTCGTCGTTCCACCGGGCACAAACAGCGGCAAGAAGTTCCGCCTTCGGGGCAAGGGCGTTCCACACGTGAACGGACGCGGCCGTGGCGATCTCATCGTCAACCTGCTCGTGGCCACGCCAAACGACCTCACCGACGAACAGGAAGCGCTGTTGCGCCAGTTCGCGGAGCTTCGTTCCGAAGTGGTCGCTCCACCCGACGATGGCTTCTTCAGCAAGGTCAAATCAGCGTTCAAGTGAGTATCCAGCTCGCCGGTTCGCCCGGGCCGCACGTCTTTGTGGAATCCCTCGATCAGCTCGAGGTGGAGGCGGCGGACATGGACCACCTCCAGAAATCGTTGCGAATGCGAGACGGTGATGCCCTGACGGCCAGCGATGGGCAGGGAGCATGGCGGTTCGTCGAATTTTCCTCGACGGGAACGCTCAAGCCAACCGGCGAGATCGTTACGGTGCCCGCACCACAACGGCCACGAACCGTGGCGTTCTCGTTAACAAAGAGCGCCAAGCCCGAATGGGTTGTGCAGAAGCTGACAGAACTCGGTGTCTCGAACATCGTGGTGCTGCGAAGTGAGCGCACGATCGTGCGATGGGACGAGGCAAAGGTTGAGAAGGCCCGTTCCCGCTGGGAACGCATCGTCGTAGAGGCCGCAATGCAGAGTCATCAGGTGCGACTGCCAACCGTCTCGGGTGTGCATGTGGCCAGCGAGTGGCTGGCATCATCTCCGGTCGCCGTTGCTCACTTCGGGGGCGAGCCTGTGAGCCAGGCGCATTCGACTATCGCCATTGGCCCCGAGGGCGGGTGGTCTCACGATGAGGTCGCTCTCGCCCACACGACCGTCTCGCTCGGAGCGTCGGTGCTTCGGGCAGAGACGGCGGCGATCACCGCAGGTGTGCTCCTCATGCAGGCCCCGAGCTGAAGACCAACCGGACATCTCGTACTTCGGGACAATTAGTCGGCGCCCATTTGGACCGTTCAGGTTCTTCTGTCTAGGGTGGCCGACACATCGCCACTGTGAGCGTTTTGCGAACACCGCTAAGCGAGCTGCGGACAGGTTAGGGACATATGCACGACGACAACGAAACCAAGTCTGACGACTACAGCCGGAAGGTCGGCGAACGCCTTCGTGCTATCCGTCGTCAGAAGCGGCTTTCACTGCAAGAGGTCGAAGCCAACTCGACCCAGGAATTCAAGGCATCGGTTCTTGGTGCCTACGAGCGAGGGGAGCGTGCCATCAGCGTGCCCCGTCTTCGCAAGCTCGCCATGTTCTACAACGTTCCCGTTGATCAGCTGCTCCCCATCGAGGGTGCGCCTGACTTTGGCGTTGAGGTCGACGCAGAGATCGACCTTCGCGATCGTCCAACCCGGGCTCCGGGTGCATCGATCACGATCGATCTCACCAAGCTCGAGAAGCTGTCCGGCCCAGAGGCCGACATGCTGTCGCGTTACCTCACGATGATCCAGGTTCAGCGCCAGGACTTCAACGGCCGGGTGCTCACCATTCGTCGTGACGATCTCCAGGCTCTCGCCGCAATCCTCGGCACCGGCATCGAAGGCGCTGCACCTCGCATCGACGCCCTCGGCCTGACCTTCATTCCCCAGGTCACCCAGTAGCCGCACTCTCAAAATTCGTATGACGAAGCGCGCTATGCGCGCTCGGACATACACATTTTCAGAAGGAAAGTCCGCGCCTGGACGATGAACCCCGTATACGTTGATGGCGCGGGCAATTCGTTAGGCGGAGCGGAATGGAATTGAACACGGCTTGGGTACGTAAGACCGGACGGCTGGCGGTGCTACTCGTACTATCGATAGCAGCTGCAGTTGTGGTTTCGATGCTGCTAAGCGCCTGGCTCGTTCAGCCACTCGTCCTGTAGCCGGTACAAGACCGGTTCAATTCGTACGTCTGTGCAACCGATGTCAGAAAGATGGCATCAACAACAGATCTTGTCGACAAGGTTGTACATCACCACAACCAGGGTCGCCGGAAGCGGGACTCTGGCGACATCGATGGTGCCTTTGATGAATTCAGCGAGGTTCTTCGGCTGCTTCCAACCGGTGGTGTGGCCTATTTCGACCGCGGTTCCTTGCACGCGATGGTCAACAACCACCGCGAAGCGAAGACGGACCTCAACATTGCTCTAGCCCTTCTCGACCACGACGCTGATGAACGACCCGTTGCCTTCCACAACCGGGCGGCGGCTCAACTGGCTCTCGGCGACCTTGGCGGAGCTGCTCATAGCTACGACATGGCCGCCCGTTTGGGGTTTCGTCCGTCGGTTGGCGAAAGCCAACGTCTGCGGGATCAGCACGGCGATGCCGCCGAGCCCGTCCGGCCGCCGCCACAGGATTTGTTGAGGGAAGCTCAACAATTGCTTTCGGATGCACCGCTGCTGTCGCTCGCCACCTCAGCCATAGCACTGGAGCATTATCCGGGTGTGGCAGCGTTTCTCCATGCGAACGCCATAGCGAACGTGTCTGTCCGCCGATTCCGTCAGGCGATCGAGTCGTTCACTGCGGTGATTGATTCCAATCCGCCAGATGGGCTTCGTGCTGAGGCGCTTTTCAACCGAGGGTCGCTTCTCACTCGTGAGGGAGCCTTCGAATCAGCGGCAGCAGATCTTGAACTGGCAGTCCAACTCGCCGAAGACGATTCGGTCGGATTTCCAGAGACCGGGAATCCGGACACTGAGGAAGCCATCCGTGAGAAACTTCGAACCATGCTCACCGCTGCCCGTGATCGGCTAGATCGGGCGTAGTCGTCTCTGTTCTGCGCTCCACTAGGGAATAGCGCCGAATGCTACGAAACGTAACCTACTCTGACCCCTTTTTCGAAAAAGGGGTCAGACCCCTTTCGGCTTTTTGGGGTCAGACCCCTTTCGGGCAATTGGGGTACGACCCCTAGGGCGTCGGGGGGAGGTGGAGCTGCTGGCCTGGCAGGATCAGGTCGGGGTTGCCCGGGTCGACGAGGCGATCTTGGTTGGCTGCGATCAGCATCTGCCAGTATTGCGCGATCTGCTCATCTGAGACCTCGTTGGTCGACGAAGTGAGCTGATCGCGGAGTGTTTCTTCGGCGATCGACCAGAATGAGTCGCCACTCGCGACCGTCCACACGTCATCTTTCGAGGTATTGAGAACTCCATCGACATCGGATGAGGCATTGAGAGCTCCATCGACATCAGACCAGATGGTGTCTGCGGCCGACTCGGCCGTCTGGTCGGGCGATTCTGAGAGCGTCAGTGGTGCATCGAGCTCGGCGAGAACGAGCGGTTGGGGGACAGGATCTGAACCGTTCTGGTTGCTGTCCCTATCGAGGGCGATCGGTGCGGCGATAACTGTCGTACCGAGGACGATTCCAGCGATCCCGGCAATGCGGGTCGTCGCCAGCCAGCCCCAGCGTTTGTTCGCCATGCGATCGCCCAGGACCACGGTGGCAGCGACGACGAACGCCAGGTAGTACGACAGGATGAGTGCGAGCCATCGAGCAACGGTGGCAATCACGGCGACGGGGTCGTCGAGCCACACACGCAGTGCCTCGCCATCCAGTGCAATCGGACCGGTCAGACCAAAGCGGGACACCGAGTGGAGTGCACCGATCACGACCACGATTCCCGTCAGCACGACGAGGGCGCGACCTGTGGAAGGTGCTCCGCTGTCGGGATCGCCCGCTAGTGACCCTGTCACCTGTGAGGTCATGGAACCGACCGCACGAGCGCGGCTTCTCCACTGGCGTTCAACACGGTCGATGCTCCCCAGATGAGTTGACCGAGAACGAACTCGTGGGTCAGCTCGAGCTCAACCTGCACGAGCGGTTCGGCGCCGGGCACAACAGTAAAGCCCACAGGGCGAGAGTCCGGAATGTTCGAGATTGCAATACCGGGGTCCACCACGCTGCGCGCCGCGTCGATGTCGATATCAATCTCACCCGATGATCGGAACTCATCGACATCGAAGCCCACAGTTGCGGCATCGTTCGCCAGCGTGGTGGCCAGATCGTGCAACTGGCGCTGTCGAAGATGGAGGGCTCCTACTTCGAGTGTCACCGCGCCGAGCATCAGCACGATCAGGATTGCGATTGGTGCCAGCAGCAGGGTTGATCCGCGTTCTGCATTCGGCCGTTCCCATGGTGACAGGCCACGTCTAGTGGATCTCACGGGCACTCTCCCTCGAAGTCGCCGCTCCGGTATGCGTCGATGCGGCTGCTGTGGCTCGCCTCGACCCTCGTCATCGTTCCGAATTGGCCAAAGAGTGGTAATCGAACCAGTGCCACGTCGTACTCAGCAGTCACGGTTGCCACCGCGCATCGCTGAAAGCTCCCAATCTCTGGGAGAGACGGGGGCACAGCTCGGTCGCCCCGACCAAACTCGTCCATCACTTCAGCCATGCGGTTTTGTGAGTCCACCCATGCAGTTTCGGGATCAGATTCGGTGAACGTGCGCGCGCCTTCTCGGGCTGCAGCGTTGACGGCCAGTGTTGCGTCGATGACGTTCCAGACGTTGATGATCAGCAAGGTCCCCATCACGAAGGCCAAGACCCCGAAGATCAGCATCTCCGCTCCTGCGACGAAGCCACGGTCATCGTGTCGACGGTCATCGACCATTTGGCGGAGTTGTCTTCGAAGGCGGGTCATGGCTGTTGCTCTTCGACCCGGACCTCGAAGGTTCGCTCGAGGACGCCAAAAGCGCGAGCGTCACTGATTTGTGGCAGAAGAGCGTTTGTTTCCCACCTGACGTTCGCCTGGACAGTGTCGTCGAGAATAACGATCGAGAAGTCGACGTCGGCGCCGACCTGCTCACGAAACTCGGCCTCTGCAACGTCGGGACTCGAGCCATTCCGTTCAGCCACGTCGTGTGCCGCGTCGAGCGCAAGGCTGGAGATTACCGAGGTGGCATAGAGGTTGTACATCACGTTCACCGTGAAGACGAGGAAGCCAAAGAAGAACAGCAATCCCAGCGCCATCGAGAAGATGCCCGAACCCCGTTCGCCGCCGTCCCTTTTAGTCGGGAGCCTCACCTGCGCGTCAGGATCCGATGTTGTTGATCGACTCTTCGGCCCGATCGCCGGCAGCGTCGCCGATGTTCTGGAAGACGGCGTACATCGCCACACCGAGTGCAGCGATTACCAGGATGGCGATGGCCATCGAGATAACGCCTTCTCCACGGTCATTGGCGAGGCGGTTCTTGATACCTCGAAGGACCGCCTGTTCGGCGATCCCCAGTCGGCGGCCCAGATCTCGAGCTGCTTCAGTGGTGTTGGTGATCATTGGTTTCTTTCCATTTCTGTAGGTTCTTGAACGGTCTTGGGTGAGAGCGGTTATCCAAATGCGGCAAGAGCGCTAATGAACGGGATCATCATGAGAATCACGCCTGGAATAAGTGCTGCGAGAGTGACCGGGATCCAGACCTGTTGGTTCTTCTTCTCGATCGCTTCGAGCAACTCTCGGTGGGATTCGGTCCGGACATTTCGCGCCTCAGCAGCGACCATCGAGCCGAGGTCTCCGGCTTCCTTGTTGAGCGAGAGAATGCTCACGAGGCGAGAGACGGCCTCCACACCTACGGTGTCGGCCCATTCGGTCAGTGCGACCTGTTCGCTGGTTCCCTGACGGACACGAGCCATGACGACGCTGAGGTCCTGGGCAACGACACCCGAGCCACGTTCGCTCACACGTCGAAGCGCCGCTCCAAGCGAGTAGCCCGAGCCAAGAAGCATCGCAATCTGTTCAGAGATGATCGGTAACTCCAGAAAGGTCCGAGCCTTCCACTGCTCCGACTCGTTCGCGAGCTGCTGCTCGAGGATGAGGAAGGCGAGTAGGGGTGCGATCAAGCCGAATACAGCGACCAGGCCGAGAGGCAGCGACAAGGCCACGCCGACGAGGACGGTCATCGCCATCGATCCAGCTGCCCAGCCCACCTGGCGGAGGCGGAACTCGGTCTCGTCCATATCTGCGTGCACTCTTCGCAGCCGGCGAGGAAGCTCCTCGCTCACGCCGAAGACTCTCGCAGCCGAGGACCCAATGAGTTCGGACAATGGCGCGAGCAGTTGGCCAAAGCTCTCTAGGGACAGAAGCCCGAGAGGCGCACCGGTTCGTCCCCCTGGCAGATAGGGCGATACCCGGGCGGCGAGCGTCTGGTGACGAAAGGGTCGGAATTCGCTCAGAATGAGCGTCGTCCCGACGAAAAACAGGATTGCGGCGGCAGCGATGAGGCGAATCATGCGAACACCCTTTCCTCGCTGGGGAGGCGCATGATGCGACCAGCCCAAAGCCACGA
>CAZSYL010000024.1:0-30576 GCA_964610745.1 uncultured Acidimicrobiales bacterium
GAGACTCATCAAGGTCGCTGGATAGCGTTTCGCCAAAGCGTGTTCCGCCGCTTTGCCGAGATTCAGGGCGAAGACGTAAACAGCGATTCGCGAACCCACGAGTTCAACCCGGGCGAGGTGTGGGAGGAGAACGAGTTCTGGATCGACCTGAGCTGGGTCATCGACCCCGATGGCGAGATGGGAATCCGTCAGTGGTTCGAGAGCGAAAAGTATCCGGGCAAACCAATCGGCGTCGATGAGTACTACGAGAAGATGTTCACCGAGAATGTCCCGGGACTCAAAGAGGAAGCCGAAGCCGCAGGCGAAACACCGCTCGAATACATGCGCAACCGCGGGTCGTACTCCATACCGGGTGACCAGGAAACGCCGTACGAACGAGATGTCGATCCCATGGTCGTCGAGAGCTGTGAGAAAGATGACTCCGGCGTATACCGCAAACCTGGGACGGCAGGCATGTGGGACGGAACCGCCGAAGGTCTCGCGGACATCGAACTCGCCGGTCTCGGCGACGGCTCGCCAGCGATCGAGATTGACGGCGAGCTGAAGGAAGGATTTGTTACCCCCTCGAAGAAGCTCGAGCTTTACTCCACCACTCTCAAGGACTGGGGGTGGCCCGAGTACGCGACGCCCAAGTGGATTCCGAGCCATGTTCATTGGGAGGACCTCGATATGGAACCGGACGGCGAGGGATCGCTCGGCAACGAGCGCATCCTGTTGCCGACGTTCCGCATCCCGACGCTGATCCACACACGTTCGGCCAATTCGAAGTGGCTATCGGAGATCAGTCACCGCCATCCGCTGTGGATCCATCCCGAGGATGCCGACACGCTTGGCATTGCTGAAAACGGCCTCGTCCGGATCACCACCCGCATCGGCCATTTTGTGATCAGTGCCTGGCAGACCGAGGGCATCCGTCCCGGCATCGTCGCCGCATCACATCACATGGGTCGGTGGCGTCTCGAAGAGGACAAGGCCCGAAGCTGGGGAGCCGGGAAAGCTGACATCAAGTTTGATGGAGGTGAGTGGCGCCTCAAGCGGACCGATGGAATTCGCACATGGAATTCTGGTGATGACGACACCAATCGAATTTGGTGGACGAACACCGGAGTCCACCAGAACCTCACGTTCTCGGTGCAGCCCGATCCAATTTCGGGTATGCAGTGCTGGCACCAACGGGTGCGCGTGACGCCAGCCGAGCCAGGAGACCAGTACGGCGACGTCGTCGTCGATACAAAGAAGTCGCGAGAGGCATACCTGGAGTGGATGGAACAGACGCGCCCAGCTCCTGGCCCTGGAGGACTGCGTCGACCGCTGTGGTATGCGCGGCCCCTAAAGCCAACCGCGCCGACCTACCTCAGCCCTGACGACTAGATCGAGGCTTCTTCGCTAATGAGTGCAGCCACCAACGCTGCAATCCCTACGGTCACCGAACCAACGGCCGCCACCAAGATCGTCTTCATTGCGAACTCCCGTCCAATGTCCTGTTGGGACCAAATTCGTGTCCCCCGAAGCTGAATGATCGGTCGCAGCGAAGAAAAGCCTTAGGCCATACAACTGATTCACTCAACGCATCCATCTATAGTCCATTCGCACCAGTTTTGCGAACGGGGCTTGTCGAAACTCTCTACTCCCAGCGAGACAATTCTTCGCTGCGACCGAGCTTCGAAAGACGGTCCCGTATCCAGATTGGTGCCTCAAGGGTTTCGCCTTGCTCGGCGGCCCTCATGCGATCGCCATCGCTAGCCCACACATGACAAGAGTCCCGAATGAAGGTGTATGCATGCCCCTGCTGGGCCCCGTTGCGTTGGTCAGCGTTGAACGGGTCGGCCGGGTCGCGATCGGGGTCTGCCGCTTCCATCGAATAGAAGGATTGGATGGTCACCGGAGCCAAGGCGCGAAGCAGCGCGATCACATGTGTACAGCCCCGTGGGCCGCCAAAGAGCTCGGTGAGTTGACGGCCAAAACCCCTGGCGATCGATAAACCTATGAGTTGCTTGAAGGTGGGCTCGATCGATGGGCACGACAAATTCGGGTGAGTGTCGAGCACGACGTCGATCGACTTGATCTCGAGCGACGGAAAGCCGACCACCAGATCGACGACCATGTCGTGAACGTCAAGTGGCTCGGTGTCATCTCGCACGTACAACCCAGCGGGTTTGGTATCGGTCACCTGACCGCGCACGCGCATGTGTTCTGCGTCGATTCGGTATGACTTCACCGCGTAGGTTCGTGTGTGGAGGGGGATTTCCTCCTCGCCGGGCGGAGGGGGGATTCGGCTCTGCGTGCTGGTCACGTTCTCACCGTAGTGTGCAGCCGAGCTGCGACCCTACGCTGGAGGGATGGGTGAAGTTGTTGCATTGCAGATTTCGTTGGCGTCACGGATGGAGATGAGGCCCGTCGAGTCCGTGGAAATCAAGGATGGACACGGCATTACCGGCGACCGATACGAGAATGCGCGTCATCGTCAGGTCACGGTCCAAACCCTCGAGGAAATTGGCTTGGCTGAGGCCGAACACGGTGCACCGATCGATGCCTTCGACACGCGCCGCAATATCACGGTCGACACTGGACGGCTCGACCGGACCCCGGGTTCGCGAGCGACGTTCACCAACCCTGCTGGCGATATCGTCGAGCTTGAGGTGGTGAGGGACGCTGCGCCGTGCAAGCTTCTCGAAGACAACATTGGTCGCGGCGCCAAGCTTGCAATGCACAAGCGTGCCGGCGTTGTATACCGGACGATCAAAGGGGGCAACATCGCTCTCGGTGACACGTTCGCCCTCCTACCATCGGAACAGAGCAGCGAATAACGGCTATTGGGGTTCTCGGGTGCGGCGCCCGTGATGCACACTGAACGTGAGGGAGCAATGGCGCAGAGCACACAATTAGCACGAGCAGTGTCTGCCGGAAACGCTTGGCGCGTCTCTCAAGAACTCGCCCTCGAAGGTGATGAACACGCCCTGGCGCTCAGCAATCTGTGTGCACAAATCTTTGAACAGACCGAGGTCGAATCCAACCGCCTATCCCGATTGGCTGCAGACCTCGATGCCGAGGTCACTCCGGACCGCGGTGGGCAACTTCACCTCATCGAAGTGATGGCCGCAAGCCGCGAAGACGCTCAGCGCTTCGTCTCCCGAATCCAGCGCGATGGGTATGTTGGATGGCAGAACTTTGAGGGAGCTGCCGCCGAGTCCTTCTTCCGTCACGAACGCCAAGCGACGCTTGTGCGCCTCGAAGGCATTGCGTTCACCGTCATTGTGAAGTGGGGCAAATCCCGGCGTGCCACACGTGTGCCAGGACCACTGCGGCCGAGCGCTGCCGATCACAACTTTGTCGATCTTCCGTCGAAGCTGTGGCCGGCCTACCTCGCGGTTCGGCCGGTTCGTCTCGTAAGTGAGCGGATTCGACGTGGTGCTCGCGAACGTTCGACGCTCGGTCCAATTCTCAGCACTCCCGAATCGCTGCTCGAACCGCTCTTTGACTTCGCAGGGCTCACCTCATCGGATCACCTCGTCGATCTTGGCTCTGGCGAAGGCCGCGTGGTCGTGGCAGCAGCGGAGCTACGGGGATGCAGCGCTACCGGTGTCGAAAAGGATCCACGACTCGTCACCATGGCAAAGAAACGCCTTGCTGGATCGAACGTCAACTCCCGGCAGGTCCGCATCGTCGAAGCCGATGCCACCGACTTCTCCCTAGGTGACGCGACCGTCGTATTCCTCTTCATCCCGGCCGAAGAAGTCGCCGACACCGTGTACCGGCTTCGCAGCGGAGGCTTCGAAGGGCAAATCATCTCCCACGAGCAGCGCTACATCTCCGGCGGCATCCGCCCAATCGAATCACAAGTACTGATCGGAACCGACGCCCTCACCGTTGCCCATCGTTGGCCGTAACGTCCCCTCCGGGGGCCGTTCCAGGGCCACGGAGGCGGTGCGCTCTATTGTCCCCTCCGGGGGCCGTTCCGGGGCCACGGAGGCGGTGCGCCTGAGGCGGTGTTCGCTCGCGGTGCGCCTCAGGCGGTGTTCGCTCGCGGTGCGCCTCAGGCGGTGGTTGCTTTTGGGGACGCCCTCGCTCTAGCTGTTGCTCGGCACGTAGCGGAGGAAGGTTACCGATAGTGCTGGCAATGTCAGCCAGATGGACTGCTCAAGTCCGTTGTGTCGATGCGGGGTCGTTGTGTAGGACGCTGGATGCTCATACCCCGCTCCACCGTAGGCCTCCTCGTCGCTGCACAGCAGCACCTCCCACTCGCCACTGCTGGGAACGCCCGTCATGACATCGCGGCGCGGGACCGGCGTGCCATTGAAGGCAACGACGACCATGTCTCCGTCCGCGTCGCACCGGAGTGAGGTGATGATGCTGCGCTGATCGTCATTGGCGTCGATCCAGCGAAAGCCTCCCGGGTCGTTGTCGAGCCCGTGCAGGGCCGGAACGGTCCGGTAGATATGGTTCAGCGCCGCCACCCACTGGAGAACACCCTCGTGGGCATCATCGTTGGTGAGGTGCCACGGCAGGCTGTCGTCATGGGCCCATTCGGTCAACGGCGCAAGCTCGCTTCCCATGAACAACAACTTCTTGCCCGGCGTGCCGTACATCCAGCCGTAGAGACTGCGCAGGTTCGCAAATTTCTGCCAGTCGTCCCCTGGCATCTTGTGGAGCAGCGATCCCTTGCCATGCACGACTTCATCGTGGCTCAGCGGAAGGATGAAGTTCTCGCTGAACCCGTAGACAGCGCGGAACGTGAGCTTGTTGTGGTGGTAGCGGCGGTGCACCGGATCCTCGGAGAAGTACTCGAGAGTGTCGTTCATCCAGCCCATGTCCCACTTGAAACCAAATCCCAGGCCACCATCAGCGGTTCGCCGGGTCACACCCGGCCAGGCGGTCGACTCCTCGGCGATCATCAAGATGTCGGGGAACGCGGCGTACATCTCGTGGTTCAGCTGCTGCAGAAACGAGATGGCTTCGAGGTTCTCACGCCCTCCGTACAGGTTAGGAATCCAGTCGTCGCCGCGGCTGTAGTCGCGGTAGAGCATCGAAGCCACAGCATCGACCCGAATGCCGTCGATGTGAAACGCTTCGAGCCAGAAACGGGCGCTGGAGAGCAGAAAGCTCCGCACCTCGTGGCGACCGTAGTTGAAGATCGAACTCTTCCAGTCCGGATGGAAGCCTTCTCGCGGGTCGGAATGCTCGTACAGCGCCGTTCCGTCAAACGCGTTCAGCGCAAACTCATCGGTGGGGAAGTGCGACGGAACCCAATCGAGGATCACCCCAATGTCAGCCTGATGAAAGGCGTCGATCAGAGCCATGAGCTCCTGGGGGTTTCCATAGCGCGATGTTGCCGCGAAGTACCCCGTTGTCTGGTACCCCCAGCTCGCGTAGAGGGGATGCTCGGTCAGCGGCAAGAACTCGACGTGAGTGAACCCCATCTGCGACACGTGAGAAACGAGTGCGTCGATGTGTTCGGTGTATGTCAACGATCGATGCTCGGGTGCGACCGTCCGGCGCCATGACCCGAGATGCACTTCGTAGATCGAGATGGGTTGATCCCATCGGTTCACCTCGTCGCGCTTGTCCAACCACGAGCTGTCGGACCACTCGAAGCTGAGGTCTGCCAGCACCGATGCTGTACCGGGCGCGACCTCGGCAAAGAACGCCATTGGATCGGCCTTCTCCACCACGCGGCCATAGCTCGATTCGACCCTGAACTTGTACCGGTCGCCCTCGAACATGCCCGCGATAAATCCACCCCACACACCGCTCGAGCCGATCGGCTCAAGGTAATGACCCGGATGGGTCCAATCGTTGAAGTCTCCAATCACTGAAACCGAGGCAGCGTTTGGAGCCCAAAGAGTAAATCGGGCGCCAGAAACACCATCGACCGAGTCCAGTCGACCCCCCAAGCCATGCCAAAGTCGGGTGTTGTTGCCTGCGTTGAACAGGTACTGATCGTCAGCGGTAAACCAGCTGCTTGGGTCGATCGGCTCAGGAATCATTGGCGCAGTCTTGTCGAGATTACGTGCCTAGGGCACGTTCGGTCGTAATGACTACTTATGTTGCCCGAGAAATTACCGATGCAAACGGTATGAGCACGGTTCCAGCTACAGCACCCGCATACCCGGCCCAGCCTTCACGGCTTGAAGAATTAGGTGTTCCGGACAGCATCATCGAAGACATCTTGATCCAGCGGCTCGTCATGGATGGCCGTTCTTCGGTGAGTCTTCTTGCAAAAGCGACCGGGTTGTCCGTCGGAATCGTCGACCCGGTGATCGATGGTCTCCGGCAGCGCATGCTGCTCGAAATTCAGGGCATGGACGGCCGTGACTACATCATCACATCGACCGACAAGGGCAAGGCCGAAGCCGCCAGTCGCGCACAGGCCACCGCCTATGCCAGCTACGCACCGGTCTCGCTCGACGAGTACACCAACGTCGTAACCGCTCAGAAGGGCCGTTCGGCAATCAACGAGGCGACGCTCAACGAAGCGTTCGACGACCTCATCATCGAGCCTGGCTTTTTCGATGAGCTTGGACCGGCTCTCGTATCTCAAGGCGCTGTCTTCCTGTACGGCCCTCCCGGAACTGGTAAGACCAGCCTCGCTGAACGCATGATCAAGATGTACAAGGACCCTGTGCTCGTGCCTCGCGCTGTGGAGTACGACCGTGCGATCGTCACGGTCTATGACCCCTCTGTTCACAACGCTGTGGAGCAGCCCGCAGGCCTCGACCCACGCTGGGTTCTCTGCACCCGACCATTTGTCCTCGTCGGTGGCGAGCTCACTGGCCAACACCTCGATCTGGACCGCGACCTCTCGACCGGTGTCTACCGTGCACCGCTCCAGATGAAGGCCAACAACGGCATCTTCGTGATCGATGACTTCGGCCGTCAGAAGATGACGCCTGAGGCGCTGCTCAACCGGTGGATCGTTCCGCTGTCTCGCAGCATTGACTTCCTGACGCTCGCACACGGTGCGTCGTTCCAGATTCCATTCGATGCAAAGGTCGTCTTCTCGACCAACATGCGTCCTGATCAGCTCGGCGATGACGCGTTTGCTCGTCGTATTCCGAACAAGGTGTTTGTCGGCCAGATCGAGCCAGCTACGTTCGACCGTGTTCTTGCTGCGGTATGCAAAGCAATGGGCATCAGCTGCAACCAGCAGTCAGCGGACTACCTCAAGCAGTTCATTCTCGACAGCACCGAAGGCGGCCTCCGTCCGTACTACCCAGCTGACTTCGGCAAGACGCTAACGTCGATTTGTGAGTACGAAGGTCGGGCCAAGGTGCTCGATGAAGACGCAATCAATCGCGTCGCAACGATCTACTTCACCCGCAACGACACCGCGGGACACTGGGAGACCCAAGCGCAGGTCGCTGCGTAGCTCAACGGCTAACCCCGGAGAGCGAACGCGACCGCTATTTGACGTCTTCGCAGTTTTCTTCGTTGGCGTATGCCTCAATTGCTTCAACCTCGACCGAGTTCGGTCCCTGTCGGACGCGGAACGCAAAGTCTGGAAGACCCTTGAGGTATCTCGCCCGGGTATGGGGTTCGGTGACGAACCGGTGGATCCAATCAACGCCTAGGGTCGACAGAATTCGCGGAGCGTGCGGACGTACACCCGCGTAATTGTTAAATGTGCCTCCGCCAACATGAAACACGATCGCGTCCGGGCAGACCCGACGTGCGATCAGGGCGAACTGCTCCGAGCGTGGCGCACCAGCGCCGATCAGGATGGTTTGCGGCTGCGAATTTGCAAGGGAAGCTTCGATCTCGTCATCGGTGCTGAAACCGTGTGCCTGGACGACGATGTCCACGTTGGGGTTGCGTCGGACGATCTCGTCAGCAGCAGGACCGATCAACTCAGGAGCGATGCCGATCACGGCGAGCGAGCCACGAAGGACTCCACTATCGAGGAGATAGTCACAAGCCCGATAGGCCGGCAGTCGCTCGATGCCGTGACGCCAAAGCTGAAGCGCCAACCAGACACCCGTGCCGTCGATGCAGACATAGTCACACTCGTCGAGATGGAGCAGGATCTCGGGATGGCTCATCGCCGAAGTGATGACGTGAGGGTTCACATAACCAATCGTGAGACCTCGGGGGCTGCACTCGGGCCGCTCGTGTCGGGTGAGCTCCTCGTCGATCGCCTTTGCGATCACGTCGTAGTTCGATGGCCGGAAGCGAACTCCAGAGAGGGTGGCAAGCAGCTGATTGCTCGGGTCGTCAACGGTCAGGTCAATGTCGACGGGGGTTTTTCTAGTCGTTGTCATGCACTTGCTCCTCAGATGTGGCGCGCCACATCGGCACTTATTGAGATTGGGGGTAGGCGTTCATCGATGTCGACGAACTCGGATGTGATCCCGGAACGGTCGTCGAGGGTGCTGGCGCGCGCATCTAGTCGTACCAACGATCGGCGCGGCAAAGCACTACCAATAAAGCCCAGCCCGCCCGTGACCAGGATCTCCATAGGCCCAATCATAGCTGGTCGTTCGCCGTTGGTCCTCTGTCCGCAAAGTTCGAGCGAAGTCTTCGTAGGAGAAGGTGTGTGTCCATCGGAGGCGCGTTCAGCTCCGCGGTGCCAGCTTCGACCGTCGGTCGAACCTTCCATTCCTCCAAATACGACATGGTTGTCGGGCTTCACAAAGGCGAAGCGACCAAGAACCTCTTCGTCGACATGTGGCGAAAAAATCACCGTCGACGTTCCAGCGCCCATACTCCATGATGCGTTATCTCGCGCCGCGTTCGCAAAAGTTCTTTCGCGCGCGGTGAGTCTTATTTCGTCAGCGTTGCGCCATGATAAGAGGATGAGCGTCGAGATTGATGTCGTCATTCCTTCCCTGGGTTGGGACCACGTGGCCGAAACTCTTGATTCGGTCGATGCCCAAGTCGGTGTTGTAACACGCCCAATTGTCGTGAACGACAGTGGGGCAGCAGCTCCGAGCGAGTTCGAGGAGCGGGCGCTGGTGGTAAACACCCCAGGTCGAATCGGCGAAGGTTCCGCCAGGGCATTTGGCCTCGAACACGTCACATCGGAGCTCGTAGCCTTCTGCGACAACGACGATACGTGGCACCCGGACAAGCTCGCCCGACAGGTCGAGGCGCTCGACGGCACGACCGGGTGGTGCCTCACCGGCGCCGAGCGGGTTGATGCAGAGGGTCAGCCGTTTGAAAGCTGGCCGCTCGACACCGTCTCTGAGCTCCTCGCAGCGGGCGAGCTTGAACGTCGGCTGCTGAGCCACAACCCAATACCTGCAGGTCCGTCATCGATTCTGGTGACGACCCAGCTCTTGAGAGATGTGGGCGGATGGAATCGCGACTTGAACTACTTCGCTGATTGGGATTGCTTCATCCGCTTGATGACTGTGGTCCCTCCCCGGCTCGTGGAGGAGCCACTGGTGCGGTATCGGGTGTGGCCCGGTCAGATGATCAGTGACCGCCGACGCGGGTGGGCGGCGCTCGACACGATTCGTGAAGCCAATGCCGAGCGCCGAGTCGAACTTGGGGTCGGACCTCTCGATGACCGCGTAATCTTCTGGATTCTGCAAGGCGAGTTGGCTCGGTCAGATCGTCGGATTCCGGGACTTCGCGCTGGGGCCTCCCGGCTCATGCCGCGGTCATTTTCGGATCTATCGGCGCTGCCGATGTACGCCCGTGAAGCCGCGGGCCGTCTGCGTTCAGCAAGGAGCTAGCGCTAAAAAGCCAGTGCTGCAGTGAACAGATATCGATGCGCGGTTGGGAACTAGACGGTGCGAACGAGAATGGTGTGGTAGCCCTCCGCACCGTTGGGTGCGGGCGTTACGACCGTTGGTGACTGCGTGAAGCCGGTCTTGTCGGTCGCTCGAGCCTGGATGAACCAGTCACCTGGAGGAGCATCCCATTCGTACCGCCACTGCAGCCAGGTCTCGTCTGTGGCAACCTCAGCGAGTTCGGCTGGGAACCACTCGGTCGTGGTCTGATCCTCGCTATTTGTGAAGCCGATCTCGACCTGTTCGATGCCAATGGTGGGGTTCCATGCAATTCCGGCAATGGTCATTGGTCCAGCGTCGAGCTCGCCGCCCTGCACGGGCGTGTCGATTCGTGACTGGGTCTTGATCGGGCCGTCCTTGCTCCAACCTCGTGGCATCCAGAAGCCATCGACGCCAATCCAGTCGGTGACCTGAATCTCCTCGACCCATTTGGTGGCCGAGACGTATCCGTAGAGTCCGGCAATGACGAGTCGGGCAGGGAAGCCGTGATCGATCGGCAGCGGTTCGCCGTTCATCATCAACGCAACCATGGCTGTGCGGCCGTCGTAGGCCTGCGGAACCTGGAAGCCACAAGTGAATCCGTCCACGGACCGGCTAAAGATCTGATGCTCGAAATTCGTGGGGTCCTGGATACCCGCTTCGTCGAGCAGCTCGGTCAATGGGATGCCAGTCCAGACAGCGTTACCGACGAGGTCGCCGCCAACGGGGTTCGAGACACAGGAGAGGGTTACTTCGGTGGACACCATGTCGCGAGCGAGGAGATCGGCGTAGGTGTACGTGATTGGATTGTCGACGTACGGGCCGTCGATGGTGAGCGACCAGTCATCGGGGTCGACCTGAGGCTTACGAATCGCCGTGTCGATGAGGTAGAACTCGTCCTCGGGGCTGACCGGCGTGATGAACTGGGTAATGCCGGGAATGTCGTCGAAGGCGCCTTCGGACATCGTGAGGGTCTCGTTGGCGCCGGTCGCTGCATCGGTCAGGATCTGATCACGAGCAACCTCGGCTGCGCTGGTGCGTCCAATACGAGCAGCAGCGGTGAGCGCCACGGCACCGGCAGCTGCACCGCCATAGATCACCGAACGCCGGTTCAGCCCACCGACCGGTGCGCTACTCGACGAGGTCGAGGTCGAGTTCGACTCAGCGCGAGCCGCCGACAGCAGACCCAAGACGACGGCCGAACCAATGGCGGCTGCGATGAGGGCAGCAACCCACGAACCAGCAGCACCACTAAGGTCGCTGCGAGCAGTGACGAAGCCACCGAAGATACCGAACAGACCAAATCCGATAGGGATGATTGCGATCTTCTTGCGGGCAGCGACGCCCAGCAATCCGCCGACTGCGATCGAACCGATCACGACACCGGCCGATAGGAGCGGCTTTTGTGCGGTGCCGAGCGTGTTGATGCTCTGGGCGACGACGTCGCCAGGTGTGATGTCGACGAGGAAGTCGGCAACACCAACCACGAGCGAGATCAACGAGTCGCTGAGTCGGTCGGCAAATTCGCCGACGCTCAAGGCAACCGCTGCGCCGATGGCACCGGCGAGCCACGCCTGAGCTTTGGGAATTAGGGGGGCGTCTGGCGAGGATTCGACGACGTCCATGCCCTTGGTGTCATCCAATCCGCCATCTGTACGGGAGTCCATAGGTACTAGTGTGCCAAGAATTGGCCTATTGCAGTGGAGATCCCATGGATCGTTTTGAACTCTTTCACTTGGGATGGGATGAAGAATGGGAGGCGAAACTTGCTGATTTTCCCTACGTTGGCGAAGTTGGCCGCATCAGTCGCGTCGAACGCGGTGAGTCGGACGTGCGTATTGAAAGCGGACAAGTGCGCGCTCAATCGGATTCGCAGCGCTCCCAGTCATTCCTCGCTCCCGTCACCGGTGACTGGGTGACCGTCGTCTCCCAAGGCGGCAACTGGATGATCGAAGCGATTCTCGAACGCCGGACCGAGCTTGTCCGCCGCGACCCAGGTGAACGCGAAACCCAGCAACCGCTGTCGGCCAATGTGGATGTCGTGTTTCTGGTGCACGGCTTCGATCGGCCATTTCGGGCGGGCAAACTTGAACGGTTTCTTGTTCTCGCATGGAACGCACAAGCAACCCCGGTCGTGGTGCTAACCAAATCGGACCTGGCGACGCCGGAGATGCAGACAGACCTAGTCGACATTGTGAGCGCCGTTGCTCCCGACGTCGAAGTAGTCGTTGCGAGCGTCGAGGATCGTCTGAGCCAACAGGGCCAAGACCAGGACGAGGATCCTGTTGGATTGGCGCGGATCGAGGAACTGTTGTCCCCAAACAGGACCGGCACCCTGCTCGGGGAGTCGGGTGCTGGTAAGAGTTCGTTGGTAAACGCCTTGATGGACGTCGAAGTCCAAAGCACTCAGGAAGTTCGGCGGGGGGATGCCAAGGGTCGCCACACCACGATCACGCGGGACCTGCTCGTCTTGCCGTCGGGTGGGATTCTCATCGACACTCCCGGAATTCGCGCCGTCGGGCTGTGGGATGCTCAGGATGCCTTGGAACGGGTTTTCTCAGACATCCTCGAGGCCGCGGAGGGATGCCGCTTCCGGGATTGCGCCCATGACGGTGAACCGTCGTGTGCTGTGCGCGAGGCTGTGGACACCGGACAGATCGACTTTCGTCGCCTCGAGCGTTTCCGAGCAATGGCTGAAGAACTTCGCGAGAGCGAGCAGCGTTTGATCGAGCGCGAACGGGCGAACCAGTCCAACCGCGGTGGTCGTCGAAAGCGCCGATGACACGCGCCGACAACAGGCGCTGACAAGCCAACTCTGTTTCGGCAATAGGCCAAATTGTCCATGTCGTTAGGAGTGGGCGCACACATAATCTCGAAGAGGTGAACAGTACGAACCGAATTCGGCTCCTTCTCGTCCTACTCGCAGTTGCTTCGGCAGTCCTAGTCTTTGGCCTAGGTACCGCAACGATGGACCCGCCGATGGCTCCGGAGATCTCCTTCAGCGAGCTCGACGCACGCGTCGAGGCGGGCCAGGTCGCCAGTATCGAATTCGTACAAAACTCAAGCGCGGTTAGCGGCACACTACGAAACGGCGCAGAGTTCAGGTCGGTCCTCCCACCACTGACATCGGGGACGTTCGCAACCGAGCTCGTAGATTCTGCTCCATCGATCGAGATCACGACCATCGTTCCTGAGAACGGCACAAACTGGGTTGCGATCCTCGTCACCCTTGCCCCGCTACTCGTGATGATCATCGTCGTCATCTTGATTCTGGGTCGTCTCAGCGGAGGGAAGAAGGCGCGAAAGAAGTTCACCGCAAAGACTCGAAAGAAGCAGAGCGAACTTCAAGACGTCACGTTCGCTGACGTCGCCGGTGCTGGAGAAGCGGTGCTCGAACTGAGCGAGATCAAGGATTTCCTCACCGATCCAGACCGTTTCAAAGACATCGGCGCAAAGATTCCCAAGGGCGTCCTGCTGTACGGACCTCCGGGAACCGGCAAGACACTGCTCGCACGCGCCGTCGCTGGAGAGGCGGGCGTTCCGTTCTTCACGCTGTCGGGGTCCGACTTTGTCGAGATGTACGCCGGAGTAGGAGCGAGTCGTGTCCGAGACCTCTTCGAAGAAGCTCGCAAGGAGGCTCCCGCGATCATCTTCGTAGACGAGATCGACGCCGTGGGACGCCATCGAGGCGGCAGCTCACTCGCTGGTAATGAAGAACGCGAGCAAACCCTCAACCAGCTCCTCGTCGAGATGGACGGCTTCGACGTCGAGACCGGTGTGATCTTCATCGCTGCGACCAACCGGCCTGACGTGCTCGATCAGGCCCTGCTACGTCCTGGCCGGTTCGACCGCCAGGTCGGCGTCGAGCGGCCAGATCTCGCCGGACGCAGGGAAATCGTCGCTGTTCACTCGAAAGGCAAGCCGTTGGGTGCTGACGCCGATGCAGAAACTATTGCGCGCCGAACCCCAGGCTTTACGGGCGCTGACATCGCCAATCTCTTGAACGAGGCAGCGTTGCTCGCTGCTCGCCGGGGGATCACGGTTATTGGACAACGCGAAGTCGATGATGCACTCGATCGTGTCATCGCCGGTCCCGAAAAGTCTTCGACGACGCTCTCGGACAAAGAGAAGCACGTCATTGCATACCACGAGGGAGGACATGCGCTCGTCGGCCACATCCTCCCGAACGCCGACCCGATCCACAAGGTGTCGATCATTGCCCGAGGTAAGGCACTCGGCTGGACGCTGGCCCTGCCTGAGAAGGACAAGGTCCTTCGGAGCCAATCGGAATTGCACGACGAGATGGCCATGCTGCTCGGTGGACGAATCGCCGAAGAACTGATCTTTGGTGAGCCCACCACCGGTGCTGCAAACGACATCGAGAGGGTCACGGCGATTGCCCGCTCGATGGTTACCGATTACGCCATGTCGGCCGATCTTGGCCTCCAGAAATTTGGTCTAGGTGTCGGCGAGGCCTACAACGCGTCGAGCAAGCAGAACTACTCTGATCGGATGGCGCAGAGGATCGACGATGAGGTTCGCACGCTCGTCGATGCCGCCGCTGACGAAGCCCGTGAGTTGCTCACGCTTCACCGAAACGTGCTCGATCGACTCGCAGGCGAACTCATCGAGCATGAGACGCTCGATCGGGAGGCGCTCGAAGTGATCTTTGCTGATCTGCCCCCGGTCTCTTCCAATCTCCGACAGGTTGCCGCTGCTGGTCTCGACCTGCGAGATTCCGAAATCTGAACGGACGCTGCGGGGCAACCGGCAGTAATCAAAACGATCTGGCAGAGGCGTGCCAATCGTTGAAAACACTGGTCTGTACGGCCCCTGTCAGCGCAATATTGTCGCAGATTACCTCGCACCGCCATAGTGCAAAAAGCACAGTTCTAGAAACTTGATCGTCCATTTGGACCCATTGTTTCAAGGTTTGAAGAATTGGGGTCGAATGTCGACAAATGCAGGAACTTCGCGAGGAACGAAAGGCGCAAGACGATGATCTTCGCGGCCGTTCGTGGGCGCCTCGACCTCTTCTTTCGACGTTCATTGGTGGGTCGCTACTTCTTGGCCCTGTGCTCGTGTCGTGGTTCGTGGTCCGATTGGCCGACGCCAACTTCTATCAACCGCCCGGCTACCTCGGCCTTGTGTTCTGGATCCTCCAAGCCATTGCACTGTCTGCGACGATCACCCTGCTCATCCACCGTCTGGCGGAACGGCTGTCGCCGCTGACGGTCCTGTTGAAGCTGACCTTGGTGTTCCCCGACCAGGCGCCATCGCGGTTCTCGACGGCGATGCGAATCGGAAACATGAAGCGGGTCAGTCGTGATTCGGAGCCATTGTCTGGCTCGCTAAACGACGCCGCGATACGAGCTGTCGAGTTGATCGTGTCGCTGACTCACCACGAACGGCGCACCCGTGGACACACCGAACGAGTCCGCGCCTATGGCGAGATGTTGGCTGTAGAGATGGGCATCGAAGGTAATGAGCTCAACCAGCTGCGTTGGGGTCTGCTCTTGCACGACATTGGCAAGCTGTCGGTCTCCGAGGAAATTCTGAACAAGACCGAGGTTTTGTCGAGCGACGAGTGGGAGGTTCTTCGCAACCATCCCGCCGCAGGCGCCAGGATGGTGGAGCCTCTACGAGAATGGCTTGGCGAGTACGTCGATGCGGCGGGCCAGCATCACGAACGTTGGGACGGTTCGGGTTACCCGCACGGACTCGCCGGATCAGAAATCTCCGTGGGTGGACGTATTTGCGCGATTGCTGACGCCTATGACGTGATCACGTCAAAGCGCTCGTACAAGGAAGCCATGTCGCCAGAGCACGCTCGCAGTGAGCTCGTGTCGGGAGCAGGAACCCACTTCGACCCGGTTATGGTCCGTCGGTTTTTGCGGTTGAGCTTGCGAAAGAAGCGTTCGCTTGGCCACCTCGGTTGGATCTTCGAGATCCCGGCCGTCGGCACTGTCGTAGCCGCAGCTGCAACGACTCCTGCAGTCGCGGCTGCTGCATCGGTCGTGACGCTCTCGCTTGCGACCTTCACCTTGCCCGGAGTCACTCCATCCGCGATTGCCTTCGATGACCCGGTTACGGCAGTCACGGTGCCGCTCGATGATGCAGATGTCTCCAGAGGCGATCAGCGGGGCGGATCCGATCAGGTCGAATCGACACCTCCGTCCACCGAGCCTCCAACGATCGCTGGCCCACCGATCCCGGTGGTCGTGAATCCTGAGGCCGCGATCAATACCACGACGTCGACAACGACCACCGTCGTGACCACAACCACCGTTGATCGGGTCGCGCCAAGCCAACCCGTGACACAACCGACGGTTTCGCCCGTAACCAGCCCCCCAACCACAGCGGTAGGAACGACCGTTGCCCCACCGACGAGCACGACCTCCGCACCGACCACCACTGCGCCAACGACGACGACAAGCACGACGTCAACGTCAACGACCACTGCCGCGCCGACCACGACGACCACAACAACCCAGCCGCCATCGCAATCGCCGGTGGGACAGGGATTTGTGTTCCTCGGAGCTGATCAGTTGCCAACGTCGGTGGCTGAGGGCGAGCTCCAGTCAGAATCCGGCGGTTTCGTGTTCAACGAACAGAATCAGCTGGTGCTCGATGCCGATGTTGAGTTGTCTCGGGCGGGACCGACCCTGACGCCGGTAGCCGATACCGAGGCGGTCACGATTCCAGCGGGCACAGCGGTGTGTGTCTATCTCATCCACCTCGATCCGACCGGCGATGAGATCAACGACACCACGATTTCCTTTGGTGGGGAAGTCCTCGGATTCACGACGACTGCTCCGACCATTCAGGAAACCTCGGCGATGGAGATCGCGGGTGTCGACTATGGATGGACGCCGAACGCGGGCATTCTCGTCGGTGACTCAATCGCCATCGATGGGAACACGCTCACGATGCGCACGCGAACCGCCGCGAGTGACAGAGATCAGGTACGAGTATTCGTCGACTGCGCTCAGTAAGGACAGGTACTGGCTGCTTAGGTCAGCTCTGAGACGACGTAGTCGATGGATTGGGTGAGCGCCTCGATATCGCTCGGCTCGATACTCGGCATCATCGAGACTCGCATCTGGTTGCGACCGAGCTTGCGATAGCCGGAGGTGTCGAGGATGCCGTTTGCTCGAAGAACGGCCACGACAGTGTCGGCGCTGATCGCATCGTCCAGGTCGATCGTGGCGACGACATGGCTCTGGTTTGCCTCGTTGGTCACGAAGGGAGTGGCGTAGTCGGATGCCTCTGCCCAGCCGTACATGGTTGAGGCCGACCGATCGGAGCGTCCAGCGGCAAACTCAAGGCCGCCGTTCTCGTTCACCCACTCGGTGTACTTGAGCGTGAGATAGATCGTGGCAAGCGCCGGGGTGTTGTAGGTCTGGTCCTTGCGGCTGTTGTCCATTGCGGTCTTGAGGTTCAGAATCTCCGGTACCCAGCGGTCCGTCGCGGCTAATTCGTCGATGCGCGCGGTCGCAGCCGGTGAGCAGAGCGCGATCCAAAGTCCACCGTCGGAGCTAAAGCACTTCTGGGGTGCAAAGTAGTAGGCGTCGGTGTTGGCGGCATCGAAACGCAGCCCGCCAGCTGCCGACGTTGCGTCGACGAGCACAAGGCCGTCGGCATCGGGACGTTCGACCGGGAAGGACACACCGGTCGAGGTCTCGTTATGCGGATAGCAATACACATCAACGTCGGGGTTTACCTCGATGCTCGGAGCGGTTCCCGGGTCGCTCTCGATGAGCTGTTGTTCGCCGAGATGTGGTGCAAGCGTCGCTGCTTTTGCAAACTTGCTCGAGAACTCACCTGAGACCAAAAACTGGCCGCGATCGCGGATCAGGCCGAACGTCGCAGCATCCCAAAAGAGGGTGGCTCCACCGTTTCCGAGAAGAATCTCGTAACCATCGGGCGCATCGAACATTTCCATGAGACCGTTGCGCAGAGCCGCCACGGCTAACTTCACCGTGTCCTGTCGATGACTCGTTCCCAGGAAGTTGTCCGCGTCCGCCGCCAGGGCTGCGACGGCTTCGGAACGGACCTTGGAGGGGCCGGATCCGAATCGCCCATCGGCGGGGAGTAGAGAGGCGGGAATAGTGATGTCTGGGATTGTCTCCATCCCGATATCTTCGCAGTGAAACTGCGCGATTGAAACAGTGCGCGCAGGAACGTTTGTAACACGCTTCTCTCACTAGTTCTGGAGTCTCCATGGGTGCTCGTATCTCGGATCGAATCGGCGCAATTCAAGAATCAGCGACGCTCGCGATCACGGCCAAAGCCAAGGCTTTGAAGGCTGCGGGCGAGCCGGTTATTGGCTTTGGTGCTGGCGAACCTGACTTCCCGACACCGCAGGCGGTTGTCGACGCCGCGATCGCCGCATCCGCGGATCCTGTGAACCATAAGTACACACCGTCGAGCGGATTGCCGGTGCTGCGCGAGGCCATTGCAGCAAAGACACTGCGAGACTCGGGCTTTTCCTGTGAAGCGGGCAATGTTCTGGTGACCAACGGCGGCAAGCAGGCGGTCGCCAATACCTTCGCGACCATCTGTGACCCCGGTGATGAGGTCATTGTTCCAGCGCCATACTGGACGACGTATCCCGAGGCGATCGCGTTGACAGGTGCGCGCCACGTGCCGGTGCTCACCACTGTCGAAAGCGACTTCAAGGCATCGATCGAACAACTCGAAGCGGCCCGGACACCCAAGACCAAGGCACTGCTGTTTGTGTCACCGTCGAACCCAACCGGTGCAATGTATGACCGTGACGAGATCGAAGCCATCGGCCGCTGGGCCGTCGAACACGACATCTGGGTCGTCACCGACGAGATCTACGAGCACCTCGTCTATGGCGACAACGAACACCATTCGATCGCGACGCTCGTGCCCGAGTTGGCCGATAAGTGCATCATCGTCAACGGCGTCGCTAAGACCTACGCCATGACCGGTTGGCGGGTTGGGTGGATGGTCGCTCCAACCGACGTGATCAAAGCCGCTACCAACCTGCAGAGTCACTTCACCAGCAACGTGAACAACGTTGCACAGCGAGCAGCGCTGGCGGCTTTGACCGGACCTCTCGATGCAGTTGCAGAAATGCGCGAGGCCTTCGATCGTCGTCGCATGACGATGTTCTCGATGTTGTCGACGATCGACGGTGTCAAGGTCGCCGAGCCGCAGGGCGCGTTTTATGCCTACCCGAGCTTCGAGGGAATTCTCGGGCGTGAGATCAGCGGTCACCAAATCGATTCGACACTCGATCTCGCAGCCGCACTTCTCGAAGAGGCAAAGGTCGCGATCGTCCCCGGTGAAGCGTTTGGCATGGGCGGCGCGGCTCGCCTCTCCTTTGCTCTCGGCGACGATGACCTCGCAGAAGGTGTGCAGCGCATCGTCGACTTCCTCGCTTGATTCATCGGGCCTCGCGGCCCCACGGAGGCGTTCTGGTTAGAGTCGGGCCATGATCAGTTCTCCAATCACCGCGGAACTTCTCGTCGAAGGCGCGGGTGCCATTTCCGAGGTCATCGCCGACGGCCATGACGTTTATTGGACCGAGTCGCGCCCAAGCGAGCAAGGCCGTGTGGCGGTTATGCGCTGGCGACCAGATTCCACGACGAAGACCCCCGACGGTGGGGGAGTTGTCGAAGTGACACCGACCGCGACCAACGTGCGGACGCGAGTGCACGAGTATGGCGGAGGTGCATGGTGGGTGGCGAACGGCAGGCTCTGCTACTCCGATCTCTCCCGGGCAGGCGAGTTGTTCCTCCGGAACGTCGAGTCTGGGAGTGAGACACAATTGACGTCCGCTGGATACCGCTACGCCGACGGGCGCTTCAGTCCCGATGGCCAGTGGTTCGTTGCGGTCCGAGAGCGCCATGACGGCCCCGCGGACAATCCAGTGTTGAATGAAATCGTCGCTGTGAGCACCGACGGACAGGGAGTCGAGCTCGTGCTTCTGGACGCGTATGATTTCGTCTCGTCGCCGCGCTTCGGGCTCGGAGGTCAGCTGGTGTGCGTGGCCTGGAACAACCCCAACATGCCCTGGGACGAAACCGAACTCGTACTCATCGAGCCTCAGTGGATGGACGGAGATCCCGAGCCAATCAGTCGACGAATCGGCGCTACTTCTGGGGATCCCGAGTCGATCGTGCTTGCCGACTGGACATCCGACGGTCGGCTCTTCGCCGTCAGCGATCGCTCGAACTGGTGGAACCTATTCGAGGTTGACGTCGAGACAGGTGCGGTCAACCCCGTCATTGAGGGAGAGTTCGAGATCGCCACTCCCGGGTGGGTCTTTGGCCTATCCCAGTGGTGCGAAACAACCGACGGGGTTGTGGTTGTCGCCAGCACGGCCAAGGGGGCCACGATTGGATTTCCCAATGGCTTTGTGGAGGATCGTCACACCGTAGTCAGCTCGATCCGGGCGCTACCGGGCGGTCGGGTCGCCTACATTGGCGGTTCACACAGCGAGCCATTGGCGGTGTGGATCCACGACGGAGTCAGCGCTACGCAGATCTCGCCGGAGGTCGACCTTGGTCTCGACCCGGCACTGTTCCCTGACCCGCAGTTGATCACGTTCGACTGCACCAGCACCGATGCAGCGCTAGCACCCGGCACGACTGCTCATGCGCTGTTCTATGAGCCCGCCCTCGCCGACGGTCAGCAGCTCGATAGTCTCCCGCCCTTGCTCGTCCTGGTGCACGGTGGGCCGACGGCGGCCGCACGTCGTCAGCTCGACCTCGGGATCCGCTACTGGACGAGTCGCGGAATTGCTGTCGCTGCGGTCGACTACCGCGGGTCGACGCTCTATGGGCGCGTATATCGAAACGAGCTCCGCGGGCAGTGGGGGATCGCCGACGTCGTCGATTGTGTTGCCGCAGCGCGGTATCTGTCGGATTCTGGACGCGTCGATCCGGACGCAATGATCATCCAGGGTGGCAGCGCCGGGGGACTGACCGTTTTGAATGCCGTTGCCAAACACGATGTCTTCAGCGGCGGGGTCAGCCGCTACGGGGTGACTGACCTGCGCGCATTAGCAACAGATACACACAAGTTCGAAGCGCGCTACCTCGATGGGCTCGTCGGTGCGTGGCCTGAAGAAGAATCGGTGTACATCGATCGCTCACCCATGTCGTACCCCGATGAGATTTCAGTTCCGATGTTGATTCTGCAGGGAGCTGAGGACAAAGTCGTTCCACCGAGCCAGGCGGAAATGATTGTTGAAGCGCTTCAGGCAAGCGGCGTCCCGGTTACGTATCACTTGTACCAAGGCGAAGGACATGGCTTCCGTGCAGCCGAAACAATGGTTGCGGTCCTTGAAGCGACCGAGCAGTTCATAACAGGGCTGTAGCCGACTATTCCTGTGAGGCGCGCCATTCCTGTGGGGCGCGGTCCCCGCTCCTCTGCGGCCCCTGCAATGGCAATTGTGGACCGATTTGATCCATACTCTGGGCGGGGCGGTTGTTGAGGCGGGGATAGACGTTGGGAGTATCTCCATTGGATATCCAGGGCTACGACGACTTTTCGCTCGTGGGAGCGGGAGGCAATGCGCACGTCTATCGGGCTCATCGCAATGACACCGACGAGTTTGTTGCAGTGAAGGTCCTACGTGGCGGTGGCGACGACACCGTCCGGCGTCGGTTCGAGCGCGAACGAAACGCGATGGGCACGCTCGAGTCTCTCGACCACGTTGCCCCGGTTCTCGAATCGGGGATCACCGAGACCGGTGACCCCTACATCGTGATGCCCCTGTTTTCTGGCGGCTCGCTGCAACAGCGCGTCTCGTCAGGGCCGGTACCGTGGCGTGAAGCGCTCGAGCTGGTCGAAAAGGTCGCCGACGCAGTTGCGCAAGCTCACGGTCGACGAATTCTGCATCTCGACGTAAAGCCCGCGAACGTGCTGCTCGATGAGGACGGAGAACCGTTCCTTGCTGATTTCGGCATCTCTGAGGCCGTCGGAGCCACGGCGTCGATGTCGGCCCAGATGATGACACCCGCCTACACGCCACCCGAACGACTCGATGGAGCAAAGCCCTCGGAACAGACCGACGTGTATGGCCTCGGTGGCCTCACGTATGCGCTCCTCGCGGGTGAGGCGCCGTTCGTGCTCGAAGAGGGTATGACTCCCGCGGCGATGTTTATGGCGGTGCTCAACGAAGACGTCCCAACGCACCGGTTGGCTGATTTTGCACCACCGGTCGTCGTCGATTTGGTTTCGCGAACACTGTCGAAGTCCATAGATGAGCGCCCCAAAAGCGCAGCCAATCTTCGCGACCTGATCGCGGAAATTCTCGCGGATGACAGCCTCCCCGCATTCGACCCCATCGTCCCGTTTCGGGTGGTTGCAGGAGAGGCCGCGGCGTCACAGGCAGATCAGGGAGCGGTCCAAGTCCATGGCGGACTGGGCGGCGAAGTTGTTTCTGCTCCACCGGAACCTGTGGGTCAACCAGTCGCCGAGATCGTCGGCGGTGCAGGTGCCGACCTCGCCGGGGACGGCGAGCTGCTCTTGCTCGACAAGGCAGCAAACGAAGCCGTGACCGAAGCCGAAGAGAGCGAAGAGTCAGATCGGCTGTTTGCTGTCTGGGTGGCGGCGGCGATCGTGTTCGTCGTTGTTGGCGTTGCTGGTGCGATTACGGCAACGGCCTGGAATGGGCTCGGCGCCGTCGATGTGTCGAACGATCAAGAGCTCGCGCTCGATGAGATTACGAGCGCCAGTGTTGCGACGGCTGAGAGCACCGATGAGCTTGGAGGCAACACCGTCACGAGCGACGACGGAGTTCCATTCAAGAGTGATGGTGATAGCGCCTCTGGTCCAGAATCAACCAACGGCCCCGAAGCAGGCAATGATCCCGAAGCACGCAGCGACGATGCCGTCGGGGCAACCGATGGAACGAGCGGGGCTGTTGAGATTTCAGGAGCGATTTCGACAACGGGGAGCGATGAATCGATCGCCGGAGATGAGTCTGGGGAGTCGCCGGCGAGCCCTGACCAGTCCAACGCGGCTGAGCCCGAGGTGCTCGGAACGGTCACGGGCAACCCGCAAAGCAACCCGGTCACACCGGTGGTCATTTCTCCGACGGGAGGCGCTAACTCACCGACCACGCCCTCCTCTGCGCCCAATACACCAAGGCTGGCTCCCGTTACACCAGACATACCGTCCCCGGTCGTAGACCCACCAGCTACAACTACGACGACGACCACAACCGTCGCTATCCAGAACGAGCCGTTGCAGTTTGAAGAACGTATCGACATTGGTGACATTGGCGACACCAGCGTGCGCTTTCGTTTCACGACGAGCGCAGCGACCGGATACACCGTCACGGTTCGATCGGGCGGAACGGTCGCTTCGACGCAAACCGGCACCGCCGCCGCTGGGGTCCTCGAGGGCGTCACCGTCGCTGGTTTGACGCCCGGAACGGACTACAGCGTGCAGGTCACGTTGAACGGAAGTCCATCGGTCACCTCCACACCGGTAGCATTCCGTACGTCGGGGGGTAACGCAGCGCCTGCGGTCGCGCAGGTGGTCGTGCAGAATCTTCGTGTGGCGAGCGTGGAGAGCACTCGTTTTCAGGTCAACTATGAGTCGAACGTGTGCGCCAACGGCTCGTTCATCATTCGCGATGCAAACGGTACGATCGTGGGCTCGAATTCTGGACAACCCGATGGGTGTACGACTCGCCATCTCGGCGTCCCCGGATTCTGGACCCCAGCACTGAAGCCAAACAGCTCATATGTCATCACGGTAACCGTCGAGGCGAACGGCCAGGGCCTCGGCAATGGCAACACGGCGAGCCAGAGCATCAGCGTGACGACCTCGGGCTGATCTCACGTACATCCACGACGAGCGAAAAAGAGGGACTGCTCAACTTCTCTGACCCTCTGCCGACGGGGAACCCATGAAGACAAATCCAGATCGAATCGTCATGATCGACGATCAAGTCTCGTTCGTCGATGCTTTCGGACTCGCCCTCTCATTGACCGAGGACCTGAAACTGGTCGGCCGAGCCACAAACGCTCCAGACGGAGTCGACCTTTGTCGGAAACACTCTCCTGATCTCGTTATCACCGACTACCGCCTTCCCAACAGTGAGACGGGCACAAAGATCGCCGCTGATCTTCGCGATGGCGGGTTCACAGCTCCTGTCCTTGTCTTGACCGGGTTTTTGGCCCCAAAGGTGCAGCGCGAGGTCGCCGACCTCTGCGACGTGACCGCAATTTCCAAAGACACCTCGATTCAGAACATCGTGATCGAGATGCGGTCCATAATCGCAGGGCGGACCACAGAATCAACGCCGTGCCCCACCCTCGACGGCGGCCTTACCGGCGCCGAGCTCGAAGTGCTCGAAGCACTCAACACCGGGGCGGCGCCAAACGAGATTTCCGAACTGTTGCATCTCTCTGTGCACACGGTTCGCGGCCGCATCAAGTCCATCTATCGGAAGCTGTCCGTTGGTTCGCTGGGCGAAGCAATCGCAACGGCAACCCGCATGGGCGTTCTCGTCCCACCTACCTGAGCCACGACTGTCCACATGATCAACCCATCCACTCCTGCACCAAAGACGATCGATCTAGTTGCCGAGAACGGCCAAGACCTCAATGACCTTCGCACGGTGTTGCTCCGTCCTGATCGCGACCTGATCGCCCAACAACGCGAGCAATTGGAACGCCAGCAGGGCGAGATTGCCATCCTGACCTCGCGCCTGGAGCAACTCGAACGCCTGATGATCGACACCACTGGACGCACCGAAGCGGTGGACGAGGTATTGCTCGACGTGGTTCGAGGATCGCGCCATGGGGCCGGGGAACTTGGTCAGGCTCTGCAACCCGAAATCGAACACGCGGTGTTCTCGTCGGCTCGAACCGATGGCTCGATGCTCGCTGACGCGTTGTACCCGGTTATTGGCCCCGCGATTCGCAAGAGCGTCGCCGCACTGTTTTCTCTCGACAAGGATCAGTCGGGGAAGGCGTTTAGCGTTGAGCAGATCATCCTTATCGAACGCACGACTGGTTTGATGCTCGCTTCGACCGCCACCGACGAAAGGAGCCTCGACGACGCAGATGTCGTGTCTGGCATGATCGACGCCCTTACGACGTTCGTCCAGGAGGCGTTTGAAGCCTCCTCCGATGACGGACTACAGGACCTTCGGGTCGGCGACTTGTCGCTGCTCGTCGAGACTGGACCGCACGCTGTTCTCGCTTCGGTTATTCGAGGAATTCCCACTCAGGAGTATCGAGATGGAGCTGCAGCGACGCTCGAAGCAGTACATCTCAGCCATGGCAAGGAACTTGCCGCGTTCGATGGCAGCCTCGAACCATTCGAGGGCGTGTCGGATTCGTTGGGCGATCTACACAGCGGTGCAGTCGCAGGCGGCACACAAACGTCGCCATGGTCACTCTTTGGATTTGTGGTCGTTGCTACGCTTGTTGTTCTACTGATAGTGGCGGCGATAGTTTGATGCTGTAGTTGAGGCGAGGATCCCTTGGCCGTTCTCAAGTCCGACACTTCCGGAATTCGACGGGCCAAGGTAGTGCTCCTGGGCGCCCCTGGGGTGGGCAAGACCAGCCTGGTCAAGCAGTACGTTCACAGCATCTTCTCAGAGCACAGCAAGTCGACTCTTGGAGTGAAGGTTGACCGCAAAACGGTGGAGCTTGACGCTGGATCGGTTGCACTCCTCATTTGGGATATGCACGGCGAGACCGATGGCCTTGACGTGCCAGCGAACTACTTGTCCGGCGCCGCTGCTGGACTGGTGGTCTTTGATGGCGCGAGACCAGACACCATTCCAGTTGCACTGGGCTTGAGCGAACGTTTGGTCGTCGGGTCACCCGAAGCGAAGGTGATCTACGTGGCAAACAAGGCCGACCTCGACTTTGATGAGGCCGAGGTTGAGGCTCGATTGAATGGTCGCGATCATCGTGCAACTTCGGCGAAGACCGGCGCAGGCGTTGAGGAGTTGTTTCTGACGATCGCGAACTCGCTCGTCTGACCTGTCCTGCGGGCCTTTCTCCTAGGCAGCGGCGGGCAGCTCAAGCCAGAAGGTCGACCCGACGGGCGAGTCTTCCTCGATACCGATCTCGCCGCCGTACGCCTCGACAATTCGGCGGCTTAGCGCGAGCCCGATACCTGTCCCGGGCGCATCCGTGGACGCCCGCTCAAAGAGTTGAAACACCCGTGAGCGGTCCTCGGCATCAATTCCGACACCGTTGTCGGCAATCGAAATGCGACAATTTCCATCCTCGGTCTCCGAAGAGATCGTCAACTTGAGTTGGCGATCGGGATGTCGGTAGGTCACAGCGTTCTTGATCAGGTTGGCAAAGACACTCTGTAGAGGAACCTCGCGGGCAATCACGGTAGGCATTTCTTCGACGGTGATGACAGCGTTCGCCTCTTCCAGGGAGTCAGCGAGGGTATCGAGCGCTGAATGAACCACGTCACCGACGTCGACCGGTTCTGTAGACGATGCAGTGCCCTGAGTTCTTGAGAACTCCAACAGGTACTGGACCTGCTGGTTCATCGTCGTAACTCCAGATCGGATCGCGTCGGCGCAGCGACGCGCCTGGTCAGCAGTGTCGGAGTCGTCTTGAGGGATCAAGCGCTCGAGTACTTCGGCATAGATGGCGACCGAACGAAGTGGCGAGACCAATTCGTGTGCCGCGATGTATGCGAACTGTTCAAGGTCGGTGTTTGTGGCTGCGAGCTGATCTCGGGCAACCTTGAGCTCCTCTTGGTTCGCCCGCAACACAGATCCGAGCTGATCTAGGCGGATCCGTTCGACTGTCCGATCGAGTCGCTCTTCGATCAACGTCGCGACCCGGCCAAGACTCTCAACCGAGCTGGCGGCGAGGTCAACTTTGCTGTTGTTGGCGACCGCGAGCCACCCGGACTCAGCAGACGGACCGGTGATTGGGACGGCGATCAGTCCATGTGCTTCTGTCGCTGCGCCTTCGATGTGGGCCGTGTCGGTGTCGCCGATCTGGACGCTGTCCGCCCACGATGGGTGACCGCCGACGTTGCCGGTACCGGCGTGAAGGCGAAACTCGGGGTCGCCGAGGATAACGAGCTCGGCTGTGTCAGCGCCTGTGGCACTGCAGGCCAGCTCAACCAGATGGCGAAGCATCGAATTACCGGACATGTTTTGGCTGTCGGCGGTTCGTTCGTGGATTTCAGTTCAACGGAAAGTTTCTTGGGCGCTCTACCCGATTGAGGGTATCTCGCGACTAATGGCGCAATAAATCCTCGACCCAAAAACTCAACCTCGGGCAGCCAACGCCGATCAGCAGAGAAGCGACGTAGGTCGAATGGCCTATCACCACCTGCGAAGAGGAACAGATGAGCAGCTCAGAAGAAGAGACGAACGCCGTGTTGGAGATCAACTTGCCGGGAACAGCAGCGTCCGATTTCGGAGACGATGAACTTGGACAGATCCGAAACCTGTTGTTTGGCAAGCACGCCCGGCAGACTCTTGATCGAATCGATCGGGTTGAGGAACAGCTTCTCCAGGCAATACAGGAGCTCCAGGACCAAGTCGACCAGCGGTTCAACGAACTCGAAGCTCGCTTGACCGATGAGGTAGAGGTCCGGACGTCGGTGGCAACCAACCTGGTGACGCGAATCGACGAGGAAGCCAAGGCTCGCCGTGACGCACAGATCGACCTGCGGACCGAGTTCGACCGTCGATCCACCGAGGCTCGCAAGCACCTCATGACGACGCGTGGTGAGCTCACCGACCGAATCGAATCGGTCGATGCGGACCTCCGTGAACGCAACGTCGATCGTGAAGCCCTCGCCTCCTTGTTCGAACGGGCAGCAACAAACCTGACCGCCGCCGAAGGCTAGAACACGAGGTCGCCGCGGCGGCCACCGAATTTGGGGTGAAGGCGACCTTTACCTATGTCGAGGCTGATTTCGGTCGAAGTCAGAGCTAAGCACCGAGCCAGGTTGGGTTCGTAAAGAAAGCACGGTTATCCAAATGTCAGAAAACGAGGCGTCACGCTTCCGGCTGGAGAATCAAGATGAGGTCGATGATCTTGCGATCGGGCCTGATATCGAGGTTATTCCCGACGAGAAGGTGTTGCGTGAGGTCAACCTCGCGCCGGACCTTACCCTCCGGATTGATCCAATATCGGACGACACATCAGAAACACAGATCGCTGCGCTTCGAAAGGAAGTGAGCGTCGACAATCTCGTCAACCGGCGCAAGTTCAGTGACCGTATTGGCCTCGACGTGATCAGCGGCCTTGCGATTGTGGCGCTCTGCGCAATCTTTGTGATCGTCACGCTGTTCAACGGGAACGGCGCCCCCGCTCCAAAGTCGATCAACACGGTCGTCGAGGTGGCCCCACCAGCTGATCTGGTCGTTGATATTGGCGAGGCTGTCAGCATCGAGCGCGAATAGCCCCTCTGCGTAACACCGAAGAAACTACGCAGCGTCCGGAACAAGCACGACAAACCTCCGGTTTCCCCTTTTATGAAAAGCACTAAGTACACCGACGCTGAGTTGCGTGAGCGGCTCACCAAAGAGCAGTACCACGTCACCCAGAAGGGTGGAACAGAGCGGCCGTATCAGAACGCGTACCACGACCACAAAGAAGTGGGCGATTACAACTGCGTCGTGTGTGGCGAACACCTCTTTTCGAGCAATGCGAAGTACGACAGCGGCACGGGATGGCCGAGCTTTTTTGCTCCGGTGTCTCCCGACAAGATCGAGAACCGCAGTGATCGCAAGCTCATCATCAAGCGCACGGAGAATGTCTGCGCAAATTGCGGCGCACACCTCGGGCATGTCTTCACCGACCGCTCGACTCCTACCAATGCTCGCTACTGCATGAATTCGGCCAGCCTGGACTTCGTACCTGCATCAGACGACGAGTCAGAGGACGAGTAGCCGCTAGCTGCTTGGCGCTGTTGTCAGGCAGCTCGTCCGAGGCGCTCGGACCGGGCGTGGCCGGCCTTGCTTTTATCGGCGGTAATGAACTGCCACCCATCGTTGGTTGGCTCGACGACGTGGCAGTTCTTGGCCACATCCCACAACGCCTTTCGGATCGGCGTTGGGTTGTAGCGATAGAGGTCGGGGAAGGCCGCCTTGATTGCGGCGGTGGCCTCGGCTGCGTGATAGTGCGGGATCTTTGCGTCGAGATGGTGGGCGACGTGGGTAGTGCCGATTCGGTGATGGAGAAAGTCGACGATTGGACCATACGGACGATCGACCGAACAGAATGCGCCACGGACGAAAGACCATTCGTCTTCTCCGTAGTGGGGGATGTCTGCGTCGGTGTGCTGTAGCCACGTGTACGTGACAAGCCAGCCGTTCACGACGACATAGGGCCCGACATACAGGGCGAGGACCTGCCATGGACTAGCGACGATCGCCCAAGCGATGAGGATCGCGACCGTGACAAGAACGCCCACCGAACTCCACTTCACTTTGGCCTTCCACCGATCGGGAAATAGGGCCTGGCTGAACGGCTTCGAAGGCCAAAAGTGGTTGGTGATGCCCCGCTCGTCGCCACCGGTTGCACCGATGAGCAGGTAACTGGGCCAACCAATACCCAAGCGACTCACCACGGTGAATGCACCGTGGGTCTTCGCGCCGAAACGGCGCCGAGCGTTAGCGGCGCGAGTCGCTCGTTTCGTCTCAACGCGTTTCGGGACGTGCGTTTCACCCTCGGTCAGATGGTTGGTTTTTCCGTGATGGATGGCGTGACTGCGCTGCCACGAAAAATACGGGACAAGGAGCGCCGAATGAAGGACATATCCAACAACGTCTTGCACTCTGACCGTCGGCGCAAAGGCGCGGTGACCACACTCGTGAGCAACGACCCACACACCAACGGCCACGGTTCCGTTCACGTAGGCATACAAAAGCCACACGGGAATCCACGCCAACGTGAGGGGTATGAAGAGCCAGGCGAGAATGCCGAGAGCAATGGTTAGTGAGACGGAGAGCGCTGCATATGGAATGGACTTCGAGAGCTTCCGCTCAAAACACTGAGCGGGGATCGCAGCCTTCACTTCTGCAGTTGTGGGTACATCGCGAGGGGCTTGGGGCGCAATTGTCACCCTGAGAGGATGCCAGCGAATTGAAGAGAACTGGTGGTTACCGCGCAGTTAGTTGCACAACGTTTTCAGGTTTGCAACGAGCTAAGCGGTCGTGGGCTTAAAGGATGGTCGAGCTGACTCGAATGTGTCGATGGCATCGCCTACCTGAAGTGTCAGGCCAATATCGTCGAGGCCGTTCAGAAAGCGATGCTGAACCGCATCGCTCAGCTCGAAGGAGACGTCGATATCGAGTGCAGGAACCTCGAGGGTCCGACGTTCGACATCGATGACCAGCTCGATCGTTGGGTCCTGCTGAATCGCTGCGATAAGTCGATCGCACACGTCGGGGCTAGCTTCGACAGCCACGAGGCCGTTCTTGGTCGAGTTGTTGCGAAAGATCGGGCCGAATAGCGGTGAGATCACCGCGTCGAACCCGTACTGCTGGATCGCCCAGACGGCATGCTCGCGGCTCGAACCAGTGCCGAAGTTGGGTCCGGCGACGAGAATGTTCGCCCCGGCATACTGCTCTTGATTCATCACGAAGTCAGGGTCGTCTCGCCACTCAGAAAAAAGACCCTTGTCAAAGCCCGTACGCTCGACGCGCTTGAGCCAATCCGAAGGAATGATCTGGTCGGTATCGACGTCGCTGCGATCGAGCGGAACGGCGGTCCCTTGGACAATGTGTACAGGCTTCATTATTTCGCCGAGACTTCCGCTCGGATCCCCTCGTTGTTGGTTCGTGCTGTCAGCGGTTTGGCCGAGACTTCTGCTCGGATCCCCTCGTTGTTGGTTCGTGCTGTCAGCGGTTTGGCCGAGACTTCCG